>CALXDJ010000067.1 GCA_944387035.1 uncultured Oscillospiraceae bacterium | reverse complement strand
TCCGCCAATTTCAGATACGATCGTTTTTCCGGGGAAGGCTTTGCGAACTTCATCCAACTGTTCCGGCGGCACAAGGATTTGTTGATTGGAGTATTTTGTGACACTGCCATGTTCCCGCAGGAGCTGAATCGTAGCCTTGGCATCAGCCCCATATTTCACTTGGTACTGGTGAACCGGGGGCGTTTTTGATTTTGTCGCATCCAGAATTACGATGTCAAAGGAGTTCTTGCCATAAGTTTCTCCAACTTCGGGGACCTTCACCTGCGCAAAAAATTTGCTCTTGGTGAGAGCTGCATTTGCGTTGAAGGAGTTGACATGGTGCTGCTCTGCAATAAACCCATCCAGATTGAAGCACTGACTGATCTCGCCGCTGTTTGTGGTTACAGTGCGCATCATCTGAGCGTTAGCATTTGCTAGAGCAGTGTTGATTTGTTTCAGGTATTCACCGTACTGGACAACAGATATGCCTGAACTCGCCTTTGCAATCTGATTGGCGAGCCACTTTTCCGTATTGGTTCCTTTGGCCGCTGCACGATGAATGGAAGACAGGTTTTCATCATACTCCTGAACAGCAGCTACCGTTTCGGATGCCAGCCGCTCTGCCGCTTCTTCACTTATAGAGGGAAGTTCTTCCATAAAGCGAGCCTTCAGCCATGCTTGATCGTCGATGTCAGGCAATTTTTCTCCATAGGATTTGATAAACTTTGACAGGAGACGCTTGAGTGCGATAGTATCCTGTGCATTCCACTCCTCTACCTGTATGATATTTTCCATGGTTTCTTCCATACAAATCTCCTATCTGGAAGCGTTCTTGAGCTTCCGCTGCTCGTACTCTTTCTTCATCTTCTCAAGAGGCTCTTTCATAATAACGGAAAGAGAGTTGGTATTCTTGATCGCAGCAAGGATATCCTCCGTAGTGACAGCGTCTTTCCCATCCGCAAATGCACATTCCACAGCTTCCTTCACAACGCCCTCGATGTCTGCACCACTATACCCCTCGGTTTTGGAAACCAAATCGGATAGTTTGATTTTAGCCATATCCTGCTTCCTGCGCTTTGCAATGTGGATCTCAAATATCTTTCTCCGTTCCTCACTGGTAGGCAAGCCAACAAAGAATATCTCATCGAACCGCCCTTTACGCAAAAGTTCAGGAGGCAACTTGGTGATGTCATTGGCCGTGGCCACTACGAAGGCTGCACTCGTTTTTTCCTGCATCCATGTCAGGAATGTACCAAACAGACGGGTGGTTACCTCATGTCCGCCATCTGCACCCATGCCGGCAAACGCTTTTTCCAGCTCGTCCACCCACAGTACACAGGGGGCGATGGCTTCTGCCAGATGAATTGCTTTGCGAAGGTTGGATTCACTTTCACCAAGATATTTCCCCATCAATTTCCCAACATCCAACCGCAGGATCGGGACTTCAAACAGACTGGCGGCTGCTTTTGCGCACAGCGATTTTCCGCAGCCGGGGACACCTGCGATCAGCACTCCTTTGGGCATATCCACGCCAAAGCTTTCCGCATCCTTCATATTCTGGATGACTTTTGCCTTTCTTTGCAGCCACTGCTTCAAAATTTCCAGTCCGCCGATGTCGTTGATCTTTTCCTTGACCGGAACCATCTCCAGAATGCCGGACTTGCGAATCATTTGTTTTTTCTGCTCAAAGATCAAAGCCAGATTTTTACGGCTCAGCTCCCCATCCTCGGATGCAGCCAGCGCCAGCAAATTGTTGATCTCAAATTCTGAAAGGCCCTTGAATGCCACGGCCATGTCTTCCAGCAGCTTTGGCGTCACCGGGTCTAGTTCGTGTTCCGCAATAAACTGATTGATGATGCCACATATGTCCTCAAAACTCTGATAGTCATTTTCCAGTAAAGTGATGTACTTTTCCAGTTCAACCGGTACCGTCACCACAGGGGAAAGAAGGATCACGCAGCATTCCAGCCCGTCGCTGATTCGGACGGCGATCTCTTTCAGATAGGCAACCACCTCCGGGTTTTCCAAAGCAATGTGGGCATCCTTTATCAGAAGGATCGTCCGATGCAATTCATCCTCTACGACCAGCTTACTCTCCAGCACCTTGACCAGTTCAGTGGATTCATCCTTGGTCGGAGGCATCAGCCATGCTTGCTCTTTCGTGGAGTATTCTCCATAGCCGTTTGCCAGGCTCCAACTGCAAATGGTACGGCGGTCGGCAACCTGGCGAATCGTATTCTCTACCTTTCCTTCCTCAAATGTGTCGATATAGAGAATCGGAAAGCCTGCGTTCATATAGCTTGATAGCTGTTGATTCAGTGACACTTTACAACCTCCTGTTTCATAGCGCATCTTTAGGATCTGGAAGGGGGGAAGGGGATTTTTCAGGGGTCAAATTCGGATCAGAGAGAAGAATGCGATACGGAACATCAACCAGATCTCCGTCCTCATCATGATCTTCGATCTCAAAATATAGATAGCCACCCACTATTCTAAAGATTCCATCTGTGGTATCCTTCGCGATTTTCAGTTCTTCACATGTGCAGAGGTCAAATGCGAAAATATCACAGTCTTCGGAAAAGATCGCATAGTGCGTATAGAATGCAAAGTCATCAATATACTCTTTGGAAAAGAGCAGCTGAACTTCCTTCGAACTTAAAAGCTTATAGACGTCGATGCCATAGTCATCAATGCCGTTTCCAGAGTATACCACAAAATAAAGGTCTCCTTCGGATGTATAAATACTCGAAATACTAATCTTAAGCAGTGTTCCCTCGAATCGGGCGCTTACCTGATCTACAGCGGTGATATATGGATGGATCATCAGCGCCTCCCGAATGGTTCGGATGGCCTCGGACTGCCGAATATCGTCCCCATAGGGCTGACCGATCAGACCGGACAGGTCCTGCCCGTAATCGGTGGTGAAAACATCATACCGGAACCGTTCTGTGTGAATACAGTTCCAGGCCCATACCAGCACGGCGCCCGCACCCGTCACATAGACCGGCCTGCCCGCTCTCCAGATTGGCTGGTCCCGTACAAAATCCCAGGCGATTTCCCGGGCCAAAGGTAGCGTGGCTGCAGGAACAGTACCGGTATCTGGGGCATCAATCAGTGGAAACAGACTCATGGTAGACCTTCACCATCCTTTCGATCACATAATACGTCTGCCCATCTGCTGAACGGAGCAGCAGGACCTGGTCACCGACATGCAGAAGTGCACCGTGGGTAACCGGAGCCTCTTTTGCCGTTTCTCCCTGTATCGTTTCCTCAGGTCGAATTACCTGGCATTCGCCGGATGAAAGACCGCATACACATTCGCCTCGAAGGATTTTCTGCGGAAGCTCCGCAGTCAAAGGCCAGGATAATCCGCTCAGTCGTTCCTGCCACCCTGCGCTCAGATGCTCTGCGATATAGAGGTCCTCCGTTTCCAGATCCATACCGTCGGCCCGAATCTTCAGCGGGGAGGTGGCGATCACCTTCCCTACCGCATACCAGGACGGCACGGCCTGTGCGGCCTTTCGGCCAAAATATTGGTTCAGTCCCACGTAGGGATCTCTCGCGTGTTCGTTCATTCCATCTCACTTCCTGCGCTGGCGGTCGCTGCCACATTTCGGCAGTTGAGGGTCAGCATGGCGTAATAGTTGTGATTGTTCCAAGTGTGGACATCTGCGTCAATCCAAAAGATGCCCGTAAGTCCGGTTTTGCTTTCCCGCACAACCACTGTTTCACCGGTTATGAGGGAGAGGTCACCCAGTACACGGACGGTTACGGTCCTTTGCTGTGTCCCGTCCTCCAACAGGCGGTTCGCCTCGTCAGCGGCGTCGGAATGATCTTGCTGGATGATGTGGGTCTCCATAGTTCCCACCAGCTCCTGAGAGGCTGTATCTCCCAGACGCCGTAGGAAATTCCCGTTTTTGTCGTAGATGGCCACGGAGTTGATGACGCTGGTGGCGTCCTCCACTGTGGCGGCGTCCATGAGGTTTCCGGCAGCTTTGAGAACCAGACTGGCTGCGCTGACGGTTCGTTCCTTGACCAGCAGCCCTTCCGGGGTATACCGGATGGCATAGCGTTTCCCGTTTTTCTCCGCGGCCAGCGACCATACGGTGGTAATGGCCTGATTGATTTTCACACTGGAAAACTTCCGGCGCAGGGAAATCCCGGTAGTGGGAAGGGCGGCTACCGGAATCCCCTTGTCCCCACATAAAGACCGGGTGATTTCCTCGGGCGTGGCACCGGTAAATTTGGCGGTGCAGTCGTTTTTTTGCAGATAGATGCCGTAGTCGAAGCAGGTGACGGACAGAGTGTGGCCCTCACTGCCCAGGGTCCGGCGTAGCACCACGCCGGAAAACAGCGGCTTTGTCGCCTCCATAGTCACCAGATCTCCGATCTCCGGCACCGGCAGGTTGTCTTTTTCTGAAAACGCCAGTTCCATCTCCAGCTGTCGGGAGAGGGAGGCCTTGTCTCCGGACCAGGTCCAGCTGAC
>CALXDJ010000066.1 GCA_944387035.1 uncultured Oscillospiraceae bacterium | reverse complement strand
GACTGTGCCGACCTGGGATTGAAGTACATGAAAGCCATGGAGCAGATTGTGGATATCGAACTGGGCGCCTCCCGCTTCGCTTGAAACACGTTTTCACGGAGAGATCCGTTCTTTTCTTGAAAAAGCGTCTACTTTTTAATAAAAGTGTCTGTTTTTATCTGTTTTGTTTGTAGTTTTATACAAATTAAAACTCTGCCGCCTGTGTGACGTGCCAAATTTTTGGATCGTTTGCAGCTTCTGCCTTGAAAGACGTAGCGAAATGTGCTATTTTGTTAGCGGTCAGATTTTCAACGGCGCTTGCGCATCGCCCTTGGGATGAAGACCTTTTCTGTTGTCATTCGGCAGATGAAAACAGGAGAAACGAAGAAAAAAGGAGTAAAGAATGATGAAGAAGTTTTTATCTCTGGTCCTCGTTCTTGGTCTGAGCGCTGCATTGCTTGCCGGCTGTGGTGGTTCCAGCAACGAGGAACCCGCTGGTGACAGCGGGGAATCCGGCGGTGATGCCAGTGGATATGACACGCTGAACATCATCGCAGCTCACGGTGCCGCAGAAACCACTTCTGAAAACCTCAGCTTCCTGAAGTTTGAAGAATTGATTGAAGAGCGCTCCGGCGGTGCTGTCACGGTGGATCTGTATCCCAACCAGCAGTTGGGCGGTGACCGTGAGTACACCGAGGCCGCAACCCAGGGCAACGTCACTATGGGCGGTCCCTCTACGGCCAACATCGCACCCTTTGTCCCCGCACTGAACGCTTTCGAAACTCCCTTCCTGTTCTCCGACCGCGAAACCGCGTATGCGGCACTGGACAGTGATGCTGGTCAGGCTCTGTTGGATTCCCTGGAATCTGCCGGACTCAAGGGCCTGGGCTATTTCGAAAACGGCTTCCGTCAGCTCACCTGCAACAAGGAGATCAACTCTCTGGAGGATCTGAAGGGTCTGAAGATCCGCGTCATGGAGAACGAGATCCACCTGGCAATCTGGACTGCTCTGGGCGCCAATCCCGGCCCGCTGGCTTTCGGCGAGCTGTATACCGCCTTGCAGCAAAAGTCTTTTGATGCACAGGAGAACCCCGCTGAGTTGATTTACAACACCAAGTTCTACGAAGTGCAGGATCACGTCTACCTGACCAACCACATCTATACGCCTTACATCATTTTCATAAATCTGGATGTCTGGAACAGCCTGAACACCCAGACCCAGGAATTGATCCAGGAGTGCATGGATGAGGCCGTGGCCTATTGCCGTGAGATCTGCGAAGAGAACGAGCAGGCCTGCTTCGACGCCATCAATGACTCCGGTATCAGCCAGACCTATGAGGTCAACGAAGATCTGCACAACGAAATGGTGCAGGCTTGTACCGACGCTGGTATCTATGATCTGGTCATCGAAAAGGCCGGTGGTACTTATGCGGAGGATCTGTGGGCTGCTGCCGGCTTTACTCCTGCCGCCTGATTCATTCTTTGTCCCCCAACTTCCCCCACAAAAATAATGCGCAATTCCGATCAAACCATCCTTGGATGGCATGAACAAAATGGAGATTAGAAGATTATGAAAAAGTTTCTTTCCCTGATCCTGGTTCTGGGCCTGAGCGCCACCCTGCTGGCCGGCTGCGGCGGTTCTTCCGACACCGCTGATTCCGGCAATTCCGGCGATACCGCTGCTGAGGGCAACGACGCTGGTTACAACACCCTGAACATCATTGCTGCTCACGGCTCCACTGAGACCGTGGCTCAGCACACCAGCTATGTCTACCTGAAGGAGCTGCTGGAAGAGCGTTCCGGCGGTGCCATCACCATGGACATCTACCCCAACCAGCAGCTGGGCGGTGACCGTGAGTACACCGAGGCCTGCGTGCAGGGCAACGTGACCATGGGCGCTCCCTCTCCCGCTGCTATCGCTGCTCTTTGCCCCTCTCTGAACGCTTTCGAGACTCCCTTCCTGTTCTCTGACTATGAGACCGCTCGTGCTACCATGGACAGCGATGCCGGCAAGGCTCTGCTGGACTCCCTGGAGCAGTATGGTCTGAAGGGCCTGGGCTACTATGAGAACGGCTTCCGTAACCTGACCTGCAACAAGGAGATCAACACTCTGGCTGATCTGAAGGGCCTGAAGATCCGTACCATGGAGAACAACGTCCACCTGGCCATCTGGCAGGCTCTGGGCGCCAACCCCTCTCCTCTGGCCTTCGGCGAGCTGTACACCGCTCTGCAGCAGGGCGCATTTGACGCTCAGGAGAACCCCCTGGAGCAGATCTACAACAACAAGCTCCACGAGGTGCAGGATCACGTCTATCTGACCCAGCACATCTACACTCCCTACATCGTCTTCATGAACCTGGACGTGTGGAACAGCCTGAACGAGCAGACTCAGCAGCTGATCCAGGAGTGCATGGACGAGTCTGTCCAGTACAACCGCGAGACCTGCGACACCAACAACCAGGCTTGCATCGACGGCATCAACAACTCCGGCATGAGCAAGGTCTACGAGATCAGCGACGATCTGCGCGCTGAGATGATCCAGGCTTGCACCGACGCCGGCATCTATGACACCGTCATCGAGGCTGCTGGCGGCACCTATGCCCAGGATCTGTGGGCCGCTGCTGGTTTCGAGTATTAATTGACCCTGCCTGCGTGACGAATCCGCAGCTTTTGGGAAGAGACTGCCATATTGTTTGGCAGTCTCTTCCCGGGTAATAGGCCCGTGTTAATAACGCGTTAATGGTAAGAAAGTAGAGATTGAAGAAAGGTGGTCAGCTAAGGGAATGAAAGTCTTAAAGTTTCTCGATGAACATCTGGAAAAGATTTTTTGTGTCGTCTTTCTGGCACTGATGAGTGCTATTATCGTATTGCAGGTCTTTTTCCGTTATGTTCTGAATAACTCCCTCTCCTGGTCGGAAGAGCTTGCCCGTTATCTGTTTATCTGGATGATTTACATCGGCATCAGCTACGGTGTCAAGCTGGATAAGCACATCTGCGTAGACGCTGTGTATACCTTTATGCCCAAGAAGATTAAGAGAGGATATGCCATTGTGGCTTATATCCTGTTCCTGATCTTCGCTGTTTCTATTGTTTACTACGGCATTATGGTTGTCGGTATGCAGATTGCCAGTGGCCAGGTCTCTCCCGCTATGGGCCTGCCCATGCAGTATGTGTACGTCGCTCCTGTCGTTGGTATGGTCCTGACCGTGATCCGTCTGGTGCAAAAGATTTACTATGCCATTACGGTGAAGGAATGGGAATCTTGAGAGAGGAGAAATAGGAAGTTATGGAAGTTGCAATTCTGTTTGGAAGCTTCGCGCTGTTTCTGATTCTCCGCGTTCCTATTGGCATCTCTCTGGGTCTGTCCAGTCTTGTTGCCATTATGACCAGCGGAGTCGTTCAGCCCACCTATCTGGCTCAGGGCTTGGTAACCGGTGCCGACTCGTTCCCCCTGATGGCCGTGCCGTTCTTCGTGCTGGCCGGCGAGCTGATGGCAACCGGCGGTATTTCCCGCCGTCTGCTCAACATCGCTGACGCCTTCCTGGGCCGGAAATACGGCGGTCTTGCCCTGGTCACCATCGTGGCCTGCATGTTCTTCGCTGCTATTTCCGGTTCCGGCCCGGCTACCGTGGCTGCTATCGGTGGTCTGACTATCCCCAGCATGCTCAAGCAGGATTATGACAAGAACTACTCCAGCGCCATCACTGCCGCTGCTGGTTCCATCGGCGTCATTATCCCCCCCTCCATCCCCATGGTTATGTACTGCGTGGCTACCGGTGCTTCCGTCGGCGCCCTCTTCATGGCTGGCTTCATCCCCGGCATCCTGATCGGTGTCTCCCTGTGCCTGTACACCACCTTCTACTGCAAGAAGCATAAGTATATCAATAAGGATGCCCTGCCCTTCTCCTGGGGCAATGTTGGCCGCACTTTGAAGGATGGCGTTTGGGCTCTGCTGGTTCCCGTGATCATTCTGGGCGGCATTTACGGTGGTATCTTCACTCCCACCGAGGCTGCTGCCGTGGCTGTTGCTTACGGCCTCGTGGTTGGTCTGTTCGTCTATCGCGACCTGAAGCTCAAGGATCTGTATCGGATCTTTGCCAACGCCGCTCTGACCACCGCTACGATTCTGATCATTCTGGGCACTGCTACTACGTTCGGCCGTATCCTGACTCTGGAGCGCGTTCCCATGCTGATCGCTGACTTCTTCGAGTCTGCCACGGATAGCCGTGTCGTGCTGCTGATGCTCATCAACATCCTGCTGCTGTTCGTTGGCTGCTTCATGGATACCAACGCAGCCATCATCATTCTGGCTCCCATCTTCCTCCCCATCGTGGAGGCTATGGACGTGGATCCCATCCACTTCGGCATCATCATGGTGGTGAACCTGGCCATCGGCTTCGTGACTCCGCCTCTGGGTGTTAACCTGTTCGTTGCCTGCAACGTGGCCAATGCCAAGCTGGAAGAGATCTGCAAGGGTATTTTCCCCATTGTTGGTGTCATGGTTCTGGACCTGCTGCTCATTACCTATATTGAGCCCCTGTCCATGCTCCTGCCCAACCTCATGTACTAAGAGGGATTTCCCTAAAACGTTTAACACCCGGGAACGCACAGCGTTCCCGGGTGTTGCTTTTTATTGTGCCCCTTGTCTCTCCCCTTCGCTCCGGACAAACCAAAGCGGGCCGCGAATGGCAAGTTTCGCGGCCCGCAAAGGGGGAGAGAGAACAAATGGATTTCCTTTACTTACAACTGGACGGACCGGCTCCGGACCTCCAGACGCTGGTTCACCAGGGCAAAATGCTCGTCAATGGCAGCATATCCGCCATCCACATCTTTTTCCAGAATACTCTGCACAATGCGGCGGTGGGCCGCCTGCAGCTTTTTGCGCCGGCCTTCTTCCGACATGATGTCCATTCGCAGATCCGCAATAAAGCGGTCCATCACATCGGACAGCGCATTGAGAATTTCCACGAACAGTGCGTTTCCGGAAGCACGAGCCACCGTATAGTGCAGCTTCTTATCCAAAAGCACATTCTCCTCTTCACTTAACCCCAGATCCAAACGGGAAATGATGGCCTGGAGTTCTGTCAGATCCACATCGGTCGCATTTTCTACTGCCAAAGCAAAGGCATGCTTCTCAATGGCATAACGCAGCTGACTCACTTGTTGGAAGCTCAGTTCCTTCAACAGGAACATAATGGACATAGTCTCCACCAGGGAGCTTTCAAAGTTGCCGGCAATAAAATGGCCGGCGCCCTGGGTACTGACCGTTGTCCCCATGATCTCCAGAATGCGCAGAGCCTCCCGAACAGAATTGCGTCCTACATTCAGCTGCTCTGCCAGCGCACGTTCCGATGGAAGCCGGGAACCGATTCGCAGATTGCCGACGCGGATTTCCTGCTTGATATAATCGATCACCCGAACATATGCCCGTTGGGATTCCTGCGTCTTGCTGCTATTTTCCTGCATACTTCCTCCGATGATCACGCCAAAATAATAGAAAGCAGGCCCGGGGGGCTCCCCCCTGGGCCCTGCTCCCGTCAAATTCTTCTCAGCTCTTGCGCGCCTTGATCTCTTCGATCATCAGCGGCAGGATGTCCATGACATTGCCCACAATGCCCACATCTGCCACGTCGAAAATCGGCGCGTCCTCGTCCTTGTTGATGGCCACAATGTAGCCGGAGCCGGACATACCGGAGACGTGCTGCATGGCGCCGGAAATGCCGCAGGCAATATACAGCTTGGGGGCCACGATTTTGCCGGACTGACCCACCTGATGGTTCCGGGGCACCCAGCCGTCTTCGATGGCGGGACGGCTGGCGCCGACCACGCCGCCCAGCAGCTCCGCCAGATCACGGACCAGCTGGAAATTCTCCGCGCTGCCCATGCCGCGGCCGCCGGCCACGATCACTTCGGCGTCTTCCAGGTTCACGCTCTCGCTGAGCTCCTGGACTGCTTCCTTAATGACCGCCTTCAGCTCGCTGTTCTCCACGGTCTCCTCCGTCACCGGCACCGTACGGCCGGCGGTCTCCTCGGGCTTGCCGAAGGTTCCGGAGCGGACCGTTACCACTGCGCCGACACCGGCGTCCACACTCTCCTGCAGGGAGCCGCCATACACAGAGCGAACCCAGGAGCCATCTTCTGCCAGAGCCATGGCATCGGTCACGCAGCCGGCACCCACACGGGCGGCCACGCGGGCAGCCAGCTCCTTGCCGTCCCGGCCGGAGCCCAGCAGCAGGGCAGAAGCCTCCGCGCGCTGATAGAGGGCGGTAAGGATTTCCGTATAGCGATCAGCCTGATAGCTGTCGGCAGCCACATGCACCACTTCATCGGCGCCATAGGCGGCAGCAGCACCGGCAGCAGCGGCACTGCCAATGAGGACAGCCGTCACATTCTTACCGGTCTTGGCCGCCAGCTGACGGGCGGCATTGAGCGCTTCCAGGGAGACCTTGATCACCTGATCCTCAGCGGTCTCCAAATAAACCAAAATCGTCTGCTTTTCCATGGTGCTTCCCCCTTAAATGAGCTTCTGCCCGGCCATCAGTTCCATGGCGCGGCGCACGGCCTCGGCGGCTTCCTTCTCCTGGATCTTCACGCCGCTCTGCCGCTGGGGAGGCGCGCTGAGCGCAACACGCCGAACCTTGGCGGCCTCAGGACCAAACTTGCCGGCGTCTGCTTCCACATCTGCCAAGGACAGGTCCGTGATGGGCATCTTCCGTGCAGCCATCTTGCTCTTGATGGAGGGATAACGGGGCTCGTAATCCGGCTTGACAATGGTCACCACGCAGGGGCAGGATGCCTCCACCACGCGATAGCCATCCTCGGTCTCCTGCTTGGCGGAAATACCGCCGTCCTTGGGCTCCAGGGCCAGGACATTGGTGATGACGGGCAGGCCCAGAAGCTCGGCCACCTGGGCACCCACCTGGGCGGAAGAGGCGTCGGTAGACTCGCTGCCGCAGAAAATCACATCGAAGGGCTGCTCGCCGGCCTTCTTGGAGGCCTGGGCCAGCAGATAGGCAATCCCCTGGGGATCGCAGGCAGACTCATCGGCCAGGCGGCAGGCCCGATCCGCACCCACAGCCAGGCAGCTGCGCAGGGCGGGGACCGCACCCTCGCCGCCCACGGTCAGAACCGTGACGGAACCGCCATGGGCTTCCTTGAAGCGAGCGGCCATTTCCAGGGCATAGGTGTCAAAGGCGTTGACCACAGGGGTGATCTCATCCAGCTTGGGGGTGCCGTCGGCGTTGAGGCCAACACTGACAGAATCGTCGGGCACCTGTTTGATACACACTAACAGTTCCATGTTTCGTTACTCCTATTTCCGTATGAATCATAGGCAGGCGTCCGGCAAATGCCGGACGCCGCCTTTTCATTAAAACTTACCGATGACGCTCTTGCCGATGACCATGCGCTGGATCTGGTTGGTGCCCTCATAGATCTGGAAGATCTTGGCGTCGCGGAGGAGCTTCTCCACGGGATACTCACGGCTGTAACCATAGCCGCCCAGGATCTGGATGGCATCCAGCGCGTTCTGCACGGCGATGTCGCCGGCATAGCACTTGGCGATGGCGGACTCGCGGGAATAGGGCAGGCCGGCATCCATCAGCTTCAGGGCGTGAGCCACCATCTGACGGGCGGTCTCCACACGGATCTCCATGTCGGCGATCATGAACTGCAGGCCCTGATTCTTCAGGATGGGCTTGCCGAAGGTGATGCGCTGCTTGCCGTAGGCAACTGCCTCATCAATGGCGCGCTGGGCGATACCCACAGCGCCGCAGCCAACCCAGGTACGGGACATATCCAGGGTCTTCATGGCGATCTTGTAGCCCTCGCCCTCGGCGCCCATGAGCGCGGAAGCGGGAACACGGCAGTCCTCCAGAACCACGTCGCAGGTGTTGGAGGTCCGGATGCCCATCTTGTTCTCGTGGTTGCCGGTGGACAGGCCGGGAGTGCCGGCCTCCACCAGGAAGGCGGACATGCCCTTGACACCCTGGGACTTGTCGGTCATAGCGGTGACGACATAGAAGGAGGCCACACCGCCGTTGGTGATGAAGCACTTGCGGCCGTTGAGGACGTACTCGTCGCCCTCGCGGACAGCGGTGGTCTTGCTGTTGCCAGCGTCGGAACCAGCCATGGGCTCAGTCAGGCAGAAGGCACCATGCTTGCCCTCCATCAGCAGGTCGCAGCAGCGCTGCTTCTGCTCCTCATTGCCGCCGATCAGCACGGCCTTGAGGGCCAGGTTGCTGGCGGTGATGGTGGTGACGAAGCCGGCGTCCGCCTTGGCGAACTCTTCCATGATGGCCGCCACGGTGATCCGCTCCAAGCCCAGGCCGCCGTACTCCTCGGGAACCTCCAGACCGTTGTAGCCCAGCTCCGCGGCCTTGGCATAGATTTCCTCGGGCCACTCGCCGGAGACATCATATTCCTTGCACTGTTCCTTGATTTCCTTTTCGCAGAATTCCCGGACGCTGTCCAGCAGGTCCTGATCTTCGGGATTGATTAAGTAAGCCATTGTATGTTTCCACCTTTCTTATCTCATTGCCGTCTTGCGGCCATTACAGTTTGTAGCAAACCTTGCCGGGGTTGAGGATCAGGTTGGGGTCGAACACCTTCTTGATCTGCTCCATCAGGCGCATGTTGACCTCACCCACGGACTCAGCCAGATAGGGAACCTTGCCGGAGCCGATGCCGTGCTCGCCGGAAACCTGGCCGCCCAGCTCGGTGGCCTTGATGTACACGGCCTCCATGAACTTCTCGGCCCGGGCCTTGAATTCCTCTTCCTCCAGGTCGTTGCTGCAGCAGTAGATGTGCAGGTTGCCGTCACCGGCGTGACCGAAGCTGCGGACCTTCAGGCCCACGGTCTCCTCCAGGGACTCCACATAGCCCAGGAACTTGGCGATCTGGGTGACGGGCACCACCACGTCGCACTCGTCCAGGAGCTTGGTGTCGGCCATGATGGCCTCCAGGAAGCTGCTGCGGGCAGCCCAGGCATCCCGCTTCAGGGCCGGGGTATCGGCCACCAGCACGTCGATGGCGCCGGCTTCCAGCACGACCTCGGAAGCACGCTCAATCACGGCATCCAGCTCGTCGGCATCGTTGCCGTCGAAGGTCACCAGCAGGTAGGCCTCGGCCTCCACGCCGTCGATCTTCCGGGGGAAGACCTGCTTGCC
>CALXDJ010000065.1 GCA_944387035.1 uncultured Oscillospiraceae bacterium | reverse complement strand
TGGTAAGATGCCACAAACCAGAAAAGGGAGGTCGTGGCAATGTTGTACTTTTTCCTGGTGGCAGGGCTGTTCCTCCTGCCCCTCCTGCTCCGGCTGGCGATCCGGCTCCGGCTGGGGATTCCGCTTCTATATGCGCTGGGGATGCTCACCGTGTTCCACGGCTGGTACCAGGCCCATACCGCGCTGGCGGACGGCATTTTCTTTGCCCTGGTGGGTCTGGCCGCCCTGTCCTGGGTGGTGACCGCCGCCCGGAAAGTCTATGGGTGGCTGGATGAGCGGCTTGCGGAGCGGGCCGCGGCGCGCGAGCTTGCCGCGCGTGTGCGGCAGGCCAGGGCCGATGGGGCATCCGCCGTCAGCACAGACGGGCTGTGGCTCTGAGGTCAGCCCAGCCCCATCAGCTCCCGGATAAGCCGGTCGCTCATCTTGATGGCCCCCACCAGCACCAGCATGTTGAAAATCAACTCCCCGACGTAGTTCCACACAATGGTGGCCGGCGCCAGGGTGCTGTCTGTGATGGCGGGCGGCGCCGAGGCAAAGGCTGAGAAAATCACACAGGCCAATACGATGACACAGCCCTCCAGACAGATGGCGGCGTAGCTTTTCAAAAAGGCCGCGCCGATGCTGCTGGAGGGCTGTCCCGCGAAACTGGCCAGTGGGATGGGCGCGATGGCCGTGGCCATGTAGAGCTTGAAAAACCGGCTGTAGACGGTAAGGATCATCACCAGGGAGAGCACCCAAATGAACAGGGAGCCCAGCAGGGTGATGGCCCACAGGGGGATGCTGTCCAAAAAGCCCACGCTTTCAATGGTGGTCACCATCTCGCTGGGCAGGGTGGCGGCGGTCAGTGCCGTCAGGCCGGAGGAGGACATGATGGTGGACACCATGCCCTGGGCGATGCTGAACAGGGCCGTCATCAGCTCCATCCCATGGCCCACCGCCGCCTGGGCCAGCACAAACCGCACAAAGCACTTGAAGGCCATCTCCGGCTTCTTCAGCTCGGTAAAGCTGCCGCAGGTCTTAACCACGCCGGCGGCGAAAAAGAGCACCAGCAGGCCATAGCCCACGGCCTGGAGCGCCCCGTTGATGTTCTCGATCACCGCCCACACGCCGCCGCCTTTGAAACTCTCCGGGCTGGTGCTAATGAGCGTCCAGATCTCCGCCAGCTTCTCATTCCAGGTCCCCAGGGCGGAATTGAGGTTGTCTACGATCCAGTTTCCGCTTCCGATTTACCACACCTCCTTTCCCACCCGCGGCCTATGACAGCGACCGCGGGTGGTTGTTTTGCTTGGGAACCCTCAGCCGGTGATAAGGGTGAGGATCTCCCTAGTAAAGGTGATTACAATGCCGCCGGCAATGGTGAGCATACCGTTGGCCCGCTGGGAGGGGTCGTGGCTCTTGAGGGACAGGCCCAACTGGAGGACGCCGAAGCCCAGCAGGATCAGGCCAATGGCCCGGATCAGGGAAAAGATAAAATCAGACAGATTGCTGATCACCGTCAGCGGGTCGTCCGCTGCCATGGCAGGCATAACGGTAAGGGACAGGGCCGCCACCAGGCAGGCAAACAGTGCGTAAGCCTGCCGTGCGCGGCGGTCAAACTTGCGGTTGCGAAGATCGTTTTTCATGCAGCGTTCTCCTTTTCTTCATCAGATGTGTCAGCGGAAAATGCCTGAAAGAGGGGTGTGCCTAAAAAGGCTGGCTTTTGTCTGCCTTTATGAATATAGGGCGGCCCGCCGCCGTCCATGGTGTGGCGGATGGCCGGATGCCGGGTCAGCTCATACTTCAGATCCATGACGGGCCTGGCACCCCGGATGAAGAGGATGGCGTATCGGTTGTCCAGGCCCCGCACTTCGTCTGGACTGAGCAGCTCCCGGCCGCTCATCTGGAAGTTGGTGGAATAGGAGCCCGACTTGCCCTTGGTCTGGCCGTGGGTCTTGGTGTCGATGGTGGCCTTGCCCAGGGCCTCTGAGATATACTTGTGGGTGCTGGCCTCGTTGCCGCCCAGGTAGAGGATGGTGTCCGAGTTCCCGGGGATGGTCTCCCAGGAGTCCTTGTAGAGCTCCTTGATCTGGGCCATGTTCTGGATGATGGTGCTGGCGGAGATGTTCCGGGAGCGCATGGTGGCCAGTTCGCGGGTAAAGCCGGGCAGGGGCATGGCGGCGAACTCGTCCAGCACGAAGTGGACATGGCGGGGCAGGGCCCCGTGGTGGATCTGGTCGGCGCTGTAGTAGAGGGTCTGGAATGCCTGGGCGTAGAGCAGGGATACCAGAAAATTGAACGTATTGTCGTTGTCCGGGATAACGGCATAGAGGGCTGTTTTCTTCTCCCCCAGGGTGTAGAGGTCCATGTCATCGTGGTCGGTGATGGCCTGGAGTTGTGGCAGGTTGAAGGGCGCCAGGCGGACGGCGGTGGACACCAAAATGCTTTTGGCCGTCTTGCCCGCCGCCAGCTTAAATACTTTATATTGCCGCACCGCCACGCTGGTGGGATTGTCCCGCTCCATGGCCTGGAAGAGGAGATCCAGGGGGGAGACGTACTCCTCATCCTCCTCCTTCACCTCGGCGTACTCCAGCACCCGCATGACCATGGAGAAGTTCTGCTCATACTCCGGGGCCTCCTGAAACAGCATGAGGATGATGGCCTGGAGCAGCGCCGTCTCGGATTTGGTCCAGAACGGGTCTGACTCATGGCTGTTCTTAGGCGTGGTGGCCTGGATGAGGTTATTGACCAGCCGCAGGGCGTCCTTTTCGTCCCGCAGGTAGCGGAAGGGGTTATACCCGTCCGACTGCTTCAGGTTGACCAGGTTGAGCACCCGGATGTCATAGCCCTGGCTTTTCAGCCAGCCGCCGGTGGCGGTGAGCACCTCCTGTTTCGGGTCTGTGACCACATAGTTGGTGTTGGCCTCCAGGATGTTGGGCTTTACATAGCTTCGGGTCTTGGCGGCGCCGCTGCCGCCGATGACCAGCACGTTCAGGGAGCGCCTGTGTCTGTGGGTGTCCAGGCCCAAGCGGACATGGCGGGTGAGGATCTTATTTTGTTCCTGGGCAAACATGGCATTGACTTGCCTGGGGGAGGCCCAGGCAGCGGAGCCGTGCTCCTCGCCGTCCCGTGTCCGGCCCTGCTCGGATCGGTACAGGCAGATGCCCATGGCGTAGAGCCCGGTGCAGGCGAGGATAGACACCAGGCTGTGCTCCGTCCAGCGAAGCCGGAAGGGGTGCTCCAGCGCTTCGGTCAGGCGGGCCAGGATATCCGGCAGGCCGCCAGCCAGATTCTGGCCGCCGCCCAGGGATTGGGCGAGGAGCAGGGCCGCCCAGACAACGGGGATATAGAGGAACAGCCAGACCAGCAGGCCGCCGTCCTTTTTGGGTTGGTTCAGCAGCGATCACCTCCTGGCAAAACGAAAAAAACCGGGGGCGCCGGATCTTCTCCGACGCCCCCGGTGGGGAGGAATACCTGTTTGCTTGCTGTCAGGATCATCTTGTTTTCTGCCGGTTTTTTGTTTTCTGCCTGGCCGGAGCGGACTTCTGATCCAATTGCGTCCGGTAGACCTTCAGGCGCTCCAGGACGGAGGGGCGCTCAGGCGTCGTCCCGGAACTCCCGCTCTCTCTGGATGCAGAGGAGCTGGTTTTTGTACCTTGCGAGTCTCGTTCCGACCGAGAATCTTTTTTTGGCTTCACCTCCCGATGCCGGGCCACAGGCCCCTCCTGGCGGACATGGGCGTCCGCCTGCCGCTCCAGCTCCTTCTCCCGTACCGGCCGAGCGTCCTTTTCCGCCTGCTTCGGGCCCTGCCGCTCCGGGCGCTGGGACGGTTCCTGGTACAGCATCCGTTCAAAGACCTGGTTGGCCCGGTCCAGCTCTGTCACCGGCAGGATCACGTCTACGATCTTCCCGCGGCCGTCCCGGTCATGGATGGATGCGTACAACAGCTTCTGCCGCTTTGCCAGCTTCTGAAACTGCCGGTACTGCTCCGGGGTCATGGGAAACTGCCGCAGGTCGCGGGTCTCCTGCAGCATCTTCCCCAGGCTGACCTTACCGGAGATCCGCTTATGGCTTCTGGCCAGGGCCAGGCTGAGTGCCAGCACATTTTTCATGGCCGAGCCGGACAGCCGGACGGCCACCTCTGTGCCGGCGAGCATCATGCGCACCAGCTGGTCGGCGGCCTCACCGCCTCCGATATTCATCGTTTCTCACCTCCTCGTCGTCGCAAACTTCATATTCTTTGCCCCGGCGCAGGCGCCTGGGCTCATTCATTCCGTTGCTCCTCCTCCCCAACCGGGAACCACTGCGCTGGGTTCCCGGTTGGTTTTAAAATCTAACGGGACGGAATGCCTTTCTCATGAATATCCAGTAAATGATTTTCGGCTTTTTGTATATCCGTTTCCATCTGTGGTATCCGGTCTAAAATCTCCCGGCACAGGGCCAGCTTCGTCCGCTCCTGGCGGAGCTGGCGGTTGAGCTCCGCCAGCCGCTGGTACAACCGCGCCTTTTCCGCCATGAGCCGCTCTCTGGGGATGCCGCACTGCTCCAGAACAGCGACGGCCTCCATATATTGGGCGAACTCCCCCTCCATCCCGGACAGGCCGTCCTCATAGAGCGCCCTGGCCGGGGCCAGGGCCTCTACATCCGCCAGAGCCGCGTACAGCGTTCGGCGCTTCTTTTTCCGCACGTTGAGGATGGTGCGCTGCTTGGTCAGTCTGGCCAGCGCTTCCTCTGTGCGGGTGAGGAAGGCCGTCATGTCATCTGGGCCGGTGATGTTGTTCTCACGCAGGAAGGCAAACTGTGCCCGGTATCGCTCGGCTTTTATCACCTCCTGCCGGAGGCGGGACGTCATACGGGGCGGATACTGCCGCTGCCCGATCTTTCCCAATAAGTAGAGGTAATGGACATAGAGGGCCAGGAAGCCCTTGTACTTGGGATGCGGCGTGTAGGGGTGATAGGCCGGCCGGGGCAGGACGGCAGGCCGCCGCCCGGCTTCAATGGCGGACAGGTTTCCCTGGATGGCGGCCCGGATACCCTCCTCGGTAAACAGCGGTTCTTTTCTGCCGGGGATCATGAACCGCTCCTGTCCCCGCAGACGGAAGCCCAGCCGGTTCCCATGGCGGATCTCATAGCCCTTGTGCTCCATGAGCAGGAAGAAGTGCCCCAGGTCGTTGGCGTCCTGGATGGCCTCCCGCAGGTCCGTCTCCAGCATGCTGCGGAAGGTGGCCTGGTCCCTGGACTGGCGGAGCCACTCGATGTAGCTGACCGCCCTGGACGGTGCTCCCTGCATGATGACAGAGAGGCCATGCTCCCGGCACAGCCGGTCTGAGATGGCCCGGATCTGCCGGTAGTAGCTCCGGGCATTGCTGTGGTACTTTTCGCCGGTGTCCGCGTTGACGGAGTTGAAGAGGATGTGGGCATGGACGTGGGATCTGTCCACATGGACGCCGATGACCGTCTGGCAGCCGGGCAGGTGCTCTGAGGCAAATGCCTTTGCGATCTCCAGGGCCAGCTCCGGCGTGATCTCGCCGGGGCGGAAGGACTGGATGATATGGTAATACTGGACGCCGCCCTCCTTTCCATAGTCCCGTTTGGTCTCCAGCATCTGCCGCGCCTCCCGGCCCGGCTCACAGTTCAGGCGGGCTGTGAGGACCTGCTCCTGGGTCTTGTCCCCGTTGAGGACGTAACGGATGCCCACGTCCAGGCGGCCCTTCCTGGCCAGGATCTTGGTGATGGCCATTACTTTTTAGCGATCTGGTACATCAGCTCATAGACCTGGTCCAGCAGGAACAGGCCGCGCCTGGCGTCCTCCGGCCTTGCGATCCCGGCGTTGACGCTGCGGGCGATCTGGTTGATGTTGTTTCCAATGTGGTGGATCTCCGTCCGCAATTCCTTGATTTCCTGGCTGGGCCGGGCCTTGACCGGCTTCCCTTCGATCAGCCGGACGAGGTAGGCCCTCCGGGAGAGGCCGCACTGTTTGGCCTGGTCTGCCAGCCACTGATACTGCGCCGGCGTCAGTTCGATGTGCAGATGATGCCGGCCACGCTTATCTGCTCTGCTCATGCCGCCTCCTTTTCCTTTTGGGAGAGCTGCCGTTTTTCTCCGCCTGGATCTCCTGTTCAAATATCTTTTCCAAATCAAACACGCTGCCATAGGGGACACCCTTCCGGCTGTATGGTTTCATAGGCATGGGGATCTGAGCCTGCAGCTCCTTCAGCTTCTCCCAATATTGGGGTAAAAACTGATAGATCGCTTTCAGTTCCTTGCGATTTTTATTTTTGCAGCACCAGCAGGACACCCTGTCCAGGATGTCATACAGCCGGATACCGTTTTCCTCCCAGAAAAATCCCCGTTCATAGCAGTATGCCAGACAGTCCGCCTCCGTCATCCCCGCTTCGGCCAGGGGTGAACACTTGGGGGCCTCCAGCCGTTTCAGCCGCTCCTGCTCGTCTGTGGCGATGCCCACATAGTGAATGTCCGCGTCCAGGGCCACGCTGTCCAGGGTGCGGGTCTTGAGCTTGGTCCCCCAGCGGCAGGGGCCGCCGCACCAGCCGTAGCCCAGGTGGAAGCCGTTCTTCTTGGAGTTGACCGGCCTGTCCAGCATATTGTATAAAAACGGGACACCCGGCTTCACCTCGGTGAACCGGATGCCCCGCCGCTCCAGAACCGGCTTGATCCGGTCTCGGATATCGTATATGGCCTGGAATTCCATTTCCGAATTGTAAAAAATCACTTCGTCCAATCGAGTGTTTCGCTCCAGTAATAATAAGAGCATGGCGAGGGAGTCCTTGCCAAAGCTCACTGAGGCGACACTTCGCACTCCACGCTCCTTCCCGCGGCTCCGCCGCCGATCTTCCGCCTGCAGGCGGCATTGGGGTCAGGGGTGTGCCCCTGCAAGCGTGCGAATGTACATTCGCGCTATGCTTGCGCCGCCGCCGCCAGAGGGCGGCGACGGCTCCGGCCCCGCCAGGGCGGGGTTGTTTCTTCAGCGGTATGATTGATTGAAATTCCGAAGGACGGACAGCTTTTCCACAAAAAAGGCGGGAGGCGTGCTTCCCATCCGGCCTCAGCTTGGCTGTTTCCCGTCCGACCCAGCTCTGTTTCCTGACGCAGACAAAAGGCCCAGGGTGCGCTGTTGCACACCCTGGGCCCAGATCTTACGATAAATTGTGGCGATCAGGGTGCTACAGGTAGCACCCAGCTCCAGCCATTTTAACGCTCAGTATCTCTGGACGGCTTCTTTGTATGGCCTGGAAGCATACTCCGCTCACGCTCTTGAAGCTTCTGCAGCGAGTAGTCGATGATCCGTTCCTTTCGGAGCGCCAGAATCTCTTTGTAGAACCTCCTCTGGAGCCCTGAAAGGCAGGGCGTCTCATCAATCAAACGGCAGATTTGCTCCATATCCAGCTTTGGTCCGATTCGCTTCAAAGCCGCGTTGCAGCCCTCGTATTCCAGAGAGGACAGAAAATCAAAATACCGGACTTTTTTGTCCTGCCGCTTAATTCCAGACAGGGGGATCTCATATACCCGGAAGTCCATTTCCCGTGGATCATTGAGCACGGCCTGCATTTTTCCCTCGTCCAACTGCGGATACAGGCAGCTGCCGCAGTCGAATACCGGAGCCAAGGCTACCATATCACGCACAGTATCATAGAGGACACCCCAGTTTCCATTGTGTCGATCCCAATTGCCGATTAGGGCGTCTACAATGAACATATCCCAAAACCGTTCTTCCAGCTCCTTGGAATCTATGGCCGGCTGTTCATGGATGGAGAACAGAATATCGTCCAGCTCTGTCCCGTATCCGTTCCGCTCCGAATCAATCACCTGGTTTTTCATTGAGGCAAAGTCCTGTAGAACAACACCCGGAGATGTAAAATCCTTACACGCCACTACAATCTTTTCTTTTCCCTGATGGGTATAGGTTCCCAGCAGAGTTTCCTGTACTGGAATGCCCGCCAGGGCAAAGATGTGGCAGCCCAAATACTCGGAGAGACAGCTATTGGCATAGCTCATGTCCCTGTTCCTGGACGGATGCGGCGGAAACTTCAGCATATACTGCTCACCTTGGTATATGACAGAGCGCTTGCTGCCATTGGCGCCGCCATAGGACTTGTTCCGTCTTGGAAGATTCGTAAAGTCTATCATATCAGATTACTCCGCGCTGAATGCGCAAATAGGTTTCCCGCAGGTACCATGCCTGCTCGGAGCTGATCTCTCCCTCCACTTCCGCGGAGTTGATATCGGCCTGGAGCTCACAATAATACGCGTCGACGTGGAGGTCGTTGGCTCCGTTGTCCTCCGCCTCCCAGGCCCGTTTCATTGTATCCAGAGACCTCTGCAAATAAGGGGGAAGCCCACATTCCAGATAGGCGCGATCTACGGGAAGCCCGGTTTCCTTATTATATCGTTGCTCCATTGTCCTGCCTCCTCGTGCGGTTCTCCTTTCATGATACCCGATAGTTTATAGAATGTAAACAGGATTTTAAAGTCGGCCTTGTACGGTTGGCCGCGGCATCCAGCCGATGCCGCGGCCGATGTTGTTAGTCATTCGTCGGTAGCGGCTCATCCGGTTCGGAAAGGGCCATCTTGACTTCGGCGCAGTTGTTCTCACAGCAATAGACCGCCGCTTTCCAGGGGTCTTTGTAGCGCGCCGCTACCTGCTCCATACCCAGGAAGCCATAAACAATGACCTCCCATGTAATGAGCTGTCCGTTGATTGCCCGTTGGACTCCCATACAGTTCCCTCAGTTTCAATCCGTATTGTACTGGGCTGCTTCCACAGCTACACAATACCACATACCGGGCGGGAAAGCGATTCCTGTTCCCGAACAGGCCGGACTATCCCCAAACAGCCCTTTCCAACCGCAGTCTGGAGCGCAACCTCGGAGCAGTCGGGCCGGACAACCCTCACCGAGCTTGGCTTCCTGTTTTGTGAGGCTGCTTGGCAGGCGCCCTGGCCTGTTTCTGGGCGAGATAATAGGCTGTGAGGCAGGACCGGCGTTCTATTATTGGGTAGGAGTATCTTTGGGCCGTCATGATGCCTGCCTCTGTAAACGGGGTCTGGAAAACCGCCCCATGACGGTTCAGGTGCTCCTGTGAGAGCTGGGATCTCCCCTTATGGTTCAGGATAATCATCTGTTCGTAGGGCTCTCCATCTCGGAGCATTGTCACCGTATCACCCACACGCAGGGGCTGACCGTGGGTGTCCGTCACACCGGACAGGTCGCCCAAGAAGCCCGCTACATAATGGCTGCACTCGCCGTCATCAGAAAAAAGGTATTCAATATCCTCATCCCCGCCAGTTAGGCGGTTGTGCATATCCTGGAGCTGGCCCAGCCTGCGCAGGGCGTGGAACAGCCCCGCGTTGCTGCTGATTTGGCCCGCCAGCAGTTGTCCCTTCAGGCTGCCGATGGCCTGCTTCAGCGCTTGGGCAACGCCCTGGGTCGCGGCCTCATCCAGCGCCAGGTCGGCACAGTAGCCTGCGTAGCCAGGGGTAAGAGGGGATTCAAAGTCTGTTTTCATCGTGCCTCCTATCTCACAGCAAGGGGGAATCGTCCCCCTGCCGAATAAAAAAGAGCGGCGGAGTGCCTTGCAAAGCACTCCGCCATATAAATCTTTTGGGTTTGATCCATGCCCTCAATTATTCCTGCTATTCCTGCGCTGCTTTGGGGGTGGCGGTATATTCAATCTCACATGAACAGCCGATCAGTTGGCCACCGCATACCGGGCATTGCTCCACATCACAGTTGGCATGGTGATACTGCCCCCGCTTTGCGCCGCAATCGTGGCAGCGTTCATCACTCCAATGGGAGCTCTCATCGCCGTACCGGATACGCCTATAATACTTGCCTCCGCAGTAGATCCCCGGCCAAGTGCAGCCATCTGCCCTCAGCATCCGGCCTCCGCATAGTTCACAGATAGCGCCGCCTGCCGCGATCAATGCCTCAATTTCTTTTTGCTCCATATTCATCGCACCTCCCCGATCATGGTCCTTGGCTTTTCTACTTTACTATACTGAAAGATATCTATGCCCATTCTCAAACACAGGGGACAGGGGCCGTGAGAAGCTTGCCCCGCCTACGTTATCTCTCTGGTTCAGAACGGCGGCCTGTGTCCCGGCCTTTTTCCTTTGAGTCTGCCGGACGCTCCATGGGCAGGACAAACCCTTCCACCAGCGCCCGGTACTCCGCCTGCTCCTCGCCAAAGAATCGTTCCAGCGGCCCATAGTCTGCTTCCGTCTGCGCCGCGTTCAAGGCATGGTAATAGTCCACCTTCCTGTCATCTCTGACGATAAAGGGGACAATGCCGTTTTTCAAACACTCTTTAAAGAGGATGATCCGCCCGGTCCTTCCGTTCCCATCCTGGAACGGGTGTATCCGCTCATACTCGGCATGAAATCTTGCCAGACCGTCAAGCGTATGCTGTTCAGCGGCATTGTACCACTCCAGCAGCTCAGTCATCCGGGCTTCCACCTCCTCCGGAAGGGCTGTGACAATATTCGAAACCATGTTTCTTCTGTTTTTATACGCGCCGATTGGATACCCATTGGCGATGTCCTCGAAAACGCCGCTTTTCAATTTATAATGGTAGCGCTGAATGAGTTCGTGGGAGAGAGGGAGACTGTAGGTTTTCAGCATCTCGTTAAACATCAGGAAATGCCCAGTCATTTCCTCTACATCCTTCGCGCGGATTATGGCGTCCTCAGAGGTCAGGGTTCCTGTGTCGAAGAGGGAGGCTGTCTGCTTCTCCGTCAATGTGCTGCCCTCAATTTTGTTGGAATTGTAAGCCAGCATCCGCTGGGTGAGCGCGTAAACGCCTCCCCGGTCATTTTTCCTTTGCTCAATTTCAAAGCGCCGGATCAGGCTCTCTACAAAATAATCCGTCATCATCGCTTCTCCTTGCAGAATCTTATCTGAGTTTACCCTTCATGCTCGCCAGAGGGCCGCGAATTTAAGTCCAGAAGCTGCCGCACCCGCTTTTGCAGATGCCGCTCAATCGCCAGCAGCCGGTCGTCGGGCAGGTTCAGCCTGGGATGCCTTTGGAACGTGAATCCAATCAGCTTGCGGAGCTGCCCCATCTGGACCGGCCCCATTACCTCCCGGCACACCGTTTCAAAGCTGATACCATAGGGCGTCCCCCTGGTTCTGGCATAGCTGTCCAGATCCTTGAAATCCTCCGGCATGGCAAAGTTGAACAGGGACATCCCGTTATCAAATACAGGCGCCGCGCCGGTGACCTTCCCGGTGTGGTTGTCCCGCAGGACGCCGAAGTTTCCGAAGTGCCGGTCCTCATTGTAGATCACCGTGTCGAGCACCAGCATACTTTTGATTTGTTCATAGGCTTCCGGTCCAAGCTGCCGGTAATACTCCATGCAGGCTTTCAGCCCGCCCTCCCGCACAATGTGGCCGATAGGGATATAGGCGGTGTCAATATCCGTAAACAGCTTGCAGCGGGAGGCCAGGATGCCCTTCCAGTTTTCCAGCTCGTAGGCCACCGCGTCCAGGCCCATGGCCTG
>CALXDJ010000064.1 GCA_944387035.1 uncultured Oscillospiraceae bacterium | reverse complement strand
ATGTCTTGTGAGCCGCAGTACTGGCATCTTGTAACGGGAACTTGTGTCATAGCATTTTTCTCCTCTCTGTGTTGTTGACTGCAAACACACAATACCGAGAGACGATTCAGAAGTCCAGAGAATGTTGCTGCTCGAAATGGAGAAGTTCAGAGATGATGAAATTGCAATATACCTAAAAGCATTGTGCGCCTGACAGCATAAAAATCAGGCATCTCTCTCCGCTTCTTCCGCTGGAAAGGGATGCCTGTCCGTTTCAAAGTGATTCAATTCGTATGCCAGTTCCCACGCCAATTTAAACCCGCAGTAGAAACTGTCCATGGAGCGTCCTTCCGCAATCAGGCCCTGATTATCCATGATCCGCAGCACCAGTTTTCTCTCTGGCTTTTCCAACCGTTCGATGAGCTGCTTGTGACAATCTTCAATTTCCTGCTCAGTCTCTGTCATGGAAAGTGGCGTGTAAAATCTGTTGTAGAGCTGTTTCAAAGTGTCGTTCATATGTCCTGCCTCCTTTTATAGCAAGACACCATACCACAGGTCTGTTGAAAAAGCCACTAAAATATTTGAATGGTTCCTAATCGTTTGGACGCTTTGAAGTATAGGCATAAAAATAGCCGTAAGCCACGCAAAGTGGCTTGCGGCTATTTCCCCATTTTTGTCTGGGGCGACACCCCAGGGCCTCTCTCAATCGGTCATTCTTGGGTTCATCTCAAGATGTCCTTATGAGGAGTAGCCCTTTGCTCCGCCGGTTTTCTCTCTTTCATCATTACACCGTGGGATATTCCCCGTCCCAAAGCACCTTACGGAATTTCATGGGATCCGTATTGCCCTCCGTGGAGAACAGCAGCACCTGGCTGAAACGGTCCAGCTCCAGTGCCTCGCGCAGATCCCGATACTCGTCCGTCTCCATCAGCGCCGCGATCAGGCCCATACCCACAGCGCCAGACTCACCAGAAATCACTGTGGGATCGCCTTTCACCGGAACGCCCAGCATCCGCATACCGCGGGCGCTGACCCAGTCCGGGCAGGAGACAAAGGCCGCCACATGATTGCGCAGAATATCCCAGGAGAGAATGTTGGGCTCGCCGCAGGCAAGACCCGCCATAATGGTCTTGAGATCTCCTTCCACAATCCGGGGCTGTCCGTCTCCAGCCAAGGCACCGCGGTACAGGCAGTCCGCCGCACGGGCCTCCATCACCACAAACTTGGGGGGATTATTGGGGAAGAGATTGGTGAAATATCCCACCACGGCACCGGCCAGGCTTCCCACGCCCGCCTGCACAAACACATGTGTGGGACGGTTGATCTCCATTTGACGCAGCTGCTCCGCTGCCTCACTGGCCATGGTGCCATATCCCTGCATGATCCAGGCGGGAATCTCCTCATAGCCCTCCCAGGCTGTATCCTGCACCACTACGCCATGAGTCGTCTGCGCCGCTTCCGCCGCTGCCAGACGGACGCACTCGTCATAATTGACCTCTTCAATGGTCACCTGTGCGCCCTCTTTTGCAATATTCTCATACCGGGCCTGGCTGCTGCCCTTGGGCATGTGGACCACAGCCTTTTGTCCCAGCTTATGGGCCGCCCAGGCCACGCCCCGGCCATGGTTGCCGTCCGTGGCGGTGAAAAACGTCGCCTGTCCAAATTCCCGGCGGAACTCCTCGCTGGTCAGATAGTCGTATGTCATCTCACTGACATCCCGGCCCATCTGCTGGGCAATATACCGGGCCATGGCAAAGGATCCGCCCAGCACCTTAAAGGCATTGAGCCCAAACCGGTAAGACTCATCCTTGACAAACAGTCCGCCCACTCCCAGATACTTGGCCATCCCGTCCAGCCGTGCCAGAGGCGTAATGGAATACTGGGGGAAGCTGGTATGGAAAAAGCGTGCCTTGGCCACATTGCCCAGTGCCATGATGGACAGCTGCCGGTCCTCGCTGGGAGGCATATGGTTCGCCGTCCAGAGAATCGTTTCCTTCATCGCTTCACACCTCACAAAATTTTTTAGTTTGAAAAAATTTTTGTTAGCCTACTGTCATGATATCATACTTCCCCTGGAAGTCAAGGGATTTTCCTTATTTTTCTCACCTCTTTGAGGCAGAAAGCAATCCCTTTCTGCTCCCCCTTGACAAATACCCCACAGGGGTATATAGTGTCTCTCAGATCAATACCCCCCCAAGGTATCTTGGGAGAACAGGAGGCATTATGCGGGAAGAACGATATGACATCTCCGGCATGCACTGCGCAGCGTGCAGTGCGTCGGTGGAAAAAGTCACCCGGCGTCTGCCGGGCGTAGAGCGCAGCGACGTCAATCTCACCACCGGTGTGATGACGATCTGCTATGATGAATCCCAGGTCACACCGGAACAAATTGTGGCCAAAGTGGAGAAGGCGGGCTTTGGAGCCACACTCCAAAGCGACGAACCGGCCGCTGTCCCCCAGGAGGCCGCGGATACTGCGGAACAGGAGCTGCGGCAGAAAAAGCGGGAACTGATCACGGCCGCCGTATTCTCCGTGGCATTGCTGTATGTGTCCATGGGGCAGATGCTGCCCTTTGGACTGCCTGCCCTGCCCTTGCCGGACATCGTGTCCATGCACACCCACCCGGTCAATTTCGCCCTGCTGCAGCTGCTCTTGGCCATTCCGGTTCTCTACTGCGGCCGTCACTTCTTTACCGGCGGCTTCAAGGCACTCTTTCACGGCAATCCCAACATGGATTCCCTGGTGGCCATCGGCTCTGCCTGTTCCTTTGCATACAGTGTGGTGATGACCTTCCTGATCTCCGACGACCCCCACACCTATGTGCATAACCTTTATTATGAATCTGCCGCCGTGGTGCTGACCCTGGTGTCTCTGGGCAAGTTCCTGGAGAGCCGGAACATGCAGAAAACCAAAGGCGCCATCACCGCCCTGATGCGCCTGGCGCCGGACACCGCCATTCTGGCCGATTCCGGGCGGGAAATTCCCTCCAAAGATTTAAAAACCGGAGACCGCGTTCTGGTCAAACCCGGCGCCCGGATTCCCGCCGACGGCATCGTAACCGGCGGAGAAAGCAGTGTCAACGAGGCCATGCTCACCGGCGAGAGTTTGCCGGTGGAAAAAGAAGCCGGCAGCGAGGTCATCGGCGGCAGCGTCAACCTCAGCGGCGTGCTGTATGTGGAAGTCACCCGCACCGGAGCGGACTCCACCCTCTCCCGCATCATCCGTTTCGTGGAGGATGCCCAGGGGAAAAAGGCCCCCATCTCCAAAACAGCGGATAAGGTGGCCGGTGTCTTTGTTCCCACCGTCATCACCATTGCCCTGGTGTGCGCCATTGCCTGGGCCCTGGCCGGACAGCCCTTCTCCTTCGTACTGCGGGTGTTTACCTCCGTCCTGGTCATCGCCTGCCCCTGCGCACTGGGGCTGGCTACCCCCACCGCCATCATGGTGGGTACCGGTCTGGGTGCCCGGCACGGTATTTTGATCCGCTCCGGAGAAATTCTGGAAATCACCCATAGTGTGGATACGGTTGTACTGGACAAAACCGGCACGGTCACGCAGGGTGAACCGGCCGTAACCGAGATCACTGCCCTGGCCGATTCCCAAATCCTGCTGGAAACCGCCGCTGCGGTGGAATCCGTCTCCGCCCATCCTCTGGCCAAAGCCATCACCGCCTACACGGCTGAACATGGCGTCGCTGCCCCCCACCGGCCCGAGAGCTTTGAAACCCTCTCCGGACGGGGACTGCGGGCCCGATTGAACGGCCGGGAGGTCCTGGCCGGGAATCAGCGGCTGCTGGAAGAAGGCGGCGTAGACCCCTCTCCCCTGCTGGAGCAGGCACATCGTCTGGCCGCGCAGGGCGAAACCCCGATGTTCTTCGCCCTGGATGGCCAGCTGCTGGGGCTGATCTCCGTGGCGGACCCGGTCAAGGCCACCAGCGCCGAAGCCATCCGGCAGATGAAGGCAGCGGGTATCCGCACAGTCCTGCTCACCGGTGATTCTCAGGCAGCCGCGCAGCATATCGGTGCTTTGGTCGGGGTGGACGAGGTCATTGCTCAGGTCTTGCCGGAGGAGAAGGCCGGTGTCATCCAGAAGCTGCAGGCGCAGGGCCGCAAGGTGATGATGGTAGGGGACGGTATCAACGATGCCCCCGCCCTGACCCAGGCAGAAGTGGGCTGCGCCATCGGCAGCGGCAGCGACATTGCCATCGAATCCGCAGACATTGTGCTGATGCGTGATGATCTGCAGGACGTTCCCCGGGCTCTGCGCCTGTCTGCCAAAACCCTGCGCAACATTAAGGAAAATCTGTTCTGGGCATTTTGCTACAACACCATTGGCATTCCCATTGCCGCCGGCGCGCTTTACCTCTTCGGCGGTCCCCTGCTCTCCCCCATGTTTGCCGGTGCCGCCATGTCGCTGAGTTCCGTGTGCGTGGTGGGCAACGCCCTGCGGCTGGGGCGGACCAAACTATGAAAGGAAGAACCATGCTATGAAAGAATCTGACATGACCCCGCCCTGCCAAGAGGCATGCTGCCGCCATAAACACCGGGAGGCTCCGGAATACGACGCCCTGATCAAGCGCCTGAACCGCATCGAAGGCCAGGTGCGGGGAGTGCGGGGCATGGTGGAAAAGGAAGCCTACTGCACCGACATTCTGGTGCAGGTCTCCGCCATCCAGTCCGCCCTCAACGCCTTTTCCCGGGAGCTGCTGGGCAACCACATCCGTACCTGTGTGGTACAGGATATTCAAAACGGGCACACGGAGGTCATCGATGACCTCCTGTCCACCATACAAAAACTGATGAAATAAGAAAGGAATTCACTGCTATGACTACCATTTCTGTCCCGGATATGATGTGTGAAAACTGCGTCAAGCGCATCACCACCGCTCTCACCGCTGCCAATCTGACCTTTCAGGTAAGCCTGCAGGACAAAACCGTCACCATTGATGGATGTGAACACTGCGTCAAGACTGCTCTGGGCGAGCTGGAAGATCTGGGCTTCACGCCGGAAGTCCGGGCATAAAACGCCCATCTTCCCCCGTGCGTCATGTGCCTCTCCGGGGTACATGACGCACATTTTTTGTTCGCGCCGGATGTTACTATTTTGTAATTTTTCGATTTTTCTTTCCCGTTTTTTCCGTGCACAATCCGTTCCATTTTGTCTAAAGTGGGATTTGAGATCTTCAAAATCCCAGTCAAACTTGACAAAAGTGGGAACAAGGTGTATACTGACACCAGTTTTTCGGCCGGTAACAAAAGTTACAAATTGTTTTCGCTTGCAACCGGCACCGCAAAAACTTTTCAGGAGGTATGATTGTGAAACACCATAACCTACGGAAAAAACTGCATGAGCTTTGGGCGCATCGCGCCACCGCGGTCTTTATGATGGCCGCTATGGTCGTCGTCAGTGCGGCGGCAACAGACTGGGCCAACGCCCTGTATATCCTCACCGGAGCGGAAGACTCCGCCATCATTCTGGATGACTCCAGCGATGTGCCGGACCTTTCCTCCCAGCTGGTCTATGTGACCTCCGGCTCCAGCGGCCATGACGTGACCCTGGCTGCCGGCCAGACCGTTACCGTTCATCACGAAGGTGCTGTGATCTCCGTCCAGTCCAAGGAGGAGACGATCTCCGCCCTTTTGGACCGGCTGCATATCCAGCCCGGCCCGCTGGACATGGTGGGCGTGGATCTGAGCGGAGACGGCGCTGTACTCACGGTCGCATCCGACATTACCTATTATGATAAGGTCAGTGAACCTGACGCCGCCGAGACGGTGCGGGTCGCCAATCCCGAGCTGGCCCAGGGTACCGAGCGGGTCGTTCAGGAAGGCAGCGACGGTGTAAGCACCTCTGTCTACGAAGTCGTCTGGTCCAACGGCAAGCAGGTTTCCCGCCAGTTCGTGGAGGAGCTGGAGAGCACGGCTGTTGATGAAATCGTGGAATACGGCACAGCAGCCAAGACTGTCACCAGCGCCGATACGCTGACCAGCGTCAATCAGAATGCCGACGGCAGCGGCACCCTGGTCTTTGCCTCCGGCGCGACGCTGAACTTCTCCAGTGCCAAGAGCATGACCGCAACCGCCTATACCGCCGGTCACGGCGGCGCAGACAACTATACCGCCACCGGTACTGCGGTCCGTGTGGGCACGGTCGCAGTCGACAAGAACGTCATTCCTCTGGGCACCCGGATGTTCATCATCACCAGCGACGGCATCGTTTACGGCATGGCCGTGGCCGAGGATACCGGTGTACGCGGCAACAAAGTGGACCTGTACTATGACACTTATCAGCAGTGCATCAACTTTGGACGCCGCAGCTGCACGGTTTATATTCTGGAGTAATTCTCCAGCTCATGCATCACCGCGTTTTTCCAGCATCAAAAAAATCCCCGTCTGCTTGAAGCAGACGGGGATTTTTTCTTCCATTTGGCCGGGCCGATCTGTATCCGTCAGCGGATTTCTTTCCCGCAATACGGACACTCCTTGGGAATCCCGCCCCGCAGGCGCCAGAGTTTGCCGCAATAAGGGCAGCGGAAAAACTTCACAGTTTGGCCCAGTCCGGCCAGCATGCATAAAACGCCGGCATAGGCAATGGCAATATGCCCCACTGCTACAAACAGATACAGCAGCAGCAATCCCGCCACGCACAATGCCCACATCAGCCAGAAGCTCTTTCGGTAATTCATCACGCACGCCTCACTGCCGGTCCGGGAACTTGGCGCACAGCTTGTCCAGCTCCGCGATCAGATCTCCCATCTCCTGAGAGCTCATATGACAGCTGACCTCCGCGGTATCGTCTCCATCCATGGTATTGGGCAGGAAGAAGGACACCTGCACCCGGTAGCCATCTTCCTCGGCATCCGCCGCCAAAAGGAAGTACGGCTCCAGAAAACTGCTCTCATAACTGTTCCGAATCCCGGCGTGCAGCACTTTCAGTCCCGCAGTCATCTCCTGAAGCTCATAGGTCATCAGGCAGCTGTTGGAATCTTTCAGAAGATCCCCATTCTCATTGTGCCAGGTGCAGCGCAGCACCAGCCAATTGCAGTCATCACTGCCCGGTGCCCATGCACCGGCAGGAAGCTCGTAGTTGACGACATCCAGCTGCAAACTGGCATTTTCATTTTGAAACAACATGGTTTTCTCTCCTCATTCACCGTGATGCTGAGCGTAAAACGCATCGTAGTCGGCCAGCATTTTCACCAGCAGGTTGGGAATGTCCAACCCGTACGGGCAGCGGCTCTTGCAGGCGTCACAGTGGACGCACTCTTCAATCCGATGCATCTTCTCATGCCATTCATCGCTCATATAAGGCTGATAGGGCGAGCGGCGCAGCAGTGCACTCATCCGGGCTGCCTGGGGAATATCAATTCCCGCCGTGCAGGGCAGACAGTACCCGCAGCTGCGGCAGAAGTTCCCCGCCAGTTCACTCCGGTCATGCTCAATCACCGCCTGAAGCTCCGGCGTCATGGCCGGATCCCGGCGGGACAGCTCCAGCCACTGATCCAGTTCCCATTCGTGCTGAATGCCCCAAATCGGCACCACATTGGGATACTGGCGCATAAAGGCGTAACAGGCTTCAGCATTGTTAAGCAAGCCGCCGGAGAGGCCCTTCATAGCAATAAAGCCCAGATCTTTCTCCTGACACAGCCGGACCAGCTCCACTTCCTCTTCAGAGGCCAAGTAGCAAAACGGGAACTGCAGAGTCTCATACAGTCCGGAGTCAATGGCCTCCCGGGCCACCTTCATCCGGTGGTTCGTAATGCCGATATGGCGGATGTAGCCTTTTTTCTGCATCTCCAGCGCAGCGGCAAAGGGGCCGTCCGGGTCATTGGGATCCGGAAGCACCGCAGGATTATGGAACTGGAACAAATCGATGTAATCCGTGCGCAGACTGCGCAGGCTCTGCTCAATATGGGCCAATACGGTCTTTTTATCCTTTCCGCCGCTCTTGGTGGAGATGACCACGTTCTGACGCACGTCGTGCAGCGCCTCGCCCAGCTTCTCCTCGCTGTCTGTATAGGCGTTGGCGGTATCAAAATAGTTGATCCCGGCCTCATAGGCCCGGCGGACCAGAGCGCAGGCCTCAGCCTGGGAAATGCGCTGAATGGGCAGCGCACCAAAAGCCGTGCGGGAGACCATCAGGTCCGTGCGGCCCAATCTGATTTTTTCCATAAGCACTCCTTCCGCCCGCCGCCTTGGCGGCGGAGCTGGATGATTTTCCAATATTGTAGCACACTTTTCCCCATTTGCAAATTATCCGGGGTATGATAAAATAAAAAAAGACCGGCCCTGGCCGTTTGAGAGGTGAAGCATATGAACCGGGCACTGCGTTTGAAGCTGACAATCCGCCTGTACGCTGGAGAAGATCTGCGCTGTTTTGGCCCAGGTGTTGCCACGCTCCTGCGCCGGGTACAGGAACACCGCTCTCTGCGGGCTGCCGCAGCCTCCATGGAAATGGCGTACTCCAAGGCCTGGCGGATCATCCGCACAGCGGAAGAAGTCTTTGGCTGCAAGCTGTTGGTCTCCTCTACCGGCGGCGTTCATGGCGGCGGCGCCGTGCTGACCCCGGAGGCTGTACGTCTGGTAGATGCCTACGAGGCCTACACTGCCGACGTCACTGCCTATGCACAGGCGCGTTTCGATGAGGCCTTCGGCTTTTTTGCTTCCGATTCCGCACCGGAGGCCTGATGCTCTCCACACGAATGGAATCCAGCGGCAGCGTTTGGCTGTTCTTCTTACGATAAACGCAGGGCCCCGGACCATTGGTCCGGGGCCCATTCTTATGAAAGGCAGGGAATCAATCAGCAGCAGGAGTTGGAATTGCAGCCGCTGTTGCAGCCACAGCCGCAGCCGCTGCTATTGCCGCAGCAGCACCAGATGATGATCAGCAGGATGATAATCCAGCAGCAGTTTCCGCCACCAAAACCATTATTGCACATATCGGGACCTCCTAAGAAATGTTGGCCGCGAGAAGCGGTCTCACTTCATCGTATGCACCGGTGTGCAGGATGTTCCGATCTTTCTTAAAGTCTCCAGCTGCTGACCATGGATCGGGCGCTCTCCAGCTCTCCGCTGGTGAACACCCCCTTGCTCTCCAGCTCGGAAGCCAGTGTCACGCCGGAGGCTGTGATGGCATCCAGCGCATAGTAGGAGATATACACCAGCTCCGCGCGCAGGAACGGATCGCTTTGCAGCATGGCGGACTCTCCCGCAGTCAGCACGCCGCAGCTCACAGCCCGCTCCAGCGTATCCGAGAGATTGGTGTTGGAAGCGGAGCTGTATCCCATGGCACGCAGGACAAACTCTGTATACTGGTACGCATTCACCGCACCGGCGGGCTTAAATTGTGTGGCGCTGTATCCGTTGGTATAGCCCTTGCTGTACGCATAGCCCACGTAGCGTTCCGCCTGGGAGCCCGGCTGAATATCCGTAAAGGGAGTCGTTCCACTCCAGGCCAGCGCCTGCTCCTCCTCTCCCAGCACCCGGATAAACATGATCAGTGCCTGCAGCCGGGTCGGCGCGGCTTCCAGATCATAGCCCTGTCCGTAGCCGGTCAGGCTGCCCTGAAACAGGTGCAAGGTCTTGAGCGCAGATGCCATGGCATTATAATCCGTCTCACCGGAGTAGCTCAGGGCATACGGTCCCTGATAATCCACCACTGCGGTCTTTCCCGTCACCACAAATTGGGCCATGGTGTCCTCCGCCGCCATGTAGCGATGACCGGTTGAAAGCGTTGCTCCGCTGGAAACCGTTGTTCCCGCAGAAACATCCACCACCGTGCCGGAAGAAACGTTCACCTGCACATTGCCTGCCAGCACCAGCACGCTGGTACCGGTACTGCCCGTCAGGCAGTCGCCGCGCTTGAGCCGCTGCTCCGTCCAGGAAGAGGCGATGTTGGCTGTGCTGCCGCTTCCGGATCCGGAACTGATGGCGGCGTCTGAAGCGTCCAAACGCTGCTCAATCTCCCGGTCCACGGTATTGCTGAAGGTCCCCGCCAGGTAGGAAAGGGATACCAACGGGTCCTCCGTCCCACCGGCGGCCAACGCAGCAGCCCCCAGCGCGGCACACAAGAGCAAACACAAAACGGTTTTTTTGATCTTCATTGGTGAATCCTTTCGTCGTCTCCGCTGGAACCGCAGCAAGTCAGCGATTGGCAATCCGATAACTGAGTGTCAGCAAACTGTCGGCAAAATGAATGTTCTCAAACTTCACATCGGGATCACTGCTCACCAGCTCCACATTGGTAAAGTTCCAGAAGCCCCGCACGCCCAGCCGGATGATCCGGTCAGCCGTCTCCTGGGCCACAGACTGCGGCACCGTCAGCACCACCACATCCACGCTGTGTTCCCGAATATAACTATCCAAATCCGCCATGGCATAGATCGGCACACCATTGACCGTGGTTCCCACCACCGTGGGAGAAATATCAAACGCAGCGTCGACGGAGAAGCCAGTCTGAGAAAAGCGGAAGTTTTGCAGCAGCGCATGTCCCAGATTGCCTACGCCGATCATAATCAGGTGGTGGTCATTGTCCACACCCAGAATATGGCCGATTTCCGCCCGCAGCTCCTCAACGTTATAACCATATCCCTGCTGTCCGAATTCCCCGAAGCAGCTGAAATCCTGCCGGATCTGCGAGGCCGTAATATTCATTTCCTGTCCCAGGGAATGCGATGAAATCCGCACAACCCCCCTGGCACAAAGATCCGTCAGCTGGCGGTAATATCTGGGCAGGCGCCGGATCACGGCGTCGGAAATGTTCTCTTTCTTCAAAACAGTCACTCCCATCCAAGGTTCCCAGTTATTTTCTTATCTAGTTTAGACCAAATCTCCATACTTGTCAATTTTTTTAACAATCTTTTTGATAAATTTTTCACTCGCTCCCTCTTCCATGATGACAAACAGACGGATATGCTTCCCATGTCAGCACTTCCAATCGCATTTTCCTGCAGCAAATCCTTTGTCAGCCGCCCGGAGGATTGCCCCACTCAAAAAGCCAGGCGGCACCGAATCCGTGCCGTCTGGCTTTTCTCGATCATTTTGATTCCAGGACTCTCACCTGTGTTCCGTCGGCGCACCGCCCGCTCGGTTTTTCCCGCCCCAGCGCAACAAAAGGGCGGAATTGGCGATGACAAACACCGACCCCGCATTATGGACCAAAGCACCGACTACCGGATTTAAAATGCCGGTCATAGCCAGCACAATGGCCACAGCATTCAGTCCCATGGAGAAGGTCAGGTTATACCGGATCGTCCGCATCATCCGCCGGGAGATCCGGAACAAATGCGGCAGCTCCCGAATCTCATCGTTGATGAGCACAATATCCGCCGCGTCCACCGCAATGTCACTGCCCACGCCGCCCATGGCAATCCCCACATGGGCGGTCTTTAATGCCGGTGCATCGTTAATCCCGTCCCCAATCATACACACCGATTGCCCTGCCTGTTCACAGCTCCGGATATACGCAAGCTTATCCTCCGGCAGACAGCCTGCCCGCACCTCTTGAATCCCCATCTGCTCCGCCACCTGCAAGGCCGCCCGCTCATGATCTCCAGTCAGCAGCACCGGTTCCACGCCGGACAGGCGCAGCGCCTGCACCGTTTCGGCCGCCTCCGGACGCGGGGTATCGGAAAGCGCCGCAATCCCGGCGGCCTGCCCATCCACCGCCAGATAGATGACTGTACATCCCCGCTCCAGATGGTACTGTGCCTTTTGGCGCATCCACTCCGGCAGGGGAATCCCCAAATCCTGAAGCAAGGCTGCATTCCCGGCCGTAATCTGCCGCCCCTCCACCTGGGCCTGTACGCCCCTGCCCGGCAGCATAGTAAAGTTCTCTGCTTTTTTCAGCGTCTCTCCGGTACTCTCCCGGTAGCAGGCAGCAATGGCCCGCCCGACAGGATGCTCCGAACGGCCTTCCGCCGCGGCAGTCCAACCGTACAGCGTCTGCGCATCCACTTGGGGCAGTCCGCTTTCCACTGCCGTCACCCGTGGCGTCCCCTGGGTCAGGGTTCCGGTTTTATCAAAGGTCACCCGGGCGACATCCGCCAGCCGCTCCAGGGCATCCCCCTCCCGGACCAGAAATCCGTGATGGGTTGCGTTTCCGATGGCAGCCATAATGGCCGTTGGCGTGGCCAGCACCAGCGCACAGGGGCAAAACACCACCAGGATGGTCACTGCCCGAATGATCTGTCCCGTCACCAGCCATGTCAAAGCCGCCGCACTCAGGGCGATCACCACGATCCAGGTGGCCCACCGGTCCGCAATTCCGACAATCCGGGCCTTCCCGGCGTCTGCCGACTGCACCAGCCGGATCATCCTCTGGATAGAGCTGTCCTCTCCCACCTTCACTGCTTCCATGTCAAAGGAACCAAATTGGTTCACCGTTCCGCTGGACACCGGATCCCCCGGTCCTTTGTCCACCGGCATGGACTCCCCGGTCATCACCGCCTGATTGATGGAAGTCTGTCCGGTCCGAATCACCCCGTCCACCGGTACGGTCTCACCGGGCAGCACCCGCAGCAGATCTCCCACCTGTACCTTTTCAGCAGGGATCACCCGTTCCTCCCCTTCGGCAAGCACCCGGGCTGTCTGTGGTGTCAGATGTACCAGCCGCTCAATTCCTGCCCGGGCACGGGCCACGGTCAGCTCCTCCAGCAGCGCGCCCAGCTGCATAATAAAGGCCACCTCTCCGGCGGCAAAGGTCTCCCCGATCACCACCGAAGCCACCAAAGCGATGGAAACCAGCACATCCGCCTTGATGTCAAAGGCCGTCACCAAACCAATTACTGCTTCCAGCACAATGGGAATTCCGCAAAAAACGATGGCAATCCATGCCGGATCAAAGGGCAGCAGCTCCACCCGAACAATACTAAGCAGCAGTGCCGCACCCGAAATAACCAGAAATGCCACATCCCGCCGGATGCCTCCCCACGCCAACACACGTTCCAGTTTCTCCATAACGCCCTCCTTTATACCCATAGGGGTATATGTATACTATATCGTCACACCTGTCTCCTGTCAAGAAAAAATACCGGCCGCCTTCCGGCAGCCGGTATGAGTTACTTCATATTCGCAAAGCGTTCTACCGCTTTGGTGAAATTGGCAATGGTCTGTTCTGCGTCTCCGTGCTCAATCCCATCCCGGACACAGTGCCGGATATGTCCCTCCAGCACCACCTGGCCGCACCGGTGCAGAGCGGACTTGGCCGCATTGATCTGAGAAAGGATATCCTCACAGGGCACATCCTCGTCCACCATCCGGTCAATGGCCTGGATCTGTCCGATGATCTTCTTGAGCCGCCGATGCAGATTCTCTGCATCCATACACTGCTTCATCTCTTCTCACGCCTCCATCTCGTCCAACAAAAATTCTCATACGGCAAGCACTACAAACCACTTACCGTTTGCTTCGGGCAAATGTCCGGGCCTCCTCCAACCATGCCATCAGCTGCGCATCGATCTGATCAGACTCCGAGATCAGCACATGATGGGTCCAGCGGTTGGGATACGGCTCCACCGCCACGGAAATCCGGGGATCCTCCACCCGGTGGGAAAGGCCGAATGTCACCAAAAGGCATGTGTTCGGCCAATTCTTCTTACGCCGTAGGGGAATCGATGCCGCCGCAAACAGATGCCGGTCATAAAAGCTGATCTGGCTCTTTTGAACCTTCACCGACGCCTCCGGCATGCAGGCATCCATCTGACGGACCAGCACCTCATAAAACGTCTGCTCCATGGGGTTGGCCGAAAAATACCTCAATACATCCGTTTCATAATAGGCCGGATAGTTCATAGCCGCCTCCCTGCCGTCTGTCCCTGCTCACCGGGCCCGCAGCTCCCAGAATGCCACCGCGCTGGCCGCCGCCACATTCAAAGAGTCCGCACCCCGGGCCATGGGGATCCGCACCGTATAATCACACCGGGCAATGGTTCCATCGGATAACCCGTCTCCTTCTGTTCCCAGCACAACGGCCAGCTTGTCCACTGCCCGCAGACGGGGATCCTCCATGCTCAGGGATTCCTCCCGCAGCGCCATGGCTGCGCTGGCAAAGCCCATGGCCCGCAGCCGGGCCAGTCCATCATCCGGCCAGTCTCCCGGCTCGGTGCCGATCCGGGTCCAGGGCACCTGGAACACCGTTCCCATGCTCACCCGCACCGCCCGGCGGTACAGCGGGTCCGTACAGGTCGGCGTGACCAGGACCGCATCAATCCCCAACGCCGCAGCGGATCGGAAAATCGCCCCCAGGTTGGTAGAGTCCACGATCCCTTCCAGTACCGCGATGCGCCGGGCGGACCGGCACAGGGTCTCCACCTCCGGCAGCGGCCTGCGCCGCATGGCGCACAGCACGCCCCGCGTCAGCGGGTATCCCGTCAGTTCCGCCAGGACCTCCCGCTGTGCCGTATAGACCGGAACATCCGGACACCGCTCCAAAATTTCGCGTCCCTGTCCCTCGATCTGCCGGGGCTCCATCAGCAGGGAAATCGGCTCATAGCCCGCATCCAACGCCCGGGCAATCACTTTGGGACTTTCCGCAATAAACAGCCCCAGCTCCGCGTCCCGGCGGCTGCGCAGCTGTCCTTCCGTCAGTCCCGCAAATACATCCGGCCCCGGTGCCGTCAGGTCTGTCACTTCCACAATTCTCGCCATACTGTAACCTCTCGTCCGTCGCCGCCCGGATCGTCCGCGGGGCGAATTGCATTCATTATACCGTATTTTTCCCCCCGGTACAACGCCCCGCCCGGGAAGTTTTTTCACCAGTTCTTGACATATGCCAAAAACAGGTGTATGCTGAACCTGAATCTGGCATATGTCAAAAATCACTTGATTCCACACAAGGAGGCCCGCCCATGCCCCGTCCCAGAAAATGCCGAAAGGTCTGCTGTCTTCCCAAGATCAGCGAGTTTGTCCCGGCCTGCGGAATCCAGCCGGCAGCCCAGGCGGTGGTCCTGACGGTGGATGAATACGAATCCATCCGCCTGATTGACAAAGAAGGCTTCTCCCAGGAGGAGTGCAGCGCATACATGCATGTGGCACGCACCACAGTGCAGCAGATCTACACCTCCGCACGGAAAAAGCTGGCCCTGGTCCTGGTGGACGGCCGCCCCCTGCGGATTGAAGGCGGGGATTACCGCCTGTGCGACGGGCAGGAATCCACCTGCGGATGCGGCGGCTGCCGCCGTCACCGGTGCCGTCCTGATACACAACAACAAGAGGAGGAACATGCCATATGAAAATCATGCTTCCGCTGGATGAAGACCAGCGCAGCGTCTGCCCGTCCTTTGCCCGGGCGCCGTTTTTTCTGCTGCATGATACCGTGACCGGTGAAAGCCGCAGTCTGGAGAATCCCGCCGCCCAGGCAGACAGCGGCGCAGGCCTCCAGGCCGCCCAGTTTGTGGTAGACAGCGGCGCCGAGGTGCTCATCACGGTCCGTTGTGGGGAGAACGCCGCCAAGGTATTCCAGGCAGCCGGAATCTCCATCCGCAAGGCGCTGGAAGGCGACGCCGCGGCAAATCTCGCTGCTCTGGCAATGGACAAGCTGCCGGAGCTGACCCACTTCCACGCGGGCTTTCACGGGATTTCGGGATGAAGCTGGCAGTTTTAAGCGGCAAGGGCGGTGCCGGAAAAACCTTGGTGGCAGTCAATCTGGCGGTCACCGCCAAGCAGGCGGTTTACATCGACTGCGATGTGGAGGAGCCCAACGGGCAGCTGTTTCTCAAACCGGAAATAGAAACCGTCACCCCTGTTTCCACCCTTCTGCCGGAATTTGACACATCCCGGTGCAATGGCTGCCGGGCATGTATCAACGCCTGCCGGTTCCACGCACTGGTCTATCTCAAGGAACGCCCCATGGTCTTTCCCGAGGTCTGTCACGCCTGCGGCGCCTGCTCCATGGTCTGTCCCCATGATGCCGTCCGGGAGGTCCCCCATCCCATCGGAACCCTGGAGCAAGGGCGCCGGGGCGGCGTCCGGGTGATTACCGGGATTCTCAATCCCGGCGAGGCCTCCGGCGTTCCGGTGATCCGGGCCGCCTTGGCGCAAGGCGGGAATGACGCTCCCCTCACTGTGATCGACTGCCCGCCCGGCAGCGCCTGTCCGGTTCTGGAGAGTGCGGCAGCAGCCGACCGCTGCCTGCTGGTGGCGGAACCCACTGCCTTCGGCCTGCACAATCTGGACATGGTCTACCGGCTGGTCACCCTGCTGGGCAAACCCTGCGGCGTGGTCATCAATAAGGAAACGGAGCCATATGCACCGTTGGAAGCCTTCTGCCGTGACCGGAATTTGCCCATCCTGGGCCGGATCCCCTATCAGCCGCAGCTGGCGCAGCAAACCGCCCGGGGGGAAGTCGCCTGTGAAACCGTTCCGGCAGCTTCCCAGCTATTTTCCACACTGTTGAATCGAATTGCGGGGTGGTACACATGAAGCGTCTGTTGATTTTAAGCGGCAAGGGCGGTACAGGAAAAACCACCACCGCAGCGGCTTTTGCCGCATTCTCCAACACCCGGGCCGCAGCGGACTGCGATGTGGACGCCCCCAATCTGCATCTGATTCTCCAGCCGGATACTCCGCCGCAGTCCACAACCTTTTGGGGCGGTGAGAAAGCGCAGATTGATCCGGCCCTGTGTACCCGCTGCGGCGCTTGTGCCCAGGCCTGCCGGTTTCACGCCATCACGCAGGAAGCCAATGCCTTCCAGGTCGTGGACTATGCCTGTGAAGGCTGCGGCGTATGCGCCCTGACCTGCCCTGCCGGGGCGGTGACTTTGACAGCAGACGAGGCAGGCCAGCAGCGGCTCTATTCCGGGGATCGGGTGTTCTCCACCGCGGAGCTGCGTATGGGCCGTGGCAATTCCGGCAAGCTGGTCACCGCGGTAAAGCTGGCGCTGTTCCAGCATGCGCCGGAGACGGACGTCGCCATCATTGACGGTTCTCCCGGCATTGGCTGCCCCGTTATCTCCTCCGTCAGCGGCATGGACCTGGTTCTGGTGGTAGCGGAACCCTCAGTATCCGGCCTGCATGACCTGGAGCGGCTGGTGACCACCGCCTCCACGCTTCAGACCCAGCTGGCCGTGTGCGTCAACAAGTGGGACACCAGCCCGGAAAACACCGCCGCCATTGAAGCATTTTGTCACGCCCGGGAAATTCCCTTTACCGGCCGGATCCCCTACGATCCCGCCGCAGGAGAGGCCATCAACCAGGGCCGCTCTCTGGCAGAAGTGGACTGCCCGGCTTCCTGCGCCCTGCGCCAGGTCTATGCGTCCACCATGCGTCTGCTTGCATCCCCATAACCTGTCCATTCATACCGGCGGCCGATTCCGCCGGTGCAACATAAAAAGGAGTGTACGATCATGAAAATTGCTGTTGCTGCTATGGGAAACACGGTTTCCGGCCATTTCGGCCATTGTGAGGACTTTCTGATTTTTGACACCGCCGACGGTGCCGTCACTGGTGAGGAGCGGGTTCCCAATCCCGGTCACCGTCCCGGCTTCCTGCCCAACTTCCTGGCCGACCGCGGCGTGGAGGCCATCATCGCCGGCGGAATGGGCGGCGGCGCTGTGGAGATCTTCAACGAGCGCAATGTAGAGGTCATCGTAGGCGCTCAGGGCGACGCCCGTGCCGCCGTGGAAGCCTATCTGCGGGGCGAACTGGAGTCCACCGGCTCCATCTGCCATGAGCATCAGCACGCCGGGGAGTGCGGAGAATAACTTCCCGTTCCACCGCCGTAAAAGCGACGCCGTTTTATAAGACGGCGTCGCTTTTCCCATTTTGAGCCCGCCCCCTTTTTCATTGGGCCGCAGCAAATACCTGGAAACTTTTTCTTGACTTGTCCCGGCGTTTCCGTATAATAAGCATTTGTACAATAAGAATGCTTATTATTGGAGGATGCAACATGGAGTCCCTGCACTACCTGCTGATGAAAACCCACGCCCATATCAATCGTCTGATTTTGAGTCAGGCCGCCGCGATTGGACTTTCCCCGGGGCAGCCGAAAATTTTAGAGTGCCTGCTGCTGCACGGGGAGTGCAACCAAAAGGCAATCGCGGAAAATTGTGAAATTGAGCAGGCTACTGTAGGCAGTATTCTCTCCCGGATGGAGCGGGACGGGCTGGTCTGCCGGTCCCAGCGGGACGGGAACCGCCGCTCTCTCTATGTCTCCCTGACGCCCCAGGGTCGGGATCTGGCGCAACAGATGGAAGAAATCTTCCGCCAGGCGGATGCCCAGGCAGCTGGACAGCTGACGCCTCAGGAACTGGCACAGCTGACCGCCTTGCTGGAAACGGTGTGTGCTTCCCTCGCCCCCACCGGAAAGGAGGCGGAGTAATGGAAACCACGCTCCATACACAGCTCAAGCGTTATGGAATGCTCTGTGTGGGACTGCTCATCATGTCCTTCGGCATTGCCTGTTCCATTAAGGCGGAACTGGGAACCTCTCCGGTTTCCAGTCTGCCCTTTGTGCTCAGCCAATTTACACCTTTAAGCGTGGGGATTGCCTCAGTCCTGCTAAACTCCACCCTGATTTTACTGCAGATTCTGCTTCTGCGCCGCCAGTACGATCCCATCCAGCTCATCCAGCTGCCCGTGGCCCTGGCTTTCGGTTTTCTTACCGATTTCAGCGTCTGGGTCCTGCAGGACATCACCTGTTCCTCCTATCTCACTCAGTGGATGCTGTGCGTGTGCGGCATTTTGCTGGTGGGAATCGGCGTGAGTTTTGAAGTCACAGCCAATGTGGTCACCCTGGCCGGTGAGGGAATGGTCCTGGCCATCTGCAAGGTATTTCCCGTAAAATTTGCCAATGCCAAGGTGGGCATGGATCTCACATTGGTCACCACCGCCGCGGTACTGTCGCTGTTGTTCCTTGGAACACTGGTCGGCGTGCGGGAAGGCACGGTCGCTGCCGCTATCTTCGTAGGGTTGACTGCCAGACAGGTCAACCGCCCCCTCAAGCGCTTTGCTGAGCGGTACTTTGCCTGACCCCGCAGCCAGCCGCTCTTTCCCAGCTATGCTCAATATGGTAAAATGACAACATATCCCTTCGCTTCCCCCTGTTCTCATATACTGCCATTCAGACCGCACCGGCAGAAAGGAGTCCCCGCCCATGCTGAATTTTCCCTACTGCAAGCTGGAAATCTTTCTCCCTGCATCCCACCTGTCCGCCTTGCAGGAAGCTCTGGCCCAGGTGGATGCCGGTCATATCGGCAATTATGATCACTGCCTGTCCTACTCCCCCGTTACCGGCTGCTGGAGGCCGCTGCCGGAAGCTGCCCCGTATCTTGGTCAGGTCAACCAGCTTTGCACGGCACCGGAACTGAAGGTGGAAGTCACCTGCCAGTCCTCGCGCCTGGAGGAAACTCTAGGCGCCATCCGGCGGGTACATCCCTATGAGGAACCGGTCATTCACGTCATTCCCCTGCTGGCTGTGGGCACGGATATCCCTGCCGCAGAAGTCTTTTAGGAGGCCACAGATTGATGAGCCAGAGGTACATCGCCTTCGACGTAGAAACACCCAATTACGCCAATGACCGGATCAGCGCCATCGGCATTACCGTCATCGAATCCGGTGCCATTGCCGAGGAATATGCCTTTCTTGTCAATCCCGAGACGGAGTTTGCCCCCTTTCACACAGCCCTCACCGGCATTACTGCGGAAATGGTCGCCCAATCCCCCACCTTTCCGGTGCTTTGGGAAACCATTGGTCCCATTCTGGACAGCGGCCTGCTGGTGGCCCATAATGCTCCCTTTGATCTTTCCGTGCTGGGGCGCTGCCTGCGGGATTACGGCATCTTCTTCCATCGTCAGGTGCCCTATGCCTGCACCTGCCAGATGAGCCGCCGCCTGCTGCCGCAGCTTCCCAATCACCGGCTGGACACCCTCTGCCAGTATCTCCATCTGGAGCTGGACCACCACCAGGCTGGAAGCGACAGCCGGGCATGCGGTCAGATCCTGCTGCACCTGATGGACACGGGTGCCTCCCTCTCTCCCTTCATGAGAACTTACGATTTCATCCGAATCGGCACGGTCCGGCCCTCCCGAAACCGCTGATTGGCGCCCCCGTCCCCGTCCCCCAGTTCCGGGGACGGGGGCGGTCTTTTTTCAATCGTTGCACACAACAGCCGGGCCTGCGGCAATCAAATCCGCCCCGGTCAAGCATGTATTGTCCACCATCCACATGCGGAATTTGCGTCCGTTTTCCCCTCCCCCAGTTTTGTCCCTTGCGTCCAAGCGCAGTTTACCGCTACAATAGGAAAAAGAATTTCCTTCCGGCGCGAACCGGAATGGTCCTTGCAGTGAGGTGGATTGGGTATGAAAGGGCTTCAAAAAGTCCGGGACTTTGGCCAATTATTTTTAAAACGGTGGCGGAACGCCTTTTCCACCATTTTATTCTACATGATCCAGTTCCTGCTGGTCATCTTCCTGTTCGGCAGCGAGTATGCCATGGTGGTCTCCGGCTCCACCACCTTATTCCAGCTGCGCCGCAAGGAACCCAATCGCCTTGGCGACTACCTGTCCATGTACCTGATCTCCCTGCTGCTGTGCCTGCTGGCCTTTGCGGCAGGATTGAATGTCTGGCTGTGCGCCCTGCTGAACTTTGCCGTGCCGTTTTTCCTGGTTCTCTGGCGGTGCAGCCAGTTCACGCCCAAGGGGCACCTGGGGTACGCCATGACATTCGTCTTCCTGGAACTGCGCCCTCCCACATTGGAGCAGCTCCCGACGCAGCTGACCGCCGTGGCCTGCTGCTGTGTGCTGCTGGTAGCGGCCTTGGCCATCCAGGCCAAAATCAGCCACATTTCTGCCGATCCGGTGGGGCAGATCTCCCGCAGCCTGCTGCGCCTTTCCCAGCTGCTGGACGATCTGGCCGACGGAGGAGACGGCAAAGCCGCCGGAAAAGAGCTCTACGACCTCTCCCGCAGCTTCCACCGGATGGGATATGACCGGCGGCACCTCATTGGGGTTCCAGACCGTCAAAAGCGGTTTTACCACCTCTTTGCCTTGCTGTTCCAGCGGGCATCCTATCTGGTCACTGATCAGGAGGCATGGCAGTATGCCCAAAAAACGCCGGATTTTTCTGCCACCATGCACACCTTGGCCCAGCTGGTGCGTCAGCTGGAGCAGGCCCATACGCCTGAGGCCCGCCAGCACCTCGCCCAGGAAATCCAGTCCCTGCTCCAGCACACGGAGCTGCCTCAGGGGCGGCTGCGCATTTTCTACCGCAGCGTCCTGCATACCCTGCTGCTGTTATGCCGGGAAGACTTCAATCCCCATCTGGGAGTGCTGCTGCGTCAGGTTTCCTGGTCCAGCATCCGGGAAAATCTGCGCCAGCGGCTCTCTCTAAGCCGCTTTGAGCTGCGCTTCGCCCTCCGGCTGGCCGTGATCATGACCATCAGCTGCACCATCAGCTACCTTTGGGAATTTGAGCATACGTACTGGTTCCCACTCCACGCCTTTTTGCTCCTCCAGCCCAGCTATGAGGAAAGTGCACACCGCATGGTCACCCGCCCTGTGGGTACCGCCATCGGCTGCCTGCTGGTCCATCTGGTCTATCCGTATCTGCCGGGTCTGCCGGGAGTATTCCTTTTCTCTTCCGTCATGATCTCCCTGATGTACTGCTGCACCCCCGGCACCTGGGTCCATCCCATCTTCTCCACCGCGTTTGCCTTGACCATGGCCACCCTCACCGTACAGGAAACCGACGCCATCGGTCTGCGGCTTTTGTACCTGGCTATGGCAGTGGTGCTGGTCCTGGTGGTCAACCGTTTCCTGCTGCCCAACCGGCGGGAGCCCCAGTTCCGCCGGAACCTGCAGGAGCTCTTCCGGCTGCAGTCCACCTACTGGGCCGTTATTCGCCGCAGTCTGCGCCAGCCGGTGGATCCAGGATTGTTCAGCGAGCTGCTCTCCCAGTTCCATATGGTCTATCACGAAGCCATTCAGTATGCCGACCGGCTTCCCGCGGAGCAGGCCGCCTATCATCGGGTCCGTCTGGTGGTACTTTGGAACATGTTCTCCGAGCTGGAACAGACGGAAGGCCTTATTCAGTCCGGTGCCGTCAGCACGGAGGAAATTCCAGCCCTGGACGTCTTGGCATCACAGCTGGAAGTCCGGATCTCCCCGCCCCGGGAACTGGAGTCCATCAATTCGGACGCGCTTCCCCGGGACGAGCTGTACTATGTCATCAACCGTTATTTGGAGAATGCCCGAACCTTGAGCGGCCAGGCACCGCCTCCGGTTCCTGTGGCAGTCTAACAAATCATCCCGGATTTCCCGGATATAAACCAGGCGGCGCACCACAAAATGGTGCGCCGCCTGGCTTTTTGCTATTTACGTTTCTGATCCAGTGGGATATCGCAGCATGCTGGTTATGTAGAAGACAGTGCCGGATGCTGATAACTGCTGCGGGGCTTGCGATAAGCCGACTCCTCCGTCTGGGCAGGCATGGCCTCGGCCGTCTGATTCATAATCAGCATTTGCAGCCGGTTTTCCACGTTGGCATAGCTGGTGTCAGGGTCCAGGTCCAGGGGCAGAATCTGTACCCCGGGGAACCATTCCTTCAAACGCTTGGTTACGCCCCGGCCGCACACATGGTTGGGCAGGCATCCAAAGGGCTGAAGAATGATGAACGACCGAACTCCCTGGGCGGCATAATGGGCAATTTCACCGGCCATCAGCCAGCCCTCACCGCAGGTCAGCGTCTTGGGAATGATGGTACGTACCGTATCATACAGCTCCTGGGGCCGCGCCGCTTTTTGATAAAGCGGGTGGGCCTGGGCAATCCGCTCCAGATAGCGCTGGATTCCCTCCACTGCGCTGTCCAGTGCAAAGGGATAAGGCGCCAGATGGGCCCCAAAGTCCCGGATTTCACTGATGGCCGCCTGGAAGTCCTTGCGGAACTGATAAGTAATCCGGGGCAGAACCGTCTCCATACCGTTGCGCTCCAGATACTCTTCCACATGGAAGTTGGTACCGGGATGATAGGTCACCAGCAGCTCGCCCGTCACCAATACCCGGGGCTTGCGGACTGAGCGGTCCCAGTGGAGCTCCCGGAAGGCATTGATGGAGCGGCGGAACGCCGCAATCATCTTCCGCAGGCCTTCCTTGGAGCCTGCGGCAATATCCTCGATGCAGGCTTGGAAGACCCGGTTCGTCTCTCCCGCCACCGTCTCGTAGGGACGGATTTTCCGGCACAGATCCTCCAAAATATCCAGCATGGAAAACGCCCATGCCGCCAGCAGCACAGACCGGGCCCCCAGCATGGAGACTCCGGGGTGAATCCCCTTGGTGTCTCCGGGATCCGTGGTGAGAATGGGGACATCGGCAAACCCTGCGCTGTCCAGCGCTTTGCGGAGGATCGCCGTATAATTGGCCATGCGGCAGTCGCAGCTGAGCTTGGCCATGCCCACGGCCACGGAGCCCTCGGGGTAATGCCCCTTCTGCAATGCGTCGATCAATTCACCAATGACCATCTGGCAGGGAAAGCAGATGTCGTTATGGGTATACTTCTTGCCCACCCGGATCTGCTCAGGACCGCCTACCGGCAGCGCCTGGGCCCGGATTCCCTCCCGGTCCAGCAGGGCCGAGAGCAAGGTGGATACCGGCGCGGAGATATTGGGTACCAGCACGGTCCGCAGCTTTCGGTCCGCCTTCCGGTATTTGACGGGATAGGGCTCCGGCAGATGGTCCGGCTGGGCGGCCTTCTCCGCCTGTGCGGCCCGGCGCAGCTCCACCGTCTCGATGAAGGACTGCACCCGGATGCCCAGGGATCCCGCCGCCTCACTCTCGTCCATCTTCAAAATCAGAGGCGGCTTTCCGCTGCCCTCGCCCAGCAGGCGGATGATCTCATCGGACAAAATGGCGTCATGGCCGCAGCCAAAGCTCACAATCTGCACATACTCCAAAGCGGGCTGCTGCGCCGTCACCATAGCGCCGGAGAGCATCCGGGCATGGAAGTCGTTGGTGATCTCCACCCGGGACTGATGCAGATCCGCCTCCGGAAGTCCCGGCAGACTGTCCACCGTCAAAACCGGGATGCCCCGGCGGGTGAACATGCGGGACAGGTCATGGTTGATAAGGGGATCGGTATGGTACGGCCGTCCAGCCAGCACCACGGCAAAGCCGCCGTTCTTGTGCGTCTGGGCAATGACCTGCGTTCCCTCCTCCACCAGACGGCGGCGGAAGGCCTCGATCACCGCCGCTCCCTGGCGGAAGGCCTCTTCAGCCTGGCGCTTGGTGGCGCCGCAGTGCTCCATGGCGTACTGGCAGATCTGCCGCTTGCGGTCCTGCTCCGTAAACCAGTGGAACACCGGCGTCTCAAACGCCACGGAAAAATGCTCCTCCGGGTCCTGGAAGTTCCGCACCACCATGGAATAGCCCATGATGACCGGGCAAACGTAAGGACTCTTCTCCTTTTGGTTTTCCGTAGGCATATGAAGGATGTAGGGCAGGAAGATCCGGTCTACCCCCTGCTTGGCAAGGTCCAGCACATGGCCGTGGACCAGCTTGGCCGGGAAACAGATGGTATCCGACGCCACATATTGCAATCCGCTTTCATACTGCTTGCGGCTGCTGGGATGGGAGTAGCACACCTCATAGCCCAGGGCCCGGAAGAAGGTGCTCCAGAACGGCATGCTGTCCCAAAATTCCAGCACCCGGGGAAGGCCCACCGTCTGTTTCTGATTCTCCCGCACCGGGGAGACCGGATACTTCTTAAACAGCAGCTCCTGACGCAGGTGGAACAGATCCGGTACCGGAGCGGGCTTGACCGCTGCGGCAGCATCCTCCGTCACCACGGCTCCCCGGTCACAGCGGTTTCCGGTTACATAGCATCCCCCGTCCGGGAAGCGCAGAATCGTGCGGCTGCAATGGTTGGCGCAGTGAGGACACACCACGCCGCTCTCCCGGACATACCGGAACTGCTCCACAGCGTCAAAGCCGATGAAGGACGAGCAGCGGCCGTTGGCATAGCCGTGGGCCTCCACCTCCTGCTTGACTGCCAGAGCCGCCCCCAGGGCGCCCATCTCGCCGGGATAGGGAGCCAGGGTCACTTCCCGGCCCAGATACTCCTCCAGGGCACGCAGCACGGCAAAATTCCGGAACGTGCCGCCCTGGACCACCACGGTATCTCCCAGCTCGGAGACATTGGCAATGCGCACCACCTTGGTAAAGACATTTTCGATGATGGACCGGCACAGTCCCGCCATGAGGTCATCGGGCTGCTTGCCGTTGCGCTGTTCGTTGATGATGGTGCTGTTCATAAACACCGTGCACCGGCTGCCCAGCTCCGCAGGAGCCTGGGACCGGAATGCGGCATCTGCCACCTGATCCACCGGCATTCCCAAAGTAGAAGCAAAATTCTCCAGGAAAGAGCCGCAGCCGGAAGAGCACGCTTCATTGAGCATGATATTGGTGACCACGCCGTCCTTGAGCCAGATGGCTTTCATATCCTGTCCGCCGATATCCAGCAGGAAGGTCGCATCGGGGAAGAACCGGCGGCAGCCCCGCGCATGGGCGACGGTCTCCACGGTGTGATAATCCGCGTGGAATGCCTGGGAGAGCATTTGTTCTCCGTAGCCGGTGGTCCCCAGTCCCAGCACTTCCAGCTGGATTCCCAGCTTGCGGTATTTCTCCGCCAGGGCCAGAAGGCCCTGGCGCACCACCCGCAGCGGCTCGCCCTGGTTGTTGGCATAGAAGGTATCCGTCACCTGCTCCTGCTCATCCATGAAGACGAACTTGGAGGTCGTGGACCCGGAATCAATGCCCAGATATCCCCGCAGCACCTTCCGGTCTGTGGCATCCACCGGGCTGCGCAGCTGCGATTGATGGCGCCGTAAAAACGCATCCCGCTCCTCCGCACTGGAAAAGTAGGGTTTTCCGGTTCCTGCGGACTCCTGCGGCTGCGCCGGCGCAGCCGCCAGCCGCTCCAGCGCCTGAGACAGCGTCATGCTATCCTTCTCACCAGGGAACAGCTCATCCAGGGCAATCGCAGTTCCCCGGGCCACAATGGTCTCGGGATGCTCCGGACGGATAATCTCCTCTTCCCGCAGTCCCAGCCGCTGGGCAAACACCTTTACCAATGTGGGGTTAAAGGTCAGGGGACCGCCCTCAAAAATAATGGGAGCCGTCAGCTCCAATCCCTGGGACAATCCGCCGATGGTCTGCTTGGCAATGGCATGGAAGGTCGACAGGGCAATGTCCGCCCGTTCCGCACCTTGAATCAAAAGCGGCTGAATATCCGTCTTGGCAAACACGCCGCACCGGCCGGAGATGCTGTAAACAGTCTTTCCCTGCGCAGCCAGCTGTTCAAATTCATCAGCCGGCACGCTCAAAAGCGCGGCGATCTCATCAATAAAGGCGCCGGTACCGCCGGCGCAGCTGCCGTTCATCCGCATATCAGAAGTCTGGAGCTTACCCGTAGACTCATCATAATGGAAAAAGATTACCTTGGCATCCTGGCCGCCCAACTCTACAGCTGTGCGGACCTGCGGATATACGGCCCGGATTGCCGCAGCATTGGCCACAACTTCCTGCACGTAATGTGCTCCCAGAACCGTGGCAATGGGACGGCCGCCGGAACCGCAGACACCTACCCGAAACCGCGCATCGGGAAACCGCCCGGCAGCTTCCTCCAAAAGCTGCCGGACGGTGTCTGCCTGGTGCGCATTGTGCCGCTGATAGCGGGTAAACAACACATCGTTGGTTGTGGGGTCCAGCACCACTGTTTTCACTGTGGTAGAGCCAACATCCACGCCCAGCCGCAAAAGATTTGAACCTGTCTGTGCCATATCCACACTCCTTCCGGGGAACGCGCGGCGGGCCGGAATGCCACTTTCTTGATCGTGGAGTCCAGTGTCGGAAGACGTTCCCGTACAACTCATTATTTGGAAATATTTTAACACAAATCCTCTCGGGATACTGTATATTTTTTGTAAAAAAACCGCGTTTTTGGTTGGATTTTATTCCAAAATCACTCTGAGATTTTCCAGGCTTTTTTCGTCAAAATGCTGCATTATCCCTTTTGCCGCCGTGATTTTGGCACATCGCTCATCTGTGACTGCGACTGTGTAATTCTCTCTTGCCTTGTTTATGCAGATATGCTAAGATAAAAACAATTCATCGCTTTTATCTTTATTTTACGGAGGAACGGTATGCCCAAGGTCGCCTATTCTGAGGAAGAACGAGACCGGATTCGCAGTGCCTTGATTACCACAGCACTGGACCTTATGGCCCACCAGGGGATTCAGCACACGACTGTGGAACAAATTTATCGCTCTGTCGGGATCTCCCGTACCTTTTTCTATACCTTCTTTCCTTCCAAAGAAGATCTGATTGTGGAAACCCTCTATCTTCAGCAGCCCCGCATTCTCGCTTACGCCAAACGCCTGATGGCGGATTCTACTCTGGGCTGGCGGGAGGCGGTCCGGCAGTTTCTGTACGCATGCTGCTATGGAGAACAGCACGGAATTGCGGTTTTGACCATCGAAGAGCAGCAAAAGATTTTTTGCCGTTTATCACCGGAAAGCTATCAGGTATTCCGCCAAAAACAGTTCCGCTTGTTCGGCAGTCTGCTGGAATGCTTCGGGATACAGCCTGATTCTGCACGCATTCATCTTTTCACGAATCTGAGCCTGACCGCCATGGTGATCCGCCGTGCCATTCCCCAAACTCTGCCTCTGTTCGTTTCCGAGGCAGCCGACGAAACTCTGACCTTTCAAATCGATGCCATTGTCGCCTGTATGGAACAGTGGAAAACTCGCTATCCCGCATCGTCTTAAAGAACCGCGTGAAGTGCCGTCTGAATATCGTGTCTTGTCGTGATATTTGGGCGGCATTCTCTTCCTCGAAATAAATACAATTCAAAATATTTATCTTTATTTAAAAGGTCAGGCTGTAAAGCCGCATCAACTCGCATCTTTGCAGCCCGCCAATAAAATACCGCACAGGAGGAAATGAACATGGGATTTTTCAGCAAACTCTTCAAGGGACCGGAAGTAGACATGGAGAAAAGCCGCGCAAATGCAAATAAAATGCGGATTCTGTTTAACCAGGTCGTCGAAAACGGAGATGACTACCAGCTGATCTTCGGTTATACGGAGGATGTAGCGCGCTTTAACTATGGGTTCGTTCACGGCAGCAAGACGAAAATCGGCAATCTGATTGTCGGTTGGAATGCACCGCAGGAAACCATTGTGGTCGTTCCCACAGTTCCCGACCTGTCCGGCTGCGGGGATCCTACCTACTACCGCCGCGGTGAAATTCTCAAAGCCTACCGAAACAAGTATCCGACGGATGCCTTTATTATTTATCCGGACAAAAAGGGCTATATTGGCATCAACGCCTATGACTGGCTGGATGATGAAAACCTCTACGTCTACGTTTCCCAGGAAGCGGAGCTGGCTGCCTTTACCGACTTTTTCCTGAACCAGTTTGCCACGAAGTGAGGTGCCCTTCATGCCCTTGGCTGAAATTGGTACAGGCCTTCTGATCTTAACCGGTATTGTGATATTCGGTAATCTGTGGTTCCATTTTGTGGATTCCATACTGGAGCGAATCAAAGCCGTATTCACCCGGCATAAAGAACCGCCGGCTTGGCACCCCTTCCCTTCCGATTCAGAATCAGACGACGATCCCTGATCCCCCATCCAAACCCGCGCTTCGTGTCTTCGCACGCTCTGCAACGTCCTCGCCCGACTCGCTGCAACTCGAATTGGGCGGGGGCGTTTGCTTTTTATGCCCAGCAGGCAAAGCGGCTTTGGCTGCCAGCAACTTTCCTGCTCGTCCTTTCACAGGGCCAGGTATTTCCTCCGGCATGGTCTTTCCGCACCGTTGTCCAGAACCTCCGTGTCTCCGGTTTTCTGGCATAAAAATGTTGTGCAACTGTCGTTTCAGCCGTATACTGGGGAAAAAAAGCAGGACTTTGCCGGGCGGAACGCTGTACTGCGAATCTCTCCTACGGTGTTCTCCGGCAATGTACCGTAAGCACCGTTCTTGATCGGATGCATGGAGGTATCATCATGGGCAATGTCATTCATCCATATGCCGAATCCGCAGCACGCTTTGAAAAAAGCCGGGATTCCTATTATGCAGCCAGAGAGGAGCAGTGGCAGCTGCTGCGGGACTATTTTCAGGCCAAATCCGATTTTCAAGTATCCTGCGGCACTGCCGCCGGACGCGGCAAGCGCACCTACGGTTCCGGCGATCGTCTCATTCCACCGTATGATCTAAGCAACTGGCGCTGGCTCGAAATCACACATGTTCCCAGCAAGCTGATCATTTTTTTATCCTTACAGCCCTTTGATATCGATCCGTCCAGCGGGAATCTGCATGTGCTATATGACCGTATCGGCATCTACGTCCATCCCGCCGAGAAGAAGACCCGGGCAGAAGCTCTGCAGAAGCTGATGATCACAGACCTTTCTCTTCCCATGGATGAGAGAAAACTAAATGATTTGGAAACACTGATCCATAAGTTGATTCATACTCACACAATTTGGGAACAGGAAGGACTCCATACCCGCCTGGTCTAAGCCCGTGTACTGCTGCACCAGCATACCCCTGCATGTTCCCCGCGCAAATACTCCCGGCTTGCAAGTCCATGAATATGCCCATATCTTCAGCTTTTTTCAGCTGAACGAGCAAAAAAATGAGTCAACTGCAGAGTTGGCTCTTTTTTATTTTTCAGGGCGAAATCCGTGCAATTTTTCCGATTTATATAGCAATAATTGCAATTTTATTTAAATATTCCCAAATAAAACTAATTATCTCCGTAAAAAGTTCAAAAAAACTTCATGGAATCTGTGAGACGATATGATATAGTCGCCTCCGCAATCACCCGTATCCGCTCCGTCCATTCCAAAAAAGGAGGGCTCCCTATGGAACAACAGGCACTTAAATATCTCCAGATCCGCCACTGGAACTACTGGTGAAACGTCTACCAATGCGGAACCTCCATCCCCGCCTGTCCCAATGCGGTGGAATTTGCCCTAACGGATGACAGGGCGGGCTCTGTCCCCTTTTTTCACTTTGATTTCTACACGCTCCCCGGTCTCTGGGAAATTCTTCGCGAGGGTTCCTTCTTGACGCCCGAGGACCCTGATTACCCTGCATTTCTTCGCAAAGCAGAAGATCTGCAATTGGGTAAAATCCCCTACTTTATCGGCGGACTATATTACCGGAACTTCACTCCGGATCTGGACTTTTGTAATCAGTCTCTGTCCGCAACGCATACGCTCTTGGATTTACGGGCGCCGGCCGTTTCTCCAAACTACGCTGTGCTCTTTTTGTCGGAGGTACGCCCTCTGATTCCGGAAGTGTTGACCACATGGATGAACCGTCTTTCCGGAGCACTGTTTGGCAGCACATTTTCCACCGCGATCGCCCGCACTCCCACCCGTGAAGAAGCACAGGTGCATTGGAAAAAAGAACAATTTGAGCAATTTTGAGCGATGAATTCCTACCATTACACTCTGCTTTCATGGTTTCCATGCGAAATATGGTTTGAACCCCCTCTTCGTATCAGATGATACCATCCGATATGAAGAGGGGGTTTTCTGCAGCACCACCGTCACCGGGTCTGTCAGGCACACAGCTCCGCTTTCTTCCGGCGGCGTATGTCAGTCCTCATCTCCCGCCTTGAAATTGTAGATGGGACGGATGATCTTCACCACCTCTGCCGTAGGCCCGATGTTGTCCAGGATGTCCTGCATTCCCTTATAGGCCATGGGGCATTCATCCAGAGTGGCTTTGCTCACCGAGGTGGTATAAACCTCTGCCATCTGCTTTTTGAACTCAGACACGGTAAAAGACTGCTTGGCATCTGCCCGGCTCATGAGACGCCCCGCGCCATGGGGCGCCGAGCAATTCCAGTCCTCATTGCCTTTTCCCACACAAAGAAGGCTCCCGTCCCGCATATTGATGGGGATGAGCAGCTGCTCACCCGCTTTGGCAGATACGGCGCCTTTGCGCAGAATCATGGCGTCGGTATCAATATAGTTGTGGATGGTCGTAAACTGCTCCTCCACATGAAGCTTCATCCCCTTGACGATCTCATCCATCATGGCCTGCCGATTGAGCATGGCAAACTTCTGGACAATCTTCATATCATGGAGATACTGCTCAAACAGTTCTCCGGACACATAGGCCAGGTCTTTGGGAATGCTGGTTTGCTTAAGGTTTTTCAGCTTCTTCAGCGCTTTCTGGATCTCTTTCTCCCGGCCCTCTGCTTTCATCCGGGCAACCAGGGCCGCAATGGAAGCGGCATCTGTGTGATTGAGGACTTGATACCCGGCTTCCTGGTAATAGCTGGCCACCTCCACTCCCAGGTGACGGCTGCCGGAGTGGACCACAATGTAGAGATTCCCCTCTTCATCTTTATCCACCTCAATGAAGTGATTGCCGCCGCCCAGGGTGCCGATGCTCTTTTCTGCCCGCAGCAAATTCACATGCGGGGCACAGTACAGCTCCGACAGGTCGATCTGGCTGAGATAGCGATGGGCCTTGTCCCGAATGGAGAAGCCGGAAGGGATTTTCTCATAAATCAGCTTGTCCAGCTTTTGCAGCTCCAATCGGTCTTCCCGGATGCGGGTCGTCTCCATGCCGCATCCGATATCCACCCCCACCAGATTTGGCACCACTTTATCCGTGATGGTCATGGTGGTGCCGATGGTGCAGCCTTTCCCCGCATGAACATCCGGCATCAGCCGGATGCGGCTGCCTGCTGTAAATTCCTGATTGCACAGTTCCTGAATCTGTGCGATTGAGGTCCCGTCCACCACATCGGTAAAGACCCGGGCCTCGTTATATTTTCCTTTGATTTCGATCATAATGTCCTTTCTATATTCCATAGGGCATTGCTTACCCTGTCAAATCATCTCTCACCGCAAAGCGGCAATCCTGCCTCCATTTCAAATGGGGCAGAAGCACTTCATGCTCTCTTTGTACCGCCTCGGCCGGCAGATTCCGGTCCAGGGCGATCTCAGCGGCCAGCTTCGAACCATTCTGTCCCTGCATGGTACCACCGCCCCCCTTACAGCAGTCCCAGATGGCCATAGCAGTCCGCCGGAACAGCCACCATCAGAGTATTCCCGCAGCGGACCGTCCCGACGCCGATTTCTTTCGTTACATCAGAGATTCCATACCTCTCCCACAGCGGATCCATCCTCATTCAACCAGCAGTTCCATGACAAACAGGAGATTCCAGACTACAATAACCCCATGTTCCTTCGTTCGGTCGGATCTGATTCTCCGCTCATCCCGGTATTGCGGCAAGCTGCTCGTTCAATCTGATCATTCTTCGGGAAAAGCATGGCAAACGTTTCAGGCGTTTGAACGGACCGGACCCAGGCAGTTTTGAAGCGCGCCGCAGCCTTCGTTTCAGGAGCACATCCCCCGCTCTATGGTTTGAGCAGCAGACCGCAGCCTGCTGCTCAGAAGGATCCGTATAGCAAGAAGCGGGCACCAGGATCTCATTCATGGAAATCTGGAACAATCGGCTGAGTGCATAAAGGTTATCAACACTCGGCAAACTCTGTCCTCTTTGCCACTTATAGATCGCCTGGGGTTCTTCAAAGCCAAAAAACAGCTGAAGATCCCGTACCGTAAGTCCCCGCTCTTGACGCAGCCGAGCGATATTCGCACCTGTTGCAATGGGATCAATCACCGGAAACCGGACAGCCCTCATCAAAACCGCCTCCATTCTTACAGCCAAACGGTGTATTGGAGTAGACAATAACGGATTTATCCAGAAATCGCAAGATTTACAGGAAAAATGTAATAAACTTGTCATAAAAAAGCAATGGAAAGGAAGTTGGTGAACCGCTATGACGCAGAGCGTACCGCTGAACAAGCGAAGCAAAAAAAGCCAGAGAGCCTATCACGCCAAACAGAGAGGATCCTGGTATGGCCTGAACCCGGTTACCCGTACGGTGCCCAATCAAAAAGCCTATGACCGAAACAAAGCAAAAATTTTATGCAGGCGAGACTTCATCTATGATTGACGGCCCCGCAAAGCCTTCAAAGAATCATCGCGGAAGGCAATATCGCCGCCATCAGCATGCCAAGCACTCCGATCGGTTGCTGTTCCTCATCCAGCACCTTCACTATGCTCCTCACATCGGCTATATCAACGGCGGCTTGGATGGCAAAACATTGCTGCATACAGGAAACTATTTTTTACAAGGGCATAATGCCAAGTGAAAAGGTTTTAGATTTTCCAGTGGATTGTAACACTCTCACTGGTAGCGTCAATTTGTGATATGAGTATATCAACCACCTTGCGCTTATCGTCAAAGCTCACGGACTCCCAATCATCAAGATAGCCCGTAATGCTGTCAATCTGTGAAGCGGAAACAGAATTAGCGGTGAGGTCTGCGACCAGCCGGAGCTGTTTCTGCCGCTCCGCATCCAGTTCCTCAATGCGGGTGTTTGCGTATTGCAGGGGAAGCGGATTATCCCCCTGAATCATCAAAAGCGGCTTGATTCCCATTACGGTCCCCATTGCTGCCGCCGCAGGCGTGATCCGGCCCCCGCGTTTAAGATATTGAAGGGTTTCTACTCCAATATAAATGATGGAATCCAGGCCGGTACGCTCCAGTTCCTGCTGGATCTCTCGCCCGGTACAGCCTGCACGGGTCAAGGCAAGCGCATCCAAAGCAGAATACCTCTGTGTAACAGATATACGGTGGTTGTCCACTACGAAAACCGTTCCCTCGTAATCCTCTGCCAGCATTTTAGCTGTGGCACAGGAGCTGCTCAAGCCGCTGGACATGGGGATATAGACGAGCTCATCATAGCCGGCCTCCAGGACCCGCTCCCAAAGAGCTGTCAAATCACCGGGAGACGGTTGGGAAGTCGTCACATCCTTCCCCTCCTGCAGATACTGATAAAACTGCTTGCTGGAGAGATTCTGCCCCTCAAAATACACTTGGTTGTCAATCAAAACCGGCATTGGGAGAACGTGGACTCCTAATCGGATTCCTTCCGTTTCAAAAATGCCGCTGTTGCTGTCCGTTACGATTGCAGTTTTCATGAGCCTCTCCTCTCGAGCTGCGCTTTAGCAAGATCCACAGTGGGTTCACAGCATGGTATGGTCGTTTTTCATACGTGTCTTCTCCATTCACATCCTCTAAAACGAGCATGCAGTTCTTCCACAGCCGCGCCGGATCTGTTCCGTTTCAACGAGCAGTGCAGGGTGAATCTCTCCTGCGTCAAGCAAAATCGTATTATATCTGGTAGCAGCCGCCGCCAATAAATTCCCTTGTCAGGGAGGTGGCAGGCACATGATCAGCCGGCAGCGGCAGGAAATAGCTCAGGAATTTCAAAAGCCGCTTTGTTTCCAAATACTCCGGAGAATCCTTCGGTACCGCGAACAGCAATGGCTCAATATAGGGCTTGAGCAGAGCAATTTCATAGATCAGGGCCGAGTTGAACACCACATCTGCGCTGTCCTGGAACGGGAAAATATTGGCTTCCTCTCCCTGCCGCACGGAAGGCCACATTCGAATGGTGGCACTGGCACTGTATCCGCGGGTTCTGGCATCCCGTTCAATTCTGCGCAGCAGTCTTGCATCGGTGGTGGGAATCCGGTTATGGTCATCCACATTCAATGTGGTCAGACAGCTGATGTAGATCTTGAATTTACTCTCCTTGGGCAGGGAGTAAGAAAACACATCATTCAGGCAATGAATCCCCTCAATGACCAAAACATCCTTTGGACCTAACGTCAGCGTATCTCCATTGTACTCCCGGATTCCCTTCTTGAAATTGAACCGGGGCAGTTCGACAGTCTCCCCGCGCAGCAGTCTGGACATATCCAGATTAAACTGTTCCACGTCCATGGCCGCCAAACTTTCAAAGTCGTACTGTCCTTTTTCATCACGGGGCGTTTTATCCCGGTTGACGAAGTAGTTATCCGTCGCAATGGCGTGGGCATGCAGTCCGCATGCCATCAGCTGTGTGGACAGGCGGTGAGAAAACGTCGTCTTTCCGGAGGAGGATGGACCGGCGATCATGACAAAACGAACATCTTTGCGCTGTGCGATGCTTCCTGCAATATCCCCGATCTTCTTCTCCATCATAGCCTCATGCGCCAAAATAATTTGCGTGGCCTCTCCCCTGCATATCGCCTCATTCAGGTCTGCCACATTGGAAATCTTCAGCGCTTCCGATTTTTTCGTATCGTCATAAAGTGTCTGGAACACCTTAATCGACGGGTGGAAGGGCGCCAGTTGTTCCGGATGGTCAGAATCCGGCAGCCGCAGGATAAAACCGCAGTCGAACAGTTCCAGATGGAAGCACTTTATGTATTTGGTATTCGGGACCATATACCCATAAAAGTAGTCGGAGAAGTCCTCCAAAGAGTAATAATTGACCTTGGAACTGATCCGGCAGCTGAGGAGCTTTGCTTTATCGTAAAGTCTCCGCTTCTGAAACATTGCAATCGCATCATCGGTGGGGATGGAATGCTTCTGAATGGGAAGTGCCTGCGATACCAATTCCTTCATACGGGACTCTACCTGTTCCAGCAGCGACTGGTCCAGCAGGAAGGCCCCCTGCGCCGTGATAAACAGAGCATGACTGAGGGAGTATTCTACGCAGATGCGCTCGATGTGTTCGCTGCCGACGATATCATAAAAGGCCTTGAGCATTAAAAAGATTGCACTGCGCTCATAGGTCTGCATGCCGGGTTTATCCTGAATGGTTATCATCTTCAGCGTACAATCCCGATCCAGCTGCTTCCCCAGTTCGCACAGTCTTCCGTCTCGTTCCACCAAAAGAATATCGTTGGAATATGCCGATTGAACCTCCCCGGCAATGTCCTGATAGGGTGTCCCTTCCGGATATTGATGCTGGACTCCGTCCACCGTTACCGTATAGATCTTTTTCATATGCCGTCCTCCGTTATCTGTTGATCATCCGTCTTTTTGCATTGCTTACAGGAAAAGGGTCTTGGCCGGGATATTTTCCCGGAGCTTGTTTTCTCTGCTAAAGGCCCGTTGAGAACGCACGTCTCCCGCTTTTGTGTGTTGATTACCTATCAACTATATCACCATTCACATCAGGGAGTCCAGAATCTCTGTGCGTCAAACAAGAAAGCTGAATCAGCGTCCACAAATCGGATCCGCCCGCAAAAACTAAAATCAAACCAATGCTTCTAAACAGGAAGGCCTCTGCAAACAACGGATAGCAAGCAATAAACATCCCCAGCAGCACCGCGGTTACGGCAAGAATCAGATGAATCTTCCACTTGGAATCATCCATCCGGCGCAGATGCAAAACCCGCCGGATATTAAAAACAGCATCGACGGCAATGTACAGTCCAAGAATGACAAAAATCACGCTTTGAACCTTGGCAGGATATCCCACCATCATGGCACCTAACGCAGCAGATACAATTCCCAGAAACAATGTCAAAAACGAACCGATTTTATGCTCTTTTCCACGGCAAAATCCATAGATGGCAAACGTTCCGTACAAAAGCAGGATGGCGCCGAAAACATAGCAAATCACACCCATCACAAAGGAGGGCCAGACAGCCAGGCTGATTCCCAACAGGACATAAAGAATGGACAAAACAACCCAGCTGATGGTCAGGTTTTTTATTTTTTCTCTCATAAAAGAACCCTCATTCCCGGTTAATATAGTTGCACGTTTCCACTCAGCGTTCGCCTGAAAGATGTTATCAATATAGAATTGCACACATTTGGATTTCATCCTATCGTGAAAAAAAGGCCTTGTACAGGAGCAACCGCGCCGCTTTGTACGAATTTTCACCGTTTTTCTTTTCTTGTACGAAATTCGGACAATTTCTTAAAAATGTCCGTACCGATATCCCGCAAAGGCTGTTATCCTTCGTGATACCGCAGCAAAAACCGCCAAGCAAAAACCGCCAGATCAAACATCTGGCGGTTCTAACAATCATGATGCAAGTTGGCGCAGAATGCGGAGCAGTGCATAAAGCAGCCCAACTACGTCTGGATCAGCATGATCCCCGGTCCTCTGCAAACGCGCCATCGTCCTGCTGGGAAATAATCTGACGGAAAATTTCTCCCGACAGCAATTCTTCCAGCATGGTCACTGTGGCATCGGGCTCTTTGATCATGCCATTTTTAATCCAATCCAGCAAAACACCCGACATCCCGTGGGCATAGAAGCGGGAAATCATTTTGATCTGCTGGGGCCGCAGCACGTTTTCTCCTCTGGCATTGAGAATGATGTTTTGCACCAAGTTCTCATAAAACTCCATGAGGCAGTCGGACAAACTGTTTTGTCCCTCGAACTGAACCACATTGGTGTAAAAGGTCTTGTTCTCCTGTATGTAATGGCAAAGAGCACGCATGCCGCTGCCCCACTTGTCAATGGATACTGTATCTCCAATCAGCGGTGTAATCTCTGTATAAAAAATCCAGTTGATAACATCGTATTTATCCTTGAAGTGGTAGTAAAAAGTATTGCGGCTCATCTTGCAGTGCCGTGCAATATCCCCCACCGTGACATCGGTGAAGGATTTCGTCTCCAGCAGCTGCTTCAACCCCCTGGCAATCATGAACTTTGTAAAGTCAGAGTTTGACATTGTTGCTTCTCCCGGAATGATTTTCTGTATTTTATCACAAAGGATTTGGCTCCGCAATATATGGCCAGATCTGGTAAATACGGAACTTTTATACGCACCCCGGTACACATACGGAACGGCAGAATCCAATATGGACACCGGCGAATCATCCGAAAGCTCCATCTGTTTTCCTCCCCGCACATCCTTGAAAAGGATGGAGACCGATGCTAGCTGAAACGCAGCATGCCCCCATGGAGGTACCATTGTGGACCAAACAAATTCCTTTGGAAAATTCGTACGCAGCAAGTGCTCTGCCGTTCTATTTTTCATTGCACTTTTCTTTGCAAATTGGTTTGCATACCAGGAACTCTGCTCCGCCCTGCAGAACGCAGGGTGCCAGGTTCCCGGCAGGTGGCTGCTTCTTTTCATGCTGGGGGTCCTTGCTTTGTATGAAGTGGTTCGAAACACCGCTTCCACTTCCCGTGCGAAAAAGTGGATTCTGTATGTAGGAAGCCTGTATGTCTCCTTTTTCCTTTACTGGGTTATGAGCCTGCTGCTATTTCAGCTTTCAGCACTTGCTATGGAGCAAATCGCACCATCCGGTCCGTGGGACACGGTTGGGTTCTCGCTGGCTCTTGTCTGCGCGTTTCTGGTTGTTCTTTATGGGATTGTACATGCCCACGCGGTCGTTCCTGTCCGTTATGCCGTTGCAGTCGGGGAAGGCCGGCAGCCCTATCGTGTGGTCTTGCTCAGCGATGTCCATCTGGGCATCTACAATGGGGCAAATCATCTGGCAAAAGTCGTGGAGGCTGTCAATGCTGCGCAGCCAGATCTGGTGGTGATTGCAGGAGACCTCTTTGACGGCAGTCAGGCCGGAGCCTATTTTGATCAGAAAGCCGCAGCCGCACAGTTCCGGCGCATTCAGGCACCGGACGGCGTGGTATTGGCTGTTGGGAATCATGATCCTGCCACAACGGATTTCAATCTTCGCGTTTTTTTGCGGGAAAGCAAGATTGCAATGCTCCATGATTGTGGGCTGACTTTGGGACGTCTGGTCATTTTGGGGCGGAATGATGCCATCTCGGTCCGTGAACCAGACTGCAGGCGTCCGCTTCAAATGGTCGCCTCCGGATACCAGCATGATCGTACCGTAGTAGTAGTCCTGATCCTGTGTGCCGCTTTCAAACTTGCTGGCATCGCTGTACAGTTCCACATTGATGCCGGCAGCAATCTTGTAATCCGGGTTCGTGGGCAGCCATTGAGAGAAAATCTGCTGGTTCAAGCCCTGGAGCGCCTGGGGCATCCGGCCGGTGCAGGGAAATACCGCCCAGGTGTGGGCCGGGATGGTACGGGTGGTGAAGCCGGCAGGAACCTCCCTGGCGGGATCGTAGTTGTCGGCGATGAGATATTCAAACTCGTTGCCGCCCATGCTCTCATCCAGGTTGATGCCGTACATGCCGCACACCACCTTGCCGCCGCCTGCGGCAAAATGCTCCGCCCAGAACTTGGGAACCTGTGCGGCAGCATCTTCATACTTGAAGGTCTTTGCCCGGCAGAGTACTGTGAACGCCTCTTTTTTCATAATCTTGCAATCCATGTTTTGACCACCTTCCAATGTCACTTTGATCCGAAGCGGAGCAAAGGAACGGACCGCGCCTCCGCTTTTTCGCAGTGCGGCAGGTGTGAGGCCATGGAAGCGGGCAAACGCCTTGGTGAAGCTGTCCGGCGAGTCATAGCCGAACTCCAGCGCGATATCGATGATCTTCCGGTCCGTCGTGAGGACCTCCAGCCCGGCGGCGGAGAGCCGGCGCTG
>CALXDJ010000063.1 GCA_944387035.1 uncultured Oscillospiraceae bacterium | reverse complement strand
TCCTTGTGCCGCCGGAACAGTTGGATGAAGTTCGCAAAGCCTTCCCCGGAAAAACGATCGTATCTGAAATTGGCGGAACAGATGTCGTACCCATCAAGAGCAAATCACTGACTAAGGCAGAGGCCAAAGAACTTCAGCTCAGGGTTCAACAAGATGGGAGTATTCCCAAAACAGACTGGAACAGCTTTCAAACCAAAGACCTTGCGGTGCAGATCGGAAAAAATGCAGGGATGGTGGGATTACAGGCAGCGGTCATCACGACGGGGTTCTCCTTGGCCGAGCAAGCCATCCAAGGGGATGGAATTGATGTAGATAAAAGCATCGCCCTTGCGTTGAAAACCGGAACAGATGCAGGGATCAAAGCTGCTGCGGCGGGTGCATTGAAGGTGGGAATTGAAAAAGGAATTGTTAGAATCATTCCGCCAGCAACCCCTATGGGCGTAATCGTTAATATTGTATGTGTTAGTATTGAGAACATTAAGATTTTGATGAAAGTTGCCTCTGGTGAGATCACTTTGTCGCAAGCTATGGAACAAATGGGGCGGACTACTTGTGCCATGGTTTTTGGCATGGGATGGGGCGTCGCTGGCGCAGGCATTGGTGCTGCTGCCTTGTCGTGGATACCCATTATTGGCCCAATTGTCGGTGGCTTCGTTGGAGGTGTTGTGGGGTATATGGCAGGCTCCAAAGTAGGCGAAACGATCCACAAGGGATTCTCCATTGTCAAGAAGGGTGTTGTAACTACCTGCAAAGCAGGATGGAATATGCTTAAAAACGTTGCTAAAAAAGCTATTCTGTCCAAGATCACTTCCTAAATTGTCACAGGGCTTCCCTATTAAGGGAAACGAAGTGAAAATCTTTTTTCTGCCCATCAAGTTGCTTTTCTCTCTTATTCAAACAATATAATCACTAACGATTATTAGTAGGTTTTCTATCTGTGCTTCTGCTCTTAAGTCCCATGATGTGCTTGTGTCCAAGCTTTTTCAGAAAACCAAACTGGTAGCTGTTGATCTGCTAGCAAAGGTAAAAATTGCTGAGCTAGATTATTGAACAGGCAAGCAGGGAATCAAAGTTGCTGCGGACAGCCTCATTCAGGATACCCTGTGGGCGGAATTGCCGAAGTGCTACAGCGACAGCAGTATTCCAGAGTACAAGTAAAATTTTACGAATATGTGTGTACACTCGGTACCCTAATGTGGCATAAATATTGTAGTAGCTATTTTACCCCTCTTGTGATATGGTGTCTTGCTACAAGGAGGCGAGACACATGAACGAGACTCTGAAATCACTGTATGACCGATTCTACACTTCTCTGCCCTTAGGCCAATACGAGCAGGAAGTTGAGAGCTGCCACCACCAGCTGATCAAGCGGCAGGAGAAGCCAGAGAGAAAACTGGTGCTGCAGATCATCGATACCCAGAACCATATCATCAAAGAACGATCCCTGGACAGTTTCCGCCGCGGATTCCGTCTGGCGTGGGAACTGGCAGGCGAATTGAATCATTACCAAGAAAACAGGCATCTGTCATCAGCTGAGGAAGCTGAGACAGGTGCCTGTTCCGTTTCGTAAAAATCGCTGGCACGACAAAGGAAGCCTGTCCCGAGAGGAACAGGCTTCCTGTTTTCTTGCAGGTCATTGAGTTTCTTCACATACTTTTCCTTGGTCATCTGCCGGGCCGTAAAAGCGATCTTCAGCTCCTGGGCCTGCGCCATCCGCCGGTTTCACTCATCTACCGTGATCCGTCCCTGCTGCTTCCGCGCCTTCAGCCGGTTGTAGGTCCGCGTATTTTGCTATTATACACTATTTAACACTTTATAACAATATTTTACATATTTTGTTTTTAAGAATTTGCATAATAAAGCTTGAATCTTGTATTTACAAAACTCCAACGTAAAAATATTGCGGTTCTAAATGATATCTATAAAATAGGTCAGACTGCATTGAATTCTACAACACTGTTTGCTTCTGCTTTTTCCCTACTCAGGTCAGATTCTCAAATCAGAGGCCGCCTCAACAAATGCGGAGAAGATCTTCCGGCTGTTTTCATCGGTGTGGAAGGAAAACTCCGGATGCCACTGCACCGCCCAGACAAAGGACTTGTCCGGCATGTACACCGCCTCCACCAATCCGTCCTCACTGCGAGCCATCTCCGCAAGACCAGGGGCAAGCGCCTTGATCGCCTGGTGGTGGTAGCTGTTGACCCCCAGTTCTGTCCTGCCCAGCAACGCGGCCAGCGGGGTCTCCGGCAAAAGCGAAACAGAATGTACCGCCCGGTCGTAGGGCGGCCGCATGGCGTGTGCTACATCCGATGGATGCTCCGTGGGCAGGTCCTGATAGAGGGTGCCGCCCAGGCAGGCATTGAAGAACTGGATGCCCCGGCAGATCCCCAGCATCGTTTTGTCCTGCTTCAACGCCTGTGTAAACAAGCGCCGTTCAAAGGCATCCCGCTTTTCGCAGACCTCTCCGCAGGCCTGCCGGGAGTTCTCACCATACAGCACCGGAGAGACATCCTGCCCTCCGGTAAAGAGAAAGCCATCACACAGAGACACAAGCTGCGAGATATCCTGTTCATCCTCCGTCAGAGGCAGGGTAATGGGAAGGGCACCGGCTAGTTCCAGTCCCTCCAGATAACCCGGCAGCATCCAGTAGGAGTCCCGCTCCCCATCCCAAAGCGGCGTTACGCCGATGACAGTCTTTTTCATCACGCACCTCCAAAAAACATCAGAAAAACGGTAAAGACGCACCCGAATACTCGAGTGCGTCTTTACACATTGGTACGCCCG
>CALXDJ010000062.1 GCA_944387035.1 uncultured Oscillospiraceae bacterium | reverse complement strand
ATTGCCGACTACGGCATCTGCGGCGACCTGTTCAAGGTCACCCCCATGCTCACGGAGGCCATCCGCGCCGCCAAGGCTGCGAAGTAATCCCGAAAACGTCCAGTGAATGGACGATTGAAAGACACCGCCCTGCCGGAATACCTTCCGGCAGGGAACGGCTGTCTTGTAAAGCTGTGAAGAAAGTGGTATACCTGAATGGGAGACTGAGTTCGACAAGAAATTTAAAAGATTTGTCGGCAGAATGGAGCGCCATCCATTCCGTGCCCCCACAGTCCTGAAAAGAAATTGGGGAGACCACATTTCTTTAGTACAAGGAGGATTATTATGAGCAAAAAGTACGTTGTTATGGACGGAAATACTGCTGCGGCTCATGTGGCATATGCCTTTACAGAAGTCGCAGCCATTTATCCCATCACGCCGTCCTCTCCCATGGCCGAGAAGGTGGACGAGTGGTCCGCCAAGGGCAGAAAGAATCTGTTCGGCTCTACCGTGGATGTCATCCAGATGCAGTCTGAGGCTGGTGCCGCCGGTACCTGCCACGGCTCCCTGCAGGCTGGCGCCCTGACCACCACCTTCACCTCTTCCCAGGGCCTGATGCTGATGATCCCGGCCATGTATGCCATGGGCGGTCAGTTCCTGCCCAGCGTGATGCATATCGCTTCCCGCGTGGTGACCTCCAACCACCACTCCATCTTCGGTGATCACACCGACTTCATGACCTGCCGTATGACTGGCTATGGCATGCTGATGTCCTCCTCTCCCCAAGAGGCGATGGACCTGGGCGCTGTGGCGCACCTGTCCGCCATCAGCGGCAAGTATGCCTTCATGCACTGCTTCGACGGTTTCCGGACCTCTCACGAGATGCAGCGCATCGAGGCTCTGGACTATGAAGACCTGCGCGGCCTGGTGGACTATGAGGCCCTGAAGGATTTCCGCCGTCATGCTCTGAACCCCGAGCATCCCACCAACCGCGGCAACAACGTCAACCCCGACGTGTACTTCCAGTGCAAGGAAGGCGCCAACGAGAAGGCTGCCGCCATGCCGGACATTGTCCAGCACTACATGGACGAGATCAACAAGCTCACCGGCCGGGATTATAAGCTGTTCAACTACTACGGCGCTCCCGATGCCGAAGAGGTCATTGTGGTGATGTGCTCTGCCTCCGAGGCTGTCAAGGAGACTGTGGATTACCTCAACGCCAACGGCCGCAAGGTGGGCCTGGTGCAGATCCATCTGTATCGTCCCTTCTCCGTCAAGCACTTTGTTGCTGCGATTCCTGCTACCTGCAAGAAGATCGCTGTTCTGGACCGCAACAAGGAGACCGGCTCCGTGGGCGAGCCTGTGTACCTGGATGTGGTCACCGCTCTGAACCAGGCCGGCAGAACCGACATCAAGGTTGTGGGCGGCCGCTATGGTCTGAGCTCCAAGGATACCACGCCCGGCCAGTTTATTGCCGTGTATGATAACCTCAAGCAGGAGACTCCCAAGAACAACTTCACCATCGGCATCATCGATGACGTCACTCACACCTCCCTGGACTACAAGGAAGTGGAGCTGCCTCATCCCGGCGAGGTTTCCTGCAAGCTGTGGGGCCTGGGCGGCGACGGCACCGTGGGCGCCAACAAGAACGCCATCTCCACCATCGGTCTGGTTGCCAACAAGTATGCTCAGGCGTACTTCTCCTATGACTCCATGAAGTCCGGCGGCCTGACCCAGTCTCACCTGCGCTTCGGCGATCAGCCCATCCGCTCCACCTATCTGGTGTCCTCCGCGGACTTCATCGCCGTGCATGCTCCTACTTATGTCAACAAGTATGATACCACTGAGGACCTGAAGGAAGGCGGCATCTACCTGCTCAACTGCCCCTGGAGCGTGGAGGAGCTGGAGACCCGTCTGCCCGGCAAGATGAAGCGCGATCTGGCCCGCAAGCATGCGCAGTTCTACATCATCGACGCTTCCAAGCTGGCCGTGTCCGTGGGCCTGGGTGCCAACCGGACCAACAGCATCCTGCAGGCTGCCTTCTTTGCCCTGACCAAGGTCATTCCTCTGGATATGGCCGTGGAGGACATGAAGAAGAACAACTACAACTCCTACTTCAAGAAGGCCGGCCAGAGCATCGTCGACAAGAACAACGCCGCTGTGGATGCCGGTATTTCCGCTGCCGTGAAGGTGGAGATCCCCGAGAGCTGGGCCAACGCCGAGGACACCCCGGTTGTGGAGCCCAAGAACGCCACTCCCTTCGTCAAGGACATCGTTCTGCCCATGGATCGTCAGCAGGGCGACAAGCTGCCCGTGTCCGTGTTCAAGAAGCACGGCGTGCTGGACGGCACCTGGGAGAACGGCACTTCCGCTTATTCCAAGCGCGGTGTTGCCACCAAGGTTCCCAAGTGGAACGCTGAGAGCTGCATCCAGTGCAACCGCTGCTCCATGGCTTGCCCCCATGCGGCCATCCGCCCCGTGCTGCTGAGCGAAGCTGAGAAGGCCGAGGTGCCCGCTTCCTTCGCTACCGTGCCCGCCAAGGGCCTGGGCAAGGATGCGCCCGCTTATTCCTTCCGGATGCAGATTTCTCCCTATGACTGCCTGGGCTGCGGCGTGTGCCTGACCGTCTGCCCCGCCAACACCAACGAGAAGACCGCCGACGCTCTGGTCATGACTCCCTTCGAGGAGATGAAGCCCGAGCAGGAGAACTTCGACCTGGTGGCGATGAACGACAAGTACCTCAAGAAGGATATTATTTCCGACAAGAGCGTCAAGACCATGCAGTTCGCCAAGCCCTACTTCCAGTTCTCCGCTGCCTGCGCAGGCTGCGCTGAGACCACCTACATCAAGCTGGTCAGCCAGCTGGTGGGTGACCGGATGTACATCGGCAACGCAGCAGGCTGCTCCTCCGCTATCAGCGGCGGCGCCCCCATCCTGCCCTACTGCAAGGACAGCTGCGGCCATGGTCCCGCTTGGGAGCACTCCCTGTTCGAGGACAACGCTGAGTTCGCCTACGGCTTCTTCCATGCCCAGGACGCCATCCGCAAGGAGATCCTGATCCGTCTGGAGACCCTGAAGGATGCCGGCGTGGCCGTCAACGAGATTGACGACTACCAGAACAACTGGGAGGACAAGGAGAAGACCCGCGCTGTCTCCGACGCCCTGGTGGCGGCTCTGGAGAAGGCCGAGAAGACCGAGGATGTCCAGTTCGTCCTGGACAACAAGGAGTACCTGTCCAAGAAGTCCATCTGGGCTATCGGCGGCGACGGCTGGGCCTATGATATCGGCTTCGGCGGCATTGACCACGTCATGGCACAGAACCGCGACGTGAACCTGCTGGTTCTGGATACCGAGGTGTACTCCAACACCGGCGGACAGTCCTCCAAGTCCACTCCCACCTCCGCTGTGGCGAAGTTCGCTGCCGGCGGTAAGCAGGTGGCCAAGAAGGACCTGGGCGCCATCCTGATGAGCTATGGCTATGTGTACGTGGCCCAGGTGGCCATGGGCGCCGACCAGGCTCAGACCCTCAAGGCCATCCGCGAGGCTGAGTCCTATCCCGGCCCCTCCATCATCATTGCCTACTGCCCCTGCCTGGAGCAGCACATCAAGGCTGGCATGAGCTGTACCCAGAACGAGATGAAGAAGGCTGTCGAGTGCGGCTACTGGCACCTGTATCGCTATGATCCCCGCCGGATCGCCGAGGGCAAGAATCCCTTCCAGCTGGATTCTCCCGAGCCCGATACCAGCAAGATCATGGATTACCTGATGGGTGAGAACCGGTTCGCGTCCCTGAAGAACAACTTCCCCGACCGCGCCGAGGCCCTCTATCAGGAGGAGATTGCCAACCTGAAGGCTCGCTATGCCCGCTATCGTAAGATGGCTGACGAGCAGTAAGAAACGCTTTCGCGCATTCATGCAGTCAAACACGGCCGCGACATCCCGGTGAGATCGCCGCTGTCCGGATGACAGCAACGGGGTGCCGCCTATGATGAGGCGGCACCCCGTGTTTTTCATTTGGGAGCGGTTGTGTGCAGAATTCCACTTTTGAATTTACAAGGAGGATTGGTAGCATGTATCAGACCATTCGCTATGAGAAGCAGGAGAACATCGGCATCATTACCATTGACCGTCCCGAGGCCCTCAACGCTCTGAATTCCACCGTGATCCTGGAGCTGATTGACGTCATCGGCCAGGTGGAGCAGGACGGCGAGCTGCGCGCCCTGATCATCACCGGCGAGGGCCGTTCCTTCGTGGCTGGCGCCGATATCGGTGAGCAGTGCCCCATGGACCTGACTGCCGGCCGCAACTGGGGCCGCCGCGGCAGCGCCCTGATGCGCCGCATCGAGAAGCTGGAGATCCCCACCATTGCGGCGGTCAACGGCTTTGCTCTGGGCGGCGGCTGCGAGCTGGCCATGGCCTGCGACATCATCGTGGCCAGCGAGAAGGCCAAGTTCGGCCAGCCCGAGGTGACTCTGGGCATCACCCCCGGCTTCTCCGGCTCTCAGCGTCTGCCCCGCCGGGTGGGCGTGGCCAAGGCCAAGGAGCTGATTTTCTCCGGCAAGATGATCAAGGCCGACGAGGCTGAGAGAATCGGCCTGGTCAACGCCGTGTTCGCTCCCGAGGAGCTGATGAACGGCGCTCTGGAGATGGCCCGTTCCTTCACCAAGAACGCCCCCATCGCCGTCAAGTACTCCAAGGCCTGCATTGACCGCGGCATGCAGATGGACATCGACGATGCCATCGCTCTGGAGAACGAGCTCTTCGGCATGTGCTATGCCACCGCGGACCAGAAGGAAGGCATGACTGCGTTCCTGGAGAAGCGTCCGGCCAAGTTTGAAAACAAGTAAGGCGCAGGAGGATCATAAGGAATGAAGACAGCACAGGAGTATATTGAGAGCCTGCGTCAGCTGAAGACCCGGGTGTATATGT
>CALXDJ010000061.1 GCA_944387035.1 uncultured Oscillospiraceae bacterium | reverse complement strand
CAGATCATAGATCTCGTTAGGTAGCGGGAAATAGTTTTTGATGGGATCCCGCTTGGTCCAGCTCTGCTTTCTCATTTTGCACCTCCAGACTGTTCCTCCGCCCACTGAATAAACTTTTCTTTCGGAACCACCATGCGGCTGCCCACACGAAGTGTCGGGAAGTTGGGTTCGTGCATCACCTCGTAGGCGGTAGAGATGGACACACCCAGCACCTGCGCCACCAGATTTGCGTTGAGAAACAGTGGCAGGTCAGCATAGGACCGAATATTTGAGACTTTCATATCTTCTTTTCCTCCTTCGTCATCACAAAATAAAACGCTCCCACAAAATTTGTGGGAGCAGTGTCTATATAGCATTTTTCGGTTTTACTCTGTGATAGAATAGAATAAACTGGGAGGTGAAAAGATGCTCCAGAAGAAATACCGCATTTATGAGCTATCCGCTCGATCGGTGATGAGCTACGCTACTCAGGAAAGTGGCCAGTGGTATTTTGCTCTTGACCGGGCTGCCACAGAAAAGTGTAGGAGTTTTTCCGCTCTTCACGAGCAGGACGGCAATGCGTTGTTTTTCCAGATCATGTGTGTTCTTCAAGGAAACGACTTTTCGGAACCGACAGATGACCGGCTCATTGAGGGGCTATCCGATGTGATTTTCTACATGGATTTCTCCGGGATTTTTGATCGTGACAGTATACGGCCACGGCAACTCGCTCGTCAGGAGAAGGCTAGGGACATGTTTCGCCCGGAGGGTGTGTGTTTAGATCTGGGCTCTGGGATGCGCCGCTATCTCGCTTTCGAGCGATCCAACAGCATGAGCCGCCAAAGCAAACTGTCTTTTCTCCGCGAGGATGTGTACCACCATGTGCGCTGCCGTATCCAGATAGACATGACCATCGGCAACTGTCAGCTCAGCAAACTCTACGCCTACAATGGATTGATGCTCTCCAGCGGTGTGCGGTTGGATGAAATCAGCATTGACAAGCCCCACCGTGTCATTGTGGTGGACAATCCGGTTGTGACGGCCAAGGATGTCCCTGTCATCACAGTAGAGGACGACAATACCCAGAACAGCACCCGGAAATATCACCGGGTGCAGCAGAGGATGGATGTTCCCATCACCTGTTTTGATGGGGAGGGCCTCATTTCCAAACGATATGCTAAGGTGGTAGACCGGGCATTTTGCGGCAGTACTGTCCACACCTCTTTTCAGATCCGCCTGCCCTATATCAAGGGAATGGTACACCAGGTGAACTTCCACTGGATTCTAGACCTTTGTGGCCAGAAAACCATCACCGATATCTGGGGGCAAGAACATAACATCAAGGATGTAGATGTCATCCTCACCAAGAGCATGTTCAAGGGCTTTGGTTGGCTGAAAGACAGCGGGATGACCTGGAGTGACTACTGGGATGCCTTCCGTCGCTACCGCCACGCTTTGTACATTACCAATGTCAGCAAGGTACAACCAGAAACGCACACCGAATTGAACTATCAGTTTTTGAATACTATCTCAATCCGAGAGGATGAATTCCGCCCCAGGGATCTTCCTGATGGCTGGGATCACAGTCCGGAAGAGGACAATCGTAATTGGCTCACCAAACAAACCGAGGTGGCCTACTACAACTTCCGAGCTAATAAGGACTTCCAACAGAAATACTTCCTGAAACGCATGAACCGCTGGGGCATTCTGCCTTTCCGAAAAAACCGGGATCATCTTTTAGGAGAAATTTTGCGCAAGAATCCACGGATGATCGGCGAACCCATCTATCAACAGGAGTTAGACGCCAGGGCAGATCAGATTTTGAAAAACTATGCTCTGGGACGGCTGATTGTGGCCGGAGACAATCGCTTTCTCTCTGGGGATCTATTGGATTTCATTAGTTTTCTGCTGGAAGCAATGCCAAAGAAGAAAAGAAACAAGGCATACTACGAAATAACAAAAAGTTTCCGCTTTGCTGTCAGTGCTTTCTATGCGCCTGGCGCGGCATATTCTCATGGAGAAACCTGTACCCTGCTGCGCAACCCGCACATTGCCAGGAACGAGGAACTGCAACTCTCTTTCTACGACGCGAAAAAAGAGAAGAGGCAGTATCGTCACACATTCTTCCACCATCTGACGGATCTTGTTATGGTGGACTCCACCATGCTGGCTGCAGAGCGTCTGGGCGGCGCGGACTATGACGGGGATATGATCAAGACCATCGCCGATCCCATTCTGAATGAGTGTGTCCGCCGGAACTATGAGGCATCTCGCCGCGCTGCGGATGACGCACTTTCCAACGAAGCAAATATCCCGCTGCTGATGATCCCTTCAGCAAAGCCCCTGATTCGAAACGCGGACGACTGGGAGGCTCGGTTTGAGGTGGTACGTGGCACCTTCTCCTCACGGGTGGGACAGATCTGCAACGCCGCCCTGGATCGCAGCATCATTGCCTACAATGAAAATTCCGATGCCCAGGAACGCAAGCGTCTTCAGGAGGAGACAGAGGTACTGGCTATCCTGACTGGGCTGGAGATTGATTCTGCCAAGAGCGGAATCCGCCCAGACCTGGACGAGTACCTGAAGGAGCGGCGGGTGGAACGGACACCCTTCCTGCAGTATAAAAATCTGGTGGAGGAATC
>CALXDJ010000060.1 GCA_944387035.1 uncultured Oscillospiraceae bacterium | reverse complement strand
TGAAGGTGGACGCCATCGTCAACGCCGCCAACGAGAGCCTGCTGGGCGGCGGAGGTGTGGACGGGGCCATCCACCGTACCGCCGGGCCGGAACTGCTGACCGAGTGCCGCACCCTGAACGGCTGCAAAACGGGGCAGGCCAAGATCACCAAGGGCTACCGCCTGCTGGCAAAGTTCGTCATCCACACCGTGGGCCCCATCTGGCGAGGCGGCGGTCATGGAGAGCGGGAACTGCTGGTCTCCGCCTACCGCTCCTCTCTGGAGCTGGCGCTGGCCAACAGGTGCGAGACCGTGGCGTTCCCGCTGATCTCCTCCGGAGTGTACGGCTACCCCAAGGACCAGGCGCTGAAGGTGGCGGTGGACACCATCGGGGAGTTCCTGTTCTCCCATGACATGACCGTGTACCTGGTGATTTTCGACCGGGCCGCCTACACCATCGGCGGCAAACTCTTTGCCGATATCGCCGCCTACATTGACGACCACTATGTGGATGCCCACACCGACAGCCGTGAAACCCAGCGCCGCCGGATGACCCTGGACGTCATGCCCTCAGAGACGCCGCAGTGGATACCCGCGCCCTGCGCTATGGGGACTTCTGGTCTGGATGAGGCTCTCAGTAAGCTGGACGAGAGCTTTTCCCAGATGCTGCTGCGCAAGATCGACGAGCGGGGCATGACCGATGCCCAGTGCTACAAAAAGGCCAACATCGACCGCAAACTCTTCTCCAAGATCCGCTCGGATGTCCACTATAAGCCCTCCAAGCCCACCGCTATGGCCTTCGCCGTGGCGCTGGAGCTGCCGCTGGCCGAGGCCCGGGAGATGCTGGAAAAGGCGGGCTTTGCCTTCTCCCACGCCAGCAAGTTCGACATCATCGTGGAGTATTTCATCGCCCACCAGAACTACAACATTTTCGAGATCAACGAGGCGCTGTTCGCCTTTGACCAGAGCCTGCTGGGAGGATAAGCCATGCCGCGGATGGATATAACAGAAATGGCCTTTGCCAAGGTGTACCCCCTGCTGGTGGCCAAGACAGAGAAAAAAGGCCGCACCCGGGACGAAGTGGATCAGGTCACTGCATGGCTCACCGGATATACGCCGGAGGAACTGTCCAGGTTGGAGCAGTCCGACACCAGCTACGGCGACTTTTTCCGAAACGCCCCCGCCATGAACCCGGACCGAGCGCTGATCACCGGCAAGATCTGCGACATCCGGGTGGAGGAGATCAAAGACCCGCTCATGCGGGATATCCGGTATCTCGATAAGCTGGTGGACGAGCTGGCTAAGGGCAAACCCATGGAGAAGATCCTGCGAAAATAGTTGTCACTTGCCAGGCGACCCATTGAAAGCAAAATCCCTCTATACTGTGCTTGTAAACCAAACAACACAGCATAGGGGGATTTGTTATGAAGAAGAATTTGACGGAACTGGTTTTCATCCTGGATCGCAGCGGCTCCATGCAGGGGCTGGAGGGGGACACCATCGGCGGCTTCAACGCCATGCTCGAAAAGCAGAAAAAGGAGCCGGGCGAGGCTTACGTCTCCACCGTACTCTTCGACGATCAGACCGAGGTGCTCCACGACCGCATGGAGTTGGGCAAAGTTCGGCCCATCACCGACAAGGAGTACTATGTCCGTGGCTGCACCGCCCTGCTGGACGCCGTCGGCGGGGCCATCCACCACATCGGAAACATCCATAAATATGCCCGGCCCGAGGATGTGCCGGAGCACACCCTCTTCGTCATCACCACCGACGGCATGGAGAACGCCAGCCGCCGCTACTCCGCCCGGCGGGTCAAGGAGATGATCCAGCGCCAGAAGGAGAAATACGGCTGGGAATTTCTCTTCCTGGGTGCCAACATCGACGCGGTGGAGACGGCGGGCAGCTTAGGCATCGCCCCCGACCGGGCGGTGAACTATCACTGCGACAGCGTGGGCACCCGCCTTAACTACGAGGTGGTGGGTCAGGCCGTGGCCGCCGTTCGGTGCAGCGCGCCCCTGGACGAGCACTGGAAGGATGCCATCGAAGAGGACTTCCGCAGGCGGCAGAAGAAGGGGCGGCGGTAATCGGCGGTCAAAATAAATGAGGGACGGAGGCCAAGCCTCTGTCCCTCATTCCTGTCTTGGAGCAAATCAGCCGGTCATTTCAGCTTAGCGCCGTCCCGGAAGGCGTTGCCCACCTTCTCGCCCAGCACCCGGTATGTGTTGTGGATGGGGTCAAAGGTGATGGGCCGCAGCTTGTCCGGGTCGATCTTCCCGGCTTCATCCAGCACGGATTCATCGGCGCTCACGTTGACGATCTCGCCCACCAGACGGCAGCTCTCCGGGTCATAGCTCACCAGGCGGCACTCCACCGCCATGGGCAGCTCATCAATGAGGGGCGCGTCCACAAACTCCGACTTGGTGGTATGCCAGCCGGCCTTTGCCACCTTGTCCGCCACTTTGTTGCCGGACTCGATGCCCACATAGTCGCAGGCCACTACCTGCTCCGCTGTGGCCATGCTCACGGTGAAGGCCTTGCGGGCCAGGATGTTGGCGGTGGTCTTGTGCTCAGCGCTGATGCATATGCTCAGCTCCTTGTCCTCGCTGATGCCGCCCCAGGCTGCGTTCATGGCGTCGGGGGTGCCGTCCGCATTGTAGGTGGCCAGAATAAAGACCGGCTGGGGATAGGTCCAGGGCTTGGCTCCAAAATT
>CALXDJ010000059.1 GCA_944387035.1 uncultured Oscillospiraceae bacterium | reverse complement strand
ACTCGATGGTTGCGGGGGGTTTGCTCGTGATGTCGTAGACAATGCGGTTGATATTGGGGACTTCGTTGACGATCCGCACGCTGACCCGATCCAGCACGTCGTAGGGGATGCGGGTCCAGTCCGCAGTCATGAAGTCTGTGGTGGTAACGGAGCGCAGGGCCAGGGTGTAGTCGTACGTCCGGCCATCGCCCATGACACCCACGGAGCGCATGTTGGTCAGCACGGCGAAGTACTGGTTCATGGTGCCTTCCAGATGGGCCTTGGCGATCTCGTCGCGGAAGATAAAGTCTGCCAGGCGCAGGGTGTCCAGCTTCTCCTTGGTGATTTCGCCGATCACACGGATGGCAAGACCGGGACCGGGGAAGGGCTGACGCATGACCAGGTACTCCGGCAGGCCCAGCTCCCGGCCCAACTGACGGACCTCGTCCTTGAACAGCATCCGCAGGGGCTCGATGATTTCCTTGAAGTCCACATAGTCGGGCAGGCCGCCCACGTTGTGGTGGCTCTTGATCACGGCGGCGTCGCCGGTACCGGATTCGATGACATCCGGGTAAATGGTACCCTGCACCAGGTAGTCCACCTGGCCGATCTTCTTGGCTTCCGCCTCGAAGACCCGGATGAATTCCTCGCCGATGATCTTGCGCTTGCGCTCCGGCTCGGAGACACCGGCCAGCTTGCTCAAAAACAGCTCCTCGGCATTGGCACGAACAAAGTTGATGTCCCACTTCTGGAAAGCGGCCTCGACTTCATCGCCCTCGTTGAGACGCATGAGACCGTGGTCTACAAACACACAGGTAAGCTGATTGCCTACGGCTTCTGCCACCAGAGCGGCTGCCACGGAGGAGTCCACGCCGCCGCTGAGCGCCAGCAGCACCTTGCCGTCGCCCACCTTTTCCCGGATGGAGCGGATGGCGGTTTCCTTGTAATCTCCCATGGTCCAGTCGCCGGTGGCACCGCACACCTCATAGAGGAAGTTGCGGATCATGTCGGTGCCGTGTTCCGTGTGATTGACCTCCGGATGATACTGCACGCCGTAGAATCCCCGGGCCTCGTCGCAGATGGCAACGTTGGGGCAGGCATCGGAATGGGCCACCAGAGAGAAGCCCTCGGGCACCTTCTCCATATAGTCGCCGTGGCTCATCCAGGTAATGCCCTGGGCAGGCAGGTTCTTGAACAGTTTGCAGCTGGTGTCAAAATAGGTCTCCGTTTTGCCGTATTCCCGGGCGGAGTCATCGGTAGCGGCCACAACCCGGCCGCCCAGGTTGTGCGCGATCAGCTGGCAGCCGTAGCAAATACCCAGGACCGGGACACCCATCTCAAAAACAGCAGGGTCCACCTGCGGAGACTTGGGGTCATAAACGCTGTTGGGACCGCCAGTGAAGATGATGCCGATGGGGTTGAGGGCCTTCACCGCATCCAGAGACGTGGTATAGGGCTTGACCTCGCAATACACACCGCACTCACGGACGCGGCGGGCGATCAGCTGATTGTACTGACCGCCGAAATCAAGGACGATGACAGTCTGGTGAGACAAGGGGATTCCTCCTTTTTCAAAGTACTCATGAGACCTCCGTACCGCCCCACTCCACCACGGTAAAGCCGCTGCGATCAACGTGCGGCAATGTCTGGGCGGGGAGGTCCACAGGGGCATCCAGGGCTTTCCAGGCCATAAAGACACGCAGCAGACTCTCCGGCTCGGGCGTAATGGAAAGTGCGGCGTGGTTGGTATAGGCATCTTGCTGGAAGGCAATCAAATTATAGGGGTTGGACTCCATGCGGGGCAGCCAGTAAACGATCAATTCGTTGGCCTCCCGCCGGGTCAGCCCCAGCTGGGCCAGCGCATCCTCCAGAAATGCGGCGGTATCCGCTCCGGCCACACAAAAGCCGGAGGAGAAATCATAGTCCGCATGGGTGATGCCTTCCCAGTAGAGATAATTGTACGTCTGGCCCTGGGCGTCGGTCAGTGTTCCATCCGGCGCGGCGGTTACTGTCCAGGAAGAGGTGTCATCCATTGCGGGATAGACACAGGTCAGCTCCCCGGCGTAGTCCAGGGTGACGGTGACTTCGGTCTCTTCCTCCGGATAGAGATAAATGACCGGCTTGGCGCTCAGCTGTCCGGGATCTTCCGATGTACAGCCGGAAAGGCAAAGCACCAGGGCAAGGCCCGCCAACAAAGCAAATCGCGTTCGAATCATCATCGTACCTCCTTTTTCACTCAACAGGGCTTCTGCCAGTTAAGACGAAAAATAAGGTGCGGCGTTTCAAAAAGCGAATTAAACGTCGTCCCGGAAGACGATGTTGCCCGGTTCAGCGGATTCAATGATGGCCAGGGACTTCAGGTTTACGCCGGCGGCGCGCAGACGGTCACCGCCGCCCTGGAAGCCCTTTTCCACGGCGCAGCCGATGCCTACCAGGGTAGCGCCGGCAGCGGTGACGATGTCGCACAGGCCCCGCATGGCCTCGCCGTTGGCCATAAAGTCGTCGATAACCAGGACCTTGTCGTCGGAGCGGAGCCACTCCTTGCTCACCAGAAGGGTGACCTTCTTCTTATAGGTATAGGAGAAGATGTCGCTCTGGTAAAGACCGCCTTCAATATTGTCGCTCTTGGCCTTCTTGGCAAAGATCATGGGCTTGTGGAAGTGCTGGGCCACGATGGCGGACAGGGCGATGCCGCTGGCCTCGGCGGTGAGGATCACGGTGACCTCGTCCATGTTGAA
>CALXDJ010000058.1 GCA_944387035.1 uncultured Oscillospiraceae bacterium | reverse complement strand
AGTGTCAAGCGCGGCGATATTTACTATGCCGATCTCTCCCCGGTGGTGGGCAGCGAACAGGGCGGCGTCCGGCCGGTTTTGATTATTCAGAATGACACCGGAAACCGTTACAGCCCCACCGTGATCGCGGCGGCCATTACCTCCCAGACGGGTAAGGCCCGGCTGCCGACACATATCGATCTTCCCGTGGACCAGAGCTGCGGACTGAGCCGGGATTCCATCGTCCTGCTGGAGCAGGTGCGGACCCTGGACAAAAAGCGGCTGCGGGAGCGGATGGGTCATGTGGAGGAGGCAGTGATGGAGAAGGTGGACTTTGCCATTGCGGTGAGCTTCGGCCTGCCCCACGATCAGATGGTGTGACCGCCGGAGAGCTGCCGGCGGAGCGAGAGAACAGGGAGGCGCTCCGCGCCGTATGCCGGTGAGCAGCGGCGCGGAGGAGCCTTTGGAAGAGTGGACCATACTGGAAACAAAAGAACGACGACGGAGGATACATATGAAAAAGAACAGATGGGTGCTGCGGATGATGGTGCTGCTGGTGATCAGCGGTGTGATGAGCATGACGGTGTCTCTGGCGGCGGAAGCCGGGTCATCGCAGGATCCGTTGGTGACCATGAGTTATCTCAACGAAACCTTTTTGGGCAACGTTCTGCAAAAGGTGGACGAGAAGATTGCCGCCCGGAACGCCCAGCTCACGGGTCAGAGCAGCGGTACGTCGTCGGCAGTGTTTCAGGTCGTGACGCTTTCCAGCGGACAGACCCTCACGGGAGATATCGGCTGTGAAGTCATGCTGCGGGTGGGTACGGCCACGTGCGTTGCGCCTTCCACCCCGGGCCTGATTGACGAGACCACCGCCGGGACCTTGAATCACGGAGGGGCCTTGGTTCAGAATCATCTCTACATGATGACCATTGAAGGCCGGGGGGTCAAAGCCACCGCTGCCACCACCAAGCTTCTGGTTCGGGGGACCTATACGATTTCGTAAGAAAATGGAATCAAGCTGCCCGCCTGTGCATACGGTTGCACAGGCGGGCAATTGTTTTGCGGAGAGGGGGAGGTATGTGGTGGACAGGTTTCCGGTCTTACGGAATGGCGCTTGTGCCGGAGAACTGACAGCGGAGCGGGAGGGATTGTATACCTGTTTTCATGTATGCTGTCATCCGCCGGAGAACGCGGTATGGTGTGCCTGGGCAGTGGGGGAACAGGGGGAGCTGCGCTTAGGAGTCCTGGAACCGTCGGGAGGGGCGTTTGTTCTGCGGCGCCGCTTTTCCGACCGCATGACGGTTCCGGTGGGCCGTGTGCTGCGGGGAGAGCTTCGCCCGGCCGGGCAGCTGCAGTCCCAGCAATGGGAGGCTGCCGCGGAGCCGGAGCAGTTGTTTTCCGCTGCCTGGCTGCGCCGAGGGCTGCATGGCCTATCGGGTGCGATGACTTGCATGGAAAACGGCATGCGCTGTCTGGCACTGCCTTATGACCCGAAAGCACCGTTTCCGCTGGCGGAGCTTTTTTGCTTTGCCCGGCTGCGGTATCTGGGAGAGAAGGCATATGTGGAATTTCGCTTTGATGAAAAGGACTGGCCGGTATTCGGGTAAAACCTCGGAAAAAAGGGCAACATCCCTATATTCAAACGGGCCAGGGTATGCTATAATGAATTGCGCCCTGCATATTTAGGGCTCCCATGTAACATATGCGCCGGTCATCTGCCGGTGAAACTAAGGGAGGATTGCCATGAAATGCCCGTTTTGCGGTTACAGTGAAAGCAAGGTCATTGATTCCCGTCCTGCTGATGAAGGGGCCAGCATCCGCCGTCGGCGGGAGTGCTTGTCCTGTGCCAAGCGGTTTACCACCTACGAGACGGTGGAGAGCTTGCCGATGGTCGTGGTAAAAAAGGATGGAAGCCGGCAGAGCTTTGACCGGAGCAAAGTCCTGGGCGGCATGATTCGGGCCTGTGAGAAGCGGCCGGTGCCGCTGGCGGAGCTGGAGAAAATTGCCGCAGAGATCGAGCAGGATCTGCAAAACTCCATGGAGCGGGAAATCAGTACGGAAGCCATCGGCGAGCGGGTTATGGAACGGCTGCGCAGTGTGGACCAGGTAGCCTATGTGCGCTTTGCTTCGGTTTACCGTCAGTTTAAAGACATTGATACATTCATGGCGGAGCTTAATAAACTTCTCTCTGAGAAATGAGCCGTATTAGAGAATGTTTTTTATGGTAAAGCGTTCCCGTTCGGCAACCAGCCGCAGTTGATCCCGCAGGTCTGACAGCTCAGCCCGGAACTCATTGGGTTCCCGGGCTGCGGCGAAGGCCATGGCCCTGCGGTACATGGTTTCGGCGTCATCTACCGCTTCATGCTCGGAGACGATGTGCAGGTAGGTTTGATGCGCGGACCAGTCCTTGTAGCTGTCTACCAGCTCAGCGGTGGCGGCGGGCCAGTTTCCGGCCTGGGCCTGGGCGTCTGCACACTGCAGCTGATCCCGCCAGCGGTTGGTGTCCTCCGACATGGAAAGACTGTTCCAGACGGCAAAGGCTAAAATCACCGCGAGAACGGCCAGCGGCGGAAGATAGGCTTTTTTCACGGTGTATCCTCCTTTGGGATGCACAGGATGGTGCCGCGTTCATCCAGCGTCATCAAGAAGACTTCCCGGGGTGAGGAAAAATGACGGCTGCGCAGAGTGTTTTGCAGCCAGGCCTCATCTTTTCCGCAGGCGGCCAGGCGGCGGCTGAGAACACGGCCGTCGTCAATGAGAACGACCGG
>CALXDJ010000057.1 GCA_944387035.1 uncultured Oscillospiraceae bacterium | reverse complement strand
TCCATGCCGGGCATGCCGGACTCATAGCAGTCCTTTGCCGGGGCGAGGGCCTCCGCGTCGGAGAGGGCGTCGTAGAGTGCCCGCCGTTTCTTCTTCCGCACGTTGAGGATGGTGCGCTGCTTGTTGAGGCTGGCCAGCGTTTCCTCTGCGCGGGCGCGGACGGCCTGCAGGTCCTCTGCCGTGGAGACGCCATGCGCCCGCAGGAAGGCGAATTGTTCCTTGTAGCTCTCAAACTTCATGATCTCCCGCCTGAGATGGGGCGTCATCTTCGGCGGGTACTGCCGCTGCCCGGCCTTACCCAGCAGATAGAGGTAGTGGACATACAGGGCCATGAATCCCGTGTACTTCTGGGGGTGATGCCTGCGGTACGGCTCATACCGGGGCCGGTAGATGATGGCCGGACGGCTGCCGGCAGCGATCTCATCCAGGTTCCCCGCAATGGCGGCGCGGATGCCGTCCTCGGTGAACAGCGGGTCCCTCCGGCCCGGCACCATGAATCGTTCTTGTCCTCGCAGGCGGAAACCCAGCCGGGAACCATGCTTGACTTCATAGCCCTTGTGCTCCATGATGAGGAAGAAGTGTCCAATGTCATTGGCATCCTGGATGGCCTCACGCAGATCCGCCTCCAGCATGGAGCGGAAGGTGGGCTGGCCCTTGCTCTGCCGCAGCCACTCGATGTAACTCACAGCCTTCTCCCCCTTGCCCTCCATGATGATGGACAAGCCGTGCTCCCGGCACAACCGGTCTGAGATGGCACGGATCTGGCTGTAGTAGCTGCGGGCATTGCTGTGGTACTTCTCGCCGGTATCCGCATTCACGGAATTGAAGATGGTATGGGCATGGATGTGCTCCTTGTCCACATGAACGCCGATGACCGCCTGGTAGCCGGGCAGATGCTCTGCCGCAAACTCTCTGGCGATCTCCAGCGCCAGTTCAGGGGTGACTTCGCCGGGGCGGAAGGATTGGATCAGGTGATAATACTGGACGCCGTCCATCTGACGATAGTGCCGCTTGGTTTTCATCATACGGCTGACGGCGTGTTCCATGGAGCAGCCCTGGCTGGTGGTAAGGATCTGCTCGTTTGTTTTATCCCCATTGAGGACATAGCGGACTCCCACGTCCAGCCGCCCCTTTCGGGCGAGTATCTTCGTAACCGCCATTACAGATCCGCAACCTTTTCCATGAGCAGGTACACCTGCCGCAGCAGGAACAGCGCCTCTTTTGCGTCTTGTCGGGTGGCGATGCCGGCGTTGACGCTCCGGGCGATTTGATTGATATTTACGCCGATTCGGTTGATCTCCCGATATAAGTCGTTGATCTCCGCCGGCTGGCGCTGGCGGATCTCCGTGCGGTTGATGCAGGAGCGGATGACGTTACTCAGGGACAGGCCAGACTCTCTGGCCAGCCGGTCCAGGTGTTCCCGTTCCTCCACGGTCAGCCGCACGGAGAGAAATTTGCTTTTTTCCTGCACATGTCACCTCCTTTTTCCGCCTGCAGGCGGCATTGGGGTCAGGGGGATTCCGCCTGCAAGCGCATTTGTCATACAAATGCTATGCTTGCGCCATCGCCGCCGAAGGCGGCGGTGGCCTCGCCGCGCTGGGCGCGGCCATTTTCAAGCGGTAGGTGGATTTTGATTCTCTTTCCTGCGGAAAAGAAAAATGATCACCGCTCACGGCCTTGAGGTCCAGGTTATCCCGCGGGACACCGGCCAGATCCAGTTCGCGCTTGTCCCGCACATACGCCGCATAGCGGGTGTAGGCGTAGCCCTCGCTGTCAACGAGGATGCCGTCCTGCCGTCTGCGGGTGGTGACCAGCAGGCAGCGGAAGCGGCCGGACTTCTCGCTGTACCCGGTGAGCTGGGTCCTGGCGGCGATGAAGGGGGCCTCGGTCAGCAGGTCCGCTTGAAAGCGGCGGTATTTAGATTCCGGCAGGATAATCTCCCGCACCACCGTAAAAGGTGCGGCCTTGATGATGGGCGTGTCATTGGACGTCCTTGCCGTCCGCAGCTGGAAAACAAGGGCGTGTCATTGGACGTCCTCCAGCGCCTGCCGGATCCGGCCTCTGGCCAGTGCGGCATAGGCATCCGTGACCTCGATGCCGGTAGCGGAGTAGCCCTCCAGCACAGCGGCCAGCACCGTGGTGCCGCTGCCAGCAAAGGGATCCAGGATCCGTCCGCCCGGCTCGGTGATCTTCACGATGTCCCGCATGAGCTGCAGGGGCTTTTCCGTCAGGTGGATGCGGTTCTGGGGATTGCCGTACTTGAACACGCCAGGCAGGCAGGGCACGGGCCGGTTGATGGGCATGTCCCCGTTGGATCCCCAGACGATGTACTCCGCCTGCTGGCGGAAGCGTCCCTTCTGGGGCCGGCTGTTGCCCTTGTCCCAGACGGCAGTGCCGCGCCAGATCCAGCCCGCCCACTGGAGGGCGTCCGTAGCTGCGGGGAGCTGCCGCCAGTCGATGAACATGCACACCGGAGCGCCCGGCTTGCAGGCTTTCCGGGCATCGTACAGCCACTCCGCCGCCCACCGGGTCCAGGACCGCTGGTCCTTGGCGTCGCCATCAAAGGGCGGCGGGGCATGGTCGCCCATACTGGAGTATTTCTTCGCCGTGGATTTGTTCTTTTCCGCCTGGGTGCGCCCGCCGGATGCGTAGGGCGGGTCTGTAATCACCGCGTCGAAGGTCCCAGGCGCAAAGCCGGACAGCACCTTCAGCGCGTCGCCTTGGATGATTTCCCACTGGGGGTTATCGCTCATAGGCA
>CALXDJ010000056.1 GCA_944387035.1 uncultured Oscillospiraceae bacterium | reverse complement strand
CAACTGCCTGATCGACTTTCTTCACTGCAACCTTGTAAGCGCCATCGGCCTCGGTGCGATTGCCTTCTGCGGCAGCAACCTCGAACTTCTTGATGGCGGTCTTCAGCTCGGACTTCGCGGCCTTATTGCGTGCGTTTCTCACTTCAGCGATCAGAACGCGCTTCTTGGCAGACTTGATATTCGGCAAACCAAACACCTCCTTCGGCAAATTCGCGCGGATGGATTTTCCACCGTGCAGAATGATATTTTAGCAGGGAAGGCAACAAAAAGCAAGAGTTTTTTTCGATTTTTTGTTATTTTTTTGTATATTGTATGTTTCACCGCAAAACCTAGGGCAAGGACCACAAGATTTTGTGTTGGGAGGCGGTCGTTTTTGTTCACAAAACGAACGGATCTGGCCCTGGAGGCCCGGGAACTGTGGCAGGAATCGGCGGAAAAGACCACCCGTCTGCGGGGTGTCAAGGCGGCAAAACATAAGCGGGAGGGGTACCCGGTGACCCGGGTGGACATTTTGGACCCGGAAGGGGAGCGGGCCCTCGGCAAGCCCCGGGGCAGCTATCTGACCATCGACCTCACGTCCTTCTGGCGCCGGGGCGCGGACTTTTTCCCCCGGGCGGTGCGCGCGGTGGGCAGTGAGCTGCGGGAGCTGCTGCCGCCGGAGGGACCGGTTCTGGTGGTGGGCCTGGGGAACCGGTCCATGACGCCGGACGCCGTAGGCCCCCTGACCCTGGAGCATCTGCTCATCACCCGGCACCTGATCTCCGCCATGCCCCGGCAGTTTTCCGGCTTCCGGCCGGTGGCGGCCTTCCGCACCGGGGTGCTGGGCACCACCGGCGTAGAGTCGGCGGAGGCCGTGCGGGGCCTGGTGGAGCAGGTGCATCCGTCCCTGGTCATCGCCATTGACGCTCTGGCCTCCCGCCGGTGCCAGCGGGTGTGCGCCGCCGTTCAGCTGAGCAACACCGGGATTGTGCCCGGCTCCGGCGTGGGCAATCACCGCTGGGCCCTGGACCAGAAGACCCTGGGCGTGCCGGTCTTTTCCATCGGCATTCCCACCGTGGTGGACGCCGCCACCCTGGCGGCAGACCTTCTGGAGGAACAAGGCCTGACCGTGGAGGAATCCCAGCTGCGCAGGGGACGTGCAAAACCCATGATGGTCACCCCCCGGGACATCGACGCCCAGGTGCGGGATCTTGCCAAGGTGGTGGGCTACGGCATCAACTGGGCATTGCAGGACCTGGAGATCGACGAGATCACCGCCCTGCTGGCCTAGCCGCCTTGACCGGAAAGACAGCGGCCCGCCGGAGTGAATGCTCCGGCGGTCCGTCTTGTTTCCAATGCGGTTTGGACGCGCTCAGCCCAGCTTGGGCAGGGTATTGGCGCCGTGGGGCAGCAGGGTGACCCGCAGGTCCTCGCCGCCGTTGAGGCTGCGGGACAGGGCCAGAGCCTCGTCCAGGGTCTTGACCGTGTGGATCCGGGCCGTGCCGAACTGCTCCTGGGGAATATCCGTCACGGCAATGAGGTTGCGGCTCTCGCCGGTCTGGGCGAAGAGATAGCCGATGAAGGCGCCGATGGAAAAGTCCGCCCGCAGGGCCTTCTCCCGCTCCAGCATGTTGGGATAGTCCGCGATGAGACGGCGGGTATCCTCGTTGCCGAAGCCCTCTTCGGACTTGGTCACCAGAATGATGGTGCCGCCCTCCTGGGAGACCTCCAGGGCGTTGCACAGCGTCTTGATGGTCTGGTAGAAGTTCAGGTCCTTGGGATAGCCGCCGGCGCTGGCGATGACCAGCGGCGTCTTTTCGTGGGCGGGGACGCCGTAGAGCCGGTCCACCAGATCGCAGGCCGCCCGGTGGGCCGTGACCCAGTTGCCGGCAAAGGCACCGATGATCTTCTGCTCGTCATTTACCACCACGTTGAGCAGGAAGGTGGGCGCCGCCATGGAGCAGGCCTCCATCATGTCGGCATGGACAGGGTTGGCCGCAGTCATGTTGGCGCTGCGGACCTCCGGATGGGAGCCGCTGCCAAGGCCGGGGTTCAGGGCCAGGTTGTGGTTTTTCATGATGGTCTCCCGGCCGGCAATGCCCGGCAGGATGCTCTTGCGGCCGCCGCCGAAGCCCGCCATGAAGTGATACACCACGCCGCCGGTGAGGATGATGTGGTCGCACTCCAGGGCCCGTTTGTCCAGCCACACCGGCGTGCCGAAGGAGGTGGTGCCCACGTAGGTGAGGTTCTCCGTATCCTCGCACTGATGGTCCACCACCCGAATGCGGTCATAGACCGCCTCGGTGACCATGCCCACATGCTCTTCCCGGGTCTGACGGCGGTGAGTGCCGGTGGCGGAGAGGATCAGCATATCCTCATCCCGGATGCCCGCCTTTTCCAGCTCCTCAATCAAAATGGGCAGATACGTTTCCGGAGACTGCCAGCGCCGGGTGACGTCGGAAATGACGATGCACACCGTTTCCCCGGCATGGACCAGCTGATCCAGCGGCGCGGAGTCCACGGGATGGGCCAGCGCGTAGCGGATATGCTCCGCCACAGTGCGCTGGGGCAGCTCCACGCGGTTGGGTTCCAATTCGGCGGCGATCTTCTCCGCCGGGAGCGTCACGGCAAACTCCTCCTTACCGTACTTCATTGCCTCTGCCATGGTACATGCTTCCTTTCCAATGCGGGCTCACGGGCCCGGCCAAATTTTTCGGACCCATGATACGGCCCTTTGGCCCCCTTGTCAAGTGCAGTCCACACAATACGCAGCCGTTTTTGCCGGAACTTACTCCGCCAGCTCCAGCATCACCGGGCAGTGATCCGATCCCAGGACGTCGCTCCAGATCTCCGCGGCGCGGACCTTTTCCTGCAGCCGCCGGGAGACGATGAAATAGTCGATGCGCCATCCGGCGTTATTCTTCCGGGCGTTGAAGCGGTAGCTCCACCAGGAATACGCCCCCGTCACATCCGGATGCAGTGCCCGGAAGGTGTCCACAAATCCCGCGTCCAGCAGCTGCGTCATCTTGGCCCGCTCCTCATCGGTAAACCCGGCGTTGCGGCGGTTGGTGGATGGATTCTTGATGTCGATTTCCTCATGGGCCACATTCAGGTCCCCGCAGTAGACCACCGGCTTACGGGCATCCAGCTCCAGAAGATACGCCCGCAGGTCGTCCTCCCAGGTCATGCGGTAGTCCAGCCGCTTGAGTCCCTCCTGGGAGTTGGGGGTATAGCAGCACACCAGATAAAATCCCGGATACTCCGCCGTAATGATCCGCCCCTCATGGCGGTGCTCGTCCGCGCCGAAGTCATAGGTCACCGCCAGGGGCTCCTCCCGGGTGAACACCGCCGTGCCGGAATATCCGGCCTTGTCGGCGCTGTTCCAGAACCGGGTATAGCCCGGCAGATCAAACTGCGCCTGTTCAGGCCGCATTTTTGTCTCCTGCAGGCAGATGATGTCCGCGTCGGCCTGGGCGCAGAAATCCAAAAAGCCCTTTCCCAGGCAGGCCCGCAGGCCGTTGACGTTCCAGGATACCAGTTTCATGTCGTTCCTCCTTGGCGCAAAGTCGTCTGAT
>CALXDJ010000055.1 GCA_944387035.1 uncultured Oscillospiraceae bacterium | reverse complement strand
TGCTGGGCCACGATGGCGGACAGGGCGATGCCGCTGGCCTCGGCGGTGAGGATCACGGTGACCTCGTCCATGTTGAAATGCTTGCCGAATTCCTCGGCAATGTGATCCATCAGTTCGGTGTCGATCCGGTGATTCAAAAAGCCGTCTACCTTAATGATGTTGCCGGGCAGCACTTTGCCCTCTTTTACGATGCGGTCTTTGAGTTCCTGCATACGTTGCGTCCCCCTCTGTTTTTTCTCTTTAATTTATCTCTCGAACCATGCGCAGGCATGGAGTTGCTTACTTTCTATTATCTCGAATTATGCCCGCTTTTGCAACTGTTTTTCCAAACAAAAAGCGCCGACAGGACCCGGGAGAGCAGGGGGGAAGTTGTATGGAATGGACAAAAACAAGAAAAATCCACGCCGTGGACGGACACGGCGTGGATTTGCAGGACTTTTACTTGTTTTCCAGACGGTCGGCAGCACCATCGAGCCAATTGCCCTGGAAAGACTCGATGTCTCCGGCGTCGGTGAGAGCGGCCAGAGCGGGATCGATGGGCATCTCCGCCAGGACCTGAAGATTGTGGCGCTTGGCGGCTTCGGCAGTCTTGCCTTCGCCGAAGAGGTGGATCTTGCGGCCGCAATCGGGGCAGGACACATAGCTCATGTTTTCCACCAGGCCCACAATGGGGACCTCCATCATCTCGGCCATCTTCACGGCCTTCTCCACCACCATGCTTACCAGCTCCTGGGGAGAGGCGACGATGACAATGCCGTCCAGGGGGATGGACTGGAACACGGACAGGGATACGTCACCGGTTCCCGGGGGCATATCCACAAACAGATAGTCGCAGTTCCACAGCACATCCGTCCAGAACTGCTGAACCACGCCGGAAATCACGGGGCCCCGCCAGATGACCGGGTCGGTCTCATTGGGCAGCAGCAGATTGGTGGACATGATCTGGATGCCGGTTCTGGTCTCCATGGGGAACAGGCCCTGCTCGTTGCCCACGGCCTGGCCATGGACACCAAAGGCCTTGGGGATGGAGGGACCGGTGACATCGGCGTCCAGAATGCCGACGTCATATCCGCGGCGGCGCATGGTGACAGCCAGCTGGCTGGTGACCATGGACTTGCCGACACCGCCCTTGCCGGAGACGATGCCGTACACCTTCCCGACCTTGGCGGCGGGGTTGTGTTCTTTCAGCAGGGACTGGGGTTCCTGCCGCTCGCCGCAGTTTTCGCCGCAGCTGGCGCAATCGTGGGTGCATTCGCTCATAACGATGAATTCTCCTTTTCCATTTTCCAATCGGTCTATGATGCGAGATTACAATCAAATAATAGAAAATCAAACATCCTGCATAGCAGATTGTTGCCGTTCCTTATCTTATACCACTTCGGCTGCATCCGTCAACCGCTGGATGGAAACTTCCGGATCGGAAGCGAAAAACGACGCTTCCCGGCTCTGACAGGTGAACAGCAGGATCTGCCGGTTCCGGGCGGCGTCCTTCAGCCAGCGCAATGCCGCATGGGCGCGGGCATCGTCGAAGTTGGACAGAGCGTCGTCCAGCACAATGGGGGCGGGGTCTTCATTCGGCAGCACCAGGTCGCAGATGGCAAGCCGGACTGCCAGATAAAGCTGGTCCACTGTTCCGGCGGAGAGCAGCGAGGCGTCGCGGTAGAGCCCATCTGCTGTAGTTTCTGCCGTCAGGTGCAGGCTCCGGTCCAGCGTGACACTCCCATAGCGGTCTGCGGTCATGGCCCGGAAGATTTCCGCGGCCCGGCGGCCCAGAGCAGGGGAAAAGCGGTTTTGCAGTGTGGTATTCGCCTGGTCTAGGACCTCCATGGCCATGGCGATGGCATCGTACTCGGTTTCTAAGGTATGGATCTCATTTTCCAGACGAGCTGCTTCGGATTGCAGGACGACGGGGTCTCCTCCGGCGTGAAGCCGGCCGGAGAGCTGGTCGGCAGTCGAACGGGCGGCGCTCAGTTGACCGCGAATATCCTCCAAGGCGAGAGTCACGGCGTCCCGGCTGCGGGCAGGCGGGGAGAGAGGGGCGGATGATTCCTCCGCGGCCGGGACCTGCCCGGCGGTCAGATCCCGGCGCATGGCGGCTTCCCGCGCGGCGGCGTCTGCCTCCTGAAGCTCCCGGCGCCGCACGGCACACTGGCGCAGCAGGGTGTCGGCTGTGGGGATATTGTAAGCGGCGGGGGCAAAGCGGCGAACTTCCAACAGGATTCCCTGCTCATTCGAAGTCAGCGTGGCATATAAAGCGTCGGCCGTGGCAGTTTTGGCGTTGACATTTGCCTGGGCGGCCTCCTGGGCCTCATATAATTTATAATAAGTATTCGCCAAAGCGGTGATGGCATCGGTGTCGGTGGTGCCATAGCGCTTGAGCAGGGCATCTGCCTGCGCTTTTTGCCGGGCGGCGCGGCGCAGAGCCCAGGCGCCGCCCGCAGATGCCAGAACGGCCGCGGCGGAGCAGCCCAGAGCGGGCAGCGGTCCCATGGACCACAGTCCCCAGCATAAAGCGGCGGCAGCCAGCAGCCCGCATACAGCCAAAACGGCTGCGGCGGTGTAGGAAGGTGTTCCGGAGGGAGGTGATGCGACTTCCCGGCGAACTTGTTCCACGGACTGGCCGGCGAAGGGGCTTTCGCTTACCGCGGCCTCCGCCCGCAGCATCTGCTTCATGGCCTCGTCCCGCTCAGCGCGGGCCTTGTCCACACTCTTGCGCACGGTCTCCAAATTGACGATGGCACCACGGAGGCGGGCAATGGTGTCATTTTCCGGAATGTGTTCCGCTTCCAGCCGACCGCGGAGTGTGTCAGCCCGCTGCTTCGCCTCCTGGGCGGCCTGCTGTGCCTGCACAAGATCCTTCTGCTTCTGCTGTGCTTCCCAAGAATCCAGATGAGCCAGTTCTGTCTGCAAAAGCGCCTCTTGCTGCGCCAGGGTGTCCACCTGGGCCAGAGCCTGTTTGAGGGTTTGTTCCAGGTGCCGGGCATCTTCGATTTGCCGGTGCACTTCCGCCAGTTCTGCTTCCAGCGCCGGGATTTGACCGGTTTTATTATGACGGCGGCGGTTGAGCTGCTTTTTCAGAACTTCCGTGGCTTCGGAGAAGGACGTATCCTCTTCGCCGGAAGAGATGAGGGAGGCAATCCGCCGTTCCAAACCGGCGTCCTGACTGATGGCCAGCCCGCTTTGCCGGATAAAGGCGCTGCGCTCATAGACTTCCCGGCTGATCCCCAATAAAAGTTCCCCGCAGGTAGGGCCGGTCAGACCGGGGACAAGGTCACCGGTACCTGTATAGGTGGCTTGAAATTCTCCCAGCGGTGCAGTGGCACGGCGGGTAGTCCGAAGAAGCGTAAGATCTTGATTCCCGGCCCGACATTCCAGCCGGCCGGACATTGTGCCTCCGTTCCAGGGCATATACCGGTTTTTGTCGGCAATATAACCGGTCCGATCGCGCTCCCGGCTGTTAATGCCATAGAGCATCGACAGCAAAAAGGCGCACCAGGTGGATTTGCCCGTTTCATTGGGAGCTTCCAGAATATTAAGACCAGGAGAGAGCTCCAGGGTATTGCCCTGCAGTTTCCCAAACGTAGCAGTCATGCGGCGGATCAGCAGAAGGATCCCTCCTATACAAATAATATCGGTATGAACCTGATACCGTATAAAATAAGAGAACAGGGACATTATAACACCGGCGAGACGGTTTGCCCAGTGGGTTTTGGAGAACCATGCAGAAGCAGCGATAAGGGGCTGTGATAACAGATATTCAAAAAATAAAAAAAGATTGGAAAAGGGGTTGACAAATGCGGAAGGGTCTGGTATTCTAACCAAGCTGTCCGCGAGATGCGCGGCGCGGCCGACAGAAGCTTGAAGAAATTCAAAAAGCTGTTGACAAGC
>CALXDJ010000054.1 GCA_944387035.1 uncultured Oscillospiraceae bacterium | reverse complement strand
CTGGGAAAAACAAGGTTGCCCCCGGCGGGCAAATGGAGTACAGTAGAAAAAAAGGCACAGGCGGAAAGGAGCATCGCCCATGGCTGACGGTACCCGAAATATGACGGTGGGCTCTCCCGCCGGACACCTCATCCGGTTTGCCCTGCCCCTGCTGGCAGGGAGCTTCCTCCAGCAGCTATACAACATGGTGGACAGCTTCGTGGTTGGCCGCTATGTGGGAGACGCCGCTCTGGCCGCCGTGGGCGTGGGCTTTCCGGTCCTGTTTATGTTTACCTCGCTCTTCACCGGCCTTGCCAACGGCGGCACCGTGGTGATTGCCCAGCTCTACGGCGCGGGAGAGCTCCAGCGGGTCCGGGACGCCGTGGATACCATTTACACCGCCTTCTTGCTCTCGGTCCTGCCGGTGACCCTGGCGGCAGTGGCTCTGGTCAAACCTCTGCTTGTGGTGCTGCGGGTGGATGCCTCCGTCTGGCAGGACGCCTGGCTCTATCTCACCGTGGTGTGCGCGGGACTCATCGGCACCATCGGCTACAACCTCAACGCCGGCATTCTGGGCGGCCTTGGCAACAGCCGCTCCACGCTGCTGTTTTTGTCCATCGCGGCCATTTTGAACATCATCCTGGACTTTGCCCTGGTGCTGTGGGCCGGAATGGGCGTGCTGGGCGTGGCCCTGGCCACCATCTTCTCCCAGGCGGTTTCCTGGGTGTTTGGCATCGTCTTCATCAACCGCCGTTATCCCCAGATCGCCATCCGGCCCTTTCCTCTGCGGTTTGACCGGGACCTCTTCCGGCAGATCATGGGCGTGGGCCTTCCCGCCGGGATTCAGATGTCCCTGGTGGCGCTGGGCTCCATGGTCATCATGAGCAAGGTCAACTCCTTCGGCGAGGCCTATACCGCCGGCTACAACGCCGGATACCGCATGGATCAGCTGGCGTTTTTGCCCATTCAAAGCGTGGCCAGCGCCGCCACGGCCTTTGTGGGGCAGAATATGGGCGCCCGGCTGCCCCAGCGGGCCCGGCAGGGCATCCGCTCCGCGGTGGCCGCCTCCGTGGTGTGGTCGCTGTTGATGGCGGCCATCCTGATGCCCGCCGCGCCGCGGCTCATTGCCCTGTTCTCCAGAACTCCCGCCGTCATCGATGCGGGTACCGCCTACCTGTGGAGCATTATGCCCTTTTACGTGTTCTTTGCCGTCTTCTTTACCCTCAACAGCGCCATGCGGGGGGCAGGGGAGAGCGTCTTTCCCATGCTCAACACCATCTTCTCCCTGATTTTGCTGCGGGCTCCGTCGCTCTATCTGATCGCCGACCGGTTCGGCCCGGACTTCATGTATCTGGGCTTCGGTGTGGGCTGGCTGGCCGGCTTTTTCATTACCGTGGGGTATTACCTCTCCGGCCGCTGGATGCGGCGGGGGAGTCTGGCGGACCAGGTGATCTCCGCTCCGAAATCATAAGAGCAAAAAGGCGGCGGGCTGATGCCCGCCGCCTTTGGTTTGGACTCCGCTCTCAGGCCATCGCCCGGTACAAAAACGTCACCACATGTCCCCGGGTGCACAGCTCATCCGGGGCAAATGTGTCCGCGGTCTTTCCCGTGGTGATTCCCTGGTCCACTGCCCAGGAAATGGCCCGGGAATACACAGAATCCGGCGCCACATCGGAGAAGGTGCTCAGGGGAGCATCGGGAAATCCCGCCAGCAAATACAAAAACAGCACCGTCTGTCCCCGGGTACAAGGTGCGTCAGGCGAGAATACATTGCCGGACACCAGCTCCTTTTCATATGCCCAGCGGGCCGCTTTGCTGTAATCGGCATCTTCTTCCACATCCGTAAACGGATTGTCTGCCGAGGGTTCCGGACTGCCGTTGGCTCTCCACAGGAAGGTAAGAATCTAAGCCGTGGTACAGGTTTCGTTGGGTGCAAAAAGGGACTGTGTCTTTCCCGCGGTGATTCCCTGCTCCACCGCCCAGACCGCCGCATCGGCGTAATAGGCATCGGCGGCCACATCCGTAAACGCGGGAGCAGCAGGCGGCGCTTCGGAAATTCCCGCCTCTTGGGCCAGGGCTCATGTGGACAGGACTGCCGCAGCCAGCACCGCGGCAGCAACGGTTTTCCCCAGTTTTTTCATGGCTCCATTCCTCTCTTTCGTTTGATTCACCGTGACTTCCTCCCGCAGGCTTTCTCACCCTGCGGGGCCGCGCTGTTCCAAAGCCGCCGGTTTGATGTTCCTCATCCCTCCGGCTCCGACAAAAACTCCACCTGCCGGTCCGAACGGGAGTGTTCCACCAGGATCTGCTCCAGGCACATCAGCGCCTCCGTCCGCTCCACATTCCGGCGGAACACCAGAATGTCCTCCCGGCAAAGGGGCGGATCGAACCGGAAGGCCCGCACCGTGGAAAAGCCCCGGATATCCGCCGCGGGAACAATGGCCGCGCCCACGCCGTTGGCCACCATCTTCTGGGTGAAGTCATCCCGGTTGAGCTCGCAGACCACATTGGGCCGGAACATCAGATCCCCGAAGAGCTTATCCTCCAGCTTGCGGATGGTGGACCCCTCATCGGAGAAGATGAAGCTCACCTCCCGCAGCTCCTCGGCCAGCACCGCGGGTTTGATCTTCCGGGTCCGGGGGTGAGCCGTACAGAAGGGGTGGTCCTTGGGCAGCACCAGTACCAGCTCCTCCTGGCACAGAGAGGTATAGCCCTGGGCGGGCAGGTCGTCCTCCGGTGTGACGGCAATGACTGCCAGGTCGATCTTATCGGCCTGCATCATGGCCTTGAGCTGGAGGTAGCGGTTTTCATAGAGCTTGAGCGTGATGGAGGGGAACCGCTCCTTGAAGGCAGGCAGGCTGTTGGCCACCAGGTCCAATCCCCAGGACGAGCAGCCCAGGCGGATGCAGCCCTCGTTTTTCAGTGAGGCAATGGAGGAGAGGGTGGCATCCTGAATCCGGACAATATCCTGCGCCGCCTGGAGATAGATCCGTCCGGCATCGGTGGGGGTCAGGCAGTTTTTGTCCCGCAAAAACAGCGGCGTTCCCAGCTCCGCTTCCAGCTTCAAAAGATACTGGCTGAGGGTGGACTGGGTGACAAAGAGCTTTTCCGCCGCCCGGGTGACATTCTGCTGCCGGGCAATTTCCAGAATGTATTCCGGATTCTTGATGTCCATGTCCGTCTCCTTTCCGGCTCCGCGGCCAAGAGGCATTTCGTTTCCATTTTACCCCATGACCCTGCCGCGGGCAAGCGCCGGAGGAAATTTCTCTTGGCTGTTTTTCCCCTTTTTCCCGGGAAAATCCCCGGTAAGCGTTGTATTTTCCAGAATCATCCGATATAATAATAAGGCTTGTTTGCAACTACGGCCCTCTTCCATTCGGAGCCGCCGTGATGAAAGGAGAACCCCTGTTATGGAAAAGCAGAAATTTTATCTCACTACCCCCATCTACTATCCCTCGGACAAGCTCCACATCGGCCACACCTACTGCACGGTAGCCACCGATGCTCTGGCCCGCTATCACCGCCTCATGGGCGACGATGTGCTCTTCCTCACCGGCACCGATGAACACGGCCAGAAAATTGAGGACAAGGCCAAAGAGGCCGGCGTCTCTCCCAAGGAGTTTGTGGACCGGATCGTGGAGGGCCCCCAGGGCGTCAAGGACCTGTGGAAGCTGATGAACATCTCCAACGACCGCTTCATCCGCACCACGGATGATTACCACGTCGCCTCCATCCAGAAGATCTTCCGGAAGATGTATGAAAAGGGCGACATCTATAAGGGCACCTACAAGGGCAAGTACTGCAAGCCCTGCGAATCCTTCTGGACCGAGAGCCAGCTGGTGGACGGCAAGTGCCCCGACTGCGGCCGGGAAGTGCAGGACGCCGAGGAAGAGGCCTATTTCTTCCGGCTGTCCAAGTACGCCGACCGGATTCAGGACCTGCTGGAAAACACCGACTTCCTCCAGCCCCGTTCCCGGGTCAACGAGATGGTCAACAACTTCATCAAGCCCGGCCTGGAGGATCTGTGCGTCTCCCGGACCAGCTTCACCTGGGGTGTGCCGGTGGACTTTGATCCCGGCCACGTGGTCTACGTGTGGGTGGACGCCCTGTTCAACTACACCACCGCCCTGGGCCTGTACAATGACCGCTATGACGACTACGATCACTACTGGCCCGCCGACGTCCACATCGTGGGCAAGGAGATCGTCCGCTTCCACTCCAT
>CALXDJ010000053.1 GCA_944387035.1 uncultured Oscillospiraceae bacterium | reverse complement strand
AAGCCCAGCCGTTAAGGAACGAAACTTGCTTTTTCGCCTCTAAACGACTGGGCTTTCTACTTAACTTAATGACATTGACGGAGCCGGTCCCTGCTTTTGCCTGCGCCACATCCTGCGCGGAGGATTCGGCCAGGGTGTCCGCCGTGTCGTAAATTCCGGAGACCACCCGGGAAATCGGCTCATGTGTGGCCTCCACGCCCTCCTGATAGATCCGGGACCGCTGCTCCGCCCGCTGGGCCAGCATTTCCACGCGCCGCCGGTCCGCATCCGTCATAACGGTCCCGTCATCCATGGTTCCGCTGCTGAGCATCTTCCGGTAGCGGGCCGCGTTCTCCGATTCCTGCACCGCCTGCCTGAACCCGGAACTGCTGGTTTTGTCCATGGTTCCCATGGCGTCGAGCAGCACGCCGCCGGCATTGGAGAACGAGGCCGCCGTGCTTTTGGCCGCGCCGGATACTACATTGGCCGCCCGGCTCACAAGGCTGGGCGCTTTTGTCTGCTTCCCGGAAACAACGGGAGCCGCCGTTTTTCCCGTAGGCATCACAGCCGGGGACGCACGCTGCGCCCCCGGCTGTTTTCCGCTCAAGACCGGCATGTTTGTTTGTCCTGCTTTGCTGAGAACGGGCATATTGCTCTTCACCATATCAAATCCTCCTATGCCAGGCCGTATGCCTGAATCAGCCGATTCACCGACGACTGTTCCGCAGGCGTCATGGCGTTCCAATACCGGGCGAGATAATTGTCCGCGCCCTCCAGATCTCCCCGGGAGAGATAGGAGCTGTACGCCATGGCGCTGAATCCGCTGCCGCCTGCCCCGCTGCCGCCTATGCTGCCGTTGAGCGCGTTCCAGGCCTCATCCGCGGTGAGACCGCCGGAGGCGGCCGTGGAGTTTTTGCCCCACATGCCATCGGCCGTGACTCCCAGGGCCTCCTGCAGCTGGCGCACCTGGGCGGCGGTGAGACTGCCGTTGTTGTAGCTGCCTCCACCGGAAGCGGACCGGGCCGCCGGTGTCCGCCCGGAAGACGCTGCGGCCGCCGCGGTTCCCGTTCCGGCCGTTTCTCCCAGAATGCCGCTGCGGATGGCTTCGGCCTCCTGGGTACTCAGACCCGCCTGGGAGAGCACATCGCTGCCGGGCATAATGCCCATGCCCAGCAGCTGCATGGCGCGGCTGTAAGCCGTATCCGCCTGCTGGGCGCTTGATTGCTGGCGATTCAAATTGAGCTGCTGCTGATTCCAGTAATTATTGTTTTGAATGGCCTGCTGGTTTTGTACGTAGCTCATCCAGTTGGACTGCATGGTCTGCAGATAGGCCTGCAATTCCTGAGCTGCCTGGAGATCCCCGGAGAGCTGGGCATCCCGGATGGCACGCTCCAGCTCCGCCACCACTTTGAGCCTCTGGTTTTCGAGCTCCTGGAGGTTGTTCTCGTAGTTTGTTTCCGTCTGGATGCGCTGGCTGTCCGCCATGCCCCCGGCATAGCCTGCCGCGCTGAGCTGCTGGTCCAGATTCTTCTGCCCCAGCATTTTGGCAATGTACGCCTGCCGGGCCAGTTCTTCGGTATCCTGATTAGTCTCATCAATCTGGGCATTGTAATTGTTCACCGCCTGCTCCACGGCCGCCTGAATGCGCTGCTGCGTCGCCTCGCTGTACTGATCGTATCCGGTCTGTTCCAGAAACTCCTCAAAGCTGGGGATCTCCACTTCCGGCGGCTGTACCATGGTCTGATTCCCCTGTTTATCTACGGTGTATCCCCCATAGGCAAGACGCAGCGCATTGGCAGCCTGGTTGGCCTGGTCCCAGGTAATCAGGCCCTTTTTGGCCTGTTCCCGGTATCCCTGGATCTGATCCAGAACTTCCTGGCTCAATCCTGCGTCCGCCGCGATCTCCTCTGTGTAACCGGGACTGGGCGTCCAGCTGCCGCCTGCGGTACCGGAAGCTCCCGTCCCCATAATGTCGCTGGTTCCCCGGTAGGGGTCCTTTCCGCCGTACTGGGCATTGATCTTGTTTTGCCGCTCCTGCTGAAGCTGGCTGATATAGGCCTGATCGGCCCCGGAGGTCTGCGCATTTTTGATCGCCAGGGAATAGTCCTTGTTGGGGTCATAGTATCCGGATGTTCCCGTGGAAGAACCGCTCCCCTTGGAGGCGGAGCTGCTTCCCTTGGAAGACGAGCTGCTTCCGGTTGCGGAAGACGCGGAGGAAGTGGAAGCGCTGTCCTTGGTCCACGCGCCGCTGCTGCCTTTGCTGTATCCCTGTGCCTTCAATGCCGCCGAAACGGAGCCGTGCTGCTTTACCAGATCGCTGAATACCGCCATGTCTTATCCCTCCTTCTTCTGCAGGTCAAGCAGATGCTTCCGATACTCCATCACGGCATATTGCCGGCGGGTCAGGGGCTGATCGAGCATCAGGTCCCCGGCGGCATCGCCCTGCATGATCCCGCTTTCCGTGATCCATGCCACAGCCTGCTCCGTCTCGGTGGGTGTGGCCGGATCTTCCGGAGTTTCCGGGGTCTCCCCCGGTACCCATGCAACGCCCAGATAGTCCGCAATGCCCTGGGCCTGCGCAGCGGCCACGGCGGCCCTCCAGACGCTGTCCTTGAGGTTTGCCGTATCCTCCTGATTGGTATGGAATCCGTGCTCAATCAAAATAGCTGGCGCCGCCGTGTGTTTGAGGACATACAGCGACGGATCGTAGACGATGGGTGCAGAACGCACCGTCACCCCGGCGGCACGTACCGCTTTCAAAATAGCCTGGGCTGCCTGCTCCCGCTTGCCGCCAGCGCCGTAGACGTACGCGCTCCACCCCTTGGCGCTGGACCAGCCGCTGCCGCCCGCTGCGTTGGAGTGCAGCGAGACAAACAGGTCCAGGCCCTGAATCCCGTTGGCGATGGCGCACCGCTGGGCCAGGGACACCGCTTTGCCGTCCGGACGGGTCTCCGTCACCTCTACGCCGCACCGCTCCAAATGGCCCCGGATGCGCTTTGCCATGTCCAGGGCAAACTCATGTTCGTAGTAGCTTCCGTCCGGGCTCTTGTTGGCCAGGTTGGAGGCATCATGCCCAGCATCCAGGACCACAGTTTTCTTCTCATTCACAGGCGTTTCCTCCTTATGATTCAGCCACAGCAAGATCAGTGTGTGAGAGGGGTCCCGCCCCTCCATCAACACTCCTGCCGCCTTCTGATATACATTTACTTTGCCGCCCCCGTCCATCATGACGGCAAACCGGCACCCCTGCCGGGCCATGTGGTCCCGCAGCGCTTCCGGTGTGCAGGCTCCGGCGGAGCCGTCCGCGGCTGCATAGATGATCCACTCCGTATCCGTCAGCCCCACGGCCACCCGGCCCCGGCGGCCGCCTGCATCCGCACCGTAATAGAGCGTTGGCTGGGGCTTTCCCTCCCGCACCAGCAGACAGTTGGCCACATAGTTGGCCCTGGCGCTGCTGCCCCCCGGCGGCACCAGGACCTCCCTCACGTCCGGGCCGGAATCCCAGGCAATGGCCCAGTAGTAGTATGTCGGGTCCGCAAAGAGCACCTTGCCGTCCGCCTTCACCGGGCATACCGGCTTCCACCGCCCCGGGTCATAAAATGCCGCCGTCAAGGCAATGTCCGGCTGCTGCTCCGCCACAATCTCCCGCAGCGTTTTCTTGCCGCTGTTCACATACACTGCCGCCTTCCGAACGGCGGAAAGCGGTATTCGTTCCAGTTGTACCATGGAGTGCCTCCTTCTCTGCAAAATGGCGCGGCCCAGGGCCGCGCCATTTTTTCATTCCTCGGGGTCCTCTTCGCTATGCCGGGGCCATGCCATGATGGCGTCGAACTGCGCCCGGTCACCGGCCTGAAACGCCTCACGCAGCTCCTCCTCATAGGCGTCCTCCTGGGCCCGCAGCTCCGCAATGGCTTCCTCCCGCTGGGTCTGGGTAGCCATACCCTCTACCCACTCCGCCTGGGCCTGTGCCCAGTTTACGCCGGAATTAAAGCCCTCCAGGGGCTCCGTGCCGGTGAGGCAGCCCTTGCGGAACAGGTCAAGGCCCATCTCCACGCCGGAGGGATTGCCCCGACGCTGGTCCTCCTGGCTCAGCCCCCACATGTCATAGGCATACTTCTTCAGATTCATGATGTACTCCTTTCAGTCGTCCGTGTTTGTAGTGTTGGTATGTTCGCCGTCGTCCCCGACGGATACGGCCTCATTCTGCTCCTCATGATCGCCAACCAGCTTGTCCCCGGCGGTGTCGATGGCTGCCTGGCTGATCTCCAGGATCTTGGTGAGCCACCCAGGCACCGGGGC
>CALXDJ010000052.1 GCA_944387035.1 uncultured Oscillospiraceae bacterium | reverse complement strand
ATGAGCAGATCATAAGACTGAAGTAAGACAAAGGGCTGTGCTGACGCACGGCCCTTTTTTCGCCTCTGTTTGCACACAGCTTTGTCAGTATGTCATATAGGGGTTCGGAAATGGCTTGAAAAAAGCGCAGAAAAACAAAAACACAAGTTACGCAAAACCCTGAATCCATTGAGCCGCAAGGCTTTCAAGGCTGCATCTTTTTCGGCAACAAAAGACACCTTAGGAGCCTTGAAATCAAAGGATTTCAAGGCTCCTTTGCTGTTTTCAGCCTGAAGTTCTCCCTTTTGTTTCCCTTTTCGCCTCGGAGACCGTGCGGATGTAGGCATCCATCCGGTCTGCGCTGGCCTGCTTCATCTGCTCTATCACGTGGCCATAGACATCTAAGGTGAAGGCTGCGGTGTGGTGCCCCAGATTACTCTGTACCGTCTTGACATCATCGCCTGCCTGTAAAGACACCACCGCATAGCTGTGCCGCAGATCATGAAGCCGTGCAGCAGGAATGCCGATGTCGCTGGCAATCCGTTTGAAATTGTGGTAGACTGTACTGGGTGACAGATGCGCCCCTACCGCATTACAGAACACATAGCCCTCATCATGCCACAGTTCTCCCACCAGCCGCTTCATCTTCTCCTGCTCCGCTTTCTGCTGACAAAGCAGGTCAACCACAAAATGGCTGACTTTCAGGGTGCGGCCTTTTCCGTTCTTGGTTGAGACGAGCCGGTACGCACCAGGCTGCCCGGGGATGTTCTGAAGCTGTTTGTTGATGGTAATGGTACCGCGCTCCAAATCCACGCAGTCCCAGCACAGTCCGCAGACCTCCCCCCGGCGCATGCCGGTGAACAGCGTGGTCAGGAACAGGGCCCGAAAAGGATGGTTCTGAACCGCCTCCATGAAACGGGAGATATTCCTGTCATCTAAAGGACGGATCTCCTTCTTCTCCACCCGGCTCAACTCGCAGCTGTCCGCTGGATTGGTCCGGATATAGTCCAGCTTTACGGCCTTTTCCAGCGCCTTATGCAGTACGCCATGGATGTTCTTGACCGTCTTGGCTGACAAGGGGACCGATACGTAAACCGGCTGCCCGTCTTTTTTCATAAGATTGCCATCCTTGTCATGGCAACGAATTTTTCCTCCTTCCCGAAGCAGCTGGTTGTAGAATTTCTGAATCTCCGGTCCGCTCAGGTCCTGCAGCTTCCGGTTCCCAAGCGCAGGAAGGATGTGGTTGCGGATATGCTGCGTGTAACTCAGTTTCGTGAGGGGCTTGATTCCAACCAAGTATTCCTGCTCCCAGGTTTCCAGCCATTCCCCCACCGTCATCTTAGAGGGTTTTTGGTATTGGTGGTTATTCAGATCGACCAGTGCGGCCTGCATCTTCTGGCGGACCTCCCGCTGGCTCTTGCCAGAAAACGAACGCTGAATCTGCTTGCCCGTGTCGAGGTCATACCCCGTGGTGACCCGCGATTCCCACCACGTATAGGTGTGCCCATCCCGTTCGACTTCCCGTTTGCGGATCGAACCGCCATTAGGGGCGCCTCTTTTGCAGCCTTTCCTTGCCATTTACTTCACCTCTTTCTTCACTTCGGCCTCATGCGGGCGTTCCATCCAGCATCCCAAGAAATTCAAAAATAGAAGCTCTGGGGATCAAGATACGCTTGCCGATCTTGATGCTGCGCAGCCGCCCACAGCGGGCCAGTTCGTAGCAGCGGCCAATGCCGACGCGCAGCTGTTTAGCAGCCTCAGGCACCGTCAGAACCAACGGAAGAGCCTCGTGCGCGTCATTTCTTACTTCAAATTCACAATTTTCATTCATAATGAAAAAACCTCCTAAAAAACGAAAAATCTCGACAAACTGTTTTTACAGTCTGCCGAGACGCAAAAAATCCCCTCAGCAAGCTCTAAAAACAAACTTCTGAAGGGAATCGAACCCTCTGCGATGTCCAAACCGGACACCCAGCCCATTTGGGCCAAACAAAAAAGGCCTTATTTTGTTGTGTGCATTATATTATCACAGCTCGCGCCGCTTGTCAATCCGCACGCACAAAATTTTTCCGTTTATTCTCAAGAAGTTCTCTCTACACAGAAAATGCTGTTGAAAGGCCTCTCCTGTTTGCTGAGACAAACTCTCAAACCGATCACTCCCCTCCGGCGCTCCGCACAGGAAAAACGTCCCGGCCACGATATCGTAGATACGGCCTTTCTCATCCCGCAGGGCCCGGTTAAGAGGCAGACCCAGCAGCTTTCCTTCATCGTTGCAGACCAAAGCCACCGGCTCCGCAAAAGGATAAAGCACTTGGATCGTGCCGCCCACGATCTCCTGCATGGATTTTAGGGATCCATCAATCTCCTTCAAAACCGGTGTCTTCCCCGGCTCTACCAATAAAATCCTCATGGTCATCCTCCTCTATATATCCAACTGCAAATGTCTCTCGATGGCCTCCTCCACTTCCCGTGGCTGGATGCCGATGTACCTCTGGGTAACAGCAGCGCTGCTGTGCTGGAGAAGCTGCTGTACCAGGGCGATATTGTAATGACTATTTTTATAGATCTCGGTGGCATAGTACTTCCGGAAGCTATGGGTACTGATATCCCGATAGCCCAAGTAGTCACAGACGGCTTTGAGATGCCGCTGAATCGTCCGCTCGGTCAGCAGGAAGATCCGGCGATCTTCCGGAATCCCCTGATCCAGGCAGTAGCAGCGGATGAACTGATAAAGTGCCAGCGGCACCGTGAACACCCGGGCCTTTCCGGTTTTCTGTTCCGTAATAGCCAGACGATACCGTTCCCCGTCCTTGACAATATCGGAGAGCCGGAGCTTCAGGATATCGGAGATCCGCAGCCCCAGGTTGGCCTCCAGCATCAAGGCCGTGGCAATCTCGTGATGGGGGCGGCTGCCGGAAAACCCTTTTTTCATGACGGAGATTATCTCCTTATACTGCTGTGTAGTCAGCGCTACGGTTCGTTTGTTCAATCTCCTTCACCCCCTCTTCTGTGGTCAAAATACGACATTTCGGCCGTGAAAATACGACAGATTGCGGTCCAATCCGAGAACCCCCTGCAATCTCTGGATTTTACCCGTCGTATTTCTATAAAAATACGTCAAAGGAACCATCCCCCGTCAGGGCAGCATATCTGCTCCTGACGGGGGATTTTCTTATTCCGCTCCTTCCTCGGTTCGGCGGAGGACCTCAAACGCCAGATTGGCTGCCATCAGGAATCCGCGCTCAAACTCCATCCGGCATTGCTGTGCCTCCAGCTGCCGGGTCCCCTCCTGATATTCCTTCCAAAGCTCCGCCTGTCCCTCTCCCAGTTTTGTCTGGATCTGGACCTCCAGGTTCAGCATATGGTCCTGCTCTTGTCCCAGCCGATGTTCTTCCATCCAATTGCCGGGAAACGTAATCTCACCGGAAAACAAAACGCCCAAAATTGATTTCATCGCTGCCTCCTTACGATTGTCCGCAGTAAAGGAATTCCTCCAGTTCTTCCGGAGAAAATCCCGCCTCCGCCAGCCGGTCAATTTCCTCGGGAGCATAGCCAAATGCAGCCGCTACCGACTTGATCTCCTCCAGGTAGTGTCCGGATGCAGAAGAACGGCCTGTCCCCGCCCACGGACTCCGATAAGGCGTGTCCCAAAAAGGCGCCTGCCAACGTGCGAACAGCCTGGAACTGTCAAATGTGCTCCGGGTCAAGGTCCCATCCCGATCAATGCGGAGAATTTCTCCGCATTCCAGCGGGATTTTGCAGGCAGCCTGCGTCCCCAGTCCCATCCGGGACATGGCATGCCGCAAAATCTCTTCCGTGGAGGCATAGAGATACATGCCCAGGGACGGGAAGTGAAGCAGGCAAAGCGGATTGTCCCCTTTGACGATGTACAGCCGGTCCTTCCGATCCAGAACCGTAAACGTAAAGGAGCCCTCCACATTTTCCGCCATGTGCCGCAGGCTTTCAAAGTTGAGGGCGTTTTTCTGTTCGATGAGCTGGACAGCAATGTAGCTGTCCGTCTGAATTTTTGTTCTGGGCAGGCGGAACTCTCTGCGGAGAATCTCATCATTGTGCAGCACACCGTTGTGCGCCAGGGCAAAGACATCCTTCCCGGCGCTTCCCGGGAAGGGATGGTTGTTGTAGTTGCGCTTTGCACTGCCCTGCGTGGTCATCCGGGTGTGGCCCATCATCACCCGTGCCGATTCAGGAATCCGAATGTGCATGCAATGCGCCGGAACCGGCCGCTTATAGATCCGCTGGGTCCCTCCCACATTGTAGGCAATCCCGGTGGCATCGGTTCCGCGAATCTCACAGGCGGAGGCCAGGATCGAGATGATCCGGCTCTTCTTCCGTCCGGTGAGGTGGTGGCGATAATCAATCAGTCCAAACAGGCAGCACATCTCAGATCTCCTCCTCAGCCGAAATCACGTCGTTGACATAGAGCCTTCGCTCCTTCAGATACCGGATCAGCTCCGGCGCCTGACATCCGGCCGCAAACGCAGACCAGGACATGGCCTTAAGCTCTTCATCAGACAAAAAGATCGCCACATCACAGATGCGGTTTACCATCTGCAATGCGGCGAGGAAGGTATTGTATTTCAGTGTTCCGCGAAAGATGCGGAATTCAATGGTACTGCTGTTTTGAAGATTGACGCAGGTATACCGTCCGGCGTGGCAGCACTTTTTGGCGTGTTCCAGAATGTCCCTGGGCTGCTCCTTGTATCCGTACCGGGCTGCCCAGCGGTCCAGCTGTCTCTGGGTCCGGCGGCTGAATTTCAGCAGCTCCTCCCAGTTCTTCTCGAAAAAGTACAAGATCCTGGCAACGGCTGCATCCTGTTCCGCCTCCGTGCTGCCGAAGGCCGCCCGGCTTACATGGATATGGAGTCCGCATGTACCCGCTTGATGGCTGGTGTATCCCATTTCCGCCGCCCGGTGCAGAATTTTCTCCCACGGCATTTCCTCCTTGTGATAGCACAAGGACATGGGGTGGGACACCAGCTCGAAGCCGTCGTTCAAGGAGCCATCATGTTTGCAGTAGTCAATGACGATGTAAAAGGTGTTTCCGCCCGCCGTCTGGACGGTAATAAACTGCTTGTTGGTGTGCTCGTCAT
>CALXDJ010000051.1 GCA_944387035.1 uncultured Oscillospiraceae bacterium | reverse complement strand
TTCTTTTCTCTGCTTGTAGTCCGCTGCCAGCAAACGGCTGCTTGCCAGCGTTTTGTGAAATCAATGTTGCTTCTTGAGTGTATCAAAAGCATCTTCGCAATACAAGTGGAGCCCAGGTTCCCAGTGCCAGCAATTCCTGTTTTTGTTTCCATCAAAAATCGTTTCCCATAAACATTGGCCTAACGAAGTCCGCTCAAAAAGCGAGAAATTTTCAAAATAAAAAGTCACCGAAAACCTAATGTTTTCGGTGACTTTTTGGTACGCCCGGCTGGATTCGAACCAGTGGCCTACAGAGTCGGAGTCATCAGGCGGTCAAATGGGAAACCGTTGGGCCCCAGCGGTTTTGTAGGGTTTGGACAGATTTGCAGAGAATTACAGAAAATCCCCGGAGGCATTGCGGTGCAATGTCTTCGGGGATTTCTTCAATAGTAGTCAAATAGTAGTCAAACAACACGCAGATTATTTTACAAAATCAAATTTAAAAACAAAAAGTTTATTAAATGTGCACCAAAACATACAACTTTTACGAAATTCCCACTATTAGTAGAGCGCGCTTGAGATCGGAGGAACCAATGGAAGCATCAGATATTCTAAATGCCATCCATGCCAGACTGGCGGAAAAATGGCCGGATCGAACCATTTATCTGGACACCTGTCCCGCTGAGGTCCAACGGCCATCCATCTGTCTGCTGGTGGAAAAACATGACTGGAGTGATGCCAACCGGTCTTTGATCCGGCAGGATCTTCAACTGCGGCTCATCCTCTACGATGCACCGGATGAGCTAAATGAAGGGCCCTGGTATCGATTGACCGCAGATTTCGAACAGGCCATCAAACTGCTGCTCCCGGTCCTGCAGGTGGACAGCAGACATTTGCAGTTTACCTGCAAGGCACTGCCGCGTGAGTCTGACCGGGCTTACGCGCAAATCAACGCTTCCTGGCTGGACCCCAGGCCCACACCGGAAGCAGGTCCCGAAACACCGGCAGCAACCACAACGCAAGTACGCATAGAAATCAAAAATCATTGACAGGAGTGATCTTATGGGACTTCCCCAGCTGACCTTTGAACTGAAAAAAGCGGCAGATACCGTTGCCGCGCGCACAGCCCAGGGTGTCATCGGCATGATTGTAAAGGACACCAAATCGTCGGCGTACATATAATCTATCAGGAAAGTGATATTCCCACAGACCTGGGTGCCGACAACATCGCCTATATCAAACAGGCACTGACCGGTTACATCAACCGCCCCACCTGCATCTATCTCTCCGTGGTATCCTCTGAGGACGGCACGGTTTCCGATGGTTTCACCGCACTGGGCCAGTACAGCTATGACTATCTGGTGGCACCCCCCGACATCACAACACCCGACACCACGACTCTGGCCGATCTTGTGAAGGAACAGCGCAAGGGACGTTATATCGGAAAGGCTGTGCTGCCTGACACGGCCGCAGACCACGAGGGCATTATCAACTTTACTGCCACCAACATCAAGGTGGGCGCCACCACGTACGAAACCGGCGGCAAGTATGCCTCCCGGATTGCCGGCATTCTGGCAGGAACCCCCGCTGATTGCAGCGCTACCTACGCCCCCCTGCCGGAGGTCACCGGCGTGGATGCCACCGAAGATGCCGACGCGGCAATCAACAGCGGAAAACTGATCCTCATCAACGACGGCCGACAGGTAAAACTGGGCAGAGCGGTGACTTCCAAGACCACCGTTGCCGACGGCGAAACGCAGGCCCTGAAGAAAATCAAAATGGTGGCCGCCGTGGATCTGATCCGGTACTATGCCATGACCACCATTGAGGACCACTATCAGGGCAAGTGCTCCAACACCTACGACAACAAGTGCATCCTGCTGACCGCCCTGCGCGGCTATCTGAAGGAGCTGGAAAACGGTGACGTTCTGCTGGAAAAGAGCTCCGGCGCCGAATTGGACGCCGCAGCCATCCGTGCCTTCCTGATCGATCAGGCATCCAAGGCCGGAAATGTGGAAGAGGCCAACCGGATCAGGGCCCTGGATGACGCAGCCGTGGTCAAGGAGGACACCGGCAGCTATGTCTTTATCCGACTTTTCGGATACGTGCTGGACGCCATGGAGGATTTTGCCGTTGTACTGGAGGTCTCCAACGGCCTCCTGGCGGTGTAATGTAAGGAGGATTATATATGGCTGAAATTTTGGACGCAGCTCTGGTACGGAGCGGTACCTGGGGCAGTTTGTGGCTGGACGGCGAGCAGGTGGCGGAGTGCTACGGCTGCCAGATCAAGCTGAGCAAAACCAAAGAGGACGTAGCCCGGTGCCGGACACTGGTTGCCGGAAAGAAACTGACGGGGATTTCCGGCACCGGTACGGTGCGGATCTACAACGCCACTTCCCGTCTGATTCAGGCGGAGGCCCAGGCCCTGAAAAATGGTCAGGACCTGCGGCACACCCTGATCTCCAATCTGGATGATCCGGACAATCCCAGCAACCAGCGGATCTCCATCACCGGCGTCAGCTTCGACGACCTGACCCTGGCAGACTGGGAAGCCGCCAAACTGGGACAGATTGAAGCGCCCTTTACTTTTGAGGACTTTGATGTTCTCGACAGCTGACAGGAGGAATGAACATGGAACAGGAGATGACCGCACAAGCAACGTGTGCAGCCCCTTCCACCCTGGATTTACTGTTGGGCGCGGAAGTCGTTTCCATCAAAGCGAACCTGCCCACCGCCCGGTATGAGATTCCCCGACTGAGTGAGGCCGCAGGCGCGCCGGTGGTGTTCACGCTGCGGGCCCTGCCCTACGGCCGGGTGCAGGAGCTCAAGCGCCTGACGGAGGAAGCGGACATCCAAATCCTGCTGGCCGGCTGTGTGGACCCGGATCTGAAGGCAGCAGCCCTGCAGGAGAAATTCCAGGGGGTGACCCCGGCAGAGACACTCAAGGCCATGCTGCTGCCGGGAGAGATCGCCGATCTGGCGATTGTGGTAGAAAAGCTGTCCGGCTACCGGCGGACTACCATTGAAGAAGTAAAAAACGGCTGAGGGAGGCAGAGGACCCAGAACTGGGCCTGGCATATTACCTGTACGCAGTTCACGGAGTCCTGCCGGGGGATTATTACCGGCGGAGCCAAGGCGAGAAAGACCTGATCTGGGCTTTTGCCTCCTATGAAGCGGAACAAAAGAGCGGGAAGCGCAGCAAGCGCTTCCCGCCCAGGACCAGGTACATGAAATGACGCAGCTTTGCGCAAGAAACCGGGGGCAAAAACAGCCGCTCCCGCACGGGCGGGAACGACTGTCAGAAAATCCCTGTAATTAGCGCAACATAGTCCCAATCAATTTGAGGGCAAAGAAAAGGCTCCCAATGAGGCAAATTCCAAGCAAAATGAGAAACTGACGATTTGTCATCCTACTTCTCCTCCTTTTGTTTTATCATATCACAGGGAGAAAATAAGTGTCAAGAAAGCAGGTGATCGTATTCCAAGCTATTCCATTGTTTACAAGGTGGATGACCGATATTCCACACAGGTGAAGCGAATGACCCAAGCGACGCAGGTTCTCTCCAAGACCGCGAAGGACACGGGAGACTCCCTTCAGAACGCTTTGAATGTGAAGGACGGCACCCAACAGGCCACAGGAAATTTGCAATCCGTGGCCCAGCAGATTGCGGCGGTTAACGGGGCGGCAACAGGGCTTTCCGGCACGATGGGAAAACTGATTCAAACCGGCGGCATAGCCATGGTTGCAAATACGTTTGGAAATCTTGCGGGTGCGCATAGCGGCAGTGCCCATGGCGACACAGCCGGAAGTATTGCCTCCAATACGGTATCTACCGCGCTTACCGGCGCGGCCATCGGCGGATCCCTTCTTCCCACGCCGCTGGGATTTGCCGCCGGCGCGGCCATCGGCGGACTGCTGGGCGCGCTGGGCGGGATCATACAGACGTATGAAAAGCAGGACGACGCCTACAAGGACTGGTATCAGGGTGTCTACGAACATGCAGGGAGCGAGACAGAGCGGATGCTGACAGCGGGGCGCTCCGCCGTTCAGGAGACTCTTGGGCAGCCGGAAGCGGAGCTGAACGCCGTGCAGGGAACACTGGACGCAGCCGGAGGCGAGGGGTATTATGCGGAACGAAACCAGGGCATTGCGGACCAGATCGCCGCTTACGGCGGGGAGCTGGGCGAGGCTCTGGCGGAGGCAAACCGCGCCATCGGCGCCGGGCGGGCCGCCATGGAAAATCTGGCAGACAGCTACACCCAGGAGGCCCTTTCCGCCGTTTTGACGGGAAGTGAGATGACCCTGCAATGGTCGGACGACAACACACAGCGGCTGCAGGAGCTGGGAACGCTGTATCAGGAAGCCATGGTCGACTACGAAGCAGGCGCCCTGGTGGAAACGTATGTGGAAGAAGCCCGGGCTCTGGCAGAGGCACAGTACGACTCCAGCGAGGCTGCCATGGGGGTAGCGGAGGCCGAGAGAGACCTCATTACCTCCATCAACGCCAACACCGCGGCGCTGCGAGGCTGGCGGGGCGAGTACGACATCAATCAGGCCCTGACCGAGGGACGGGCCGTCTCCTCACCATCAGACGACACGACAACCAACGGGGACAGTGGGAACCGGCTTACCGCATCAGACAGCGGTATCGTGAACATTTCCACGCAAGCCCCGCGTTTACAGGATGTCAGCATTGATTATGTACCCTATCAAAATCTGCCCGAGGTACCAGTACTGACCGCCACAGAGGTAAAAAACGAGCAGCGCAGCCCTGCTATTACCATTACCGGAAACTCCTTCAGTATCCGGGAAGAAGCCGATGTAGACCGGGTGGCCAGCGCGCTGCTGCAAAAAATCGAACTGGCGGAAGGACGGGGATAATTCATGCAGATTTGTTTCATCAAAGACGGAACCGCCCTGACCCTGCCGGTAACACCGGCGGGATATGCCTGGGGCGTGGGACGCAATCTGGAGACCATCAATATCTCCCAGCTGGGAGACGTCTACCGCCCCGGCGGACGCAGCCGGTTTTCCGGCGAAGCGCTGGAATGTCTGCTGCCCGCTCAGGACTACCCCTGGATGGAGCCGGGAGCAATTGCGAACCCCCAGTATTATGTGGACATTCTGACCGCCTGGGCAGCCGCCGGAGAACCGGTGCGGTACATCGTCTCCGGCACGCAAATCAACACGCAGGTTTATCTGGAATCCGTGGAATGGCGGGAACGAGACGGAACGGGAGATGTGTACGCCTCTATCTGGATGCGGGAGTACACCGATCTGGAGGCCCGAGAGGTGGCCGCGGCAGATCCCACGGACTCGGCAACAGGCAATGCCTCCCGCCCGATGGAAGGCAGCGGTTCCAACCAATCCTATACCATCGTCCGAGGCGACACCCTGTCAACCATTTGCCGGCGGTACTATGGGAAGTACTCGGCCACCTATTACAATGCACTGGCTAAGTACAACGGAATCCGAAACCCGCATCTTATTTACCCGGGAACCACCATCACCATTCCGCCGGAATCCGTGCTGCTGGGAGGGTAACATGAACCTCTATCTAACCAAACATCGTTCGGGCGTCCGGCAAGATATTACCAATCTGGCCGTCAGCTGGACCTGGTCCGGAGACAAGGCCTCCCTCTCCCGACAGCTGGAGATGGAACTGGCGTTTTCAGAAAAAGA
>CALXDJ010000050.1 GCA_944387035.1 uncultured Oscillospiraceae bacterium | reverse complement strand
GTGACCCACATTGGCTGGCAGTTAGCGGCTTTGCCGGTTACTGCCAGCTCATGCCCTTTGGGTACGGGCGAAAAAACGCAGCGCACCGGCAGGGAAGTTCGGCTTCCCAACCGGTGCGCTGTGCTGTTTGTTTTTGGCTGTCCTTACCGCACCTGCGCCATGAAGTTGCCCATGGTCTGGGCGGCTTCATCCTGTTTCTGGCGGGTGGTGTGGGTGTAGCCGTCTCTTCACATTTCAGTCTTCTTTCGTATTGGGCATGGGCATGCTCCGCTTTACGATCCGCATCAGCTCCAGCAAGCTTCTGAAAGGCAGCTGCTCCCCGGAGGCGGGGAAGGTCACCGTGCCTTGCCATTCTCCATGCTCCATACCGGTGACGGAGATCTCAAATAAGGGTGCTTTCTTCATGGGTTGCTGGCTCCTCCTTTGGAATGTGTGCGCCGGTATGGGCGCTCCATACCGGACAGGGACTATGGCCCCTGTCATTTCTTTTGTATATTCCTTATTTTATCAAAAGAAAAAATCCTGCGCTATTGCCCGTTTTACCCCCAAAAACGGGTCATGTCTCCGGGATTACCCGGAGGCATATTTTTATCGGAGCATATATTGCTTCAGGTCGTGCCGGTGGTCGATCCCCAGCTTTTTCATGGCGCTGGACATATGTAAATCTCTCGGTGATCGTTTCGCCAGGCTGCAGGGTCTTTAAGGTGCTGCTGTCATTGTCCATTCTGTATGACCAGGTTCCATCTGCATTGAGGGTGATCGTCCCAACACGTCCATTCTGATTGGCGTCCCAGGCAAATCTGGCTCCGTCTCCCGCGGTGGCGCCCGTCAGGGCATCGCCGACGTGAGACCTCCGAACCCCATGGTACATGAAAGCAATGGAGCTCTGAACCGTAGGGAAGGGATCGTCTGTGGGGGTCGTGGGGGCAGGATCAAGCTGGGTGATACTGTCAGCCGCAGCCCAAGCGCTCAGGTTTGCGGCGAGAATCAGGGCCAGCAGCAGGCTTCCAATTCGTTTTCTCATTTTGATGCGACCTCCTTCAATCAGATCATGTGTTTTTACTGCCCCGTGACGGGGCTGTGACAGACACAGGACAATGGGATTTGCCCGGCGAGAACCGGACTGTTTTCCCATTAATTTTACCATAAAGAAGAGGGGCGCGCTATTAGCCGTTTTGAGGGGTAAAATGGCTCACGCCCGGGGTGGACTTCCCCGGGCGCTCGGTTATTTCAGCATAAATTTTTGCAGGTCACCCCGCCGGGTGACGCCCAGCTTTTGCATGGCACTGGACAGGTGGCGCTTGACGGTGGCCAAAGAGATGTGCAGGTGCTCGGCGATGTCCGGATTGTTCCAGTCCCTGGCCGCCAGCATACACACGGCAAACTCCGTGGTGGTCAGATCGTCGGCCACATCGTGGCCCGTTTCGGGGTTGTGGACTCTGCGCCAGCCCGCGGAAAAGCGATAGGTGATGTGGATGATCCGCTTGAAATCCTCCGGCCACTCCGGTTTGATGACGGACTCCAGCATCCCGCCCAAAAGACCATGGTGCTCCCCGAAGCCCTCGATGAGATCGTCCGGCCGGGCCAGTTCCCAGGCGGAGAGCAGATGGGTCCGGGCCTTGTCGGTCTCCTTGAGCCCCATATGGTCCATCACCGCCACCAGGTGCAGATAGATGGCCGGGATGGGGTAGCGTCCGGCCCCCATGGCCAGCGCCCCCTCCACGATCCCGGCGCTGGCGGCGTAGTCTCCCTGCAAGTATCGGTAGTGGGCATAGACATACAGGGCGAAGGCCCGCAGGCCGGGGGGCAGCAGGTGGAGAAAGGTCTGGAGATCGGGCAGTCCCTCGGGCAGGGGCAGGTGGAACAGCACTGCCCCCGCCGCCGCCACGAAAGCCGATGCGGCCTCGGCCGCAGGGGATTTGCCGCCCTGGGAGAGGGCGGCGTTCAGCTCCCCCAGGGCGAACCGCGCCCGCTGGATGCGGCCCAGGGAGAGGTTGGCGTAGGCGTAGAGCAGGCAGGCGGACAGCCGCGCCCCCGGGTCGGCGCTGTGGAGATAGGACTCGGCTTCCTGCGCTGCTGCCTCCGGCTCGCCGGTGAAATAGTGGTACTCTGCCAGTGCAATGTCCCGCTGTGCTCCCTCTGCCATGGCCTCCGCCGTCTCCCGGCAGCGGCCCGGCGGGAAGGCGGTATTCATCAGGGGCATGAGATTTTCACTGACTGCCAGGAGCGGTACCGGCTTCGGCTGAGCCGACCGGGGGTCCTCAGGCTTTTCCGCGTCGGCGGGGATGGCCCAGGCTCGGGTGAATTTCCGGGCGCCGGGAATGCGCCCCGCCGCGCACAGCTGCTGCACCGTCCGTTTGGACAGGTTCCATCTGTCGGCAATTTCCTGCGCCGTGAGATACTCCATGGCCGTTCCTCCCAAAATCTGCTTTTCGACTTTCATTATATGCGCTCACGCGCATAGTTGCAAGGCGTGGGGCTGGCTTTTTGCACCTGCGCTGGCAGTCATGGTTTTTCCTGCGGCGTCAAACCAGACCCACACGAAGACCCGCGGCAGCAGCGGGGGGGGTATCCGCAGCAGCAGACACCGCGCAGTAACAAAAGGAAAAGTTTTTCGTATTTTTGGGGGAAAAGTATGACAACAAAGGTTTGTTTATTAACATAGGTTAATGCTAGGAACGGTAAAAACTGCTAGAATATACCAGATAATAGCAAAGGGGATGTCAAAATGACAGACACCGCTTTTTTGCAGCAATTATTGAACCTGCCGGAACACGGGGAGATTCAGCGGTTTTTGCAAAATGTTCAGCGGGCACATATTAAAAAAGGAACCGTCCTGGTGGAGCCGGGCCAGGTGCAGGCGCAGTTGATCATCCTGGTAAGCGGCGTGTTCCGGGGCTTTTTACTGGATGCCGAGGGGCGGGACATCACGGACTGCTTCGCTTTTCGGGCGGGAGAGATCCTCATGGGCTGCAACGACCTGACTGAGCCCTCCCAGATCCACCTGGAGGCGGTTACAGACAGCGATGTTCTGCTTCTCCCCATGGAGGATGTTCTGGCGGCTCTGGAGGAGATTCCGGAGCTGATGGAGATCTATAACTTTTTCCTGAGAAAGGCTCTGGCTCGGCACTGGGAGGGGAAGATGCTGATGCACCAGTGTGCCGCCATGGAGCGCTATCAGTGGTTTTTGAGGGAATATCCCGGGCTCATCAACGCGGTGAGCAACAAGCACATCGCCTCGTTTTTGGGCATGACGCCGGTGACACTCAGCCGGCTGCGGCGGAAGCTGCGAGAGGAGCCTGCAGAGGAAGGGGGCTGAGGCGCCATGGGCTGCCGCTACGACGGGCTGAGCCTGCAAAACGGCCGCGGGACCAATATGGACAGTCTGCTGCTGAAGGAGCGGACCATCGGCGGGCGCAGTGTGTGCATCGGTGTGGTGTGCGACGGCGTGGGCAGCCTGCGGGACGGGGCCTTTGCCGCATCCACGGCAGTACGGCTTCTGAGCGGCTGGTTCGACGCCCTGGAGGAGACCCGGCGTCTGGGCCTGCGGCTGCGGGACGCGGTGCATCATGCGGACCGTACGGTGGCGGAGCTGGCCGCCGGACAGGGGCTGCGGACTGCGGCGACCCTTTCGGCCCTGGTGATAGATCAGGAGCGCTACTACATCGTGCATACCGGGGACAGCCGGATTTACGGCTGCTGGGACGGAGAGCTGGTGCTGCTGACGCAGGACCAGGAGGAAGGCGGAAAACTGACGAGCTGTATCGGGCGGTCCGCGGAGGCCGTCCTTTATTATAATGAGGGACTCTGCCGGGACGGCACGTTCCTCCTTTGCAGTGACGGATTGTACAAGCGGATGGACGGGGACTTCCTGCGGGCGGAGCTTTCCCGCCTGAGTCCCAGGACCATCCGCAGGACCATGGAGCGCCTGAGCGAGTATGTGATCGGACGGGGAGAGACGGACAACATCTCCGTGGCGCTGATGATGAGTAAAAAGTGAGGGATGCCATCATGAAACTCCAGCTTTTGATCGCGATCGGACATCAGGATTACATGGAGCACCTGTCCGATGTGCTGACGCAGCGCTACGGTGAGACCTTCGAGGTCAGCGTCTGCTCCACTGGGGAGCGCCTGCGGGAGCTGCTGAGCCGAAGACGGTTCGACGCGGCACTGCTGGACGAGACCCTGGCGGAGGAGGCGGATCTGAGCGCCGTGCGGCTGCCGCTGCTGCTGTGGGACGGCACCGCCGCCCTGGGTCCCCATGGAGAGGGGATGGAGAAGCTGCGCAAGTACCAGCGGATCTCCGCCATGACCGGGCAGGTGCTGGAACGCTATGCCGCCGTGTGCGACAGCCCCGCCGGGTTTGAGACCAGCCAGGGCCGGATCACCGCCGTGTGGTCTCCGGCCGGCGGCTGCGGCAAGACTACGGTGGCCCTGGCCTACGCGGCCCAGTTGGTCAGCCGGGGGAAAAAGACCGTGTACCTGGATCTGGAGCCTTTCTCCAGTACGCCGGTGTACTTCGCGGACCCGGAGCGGGGCCTGACGGACGTATTTGAAAAGCTGGACGGCAATCTGGAGCTGCTGTTCCAGAGCATCCGCCGGGAGGATAGCGGCTCCGGCATTTTGTACTTCGGCCGGCCGGACAATTACGACGATATCGAGATCCTTACCCCTGATGATGTGACAGCCCTGCTTCAGGGCGCTTCCGCCGGGGTGGAGGAGCTGGTGGTGGATCTGGGCAGCGGCTGCGACCGTAAGACTCGCCGGATCCTGGAGCTGGCGGCCCAGGTACTGCTGGTGACCGACGGAAGCCAGGCTGCCCGCATAAAGTGCGGCCAGTTCCGTGCCCAGCATGACCTGTATGCCCTGCTGGCGGACCGGCTGACAGTGGTGGCCAACCGGGGCGCCCGGGGCGCCGCCCAGGCGGGGGAGCGGACGGTTTCCCTGCCCCTGGTGCAGTCCGATGACCCCGTGGTGGTCTACAAGACCCTCTCCGCCGGATACTTTCAGGATTGATCCGGCGGTTCGTGAGGAGGAGAAAACGTGACGGAACAGAGCAGAGACCAGCTGGTGACCCAGCTGAAAGCGGAGGTTCACCGCAATCCGGACTTGACGGCCATGGACGATGAGCAGCTGCGGGCGCTGATCGACCGGGTGCTGGAGAACAAGATCCAGTGGGCCCGGACCAGCAGCCCCGAGGCGTACCGGGAATTGTCGTCCATGAATTTCCGGGAACGGCGCAGCATCACCGGTGCGGTGTTTGAGTCCATCCGCGGCCTGGGCGTGCTGGGTCAGATCATCGCCGACACCGACATCACCGAGGTGATGATCAACGGCTATGAGGACATCTTTGTGGAGAAGAACGGCCGCCTGCGCAAGCTGGAAAACCACTTTGAAAGCCGGCAGGAGCTGGAGACCATCATCACCAAGTTTGTCTCCCAGTCCGGGCGGGTGGTCAATGAGAGTGAGCCCATCGTGGATACCCACCTGGAGGACGGTTCCCGTGTCAACGTGGTGATGCCCCCGGTGGCCCTCAATGGCCCTGTGGTTACCATCCGGCGCTTCCCCAAGGAGGCCATGACTGTGGAGAAGCTCATTGCCTACAGCTCCATCACGCCGGAGGTAGCCCAGGTGCTGGAGCTGCTGGTGCGGGCCCGGTACAACATCTTTGTCAGCGGCGGCACCGGCTCCGGCAAGACCACCTTCCTCAATGCCTTGTCCAACTTCATCCCCCGGGATGAGCGCATCATCACCATCGAGGATTCTGCCGAGCTCCAGATCCGCAGCGTGGACAACCTGGTGCGGCTGGAAACCCGCAACGCCGGACCTGACGGCTCCGGCGCCATTACCATCCGGGATCTCATCAAATCCGCCCTGCGTATGCGGCCGGACCGGATTGTGGTGGGCGAGGTCCGCGGCGCCGAGGCCCTGGACATGCTCCAGGCCATGAATACCGGTCACGACGGCAGTCTCTCCACCGGCCACGCCAACTCTACTTACGATATGATCAGCCGCCTGGAAACCATGGTGCTTCAGGGTGCCGCCGGGCTTCCCCTGGAGGCCATCCGCCAGCAGATCGCCTCCGCCGTGGATATTATCATCCATCTTTCCCGCCTGCGGGATAAAAGCCGCAAGACCATGGAGATCGTGGAGATCCTGGGCTACGACTCCGCCACCCACGCCTTCCGCACCAACACCCTCTACGAGTTCCGGGAACTGCCCCAGAGCACCAAGGAAAAGGTGGTGGGGCGCCTGGAGCGGACGGACAACCCCATGGTCAATACCCAAAAGCTGGAAAACGCCGGCATCTACCGCACCATTTAGGAGGGCGTCATGAAGAAAAATCTGTTTGCCGCCGAGCCCCGGACGGAGCAGGCGGAGGCCCGGGAGGTCCGGGAGCCCCAGGCACGGCGCCTGTCCGCGCCGGACTATACCGCCAGCCCCTGCGGCCTGCCGGATCACATCTTGGCCTTTATTCTGGGCTTTGTGGCGGGGTTTGCGGTGCTGTACATCTTTTATAAATTTATCCCCGCGGCGGTGCTGGGCGGCGCCGTCACCGGCGTCGTGTATGTGTTCGTGGCGGAGCAGAAGGCCATGGACAAGCGGATCCGGCGTCTGCGGGTGCAGTTTTTCGACCTGCTGGAAGCCATGAGTGTGGCGATGCGGGCAGGCAATCCCGTCCTCAAGGCCCTGGAGAGCGCCCGGGAGGATTTGTCCCTGATCTACTCCCAGCAGAGCGATATCATCGTGGAGCTGGACCTCATCATCAGCAAGTTCCACAACGCCGTGCCGCTGTCGGAGGCATTCTCGGATTTCGCCCGGCGCAGCGGCCTGGAGGATGTGGCCAGCTTTGCCTCCATCTATGCCACCATCGAGGGCAAGTCCAGCCGGGCCGACGAGATTGTCCGGGAGACCCAGCAGATCATCGCCGACAAGATGGA
>CALXDJ010000049.1 GCA_944387035.1 uncultured Oscillospiraceae bacterium | reverse complement strand
TTCCTTGTCTATATAGACGAAAAGAACAGCAAAAAGTTCCGAACTATGGCTATATTATAGCATACTTCGGTCTATTTTTGCTTTTGAATATCATTATAAGTTGAATTAAAATCAGACATAAAGTACCCCCACAAAATTGTTTTTGTAAGGGAATATAGTTTTTTATGTCAGCAACAATTCTGTTTATGCATAATTATCTGTGAAAATGTATATTTTTTGTTCACCAATACTTATCTCGGACAGAGACAAAAAATATTACAATTTGGAATCAAAAACCATGAGGTTACTTCTTCACGCTGCTGCCCAGCATATCGGATACTTCGGAAATCGAAACAAAGGCGTCGGGGTCCACTTCCTGGATGATGGCCTTCATCTTAGCGATCTGAAAACGGTTGACGACAAAATAAACCAGGGTCTGTTCCTTACCGGAGTAATATCCCTTGGCGGGAAGCTGGGTAATTCCGCGGCCGAAGGCCTCAGAGAGCGCTTCGCTGACCGCATCGGCACGGGAGGTAATGATGGTGGCAGACTTGGCTTTGTCCAGGCCTTCGACAATGAAGTCCACAGATTTGATGGCGGCGCAGTAGGTCAAAATGGAGTAAAGGGGCATGATCCAGCTGCGGAAGATGCAGCCGATGGCTACATACAGCAATACATTGTAAACCATCACGAAGGAACCTACCGTCATGCCCAGGCGCTTGGAAAAGATTACAGCCATGACCTCCACGCCGTCGATGGCGCCGCCGAAGCGGATGGTCATGCCGCTGCCCACACCGGAGATCAGGCCGCCGAAGACGGCACACAGCAGCAGATCATCTCCGGCAAAGGGGGAGGCTCCGGAGGTAGGGAAGAACGTGTTGATGGCGAAAGAGGCCAGGGCATAGATCAGGACCGCCCACAGAGAGTAGACCGTAAAGGTCAGTCCCTGCTTTTTCATGCCGAAAAGAAACAGAGGCGTATTGAGCAAAACCAGAAACATCGGCAGGGTGTACGGCTCCGGCGTCAGCTGCCAGAAGAGCATGGCCGTACCGGAGATGCCGCTGTCATAGAGCTGTACCGGGGCCAAAAACAATGTGACGCCGATGGCGTTGATGACACCGGCGAGAAACAAAAGCAAAAAGGTCTTGGGCCGCAGGGAGGACAGGGAGCGGTGCAGGGTCTGAATTGTCATGTCGGAACCTCATTTCCATCAAAAGATCATATTTACCATCATTATACGGGTTCCGGCAGGAAAAGAATAGTTTATTTTTGTTAAAAATAGTTGGAATATTTCGGGAATATTTCAGGCTTCCCGTTGCTGAAATTCCTGATTTTTCAAATTCAGCAAAAAGAAAAATGCCCGGCGGCTTACGGTGGAAGCCGCCGGGCAAATAGGGCTGCTGGGGAATTAAACCAGAATATGCGATGGGGCGTCACTGCTGGGCGGCGTATGGCTCCGGCAGGCTGGGAAGCCCAGAATCCCCAGGGCTGCGCCGCACAGGGCACTGCCCAAAGAGAGGACCTTGGGGTGGCGGGCCACATAGAGCAAAAACGCATTGGAAGGGAAACTGGACTGCTGAGAGAGGACCGTGTCCCCAAAGATATTGAAGAGACTCCCACAGGCCCCGGGCCAGATAGAAAAACCAGGGAGACATGGCGGCCAGCCATACGGCGCTCCCTGCCAAAAGGAGCCTCCGGCTCCGCACTGCCCACCGGCTATGGAGGGGCTCTGACCGCAGCAGCACCAGACATGCCTGCGACAGAGTCCAGCCCAGCAGAATAAAAAACAGGGGTTTTACGAAAAAGACCACCATGTATACCGGACATATCAGGTATCGCTCCTGCAGCAGCCGCTGCGCCCAGTGGCCTCCGACAAAATAGAAAATGACAGCAAGGCCTGTCAGAACCGCTCCCATGGCCAGATGCCGCAGGAGCCGGGCGGAATGTTCCATTCCGGTCGGGCCGTACAGAAGCTCTTTTATATCGGCGTCCAGCGCCTGGGCAAGTTCCGCCAGCATTTCCACGTCCGGCCGGTCCCGGCCGGTCTCATAGTTGGATATGGTCTGACGGGTGACGTGGAGCATCTGCGCCAGCTGATCCTGACTGATGTTCCGCTTCTGCCGCAGAGAGCGGATGTTTTTTCCAATATCCCGCATAGGCGTTACCTCCCGGCTGCGTTTATGGGTGCATCTGAAAAGCGATGCATGGACAAGCCGCTTTTTCTGCTTTTATTCTAGTAGAAAGCAGGAATCTTGTCACGCAAAGAGTCTTTGCGGCGTCAAAAAAGGGGAGGCAAACTGCCGGAAAGCAAAAAAGGACGCCTGCAAAAAGCAGGCGTCCTGAATGTACCGCAGGGAATCAGTCCTCGCACAGGCCGGCAGTGATGATGGCCATGGAGTAGACCTCCTGGGCGTTGCAGCCGCGGGAGAGGTCGTTGATGGGGGCGTTGAGGCCCTGCAGGATGGGGCCGTAAGCATCAAAGGAACCCATGCGCTGGCAGATCTTGTAGCCGATGTTGCCGGCGTTGATGTCGGGGAAGATGAAGGTGTTGGCGTGGCCGGCAACCGTGGAGTTGGGGCACTTGGTGTGCGCCACGGTGGGGGAGACGGCGGCGTCGAACTGCAGCTCGCCTTCCATGGCCAGCTCGGGAGCAGCGGCGTGTGCCTTCTGGAAGGCGTTGCGCATCTTATCCACATCCTCGCCCTTGCCGGAGCCCATGGTGGAGTAGCTCAGGAACGCAACCTTGGGATCAATGCCGAACACCTTGGCGGTAGCGGCAGTCTCCAGGGCGATTTCCACCAGCTCGTCCTCGGTGGGCTTGATGTTGATGGCGCAGTCGCCCATGGCCAGGACCTCGCGGTCACCGGTGGCGGAAGGACGCACCAGAATGAAGCAGGAGGAAACGATCTTGCTGCCGGGCTTGGTCTTGATGATCTGCAAAGCGGGACGGACAGTATCAGCGGTGGAGTAGGTAGCGCCGCCCAGCAGAGCGTCGGCATAGCCCATCTTCACCAGCATGGTGCCGAAGTAGTTGCCCTGCTTGAGAGCGGCACGGCACTGCTCCTCGGTCATCTTGCCCTTGCGCAGCTCCACCATGGTGGCGACCATCTTGTCCATGTCGGCGAAGGTCTCGGGATCGATGATCTCGGCACCGCGGATGTTGAAGCCGATCTCCTCGGCCACCTTCTGCACTTCCTCAGGATTGCCGACCAGGACGGGGGTCAGGAAGGTACCGGAGAGCAGACGGGCAGATGCTTCCAGAATCCGGGGATCGGTGCCCTCGGTGAAAACGATCTTGCGGGGGTGGGCTTTCAGCTTCTTAATCAGAAATTCAAACATAATTCTTTTCCTCCAAAAAGGTCGAAATTAGAAGGATACATACTATTTCCATTATACACCTCCGCTTCTCCGGGTCAATCTAAAAATCAGAGCATCCACACAAAAATTTCTGATCTCTTTCTGTGCGGTTCTGTCCAATCTGCAATATAGCAGGGGGGAATGTCTGAATTTTAACGGAGAAATGACAGAAAACCCAAAGAAATGAGGGGTTTCCCCGGAAAAAGAGGGTTGACGAATGTATCAAAAAGAGGTATTATGAAAATCGGTAACAAATTGTAACCTTTTTTCCAGGGACCGTCTGAACTGTCTGGTAATTCAATAGGAGTTATATGAGTCAGAATATTAAAAAGAGAAGTGAAGCTGCCCAAAGAGGCGGCAGGCGGCTGGCCCAGGAGCAAACACGGCATCCGCGGGAAGAGGCCCGGGCCGAAGCCAAGCGGAGGGAAGAGAGCCGGGACAGTCGGGACAAGGCCCGTGTTGGGGCGCAGACGGCTGTGCAGGAGCGGGAGGACGCGGTGACCCAGGTGCGGGAGCGTCCGCAGAGTCCCCATAACCGGCAGGGACGCAAACCCAAGAAGGATTTGCAGTGGCTGGCGTCGATGTATCTGGCCGCGGAGCATGAAATGACCCGGATTCGCTGCCGCTGGCGGCACATTGTACGGGAAAAGCGTGCACATAACTTCCCCGAGTCGGAACGCCTGCCGATTCAGATGCTGCTGTTTGTCTGGAGCATGATTCCCATGCTGGGTGCCCGGGTGCGGGAGGTGATGGGAGGACGGCGGCGCCGTTCTGCCAGCCGGATCTCCGCGTTGGGGGCCTGGATGGAAGGACGCCGGCTGCATCCGGTGGCCTTTTTGTGCGGCGCGTGCGCGATGGCTGCCGTGGCCATGTTTTGTTCGGCCTATACCATTGGCACCACTGTGACCTATGATGGCGAAGTGGTGGCAGCGGTGAGCTCTCTGAGCGCGGCGGAGGATGCCCGCTCCAATTTGGAGAAGGCCACAGCCCGTACTTTGGGAGAGACCTATACCATTGACGATTCCATGATTCAGTACTCGTCGTCCCTGCTCAAGCGGCAGGATGTGGTGGATGAGGCGGAACTGGAAGAGGACCTGTCCCAGGAAATCGGCCTGGTGACATCCGCCTATTGCCTGTATGTGGATGGAGAGCGGATTGGCGCCACCACGTATGAAGGGGCGTTGGAGGAATTGCTCCAGCAGCTCAAGGCAGCGTCCACCAATGAAGGAACCATCTCCTGCGAGTTTGCCGAGGAGGTGGAGGTCCGGCAGGAATATGTTCCTACGGATGAGGTCATGAATCTGGGATATCTGGCCCAGACCCTGTACAGCACCAAGACCGAAGAGGTCACGTATGAGGTGAAAAAGGGCGACACGTGGTCCGAGATTGCCAACAGCCACGGGCTGACCTCGCAGGAACTGCTGGCCCTGAACCCCGGCTATAATATTGACAAGCTGCAGATCGGTGAAGTGCTGACCCTGGCGGCATCGGTTCCCTACCTGACGTTGACGGTAGTGGAACAGGAGCGCTATGTGGAGGACGTGCCGTACGATATTGAGTATACCGACAGCGCCAACCTCTACAAGGGCGATTATAAGGTCATTTCCGCCGGCGAATATGGTGCGGCGGACGTGGTGGCCAACGTCACGTATGTCAACGGTGAGGAGACGGAGCGGACGGTGCTCTCCTCCGTCATGCTGCGGGAGCCTGTGACGGAACAGCAGCTGCGCGGCACCAAGGAGCGTCCCACCTGGGCCCCGACGGGAACCTTCCGCTGGCCCACTTCCGGTCACATTACCTCCTACTTCGGCGGGCGCAAGTCCCCCGGCGGCATTGGTTCCACCAACCATAAGGGCATTGATATTGCCAACAGCTACGGTACGCCGATCTACGCGGCCGATGGCGGCACGGTCATCTACTCCGGGTGGATGAGCGGCTACGGATATTTCGTACAGATCGACCATGGCAACGGCTATGTTACCTGTTATGGCCATAACAGCAAGCTCTTGGTTTCTGTGGGACAGCATGTCTACAAAGGCCAGCAGATTGCCAAGATGGGTTCTACTGGCAATTCCACCGGCAACCATTGCCACTTTGAGATCCGATATAACGGCGTGGCAAAGAATCCGCTGAACTACTTGTAACAGCATCAGAAAACGGGGATGTCCCATGTGGGACATCCCCGTTTTTTTAGATTGGTAGCTCAGGGGAAAAACAGATTCCAGGTGGACAGCACGTGCTCATCCATAATCTGCCGGCAGGCGGCAGCGTCCCGGCGGCGAAATGCCTCCAGAAGAAGACTGTGATAGTGAATGCCCAGTTCCGGTCCCTTTGTACTGCCGATGTTGCTCCAGCAGCTGCGCATGACGCTGTTTTGCACCCGGTACACACCCTCGATCATGGGATTGTGCGCCATACAGCCAATGAGCATGTGAAATTCAAAGTCACAGTTGCAGTGCTCCTGAATATCGGTTGCAGCGGTATGGATCATCCTCTGATACAGAACGTCCATCTGCTGGAGCTGTTCCTCAGTGGCGCGCTGAGCTGCCAGCTCTGCCACAGGGCCCTCAAACAGACGGCGAAATTCCATGACCCAACGCAGGGAATCCTCAGTCAGATAAATATCGGGGATGGAACCCTGCATCAGATCGCGAATGTCCGGCTGCTTGACGAAAGAGCCGTCTCCGCTGCGGGTTTCGATCAGTCCCTGGGCGGAGAGCGCCTGCAGGGCCTGCCGGATCGAGACGCGGCTGACCTGAAAAATGCGGGAAAGTTCATGCTCGGAGGGCAAGCGCTCTCCCGCCTTCCAACGCCCTTCCAGCAGCTGCTGCTTGAGCTGCTCTTCAATTTGCGCAGAAAGACGCACACGGCGTACGGGCTTGAGGTCCATTTGCCTCCTCCTCTCTTACAGCGGTCTACCGGTATGACAGCTGATCTGGTTCAATCCTAGTATAAGCGCTTTTGCGGAAAGTTTCAATATCCGCCGGGATGGACTGTGCGTATGAAAGAGCACAAACCACGATTACGGAATTGTGCGTTTTCACGAAAATTTAAAAATTTTTCTCGGAGTTCGTGGAGAAAATGCAATATTTTGGGCCGAAATAGCCGGAAAAACCCGGAGAATTTTTGCCGATTTTTGTGCTGTGATGTGAGAAAAAGAACGGAAAGAGCTCGGGGAAAAGTTCCTTGCAAACCCCAAAAATGACTGGTATAGTAAAGGCAGTTCCAGTGTCGAAGCGGGCCGGGAATTGTTTTTTTGAAGGTACCTGTATGACAGGTATCCAGACATACAAGATACAAACCGTTCCACAGGGAGTTCCAACTCGGCACAAAAAAGAAAAAAGTTTGGAGGATGAGCTATGGGTAGCGTAGGATTGATCGCATTGCTGGTGATATCAATTGGTGTGATTTTGTTCCTGGTTATGAAGCTGAAGATGAATCCGGCCATCAGCTTGCTGGTAGCGTGCCTGGTGATGGGCATCGGATCGGGCATGGACCTGTCCGAAGTAGCCAGCACCATTGACGCGGGATTCGGCAGCTTCATGCAGAGCACAGGATTGTCCATCGGCCTGGGCATCATTATGGGTCAGCTGCTTTATGATTACGGCGGAGCCAACAGCATTGCCCGTTCCGTGCTGCGGGCGTTTTCCAAGCAGAAGGCATTCTACGCCCTGTCCATTGCAGCCTTCATCATTTCCGTCCCCGTGTTTTATGACGTGACCTTCATCCTGCTGGCTCCCCTGGCCATCGCCATAGCCCGCGAGATGAAGAAGCCCCTTTTCCTGGTGGTAACGGCCCTGACTGCCGGCGGCGTCATCACGCATACCTGCGTTCCGCCCACTTCCGGCCCCTTGGCCTGCGCGGGCATTATGGGCGTGGATACCGGCCTGATGATTCTGGTAGGCGTGGTGGTAGGTGCCATCGCCATGTTCGTGACTCTGAAGATCATGTTCCTGTTTTTCCGGGAAAAGTCCGACGGGACCAATTCTCATTGGAATCCTGCACTGGATGAGACCGGTGAAATGAAGGAGAGCGACTTTGTGCCTCCCCTGCTGGAAGATGAGTCCAAGGCTCCCGGCGCATTTGTTTCCATGCTGCCGATCCTGACCCCGGTGGTGCTGCTTCTGCTCAACACCGTCTGGAGCCTGGTTTCCCCCGATGCCGTACCTTCTGTGGTGGCGTTCCTGGGCAGCAAGACCATGTCCATGCTGATGGGCGTGTTCGTGGCGATGATCATCGGCAAGAGCCGCATGAGCTGGAATGATATCTCCGAGTCCGCAGTGCGGGCCCTGGCTTCCTCCGGCCTGGTGCTGCTGATTACCGGCGCCGGCAGTGCCTTCGGCAGCATCCTCAGCGGCAGCGGCGTGGCGGATGCCATCACCGGCGGCCTGACCAGCATGGATGTAAATGCTGTTGGCATGTGCGTGATTGCTTATCTGGTGGCTCTGGTGCTGCGTGTGGCACAGGGTTCCGCTACGGTGGCCTGCACCACGTCCTGCTCCATCATGGCGGCGTCTGTGGTGGCCATGGGCTTTAACCCGCTGTTCATCACCATGGCGGCTTGCGCCGGCGGTATGTCCATCGGCCATGTCAACGACTCCGGCTTCTGGATTATGTCCAGTAACTGCGGCCTGACGGTCCGCGGCGGCCTCAAGGCCATCACCATTACGGAGTTTGTCAGCTCCCTGGTGATTCTGGCGGAGTGCATGATCGTCAGCATCTTTATCCACTGATCATTTCAGAAAACGGGAAGTATCAGAATTAGAAAGGAAGAATCCAATGTCTGCATTTAAATACGGCGTAGCCTGCTCACTCAACGATGTGTCCACCACCGCACCCATCATTTTGCGGGGACCCATTGAGCAGCTCTGTGAGCAGGCCAAGAAAATCGGGTATGACGGCCTGGAGATCCAGCTGGCCAACCCCCTGCAGTATGACTGGAAGCA
>CALXDJ010000048.1 GCA_944387035.1 uncultured Oscillospiraceae bacterium | reverse complement strand
GCCAAGCGCCTCTGGGGACAGCTCAACCACTGCACCTACTGATCTTTTCTTTGATCTCTTTTCCGTTTTGAATTGAGGAGTAAATGAGGAGGAACCGCCATGTCTGAATTGATGACCCCCATCCCCTTCCGGGACCTGATGAACTGGATCACCACGGAATACCGGGCCGAAGGCTCCGTCTTCGGCGTCCACCGGCCCTACCGGGCAGGTGTCAAGAAGCTGCCCATCTTCGGCGAGACCATCGAGACCCCCTTTGGTCCCGCTGCCGGTCCCAACACCCAGCTGGCCCAGAACATCATCGCCGGTTACTTTGCCGGTGCCCGGTTCTTTGAACTCAAAACCGTCCAGAAAATGGACGGCGCGGAACTGGCCGCCTGCATCAACCGTCCCTGCATTCTGGCCGAGGATGAGTGCTACAACTGCGAGTGGTCCACGGAGCTGTACGTCCAGCAGGCGTTTGAGGAATACGTCAAGGCCTGGTGCGCCCTGAAAATCATGGCCAAAGTCTATGGTCTGGGCGATCCCGACGGATTCGTGTTCAACATGTCTGTGGGCTATGATCTGGCCGGCATTCAGGGTGAGAAGGTGGATACTTTCCTCAACGGCATGATCGACGCCTCCAGCACCCCCATCTTCCAGGAGTGCATCGCCGTCCTCCGGGAGTTCTTCCCGGCAGAGCGCGGATACATTGACGCCATTACCCCCCACATCTCCGGGTCCGTCACCGTCTCCACCCTCCACGGCTGCCCGCCGGATGAGATCGAGCGCATCGCCAGCTATCTCATTGAGAAGAAGCATCTGCATACTTTCGTCAAGTGCAATCCCACCCTGCTGGGCTACGAGACGGCCCGGTCCATTCTGGACGGGATGGGCTACGATTATATTGCCTTTGACGACCATCACTTCAAAGAGGACCTCCAATACGAGGATGCCGTCCCCATGTTCCGCCGCCTCCAGGCCCTGGCGGATGCCCACGGCTTGGAATTCGGTCTGAAGCTCTCCAACACCTTCCCCGTGGACGTCAAGGCCGGAGAACTGCCCAGCGAAGAAATGTACATGGCGGGCAAGTCCCTCTTCCCCCTGACCACTACCATGGCCGCCCGGCTGAGCCGGGAGTTCGGCGGCAAGCTGCGCATCTCCTACGCCGGCGGCGCCGACGCGTTCAACATTGATAAGCTCTTCCAGTGCGGTATCTGGCCCATCACCATGGCTACCACGGAACTCAAGCCCGGCGGTTACCAGCGCTTCACCCAGATTGGCGACAAGCTGGATACCCTGGCATTCCAGCCCTTCACCGGTGTGGATGTGGCCGGCGTGGAGGCCCTGGCCCTCTCTGCCCGCTCCGACCGTTACCATGTCAAGGCCATCAAGCCGCTGCCCCGGCGCAAACTCTATGAAAAGGTCCCCCTGATGGACTGCTTCACCGCTCCCTGCATGGGCGGCTGCCCCATTCGGCAGGACATTCCGGAGTATATCGAGCTGTGCCGCAAGGGACAGTACGCCTCCGCCTTGCGGCTGATTACGGAAAAGAACCCCCTGCCCTTCATCACCGGCACCATCTGCGCCCACAACTGCATGACCAAGTGCACCCGGAACTTCTATGATGAGCCGGTCAACATTCGGGCCACCAAGCTGGTAGCCGCTGAAAAGGGCTACGACACCTATATGTCCAAGCTGCGTCCCCCCGTTCCCGCCGGAACGAATACCCGGGTGGCCGTCGTGGGCGGCGGACCCACCGGTATGGCTGCGGCCTACTTCATCGGCCGTGCGGGCATCCCCGTCACGCTTTATGAAAAGACCGACCGCCTGGGCGGCATCGTCCGCCATGTGATCCCTTCCTTCCGCATCTCCGACAATGCCATCGATAAAGACGAGGCCCTGATGCGGAAAATGGGCGTGGAGGTGAAGCTCTCCACACCTGCTCCCTCCGCTGCGGAACTCAAGGCCATGGGCTATACCCACATCTTCTATGCCGTGGGCGCCGGGAAAGCCGGAGCGCTCAATATCCCCGGCAACGTGGTGCCGGTCATTGCCTGGCTGCGGGACATGAAGGCCGGAAAGGACGTCTCCCTGGGCCATGTGGCCGTCGTCGGCGGCGGCAACACCGCCATGGACGCTGCCCGGGCCGCCCTGCGGGCCGGTGCCAAGTCCTCTACCCTGGTCTACCGCCGCACCAAGAAATACATGCCCGCCGACGCCGAGGAGCTGGAGCTGGCCATGGCCGACGGCGTGGAATTTCTGGAGCTGGTGGCCCCTGTGGAGCAGAAGGACGGCAAGCTGATCTGCGAGAAGATGAAGCTGGGCGATCCCGATGCTCAGGGCCGCCGCAAGCCCGTCCCCACCGGGGAACAGGTCTCCATCGACTGCGACACCGTGGTAGCCGCAGTGGGCGAACAGGTTGACGGCGCCTTCTTTACAGAAAACGGCATTCAGGTGGACGCCAAGGGCATTCCCGACTTCCTGACCAACCTCCCCGGCGTCTACGTCGGCGGCGACGCCATGCGAGGTCCCGCCACGGTAGTGGAGGGCATCGCCGACGCCCAGGGCTTTGCCAATGCCGTCATCGGTGAGGCCCACCGCTATACGATCCCCACCCATGGCAAGGCCACCCGGGAAGAGGCCATTGCCAAGAAGGGCATCCTCTGCCAGTCTGCCAAGTGCGAGGGTGACCGGTGCCTGACCTGCAACGTGGTCTGCCAGGTCTGTGCCGACGTTTGCCCCAACCGGGCCAATGTGGTCATCGAGCTGCCTGATGGCCGCCACCAGATTCTCCATGTGGACCGGATGTGCAACGAGTGCGGCAACTGCGCCGTGTTCTGCCCCTACGATTCCGCTCCCTACCGGGATAAGTTCACCCTGTTCCTGGACCGCAAGGGCTTTGATGAAAGCTCCCGCAATTCCGGCTTCCTCCCCCTGGAAGGCCGGAAGGTGCTGGTGCGGCTGGACGGCAAGGTCTTTGAGGCAGACCTGGATCAGCCCAACGATCTGCCTGCCGATGTGGAGATCTTCATTCTCACCGTATTGACCAAGTACTCCTATCTGCTGGGATAACCCACAAAAGCAACAGCAGGAGGCCGAAAATCGGCCTCCTGCTGTTCTTCTTGAGTTGATAGTTTCATTCAGCAGTCCTGGCCTTCAGGGTACTGGCGCAGATCGCGTAGACCCCAATGTGCAGTACCAGTCCCACCAATCCGATACCAGCTTCCGCCGTCAACAGGCAGATGATTCCATGCGCCGCAGTGTAAAGCAGTATTACTGCCCACCCCTGTCGGCGTCTGTCTTCCGTTTCCTTTTGCATTCCCCGAAACAGCTGCACCACGCAGAAAACAGCCGCCGACAGAAATGCCGCCATCAAAAGCAAATCTCCGCTTTTTCCCTGCTGAACCCACCAGGCAGTCTGACCAAAGCCGTACACCGCCGCCGCTACTCCCGCCGCATACCAGGGAGAAAACGAGACGGCAAACCGCTCCCGCCGCAGGATCGGCTGCGCCAGCAGCCAGCACCCTGCCAGTGCCGCAGCCGCCCAGAGGGCGAAGAGCCATTCCATGTCATACTCTTTCAAAAAGGCGATCAATCCTGTATAAACCCGGGTCCACGCCACCCCTGCCGGAGATTCCGTCAGCACCACCGGGTAGAGCGAACTCAAGATTCCCATGATGACCATACCCAGAATTCCCGCACCGGTCACAATGCCGCCGGCAAGATACCAGACCCAGTTCCTTTGGGCCGCAGGTTCTCTCTCCTCGATCGGTTTGGAGAACGTACCGGCCCGTTCTTCCCAACCCTGATTCTCATCCAGCAGCCACTCCACGGACACACGAAATATCCGGGCGCAGGGCAGCAGCTTTGCCGCGTCAGGCAGCGCGGTCCCCTGTTCCCAGCGCGAAACCGCCTGCCGGGATACGCCCAATCCTTCTGCCAGCGCCTCCTGACTGAGCCCTTCCCGCTTGCGCAGGCGCATCAGCTTTTCCGCGAACGTCATCCGCCCCGCCTCCTTTCTGTTCCCCATCATACCAAACCATCCTGTGAAAGTCCACCGCACACCCCGGACATCCGCGCAACCAAACGCAACATCTATGCCCACCGGCGTGATTTCCCGGACCGGGGGGCTGTTTTTTGTCCTGCCGGGCTTTCCCCCACATTCTTTTTGACGTCCGCAAATGACGCCCCATTTTCTGCAAAAAAGAACATGGAGTTTATTCTGGACGGCTTGCCTTTTTTGGGAAACGTGGTAAGATTGGCTTGGCATATATCACAGTGCCTGGCTCACACAATCACCGGGCAGATTTGGGAGGAACCATATGGCTGATCTGATGCAATTTCTGCGGGAAGAGGGAATTTCCGCTTCGATTCTGGCTGACGTAGAGCGTTTCCGTCAGCGGTTTCCGGTAGCGGACTCTTTGCAGCGCCGCGTCCCGGCCCCCCGCTATCTCTACTATGGAAAAGAAATCTGGGAGGAAGCCCTCACCGCTCTGCTGTGCGGCGAGAATTTGCTGCTGGCCGGTCCCAAGGCCACCGGCAAAAACGTTCTCTCGGAAAATCTGGCTGCTGTATTCGGCCGCCCCAGCTGGGATGTTTCATTCTACATCAATACGGACGCGGCGACCCTGCTGGGTACCGATACCTTTGTCAACGGCGCAGTCTCCCTGCGCAAGGGCCCCATTTATCAGTGCGCTGAGTCCGGCGGTTTCGGCATTCTCGATGAGATCAACATGGCCAAGAACGAATCTCTGGCCGTGCTCCACGCGACGCTGGATTTCCGCCGCGCCATTGATATGCCGGGCTATGACCGCATCGAACTTCATGAGGCTACCCGTTTTATCGCCACCATGAACTACGGCTATGCCGGTACCCGGGAGCTCAATGAGGCATTGGCCTCCCGGTTTGTTGTCATCGACATGCCGGTTATCACGCCGGAGGATCTCATCAAGCTCATCCGCCGGGAGTTCCCCGACCTGCGGGATTCCTTTGCCAACCAACTGGCCGCTTTGTTCCAGGATATCCGGCAAAAGTGCGACGGCGGCGAGCTGTCCACCAAGCCTCTGGACCTGCGGGGACTGCTCTCCGCCGTGCGGCTGATGCACGCCGGCTTGGAAGGCAACCGGGCACTGGATCTGAGCCTGGTCAACAAATCTTTCGACAGCTTCGAACGTCAGCTGGTCACGGATGTCATTCAGGCCCGGCTGCCGGAGACAATCCGCTATGAGGATGTGTTCGCCTGATGGAAATACTGGAAAGTGAGCAGCGCCGGGCACGGAACCTGATCTGGAATACCGCCGGGGACTACTCCTTTGAACCTGATTTCAAAGCCTATGATTCCGAAGGCCGGGCCGACCTGTACTGGAACAGCATCATCGGCGCGGCCCGCCGGATCTGCGGGGCAGACGCACTGCAAACGCTCTTCGCCTCCTTTCACGGCTGCAAAGATGAGGCCGTGTATGAACAATTGGTCTGGCTGGGACTGGAAAATGCCGTCTATCAGCTGGAAGCGCCCCTGCGGCCCGCCCTGCCGGTACTCCGGCAGAGGTATGCCCGCTGGGTGCTGTCTCTTTGCGCCAACCAACCGCTGACCGCCCTGACAGACATTCTGGAGCAGGCCCACTTCCTCAAAGCGGTGGGCCAAACCCCAGCGCTCTCTCCCCGGGAGGCGGAGATGCTGCGGGATCTGGAATTTTCCTCCGCTCCGGATGCCGCACCGCTTCCCCAGCAGGCCCTGGCGTTTCTTAACCGGTACTTCGGCTTTACTCCCGGCAAAACGCAGGCAGAGGAGCAGTCCCGGGCACATCACTTTCCCTTCCCGTTCTTCCGCCGCAGGGGCGGCGGTCTTCCGGCAGTCCGAAGCTTCGGCCACGGTTTCGGCGAGCACATCTCCTCCGGCGGTGGTACCGATGCATCTCTCCCCATCCGGCGTCTGACAGACCGCAATGCTGCCCAGACAGAGGCGGCATTGCAGGACTACATTCAAAAATACTTTGGACCGCCCCTCTATGATTCTCAGGAAGTCCGCGACCGGGAAAAGTCTCTGTGCACCGGAGACCACGCAGGCTGTCATCTGTATTATACCAAGGGCAGCACCCAGCTGGACCCGGCTGCCCGGGGCTACGCCGCCTCCCAGCGGCGCTTGGCTCTCCAGCAGATGGAACGAAACAAAGCCGCCTATCAGGCGGACCTGCTCCGCCACCGGGCGGGTATTGCCCGGCTTACCGCCCGAATCCACAATGCCATGATGGCCTATCTGCAGCCCACCGTCGTCCGTTCCGCCTCCGGCACGCTGGACGCCGGCCGGATCTGGAGAGGCGTTTACCTCAACGACGACAAAGTTTTCACCCGGGTGCTCCAATCCGACCCCGGTGAGCTGTGTGTGGATCTGCTGCTGGATGCTTCTACCTCTCAGGTCAACCGTCAGGAGACCGTCTCCGCGCAAGGCTATATGATTGCCGAGAGTCTGACCCGCTGCGGAATCCCGGTACGGGTATCTTCCTTCTGCTCCTTAAGCGGCTATACCATCCTTACCCGCTTCCGGGACTATGGAGAACCGGATGCCAATGAGCGGATCTTTCAGTATTTCACCACCGGCTGTAATCGGGACGGTTTGGCCATCCGGGCTATGGCCCGGGAACTGGAAGACGCCCCCTGCGAGCATCAGCTGCTGATCCTGCTCTCGGATGCCAAGCCCAGCGATGTCATCAAAGTGCGCCGCGGACAGAGCTATGTTGATTATGCCGGCACCCTGGGTATCCAGAATACCGCCGCAGAAGTGCGCTCCTTGCTGCGCCGGGATATTTCCGTGATCTGCGTCTTTACCGGAGATGATGAAGACGTTCCCTCTGCCCACACCATTTACGGCCGGGATTTTGCCCGGATCCGTTCTCTGGATCAATTTGCCGATACCGTGGGCACCCTGATTCAAAACCAAATTCGGGCCCTGTAAAAACAAAGAGACGTCCCCCAAAGGACGTCTCTTTGCATTTGCGCCGTTCAAATTCCGTGTCAATCGTCGTAATCGCTCTCCCACTTGAGGATGCTACCGGTGTAAGCGTCAATGTCGCAGTCATATTCCATCCGGCCATTGCGCATTTCCACCTCATAGACCGTCCGGCCGTCGTCCCGGTCCAGCTTGCACTGGAGCACCGTAGTGCCGGAAGGCGCCCGCTCCAATGCGATGGACTTGGCCTTCTCCGCGCTGATCATATCGTCTGAAGAGGCAGACACCGTGGGGATCTCAAAATTCTCCAGGTCCCGGTCACTGCTCAAAATAGCACCAGTCACAGCATGAATTTCATAGTCATACTCGGTCTGGCCGCTGTAGAATTCCACCTCGTACTCGGGGCGTCCGTCATCCCAGTCCAGGCGCACGGTCAAAAATACCGCTGCGCTCTCCTTCACGCCCGCATCCTTCAGGGCAATGGACTTGGCCTCCGCCTCGGTAATATAGTCCCCTGTCGTCAGCTGGTCTGCCGTGGTCAGCTCCACGGTGCGGGTGGCGCTGTTATAGTCCACATCCATTCCCGCCGCCTCGCACACCGCCCGGACGGGGGCATACACCGTGCCGTTATAGCGGAACACCGATACCTTGCTGCCATTGGCGTCCCGGGGGATGAAGGACGCGCCGTTGATCGAAAGGGAGAAGCCGTCCTCCACCTGGATCGTCCGGTTGGAGGTCGCAGCCACGGCACTGATTCCCAGTGTCGCCACCAAAGCCGAAAGCACCAATCCCGTTGCCAAGCCCTTGCCAAAACCAGTCTGCTTCTTCATAATCCATTCTCCTTTTTTGTGTTGAATTTTTGTCTGGGAAGTGTGTTCTTGTCTGTATAACGGGCGGAAGGACCAGATTATTGCATGGGCGAAAAAAATTTTTTTAAAATCAAAAAAACCGGCGGAGCGTTCCGCTACTCCTGATAGGGGTATCTTGAGGCGTGTCCTCGGATTAGGCAGGCAGTGCAGTTGCACTGTCTGCCTTTTCTGTTGTCTCTCCGCGGAGAATCACATCGTCTGTCTCGTTAAGGTTGAAGTCCCGGAAACAGATTTGGATTTTCTGCGGTGCGTGCTTGGAGTATTTGACCTCTTTTTCATACACGATGATCTTCGCTACGAAGGTACGGAGCAATTCCGGGGTCAGTTCTGTCATGTCGGTAAACTTTCTGGCTTTGGCGATGAAGTTCTTGGCATTGGCCATGCTGCTGCGCAGTTTCTCCAGGTGTTCCTCTGTGGTGGGAATGTCTTCGGCCAGCTGCGCTTTTTCCTTGGAGTATGCCTCAGACAGCAGGCGGAACTGCTCATTGCTCACCCGTCCCAGGGCACTGTCCTCGTACATTCGCTTGAACACCATATCCAGTTCCCCATCCCGTTTCCGCATGGCGGACAGCTCTCGCTCTAAGCCCCGGATCTCCTTTGCCACCTCAGTGGATTGTTTCTGCTGGATGTAGGCTGCAAACCGCTCCGGATCGCTCCTGGCAAACTGTGTAGCTCTGCGGATCGTTTCCAGCACGATTTCCTTCAGTGCCACTTCCCGGACATAGTGAGCACTGCATACATCTGCCCCATCCTTCTTGTAGGTACGGCAGGTGAAATTGTTCTGTTCCGGCTTCATGGTGTGCGCCCGGTGCAGCACCATGGGCATACCGCAGTCCGCGCAATATACCAGTCCAGAGAACATATTCTGCTCATCCATATTTGTCCGGCGGCGTTTATGGGATCGTACCTCCTGTACGATATCCCATGTTTCCTGATCCACCAGCGCTTCATGAGTATGCTCAAAGATCAGCCACTCGGATTTGGGGCGTTCGCATCTCTTTTTGTCCTTGTAGGACTTGGTGCTGTAGCGGAGGTTGACCGTGTGTCCAAGGTAGACCATGTTCTGAAGCATATCCGCCACCATGTCGCCGGTCCAGTTATAGGGACGCTCCGTATTCAGCCCAGAATGGGATGTGCCGAATTTCGTATAGGCGTACATGGATGGACTATAGATGTGCTCTTTCTTAAGCTGCTTTGCGATCTGGGAAGGTCCCATTCCACCGGCGCACATGGCGAAGATGCGTTTGACGACAACTGCCGCTTCCTCGTCCACCAGCAGAGGAGAGTCTTTTGTTTCGCCCTTGTGGTAGCCGTAGGGAGCTCGCGTCCCCACTCGGATTCCCCGCTGTGCCTTGGCATTTACTACATTCCGCACCTTGCGGCTGCAGTCCCGCACATGCCACTCGTTGAACAAATTCTTGAAGGGCATCAGTTCGTT
>CALXDJ010000047.1 GCA_944387035.1 uncultured Oscillospiraceae bacterium | reverse complement strand
CCGGTAGGTCCGGTAGGTCCGGTAGCACCGGTGGGTCCGGTAGCGCCGGTCAGTCCAGTGGGTCCGGTAGGTCCGGTGGGTCCGGTAGGCCCGGTAGCACCGATAGGTCCGGTAGGTCCGGTAGCGCCGGTGGGCCCAGTAGGCCCGGTGGCGCCGGTAGGTCCGGTAGCGCCGGTGGCGCCGGTAGGTCCAGTCGGTCCGGTAGCACCGGTAGGCCCGGTAGGTCCAGTGGGTCCGGTAGGTCCGGTGGGTCCGGTGGGTCCGGTAGCACCGGTGGGTCCGGTAGGTCCGGTGGGTCCGGTAGGCCCGGTAGCACCGGTAGGCCCGATAGCGCCGGTGGGGCCGGTAGCACCGGTAGGCCCGGTAGCGCCGGTAGGCCCGGTGGGCCCGGTAGCGCCGGTCAGTCCAGTGGGTCCAGTGGGTCCGGTAGCGCCGGTAGGCCCGGTGGGCCCGGTAGCGCCGGTCAGTCCAGTGGGTCCGGTGGGTCCGGTAGCGCCGGTAGGTCCGGTGGCGCCGGAAGGTCCGGTGAGACCATCAGGACCAGGAATTCCCTGCGGACCAGTAGGACCGCGAGTGCCTTGTGGTCCAGTAGGTCCAGTGGGACCAATAGGTCCGGTGGGTCCAGTGGGGCCCATGGGACCTGCTGGACCGGTGGGGCCTACGCGCGGAGGAAAGCAGGGCGGACAAGGGGGTGGACAGGGACAGGGAGAAGGGCGCCGGAGATGACATCTGTCGGGTTTCTTGCAGGAATCCGGCTCTGTGCCGTCATCCCGGCGCTGCTCCCAGTCAGAAGCACAATATCGTTTCATAGTCACTCCTTTGCATACAAAAGGAAGTTGCACTGTGGCGTTGCCACAGCCCAGTGTATGCTTGAAAACCGGAGTGTGTACCTGCTTTGGGTTGAGTTCTTTTATCAAGTAAAATTTCTGCCATGGGGAGCGCATTCTCAGCCAGGATATATCGAAGGAGGTAATCACAGTTCTGCTGGTATGGAAATCTAGGAAGGATGAGAGCGGCATTTGGGAGGGATCCCATAAAAATTTACAAAATGCATTTCAAAAGAGCGTGAATTCTGGAATAATAGAAAGGAAACCAAAACGGAGTGGTATGGAATATGAAATTAATTTTAAGTGATTGCAGTTTGCCGATCCGGATTCCGGAGGAAAAAGAGGTGAAATGGATTGATCTGTCGGCGTTGAACATTTCTAATTGTGTAGGATGCTTTGGGTGCTGGACCAAAACACCGGGCCGGTGTGTGATCCGGGATGATGCCACCCGCGTGTATCCGCTGATTGCAGCCAGCGACAGTGTGCTGTATGTCAGCCGCATCAAGTATGGTGGGTATGATACCATTATGAAAACAATGCTGGAGCGCGCCATTCCGGTTCAGCAGGCATTTCTCCGCATCGTGCAGGGGGAGACCCATCATGTGCAGCGTGCGGTGGCACCCAAGCAGGCGGTGATTGTGGCATATGGGGATACCTCTGAGGAAGAACAGATGCTCTTCCGGCGGCTGGTAGAACGCAATGCGCGAAATATGAATTTTGCTTCCCATCGGGTGGTATTTTGCAGGCCGGATTTAGTGGGTCAACAGGTGAGAAAGGAGCTGACGGCATGGGGAATTGGATGATCATCAACGCAAGTCCGCGGGCGCCGAGATCCAACTCCAAACGGTATGCCCAGATGGTGTCACAGTGCTATGAAGGGACTGTGGTATATTGCCCGCTGACCAAGACCAATCACAGCGAACTGCTTGCTAAAATGGACGGCGTTTCCGATCTGCTGTTTGTGTTTCCGCTGTATGCCGATGCGCTTCCGGTTTCACTGCTGCATTTCCTGAAGTTTTTGGAGGAACATCCCCCTGCGCACCGGCCTACGGTATCGGTGCTGATAAACTGCGGGTTTCTGGAGCCGGAGCAAAATGAGATTGCGGTGGAGATGATGCGGCTGTTTTGCAGACAGAATGAATATCCCTTCGGATCGGTATTGGAGATCGGCAGCGGGGAAGCCATTTTGGACTCGCCCTTCCGCTTTTTGATAGCCGGGAAGATTCGCCGCTTTGTCCGGTCCATAGCGGAGCGGAACTACCGGACGCTCCGAGTGACCATGCCGCTGACCAAGGGGATGTTTGTACGGGCGGCAGAGAGCTATTGGGTGAATTACGGCAAACAAAACGGCGTTACCAAGGAACAAATGCAGACGATGCAGATTGAATAGTCCCATCGGTAGCACTGAGCAGCAAATTTGTTTTACTTTCAGAAAATGAACAAGCACCCGTTCTCCTGAGAGAACGGGTGCTGTTGTCTTGCTTGAGGCGGGGTTACACTGCGGTATGGAAGGTCCGGCGGATAACTTCCTCCTGCTGTTCCCGGGACAGGCGGTTGAAGTTTACCGCATAGCCGGAGACGCGGATAGTCAGGCTGGGGTACCGTTCCGGATGCTCCATGGCATCCATCAGGGTTTCCCGGTTCAATACGTTGACGTTGAGGTGGTGTGCTCCCTGGCTGAAGTAGCCGTCCAGGATGGAGACCAGATGTTCTTCTCTCTGGGCCTCATCCTTGCCCAAGGCGTCGGGGACGATGGAGAAGGTGTTGGAGACCCCGTCCTGGCACACATCCCGATAGGGAATCTTGGCCACGGAGTTGAGGCTGGCCAAGGCACCGTTGACATCCCGGCCGTGCATGGGATTGGCACCGGGGGCCAGGGGCTCTCCCAGCTTGCGGCCGTCCGGTGTGGAACCGGTCTTTTTGCCGTACATGACGTTAGAGGTGATAGTGAGGGCAGAGAGGGTATGGATGGCATTGCGGTAGAGCGGGTGCTTTTTCAGCTCAGAGGAGAAGGTACGCACCACATAGACCGCCTCGTCGTCAGCCCGGTCATCGTCGTTGCCATACTTGGGGAAGTCGCCTTCGGTGACAAAGTCCACGGCGATTCCTTGCTCGTTGCGAATGGGCCGCACCTTGGCGTAGCGGATGGCGGAAAGGGAGTCCGCCGCCACGGAAAGTCCCGCAATGCCGAAAGCCGTGAGCCGTTCCACATGGGTGTCGTGCAGGGCCATCTGACTGGCCTCGTAGGCATACTTGTCGTGCATGTAGTGGATGATGTTCACTGTGTCGGCGTAGAGCTTCGCCGCGTAGGCCAGGACTTTGTCGTAGTTGGCCCGGACCTTTTCATAGTCCAGGACCTCGTCTGTGATGGGCTCGATGCCGGGGACAATGGTGGTGCCGTAGCGCTCGTCCACGCCGCCGTTGATGGCGTAGAGCAGGCACTTGGCAATGTTGCACCGGGCACCGAAGAACTGCATCTGCTTGCCCACCTGCATGGCGGAGACGCAGCAGGCGATGGCGTAGTCATCGCCATAGACCGGGCGCATGACATCGTCGTTTTCGTACTGAATGGAGTCGGTGGCGATGGACATCTTGGCGCAGTAGCGCTTGAAGGCCTCGGGCAGATGCTCAGACCAGAGAACCGTGAGGTTGGGTTCCGGTGCGCTGCCCAGATTGGTCAGGGTATGGAGGCAGCGGAAGGAGTTCTTGGTGACCAGCGTCCGGCCGTTGATGCCCATGCCGCCGATGGATTCCGTGACCCAGGTGGGGTCGCCGCCGAAGAGTTCGTTGTACTCCGGCGTGCGGAGGTGGCGCACCAGTCGCAGCTTGATGATGAACTGGTCCATGAGCTCCTGGGCGCCTTCTTCTGTCAGGATCCCCCGGTCCAGATCCCGCTGGATATAGATGTCCAGGAAGGAGGAGGTGCGGCCCAGAGAGGTGGCGGCGCCGTTGTTTTCCTTGATTCCGGCCAGATACGCCATATACAAAAACTGCACGGCCTCTTGGGCGTTGGCGGCGGGCTGGGACAGGTCCACACCGTACCGGGCGGCCATGGCCTTCATCTTGCCAAGGGCCCGGATCTGCTCGGCCACTTCCTCCCGCAGGCGGATGCGGTCCTGATCCATGGGGCCGTCCAGTTCTTCCAGATCCTGCTGTTTCCAGGCGATGAGGCGGTCGATGCCGTAGAGGGACACCCGGCGGTAGTCGCCGATGATGCGGCCTCGGCCGTAGGCGTCTGGCAGACCGGTGAGCAGGCCCGCGTGGCGGGCATCCCGGGTACGCTTGGGATAGGCGTCAAAGACACCTTCGTTGTGGGTCTTGCGGTATTCGCTGAAATGGGCGGCAATCTCGGGGTCCAGTTCGTAGCCGTACTGTTCCAGGGCGGACTTGGCCATGCGGGTGCCGCCGTAGAGGTTGACGATCCGCTTGAGGGGGGCGTCGGTCTGGAGCCCTACAATGACCTCATTTTCCTTGTCAATATAGCCGGGGGCAAAATTGTCGATGCCGCTGATGATATGGGTCTCCACATCCAGGATTCCCTGATGAAGTTCCTGGAGCAGCAGTTCCTCGCACCGCTTCCAGACCTTTTTCGTCCGGTCGGTGGGACCAGCCAAAAAGCGCTCGTCTCCGGTGTATGGCGTGAGGTTCTTTTGGATGAAGGAGCGTACATCCACCGTCCGCTGCCACTGTCCGCTGCGAAAACCTTCCCACTGGGGTACCTGCTTGCAATCCATAGTCAGTTCCTCCTCATTGATTTCTCATGTTGTCGTTTCGTCCATGCTGATCTGCGGGTGCCGGAATACACATTCAAAGACGGCGGTTCCACGAAGAGAACCACTGCTGTTCCAGCGCGGCGCAGCGGGCCTTGTCCATCTCCGGGACTCCGGAGAGGGAATAGGGACGGCCCAGTGCGGCATATTTGCCCATGCCCAGGGTGTGATAGGGGAGCAGCTCGACCCGCTCCACCTGGGGAAGTGTTTTGATATAATCCCGCAGGGCTGCCATATGGGCATCGGAATCGGTCAGGCCGGGGACTACCACGTGCCGCACCCACATGGGGACATCTGCCCGGCCCACGGCGTCCACGAAAGCACGGGGCTGCCGGATGTCGCCGCCGGTGAGTGCTTGGTAGCCATCCGGGTCCTCGTGCTTGACATCGAAGAGCACCAGGTCTGTATGGGCCAAAATCGCTTCATAGTCACCGCGTCCGGCACCGGCGGTATCCAGGCAGGTGTGGATGCCGTTTTCCTGCAGACGCCGCAGCATCTCGGCGAGAAATTCCGGCTGCATCAGTGGCTCACCGCCGGAGAAGGTGACGCCCCCGCCATCTGCAAAATAGGGACGGAAGCGCAGCAGGCGTCTCGTCAGCTCCTCGGCGGTGATTTCCGTGCCGCCGGTAACAGCTTGGGTATCGGGATTGTGGCAGTAGCGGCAGCGCAGGGGGCAGCCCTGTAAAAACACAACCGCCCGGACGCCTGGCCCATCTACCAGCCCCATGGATTCCAGGGAATGCATTCTTCCAGTCAAAGGAGTCTCCTTTCCGCCCGGGCATAAAAAAATACCGTCCGGGCTGCAACGTGCGCCCAGACGGTCGGCATTTTCAGAATCATACTCCATGTGGTCTCCCACTTCCGTCAGTCATATGATCTGAATTCAACATACAACACCGGAAGAAGAAAAGTCAACAGGAGAAGAAAAAGGTAATACCATTTTCTCTGTTTTGCCAGAATTTTTGAAAATTTTACGGCGGTTGTTGTGCGGATTGGGGAAGGATTTAAAGAAAAAGACAGCGGTTTCAGGAAAGGTTAACCGCCCAATGTGACATCTTGCTTTTGATACCACTCCAGTGCCTGAAAAAATCCTCGGGTTGAAAATCCGGCCATAACCGGTCTACAACAAAGAAATCGGCATAGACGGACTGCACCGGCAAAAAGCCGGATAGCCGGCGCATTCCGCCCCAACGGATTACCAAATCCACCCGTGAAATATCATGGGAATGAAGTTGGCTGCAGATGTTCGGACGATTTTTGCCGGGGGTATGCAATTTGGCAAGGTCCCACTCCCATCCGTAATTGACGAGAAAGTTGACACGGATGCCGCCGCCGTTGAAGTCCCTTCGAGTTGTGTAAGGCAGCAGCTCTTTGGGAAATGTAGGCGCATCTTGATCACCGACTACAAGGAGTGAAACGGGGTCAGAGGCAATGAGGTTCACAGCCTCAACACATGCCGAAGAAAAGGCCTGGACTTGCTCCGGAGGCCGTCCGCAGTTATCGGTTGTAAATCCATAATAAGTGATTTCCTGGATTCCGGCGCTTCTTGCCAGTCTCAATAAGTCCAGCCCCGGAGTCAGACCATGTGCGTAGCCGTCTTTTTTCTGCAATCCTGCGTGTTTGGCCCAGCGTCTGTTTCCATCTGGAATGATCCCGATGTGCTTTGGAATTCGCATATCATCACCTTCTTCCAATTTAGTATCTGTCCTGGAAGGAAAAATGATACATCGTTTGGATAAGAATCCATATGTTTGCAATGCATTGGGCGGACCTTGCGCAATGGTATCATTGGGCTTATTCGGGGCGGTTTCCGCTTTCCGCCATATACGAAGCCGCCCGCACCAATCACAGAATCCGGATAGAAAGAGCGAACAATTTGAAAAGTTCCGGGTCTTCGTTTTGAAGATTCCGCTCACGGTTCATACATTGCTGAGGGCGCCGCCCATGCCCTTCGAATGTCAGGAAACGGTGCCGTTTATACACCAGAAGAGGCAATGGCACAGTGACAGGCAAACAATATTTTCCCCAATGCCTATGGTACTTTCACGCTCCATCAGCTATATTAAATGTAAAAGATTTTATTCCCGCCGTGCTGGCGTTCTCCATTTTCGGTGCCTACAGCGCACGCAACAGTCTGTTTGACGTGCTGGTGGCGGTGGTATTCGGCCTGATTGGCCTGGTGTTCAAACGGTTTCAGATTCCCGTTGCGCCTGCGGTACTGGGCATGATCCTGGGGTCCATGGCGGAAAAGAACCTGCGGCGGTCTCTGACCATTGCAGCTGCCAAGAACAGCAACATTGTCTCCTACATTCTGTTCCGCCCCATTTCTTTGGTCATTCTGATTTTGCTGATTCTTCTGGTTTACGGCAATTTCAAAACGGCATTGCGCAGCAAGAATGAGGAGTAAACCATTCTCTGCGGAAACATAGTATCAGGCCCCGTCGTAAAACTGTTTTACGACGGGGCCTGATAGCGGTTATTGGGATGTTTGAAGCCATAGGAATCTCCTATATCAAATAATTGTGCAGCTCCCCAGAAACTGCGATGATTTCAATATGAATATCATTGTCATCTTAGGACGATCAGAAATGTGCTTGATAAGTGATTTATCAATGCGGATATAAGGAAGAAAAAATCGGAGTGACCAGATCTGGTCACTCCGATGGTCCGAGTGGCGGGATTTGAATTCCACACCCGAAAGATTCAGCCTTGTTTTCAGGGTTTATTTTTTTCTCAAAATACTACCAAGAAGCCCTTTTCGCCTCCTTTTTTTCCGGTTTGTTATGACCGCCCCGGGTTCCCCGTTGCGCCTTAAGGGAAACTCAAGGGAGAAATATTGCCAAGGAGGAGAAAGAACATGTCGACTCAGAATCAGAATCCGGGTTTCGTAGATCCGATGTATGCGCTGCGGGAACCGGCTCCGTATCCGCAGCAGGGAACGCCGCAGTATGGAGTCTGTCCGGTTGTTCCGTACACGCCTGATTACCAGCTTATGCAGGTGCTTCAAAATGCACAGACAGAAAATGGGCGCCTGAAGGAGCAGCTGAAGCAAAAAATTTTAAAGGAGGAAGCGTTCAACCACATCATCAAGATGCATGGGAATGCCTATTTCGTCAATTTGGCAAGCGGCCGGTTTGCGCAGGCGACGGAGTTCGTTTTTCGGAGTGTGGCCAAAATCATCTATGACCCGCTCTACGGGCGCAAAACGCAGTTACAGGTTGCGGTAAGCTCCCGGGATGAGCCGGGGCTGATTGACTGGGAGGACTTTTTGAACGATAAGAAGTGGATCGCGTTTCTGGAACAACTCAGTCACTCAGAGATCAAGACGTATCGCTCCGTAAAGCGGGTGGCCCTGCTGCTGCGGAGCGAGGCCAATACGATCATGACGCAGACCATGGTTCCGTATCTGGCCGGTTGGCGTGAGATAGATGGCAGCCGTCTCTATTACACCTTTTCTGATTTTCGGACCAGCGCCAGGAATGGCATGCCGGAATTGTATGCAAGCGCCTGCAAGGACCTTCCGGCCAATACAAAATCTGCAACAGAACGGTTTGTGCATCGCTTTGCCCCAATGCAGAATCAGTCACTGCGCTCCTTTTGCATGATCTGGATGCACATGTCATTTCTCCAGACGCTCCTTTTGGAGCAGGGCATCCATCTGACCAAGATCCCGGTGATTCAAACGGAAAATCCGACGGTGCAGGCCTACCTGCGCAGCGTACTCACCGTTTCACCGACTGGTGTACTGAATACGAATGTGTCCCCTGAGGAGTTTTCACGGGCACTTCTTTCCTGTAAGGACCAGCCGAGTGTGATTTTACCGGCGAAATTCGGGAAGAATGCCACCGAAAATATGGGAATGCTGGATCAGGTGATATCCAGCGGAACCGTGATCCTAAAAAAGAGAGCGGCCATATTGGGGCAGTGTTCTCTTGGGACACTGCCGGTGCTGCTTTCCGATGGAGACGGTATCATTTGCTCTTATGGAATCCCGATTGCGGCGGAAGCAAGGTACTTTGATCTGCGTTCGTGTGCGGCCGCCGCAGTAGAGACTTCCTCCATGGCGGACTACTGGACTGCATTTCTGGCGTACACCCACCGGCACCTGGAGGAGTTGAACTGCTCGCTGAAAGAGCGGATGGCCGAAGCTCTTTCCGATTCCTCAGACCGCGAATATACCGCAGAGCACGCCCAGGTATTGGGTGCAATGTGGGGCGTTGCAGAGTTCATGCGGGCGTTTATCCGGGAGATATCCTTGGATGCGGCTGCAATTTTGGATGATCGCTGGCTGGAGGATACGATTTCCTGGCTGGAGGAAGGTGACGCCCAGTACACAGCGCCTGGAGGACTGGCGGACGCCTTTTTTGCCACTGCGAGACAGGCAATCTGCCAGCGCAGATTTCCGTGCTATCGGGTGGGACAGATTTTGCCTTCCATTCCTCGGGGTGCCATTTACTTAAATGGGGAGGAGATCTGCCTGGATAAATGCGCAATGGAGCAGATCTGCGAGACCGCCGGCCTTCAGATCAACGCTGTTAGGCGGGAACTTGCTCAGCAGGAATATTTTATCGGAAAAGGGGTCAACAGTCAATCCTACCAGACCCGGATTTCTTTGCGCTGCGGGGGAGGGGAGCCTCGCTTGCTCCGCGTCTACAAGTTCCGGCGGGATTGCTTTGAATATTTGGGAGAACCGCTGTTGTTTCAGGAGGTGTAAGGAATTTGGACTTTACGATACAATTGGGGGCTTCCCGTATGGGAGCAGAGCTCATCTGGAGTGGAAGCTCCAATTCCCACCTGTATGCGTCTGGCCAGAGTGGCAGCGGAAAGAGCTGCTTCTTGAAGCACTGCGCTGCGCAGCTGCCCGGCCAGGGGGTGCGCTGCATTGTCTTCGACTATACGGGGGACCTGCATTCGTTTGGCGTGCCCTGTGACTGTGTGGATGTCAGGACGCAGGTGCGGATTGAGCCGTTCCGTCCGCTGTTTCTTGGAAGGGGATGCTTGGAGCAGCCGTATGATATTGCGGCACGGGTAGCTGAGACGATCCTGAGTATCGGCGGTGTGCGGGGCGGTTTGCAGAGAGTCTGTCTGCGCAATGCCCTGACCGCGTATATCAACCAGGGGAATGCACAGCTTGGGGTTTCGGGCCTGATCGCGCAGATCCGGAATGATCCAAAGCTCGCCCAAACCATGGCTCCTACGCTGCTGCGCCTGCAGGATCTGGACAACCTGCTGTCAGCTGCCTCACAGAACTTTTCCTGGGCACTTGACCAGCCCGGAATTACCGTGCTGCGGTTTGATGCGCTTCCAAATCTCTCTTCCCAGACCATGATGACGCAGTTTTTGCTCTTTGATCTGTGGTCAGAGAAGCTCAGTCGGAGTGAGTCCGGCTGCCCGGTTGTCGTGGTGCTGGATGAGTGCCAGCGCTTTCGGTTTACGGAAGACAGCATTTTCACGCGCATTTTGCGGGAAGGGAGGAAGTACCATATTTCCGGCTGGTTTGCTTCCCAGTGGATCCAAGACAAAGGAACGGCGGAAGCACTGAATCAGGCAGCGCTGCAGGCATACTTTTATCCTGGACATGATCGGGTCAATACCCTCGCCAAGCGGCTTGCCCATGGAACACCTTACGCGGAGGACTATAAAATGCTGCTTCGTGAACTGAAGATCGGTGAATTTTTGTATATCGACACTGGCGGAAGGCCGATTGTGAATTGCGTCCTCAGGAGGGAGGAGAAAGAAGTGCTGGGTGATTTGCTAAAATAGAGAGTTTACTGCTTGCAAAGTGCATTCCAGACCTGCTTTTTGTACCGGCCGAGACTCTTTTAGCAATACTCTCGGCAAAAAGCAATGCCCCGGCAGGATCACCTGCCGGGGCAAATTATTTTTTAAAATGAAATAACAATACGGTAAAGAGATGTGTGACACAAAGCATATCTCTTGTGGACGCTTTCTTCCCTGTGAACAGAACCTCAAGCAGATGATTTCGCAGTGGTTGATGTGTCCTAAGAGATACCATCTTATATACTACCAGATATATATGCTCAAATTTATGTTAGGTTTCTTTACAAAGGCATAATCATAAATCACAACAAAAACCGAGCCAACCTACACTAAAACGTCGCTTTTTT
>CALXDJ010000046.1 GCA_944387035.1 uncultured Oscillospiraceae bacterium | reverse complement strand
TTATTGACCGTTTCACAAGTCTGCGCAAATGCGCATTTCGGTTATAAAGTAACCAACTTATAAAATTTGAGCTTTTAACTCAATCAATAAGGCGGTAACCCGCCAATCGGCAGTGGACCCGGCTGTCCGTATGGCCTTAACTCCCGCAGGAGTGGTCCCAGTATTCTTGGCCAGATAAACTCCAGTCAAATTCCCGCAAAATATAGCATAAGATCGGGCAGATGTCAATTGTTTTTTGAAATTTTTGGTTAAGCGTCATTCAGAAAAATCCAAATTATGGAATTTTCTCAATGACGCACACACCTGCAGCACCGCACATCAGTTCAGATGGGGAGCCGCCAGAGCCCGGGAGATATTGAGCATATGATCGCCAATGCGTTCGAAATCCGTCAGCATTTCCGAATACAGGATACAGGTCTCTCCGGAGCAGGTCCCCTGGTGGAGGCGCTCCAGCTGATGCTTGCGGAAGTTCACGGTCATATCGTCAATTTGCTGCTCCACTGCGGAAGCCTTCGTCAGCTGCTCCACAGTAACCGTCGCAAAACCATGGAGTACATCCATGGCCCGCAGGGACGTCTCCCGCATCTGCCGGATTTCCTCCTGGGCGCTTTCAGAGAACGTCAGCTGTTCCCGTTCCATGGTCTGGGTATACTCACAGATGTTGATGGCATGGTCGCCGATGCGCTCAAGGTCGTTGGTAATCTTCAGATAGGAACTGATGAGGGCAGAATCCTGCGCATTCTGCTCATAGGCAATCACCTTGGAGATATACTTGGAAATCTCCTTGTTCAGGTAATCGATATACTCCTCGGTCTCCTCCACGGCCGGCAGCCGGGTCGGGCGGCCCTCCAGCACCGCCTGGAAGCTGGCGTCCACATTCTGCCGCACCATCCCGGCCATACGGTCCAGCTCCTGCTGAATGCCGTTGATGGTAATGGCGGAATTGCCCATCTGGGCATCGGAGAGTACATCCACCGGCTTAATAAACACCAGCTTGCGGGGCTGCGGCTCTTCGGAAGGCTTCTCGGGCAGGATCACAGTGGCCAGCTGTGCCAGCTTGGTACCGAAGGGCAGCAGCAGCAATGTGGTGGTGATGTTAAACAGGGTATGCATATTGGCAATCTGCGCCGGCGCATTGTCGGGCGTCAGTCCCGCAACCAGATCGGTCAGCGGTGTCGTCATGCACACGCAGGTAAACACTACCGTGCCGATGAGATTGAACATCAAATGGATAATGGTGGTCCGCTTGGCGTTGCGGCTGGTGCCGATGGAAGCCAGCACCGCCGTGATACATGTGCCGATATTCTGACCGAACAGCACATACACCGCGCTGGAAAGACCGATGAGTCCGCTGCCGGCCAATGCCTGCAGAATACCCACCGAGGCAGAGGAAGACTGGATGATGGCCGTGAAGATCATGCCCGCCAAAATACCTAAAGCAGGATTGCTGAAGCGGGTCATCAGTCCGATAAATGCCTCGGACTCCCGCAGGGGAACCATGGCTCCGCTCATCATCTCCATGCCCAGGAAGAGCACGCCCAAACCGGCGATGATCTGCCCGTAGTGATGGAGAACGGGCCGCTTCAAAAAGACAATCATCACCACACCCAGGAAGGCAAATACCGGTGCCATGGCACCGACGTCCAACGCAATGAGCTGTCCGGTGATGGTGGTACCAATATTGGCGCCCATAATGATCCATACCGCCTGCTGCAGCGTCATCATGCCGGAGTTTACAAAGCCCACCACCATGACGGTCGTCGCGGACGAAGACTGAATCACAGCCGTAATACCGGCACCCACAGCTACCCCCAGGAATCGGTTGGCAGTCAGCCGTTCCAGGATTCTCTGCATCCGGTTACCGGCCGCGTTCTCCAGGCCGCTGCTCATCATCTGCATGCCGTAGAGGAACAACGCCAGTCCTCCCAGCAGGTTGAACAAAGACTCCATTCCCATTTGTGCAACTCCCTCTTTCTCTCATTCTCTCCGAACCTTGCCATCTCACCGCAAAAAAACGACTCGCGGCCCGGGTAGACCGTGAGTCAAAATGGCTTGTAAATTGATATTAAAAAAAATGAAGAATCTTGTCAAGATTGCTTTCCCGTTTCTTATCAATTTTTTACACCGCCCCAGACGTTCCCGCCATCATTTGCAGGCATTTGCGCGGCGGTGAAGCCGCCGGTTTTCCTCCGCTTTGCGGGAAAGTGGTTGTTTGCCCCCCTCTTCCAGCACACTGGGCCCCCTTTTTCGCCAGGTTGCGCTCCTGTTCAATCAATGCGGAACCTGCACCGACTTTCATCGTCCCTTTTCTGATATCCGGCATATAGCCGCTGCTTGCACCCGATATGCCCCAGGCCGGCCACTTCTCTGCATGCCCACCAGTCTTGCGCTTTGACAGTGCCTGTTTCCCGCCCCCTTCCAATCTGCAATGTCAAACGTCTTGCCGCTGGCTTTCGTTCTTCCTTGCAGGCAATGGACAGCAAATTTCCCTCTTTTGAAAATTTATTTACATTTTACATCCCGATGCGGGATACATTTACACTTCTTTGCTATGCTGTACCCATGCGAGAACGTCGCATTACAAAACGGGAGGAATATTCGTATGAGTACCTTGCAAAAAAGCGCTGCCACTCAGTCACAGAAACTGATGATCTTTGTCCTGAGCATGTCCTTGTATGGGCTTGCCACATTGTTTACCGAGCTGATCCCCAAATTCCAGGTGGGCCTTGTGGAATTCTCCGTGGAGTATTTCCTGTTCATTCCCCTGACACTGGCCATGCTGTTTGATCCTCTGTCCGCCGCTCTGGGCGCTGCTACCGGCGAGCTGGTTTTCAGCGAGATCATGCTGGGCCAGTTCGGCGGTCTGGGAGAGCTGGAGAAGTTTCTCACAGTCACCATCGGTGTGTACATTGCCGGCCGTCTGGTAAAGGACCCCAAAAACCGGATGATGGTGGGGCTGGCCGCCATCACCGGCACCGCCGCCCAACTGCTCATGGGTACCATTGTGGACATTGCCAAAGTCCAGTTCGCCGTGGAGGACTTCGAGGCAGTGGAAGGCCTGCCCGAGAGCGTCTTTGCCACCGAGGGCTTTGCTTTCTGCAACGATCTGCTCTTCTCCGGCATTCTCTTCTGCCTGCTTCCCACGCTGTATCTGGTTCCCAAGCTGTACGGCAAGATTGAACCTCTGCTGGGCATGGCACCCCGCACCCGGGAGAGCCTGGCTTCCGGCCTGAGCCCCAAGGCCGCGCTGGTATGCGTCATCGGCTTTGTCTGCGCCGTTGCCGCGGAACTGGCCGCCACCGCTGGCATGTCCCTGATCGATTGGGAGGCCGAATGGGCAGAAAGCGGCACCGCCCTGGCGGTGGGAATGGTGTGCGCCGCCGCCCTGGCCGTGATTGTCCTGCTGGTCATGAAAAAGAACAAGGAAAGGAACGCGGCCTGCTAAGATGAATGCGGTTGAGATCGACAACCTGACCTATACATATCCAGGCGCCTCTCAGCCCACCCTGAACGATATTTCGCTCCAAATCGCGCAAGGGGACTTCCTGGCAGTCGTTGGAAACAACGGCTGCGGGAAGTCCACTTTGTGCAAGGTTCTGAACGGACTGATCCCTCACTTTATCACCGGGACATTCCGCGGAGCCGTTCGGGTCGGGGGACTGAACACCCTGGAAAGTGATGTGGGCGTCCTGGCCCAAAAGGTCGGCTATGTCTACCAGGATTTTGAAAACCAGATCGTCCGCCCCACCGTGCTGGATGATGCCTCTTACTCCTGCCTGAACTATGCCTTTCCCGACTATCTGGAACGGGGACGGGCGGCCCTCGCTCAGTGCGGCCTGGAGGGCCGGGAGGAGGAATATGTCTGGCAGCTGTCCGGCGGCCAGACCCACCTGCTGGCTCTGGCGGGCGCGGTGTCTCTCAGCCCGGATATTCTCATTCTGGATGAGCCCATCGCCCAGCTGGACCCCATGCACGCCGACCGGATCTACGACGTACTGCAAACCCTCAACCAGCAGCACGGCAAAACCATCATCGTCATCGAGCACCACACCGAGTATATTGCCGATTACTGCAAGCACGTACTGCTGATGAAAGACGGCCGGGTCCAGTGGCTGCTGCCCACCGGCGAGGCACTCCAGCGGGTGGAGGAGCTGGAATCGTGCAACATCTTTCCCCCGCAGGTGACCCAGGCCGCCTACCGGCTCCGCGAGAGCGGACGGCTTCCCGCCAATGTTCCCCTGCCCACCACGGTGAACCAGGGCAAAACCGCTTTCTCCTCCCTGGTATATCACGCCCCGGCAGTCCCCGACGCACCCCCTGCTCCGCCGGAGGACGCCGCCGTGTCCTTCCGCAACGTCTCCCTCTCCTATCGCTCTGTAAAGGGCGAGCCCCGAACCGTCTTTTCCGGGTTGGACCTGACCATCCGTCAAGGGGAGAGGGTGGCCCTGATCGGTTCCAACGGGGCAGGCAAATCCACACTGATGAAAATGATGGTCGGCCTGCTGCGGCCCCAGAACGGAACCGTCTCTCTGTTTGGATCTCCTATCGGAGAGAAAAAAGCGGAGGATTTGTCCCGTCAGATCTCGCTGGTCTATCAAAATCCCGAGGAGATGTTCATCAAGGACTCCATCCATGCCGACATCGCCTACGCCATGCAGGTACGGGGCCTGCCGGACTGGCAGGACCGCACCCATGCCCTGCTGGAGCGTTTTCGTCTCACACCACTCCAGGACCGGGACGGCCGCTTGATGTCCGGCGGCCAGATGCGTCGGGCCAGCCTTGCCATCGGCGTTGCGCTGGAACCGGGCATTCTGCTGCTGGATGAACCCACTGCCAACCTGGACATTGCCACCCGGCGGGAGATCATGGGCGTGCTGGAGGACATGAAGGACATCATCCAAACCGCCGTCATCGCCACCCACGACATGCAGTTGGTCTGTCAGTGGGCAGACCGGATCATCGTGCTGCGGGGCGGCCAGGTGGTGGCCGACGGCAGCCGGGATGAAATCTTCTCCCGGCAGGATCTGGTGGATCTGGTGGGCATTCGTCCTCCGGAGATCTTTTCCATGGCCCGGGAATTAACCCCCCATGCTCTATGCTATACGGTTGACGACTTTACCAACTGCTTCCTGGAGGCGTAACGATGGAACACATGATGAGCAAACTCTCGGAGAATATTCTGGATAAATTCTCCATGGATTTTCTTCGCAATCAGGTGCTGAAAAATGCCTACGGCAACGATGACACCATCATCGCCGCCCTGGACCCCCGCATTCTCATTGCGTGGTACCTGTTCTTTGGCGTAATCCCCTGGTTTGTCAATGATCTGCCCTTCCTGCTGGGCAGCTTTGTGCTGGTGATGGTCACCACCCTCTTGGCCCGGGTGGCGGGGCTGGTGCTCTTTCTCTTTGCGCTGGGCGTGTTCTCCCAGACGGGATACCTGTTTCTGGCCACGCTGCTCTTCGGCGGCAACACCTCGGCTATTGCGCCTCTGCTGGTTCTCACACTGAAGGTTGCCACCATCTCTCTGGCCTCTGTAACCGTGTTCTCCGGCCTGGACCCGGACCGGCTGTCCAACGGTCTGATGTGGTATGGCTGCCCGGAGCGGCTGAGTTTTTCCATCTCCTACGCTTACCGGATGCTGCCCATGCTCATGGAGGAGTTTCAAAATGTCCTCCTGTCCTATCGCCTGCGGGGCAACCCTCCGGCCCATGACACCCTGACCGGCAAGGTGCGCTATCTCATCTATCAGGTAAAAATCATCATGGAGTCTTTCTATCCTCTGATGCTCAACACCGCCAAGCGTTCCCGCACCACGGTGGAAGCTCTGGAGCTGCGGGGGTACCGGTATGCGGCCGTCAACAAGTCGGTCAAGAAACTCAAACTTTCCGCTTTGAAAGTAACCGATAACGACCTGCTGTTTTTGGCCATCTCCGCCCTATGGGTGGCTCTGTCCATTCTGTTCTCCACACTGCTTTGAAAGAAGGTTTTTCCTTTGCGACTTGATTTTCACACCCATGGAAAGCTGGCCAAAAAGCTGCCCTTTTCCACCGCTTATACCGACTGGCTCTTCGGTGAAGCCCGGCGGGCCGGTCTGGATGCCCTGTGCCTCACCGAACACTTCAATACTCTGCAGTTCGATGAACTCTACAGCTATCTGTCCGCAATAAGCCGCCGTACGGAGGATGTGCTGGAACTTCCCAACGGACTGCGCATTTTCCCGGGCATGGAGACGGATGTGGCCGAGGGCGGCCACATTCTCTCCATCGGCCCTCTGGAGGCCATTTTGGAGCTGAACCGCCGCCTGGAGCCTTACAAGGAGAAGGGGCAGTTTCTTCCCTTTGCCCAGCTGATGCACCTGTTTGAGGAGTATCCCGTGCTGGTGGGCTGCGGCCACCCCTTCCGCGCCCCGGGCCATGTGCCGGAACTTCCCGAGGAGCAGCTGCGCCGTCTGGGCTTTTTGGATCTCAACGGAAAGGACCTGGCCCTGGACCGGGTCCGCACGGAGGCGCAGACCTACGCTCTGGCACGGCGGCTGAATATTCCCGTTGTCTCCGGCAGCGATACCCATCAGGCGGTACAGTATGGCTGCGTGACCACGGTGTTTGAGCGGGAGTGCCGCTCCATCTCCGCCCTGAAGGCCGAGATGAACGCCGGGCGTTATGAGATTGTACTCTCCGACACCGCCGCAGCCCAGGTGCGCACTGCGTGCCTTCTCAAGCGTTCTCTCAAGGAGATTCACGCGCTGGGCGGGGATTACGTCTCGATTCTCACCAAGGAGGCTGCGGAATGCGTGTCCTGACCGACGTTCTGGCCGAGCAGGCGGAAGAGGCTGTCCGTGAGGCCGGTGCCTTACTGACCGACCCCGCCGCCGTCCAAACCATCCTGTCCAAGAGCCCGACGGATTTCGTCACCAACGTGGATCTTGCCGTGCAGAGCTTGCTCCGGGACCGGCTCTTTCAGCTGGCCCCGGCCGTGCAGTTTCTTGGAGAGGAAGGAGACCACACTGCCATCGACCCCGGCCGTCCTTTTTGGATTCTCGATCCGGTGGACGGCACCACCAATCTGATCCACCGCTTTCAGCACAGCGCGGTCTCGCTGGCTTTGGCGGAGGATGGACAAGTGACCTTCGGTGTGGTATACCATCCCTATACGCAGGAATGCTTCACCGCCCGGCGCGGCGGCGGAGCCTTTCAAAATGGCCGCCCCATCCGGGTGAGCGGAACCATCCGCCTGGCAGAGAGCCTGTTGTCCGCAGGCACGGTTCCCGGCCGGCGGGAGCTGGCTGACGAGGCCTTCCGCCAAATGCGGGCGCTGTATGACCGCTGTCAGGATGTGCGCCGCACCGGCTGCGCCTCTCTGGATCTCTGCTATGTGGCCTGCGGGCGGCTGGATGGTTATGTGGAGCTGTCCCTCCAGCCTTGGGATTACGCCGCCGGGGCACTTGTAGTGGAGGAGGCCGGCGGACAGATCACCACGCCAAACGGCTCACCGCTTTCCCTTACGGAAGGCGGCGCCGTATTGGCCTCCAACCAAATTCTTCACGCCGCCCTGATGGACGCATTGAACGGATAGGAGAACGTCAATGGAACTGAGCCTTGCTGTTTCCCCCGGGGAACTGACCCGCGCAGAGCAAAAGATTCTGGACTATATCAATACCAATACCGATGCCTTTTTATTTTCCTCCATCGGGCAGCTGGCCCAGCGCCTGGGGCTTTCTGACGCCACAGTCTCCCGATTTGCCCGCCACGCAGGCTGTGCGGACTTTAAGGGGCTGAAAACTCTGGTGGTGGAACAAGCCGCCGGTCCCGCCGCCAAGATGGCAGGGACTCTGTCCCAGGACGGCGTCTTTTCTCCTGCCGCCTGGCTGGAGCGCCAGCAGCTCTATCTGCAAAAAACCGCTAAACAGCTGGATCAGGCGGAATTTGACCGGGGTGTGGAAGCTCTGGCCACTGCACGGCAGATCTTCCTGCACGGGAAAAACGCCTCCGCTTCCCTGGCGCAAATGCTGGCCTTCCGCCTGCGGCGTCTGGGGCTTTCGGTCTCGCTGCTGCCCTCCGGCGGCTCAGAATTGCTGGAGGGACTGCTCCAGGCAGGCCAGCAGGATCTGGTGGTCATGTTCAGCTTTTCCAAACTGTCCCGGGAAGGCCGGGTGATTCTGGAGCATCGCCGCGCCGCAGGCTACCGGACCCTCGCCTTTGTCAGCCGTACCTGTATCCCTCCGGAAGAACAGGCGGATATCAGCCTGTTTGCCTACCGCGGCGAGGAGAAGGAATACCACTCCATGGCCGCCCCCACCGCTCTGCTGGATGTCCTCACCGTCGCTGTGACCAGCCGGCTCGGGCAGCGGGGAACGGATTCTCTGGAGCAGCTCCATCGTCTCAAAACCGACTATTTCCCCTTGGGATAAGCAGCACTTTGCCTTTGCGGCACCACAGCCCAGCCTCTTTGTGATGGATGGATCCCTCCAGCCTCCCGGGAGTTCTCCCGCCGTCCGCTCTGATTGCGCCGGCGGTTCAGCCGGTTCCTCACCGGACCGGAAGGACTGTCAATCAGACCTTCCGGACAAGCCCTGCCGGACATTGCAGTACGGTTCCTCTATTTACAACCTGTCTGCCGATTGCTATACTGAGTTCATCCAGAGCTGCCAAATACTATGAACATGTTCTGCCGGCAGGAAAAGGGCACAGCATGTACTTTGATCGGAGGACTTATGGAGCGCACACTTGATTTTAATCAAAAACGCGGGTTTATCTGTGATATGGACGGCGTGATCTACCACGGAAACCGAATCTTACCCGGCGTCCCGGAGTTTATCCAGTGGCTGCACGACGAGAACAAGGAATTTCTCTTCCTGACCAACAACAGCGGATATACCCCCAGAGAGCTGCAGCAGAAGCTGGCCCGCATGGGATTGGATGTCTCGGAGGAACATTTCTACACCAGCGCCCTGGCTACCGCGGCCTTTTTAAAGGAACAGGCCCCCGGCTGCTCGGCTTTCGTCATTGGAGAAGCCGGACTGCTCAACGCCCTGTATGATGCCGGCATCACCATGAACGATGTAAATCCGGATTATGTGGTGGTGGGCGAAGGCCGCTCTTACTCTCTGGATACTCTGACCAAGGCCACCAATCTGGTTCTGGCCGGAGCCAAACTGATTGGTGCCAACTCCGATGTCTCCGGTCCCATTGAAAACGGAATTGCTCCCGCCTGCCGGGCGCTGGTGGCCCCCATTGAAATGGCCACGGGCACACAGGCTTATTTCTGTGGAAAGCCCAATCCTCTGATGATGCGCACGGGACTGCGGATGCTGAACTGTCACTCGGCTGAGGCGGTCATGGTGGGCGACCGGATGGATACCGACGTGATCTCCGGATTGGAAAGCGGCATGTCCACCGTTCTGGTGCTCTCCGGGGTATCCACAATGGAAACTCTGAAAACATACGCCTACCGTCCCACTGCCGTTCTCAGCGGCGTGGGAGAAATCGTCGAACGCGCCCGCGCCGTTTCCCCATAAGATTCCCATTGCTCCGGCAGGCCAATTTTCACTGGCTGCCGGGGAAAAGTCCGGGGCATGACGCGGTGCGCGGTGATGCAGTTTACTGCATGGTTCCCACAGGATTTTCCCTGCTTCTGACCGCTTTTGACCGGAGCCGGCAGGCACGCGTTTGTGCGTCCATGTCGGCTCCGGTTCTTTTTGCCTGATGTCGGAGCAATTCCGGAAGCGTATGGCGCCTGGGCAGATCCCCTCTCCTTTCCAGCCCTTTGGGAATCCGGACCGGATTCCCGTCCGCTTTTGCAGACGCGTGTTCTGCATATTGGGGACCGGATGTTTGTCTTCCCCGCGCCGTCATACAGAATATTCCCAACAGATAAAGGCCATGAGAATGCAAAGATTCTCATGGCCTTCTCTATAGAACTGTACTGGCGGGCATCCACATCGGCGGTGCAACGCCGCCTAGCAGGATTACTCGGCCACCTTGTTTCGGGCGCTGAGTTCATCCCACATCTGGTCTTCCGCTCCCCGGATGCCCAGTTTTCCCGGATGGAAGGTCAGTCTGGATACCCCTGCCGCTCTCTGTGCCTCATAGTCCCGCAGAGCAATCAGGGCAGGCCGGACCAGGAACAAAATCGCAATGATATTCACCCAGGACATCAGGCCCAAGCCAATGTCCACAATGCTCCACACCAGCTCGGAATACATCAGGCTGCCGTAGAAAATGGCAAACAGCACAATTCCCTTCACCACATTCATGGGAACCCGGGTCCGGTCACCGCAAAGGAATACGATATTGGTCTCCGCGTAATAGTACGTGGCCATGATGGATGTAAAGCAGAAGAACACCACGCACACCGCAATGATGGGAGAGCCGAATCCGGCAAAGGTTACGTCGATGGCCTCCTGGGCATACAGCACGCCGGCGGGAATCCCTTCCAGGTTGGTCACGATGGCACTGCCGTCCGGCGCCACCACATTGTAGCTGGAAGTCACCAGCATCATAATGGCGCCCACCGTGCAGATCAGCAGGGTATCAAAATAGACCGCCAAGGCCTGGGTGAGGCCTTCCTGGCAAGGATGATCCACATCCGAGGCACCCGCGGTATGCGTCGCGTTGCCCTGGCCGGCTTCGTTGGAATAAATGCCCCGCTTGATGCCCCACATCACCGCAAGACCCACAACACTGCCAAACTGCGCCTCCAGATTGAACGCGCACTTTACAACCAGGGCCAGCGCCGAAGGAAGCTGTCCAATATGCATCACAATGATAATCAGGCAGGCACCGACGTAGATGAGGGACATGATCGGCACCATCTTCTCCGCCCAAACGCCGATCCGCTTGACGCCGCCGAACACGATGAATGCGAAGATCACGGCAACTGCTGCCGTCGTGCCGAAGCGAGGCACGCGGAAGGCACTTTCCACCGAATCCACAAGGGTGGAGATATTGGGCAGATGCAGGCAGAAGGTAGTCGCAAACAACGCCACCGCGCTGAAGAGCACGGCCAGCCATTTCAGCCCCAGGCCTTTGCTGATGTAATAGGACGGTCCGCCGCGAAACTCCTTACCGTCGCTGCTGCGCACTTTATAGATCTGTGCCAAGGTACACTCGATGAAAGACGTTGCTCCGCCGATCAGAGCCACGATCCACATCCAGAAAATCGC
>CALXDJ010000045.1 GCA_944387035.1 uncultured Oscillospiraceae bacterium | reverse complement strand
CACCTCCAAAAAACATCAGAAAAACGGTAAAGACGCACCCGAATACTCGAGTGCGTCTTTACACATTGGTACGCCCGGCTGGATTCGAACCAGTGGCCTACAGAGTCGGAGTCTGTCACTCTATCCAACTGAGCTACGGGCGCATATTCATAAGATCTGTGATTCCTCACACATCTTTTTTAGTATAGCAGATTTTTATCCAGCTGTAAAGTGTTTCTTTCATTTTTTGTGATTTTCTTTTTCGTGCACATGCTCTTCCCCAAGCTGCACACCCTTCTCACCAACAAACTCCCGAATTTTGGAAAATGTTTCATTGCTGATATCATGTTCCACTTTGCAGGCATCCTCGGACGCAGTCTCCGGATTCACTCCCAGCATTACAAAAAACTGCGTCAGCGTCTTATGACGGCCATACACCCGGCTGGCCACCTCCAGCCCGCTTTCGTTCAACGTAATGCTGCCATCTGCCGCCATGGAAATATATCCGCTCTCCCGCAGTTTCTTCATGGCAACGCTGACACTGGGCTTCGAATATCCCAGCTCATTGACAATATCAATGGAGCGCACATAGCCCCGCCGCTCCTGCAGCATCAGAATCGATTCCAGATAATCCTCGGCAGATTCATGAATGACCACGTGTGATCCTCCTTGCAGTAGGTTTCATTTTGTTATGGTAACAAGTTTGGTACCGGAATGCAAGGTCTTTTTCCCATTTTTCGCAAAATCAGAACATTCTGTCACCCAAACAAGGCGGCGAAAGCATCTGCTTCCGCCGCCTTGCCGAAATATTCAATTTGCAGACCCTCCGGTCAGCACACTGCTCAAATCCAGCGGCTTTCCATCGCTCCACAGCCGCTCCAAGGAATAAAACTCCCGAGCCTCCGCAGAAAACACATGCACCGTCACACAGCCATAGTCCAGCAGGACCCAGGTACCGTCCCGGTATCCTTCCCGGCGCAGAGGCAGCTCATCGGCCTGTTCCTTCATGGCCTTCTCCACTGCGCCGCACAGCGCATTGATCTGCGTATTGGACGTGCCAGTGGCAATCACGAAATAATCCGCCAGCGTAGTCAGGTCTGTGATCTCAATTGCAGAAATCTCCTTGCCCTTTTTCTCGTCCAGAGCTTTTGCCGCAATGATCGCCAATTCTTTCGGTGTCATAGTTGGTGTCATATCTGATTTCCTTTCTGTTTTGATCTATCAAGCCGCAGGCGGCTGCTCTATGATGGAAAATCCGGGTTCTGTGGAACCTTCTGTCCCTGCAGTCTGGCCAGAGTCTCCCGTCCCGCTTTCGCCGGACGTTCCGGTATTCTCGGTGCCGGTTTGGCCTCCAGCGCTATTGCCGGAGCTTCCCTCCGTACCGGTCTCCGTTCCCGTACTGCCGCCGGTTTGCGTACCGGATTCGGTACCGGTTTCCGTTCCCGGACCGCCCTGCGAGCCGCTTTCCGTTCCAGTGCCGGTACCCGTACCGCCTTCCGTTCCAGTGCCGCCTTCTGTGCCGGTACCGCCTTCGGTTCCAGATGTGCCGCCCTCGGTTCCGGGATCTGTAACCGTTCCGCTTCCATTCCCCGGATCAGTCGTCGTTCCGCCCTCGGGATTCACAGGATTTCCGTTTTCATCCACAACCGGCTCCGTTTCCTCCGGCTCTTCCTCAACAGGCGTGGAGGTGGAGGGCTTCACCGGCGGAGAAGCCGCCTTCTTGTCTTCCACATATCCGGTGGAAGAACTGACCGAGCCGTCACTGTTGACGGACATGATGTCCAGATCACTCATGGTGAAGGTCTCCACATAAGGACTGAGCTCATTGTTCACCAAATCCAGCAGCTCACTGGCAATGGGGGTAACGTAAGACTGGTAGTTATGATACGTCCGGCTCCAGCAGGAGACATTCTTATTGGGCATGGTCACGAAGTTCACGTTTTCAATCTTGAGTCCGCCCAGTACAGCCTGCTGGCCAAACCAGAGCATATTCTGGAAGGACAGGTCGGTTTCCACATTATTCTGGACCACCTGGATGAAATCGTTGATCTTCGTGATATTCTTGACCTGCAGCATCTGCTCCACCATGGCCTGGAGGAACGCCTGCTGCGTCTTGATCCGTCCCAGATCGCCATCCGGATACCCCTTCATAACGCCATTGACCTTGTTGTCATGGCGATAGCGCAGTACCTGCATGGCATCGTCGCCGCTGAGAAGGCGGTATCCCGCTTCCTGGTGAATGTGCAGATCCTGATAGGGATCGTCGTAGTTCATATCCCGGGGCACCTCGAACCAGACACCGCCCATGGCATCCACAATCTCCCCCACGGCTTCCCATTCCACGATTACCTGATAATCCGGTTCAAAGCCTACCAGCTGGCTGATTTCCTTGTAGAGAGCCTGGATGCCCTTGTCACCGCCGCCATAGTAATTATAGACGGAATTGATTCGTTTGATGTCCCAAGGCACATTCACCATGGTATCCCGAGGAATGGACATCACCGTGGCCTTCTGATTGGTCACATCATAGGAAGCCAGGAGCATGGTGTCGGTATTGCCGCCGCCTCCGGTATCCCGGCCCAGAATCAATACCGTATAATAGTCCTCACTCTTGCGCTCGCCATCGCTGCGGGGACGGACACCGTCGCCGTAGTCGATTTCCTCCACCTCATTCTCATCGGTTTTGGAGGGCTTGTTTTCCAGATCCGGCCGGACAAACAAACTCTGGCAAGCGGCCACCGCGATCACCACCACGGCCAGCACCACCGCTACCGCCAGCAGAATCTTTTGCTGCCGAGTCAGGCGGCTCTTCTTCCCGGCCTTTTTCGCTTTCTTTTCCTGACGGCTCCCGCCCATTCTCTTTTCTTCTCTGTGATTTTCCACGCTGTCTCTATCCTTTCAGTGCATCCCGGGCTTCCAACGTGGCCCGATGCACGGGATTTCCCATTTCCTGCATTTCCTGGACTGTCATTTCCAACCCCAACAGCAGTCCTTTGTCCAAATCCTCATAACACACGCTGCGCAGTCTGTCTACCCCCGGGAAATTCCGGGAAGGCTCTATATAGTCTGCCAAATAAATCACTTTTTCCAACAGTGTCATCCCGGCCCGGCCCGTAGTGTGCCACCAGATGGCGTGGTAGATCTCCTCATCCACGCCGAACACATCCCGGGCCAAAGCGGCACCGGTCTTGGCATGGAGCAGCTTGAGCGCTTTTTGTTCCAGCTCATCCAGGGCAATGCCGTAATGACTGCACAGGGCCAGCTGCTCTTCCATATTCAGTTTTTTGGTACAGTCATGGAGCAAAGCAGCCACCCGGGCTTTTTCCACATCCGCACCATACCGTTCCGCCAGGCGAATGGCCTCCTGCTCTGTTCCCAGCACATGGGGAATGCGCTTATTTTTCAGATAGCTCAGCGCCACCGGCCGCAGCTGGGAAAGCGGCAGATGTTTTAAATCTGCCTGGGTATTGTACAGTCCCTCCCGCAGGATATATCCATACACCGCCGGAGGCAGGAAGTTTGCTCCTTCTCCCCGGGCGAGTTTTTCCCGCAGCTCCGTGGAGGAGATATCCACCACGCCGGGAATGGTCAGGGTAAACAGACGCGCCTGGGGATACGTGCGGTAAAGATAATCTCTCTGTACGGAAAACAGCTCTTCCGTATCCGCCTCTGTACGGCCAAAAGCCGCGATCCCCGCCAGGGAGAGAATCCGCTCCGGCTCATGCCAAGCCTGGAACGTCAAAAACATATCTGTCCCCATCAGCAGCCAAAGCTCATCGTCCGGATACCGGGCCTTTAACACGGCCAGAGTATCGGCGGTATAGCTCTTGCCGTGGCGGTGGATCTCCACATCCAGCACCTCTACCCGGTCTCCCAGCCCCAGCTGGTCTGCCGCCAGGCGGGTCATCTCCAGCCGCTGTTCCGGCGTGGGGCTGCCTGCGGGCAGGTCCTTATGAGGCGGCAGCCCTGCCGGAATAATCAGCAGTCGGTCCAGCTTCAACAGTTCCACTACCGCCCGGGCCGCCGCCGCGTGTCCCAAGTGGGGCGGGTTGAACGTCCCGCCGTATACACCGATCTTCACGATTCCATCTCCGTTTCCATGTTTCACTCATTCCAGTGCGCCGCTGCTGCGCGCCAGCAGGATCTTCTCCAGCAGCGCACACAGGGGACCGGTATCCGTCCGGACAACCCAGGTTTCCCGCCCCCGCAATTCCAGGGCGCCCTCTTCCCAGACCAGCATGGAAAACCATTTGCCATCCGGGCGCAGAAAGCGGACCTCATAATCTCGCTCCAGCAGACTGGGGCCGCTCCGGTCAAACTCCCGAATGCCGGCTCCCGTTTCATTGAGGCAGGCGAGAACCTGCTCCACCGCCGCCCGGTCCGTGATGATATAGATCCCGTCATCCAGAGGCTGCACCGTATACTCCAGATAAACAGCAGCTCCCAGGGGAATCGGGAACGGTGAGCGCAGATTGTCTCCCACAATCAACCCTGCCAGTGTGGCCAGCACCAGGGCGGCCACTGCCAGTGGGCGGTTATTTTTCATGGGATCTCACCTCCGCTGCCTCACGCTTAGGCCTGCGGCTTTTTCCGGGCGGGCTTGACCAGCTGAATGCGCTTTTCCTTGGGCTTGGAGTGGCTCTCACGGTAGAGTACAAACTTCGTGCCGATTACCTGCACCACTTCTGAACGGGTCGCCTTGGCCAGTTCCTCCGCCGCGGCACGGGCATCATACTCCAGATTATTGTCCAGCACCCGGCCCTTAATGAGTTCCCGGGCCTCCAGAGCATCGTCAGCCTGCTTGATGAGGTTTTCCCCGATACCGTCCTTGCCGATCTGCAAAATGGTATCAATGCCATTCGCCAGCCCACGCAGCTGCGCTCTCTGTTTGCTTGTCAGTTCCATATCATTCTCCTGAATATTTTATATAGACGCCTGTTTGTTCAAATAAGTTTCCAACGTCTTTGCAAATTCCCGCAGAGCCTTGCCCCGGTGGGAAATGGCACTTTTTTCCTCAGCCGTCAGCTGTCCGAACGTCTTGCCCTTGTCTGGAATCAAAAAGACCGGATCATATCCAAACCCTTCCGTTCCCATGGGTGCAAATGCAATGGCGCCGTCACAGCGGCCCTCCGCCGTCAACGTGTCCCCATTGGGGAAGGCACAGGCAATGGCACAGGCAAAGTGGGCCGCCCGGGTCGTCTGGCCCCGCATGGAATTCAGCAGCAGCGTATAGCGGCCCCGGTCATCCAGGCCCTCTCCACCGTAACGGGCGGAATATACTCCAGGCCCGCCGTTGAGAGCATCCACGCACAGCCCGGAGTCATCTGCAATGGCAGGCATTCCGGCCGCTGCACAGATGGCCTTGGCCTTGAGCATGGCGTTTTCGGCAAAGGTAGAGCCGGTCTCCTCCACATCAACGGTAATCCCCAGGTCTGCAGGGCTCACCACTTCCACACCCAAACCGGACAGGATCGCCCCCATTTCCGCCAGCTTTCCGGGGTTGTGGGTGGCCAGTACAAATTTGTATTTCATCAAATCCCTCCCAGCGCTTCCTTTTGCAGTTCCAGCAGTTCCCGGTTGCCCTTGGCGCAAAGGCGCACCAGCTCCTGCTGCTCCTCCGGCGTAAAGGCCCGGCCCTCGCCGGTACCCTGAAGCTCAATGATGCATCCGGTCTCATCCATGATGCAGTTGAGATCCACCTGCGCCTGGCTGTCCTCACTGTACTGCAGGTCCAGCATGGGGACTTCATCCACAATGCCCGCGCTGACACCGGTAACATAATGACGAATGGGATTCTTCTCCAGCACGCCGTCGTGAACCAGCTTTCGGCAGGCCAGAGCCAGGGCCACAAAGCCGCCGGTGACGGAAGCCGTACGGGTTCCGCCGTCTCCCTGCAGCACATCACAGTCCACGGTGATGGTCCGCTCGCCCAGCGCTGCCAGATCCACAGCTCCCCGCAGGGACCGCCCTACCAGGCGCTGAATCTCCGCGCTGCGGGGACTGAGCTTGAGCTTGGACACATCCCGCTTGCTGCGCTCCCGATTGGCCCGGGGCAGCATGGAATACTCCGCCGTCACCCAGCCGGTCCCCTCCGCCACATGGGGCGGTGCCTTCTCTTCCACACTGGCACAGCAGAGCACCATGGTGTCTCCGCAGCGGATCAGGCAGCTGCCCTCCGCAAATTTCACAAAGCCGGTGGTAATCTGAACCGGGCGCAGCTGATCCGTCGCCCGACCGTCCGCTCTTGTCATGGGATTCCTCACTTTCCGGATCCGCCTCTTTCGGCTTCAGGACCGTTTCGGGCGGTATGCTCCTGTTGTATTGGTATCGTTTTACGCAGGGCAGCCCCCGCGGTTTGGCGCCTATCAGATAATTGCCTCCACATACTCCCGGGCGTCAAAGGGCTTGAGGTCGTCAATTCCCTCTCCCACACCGGCCAGCTTCACGGGCACACCCAGCTCCCGGGCGATGGCCACCACGATGCCGCCCTTGGCGGTGCCGTCCAGCTTGGTCAGCACAATGCCGGTCAAGCCCGCCGCTTCCTTGAACTGCCGGGCCTGGATAAGTCCATTTTGTCCGGTGGTGGCGTCCAGCACCAGCAGCGTCTCCCGGGCAGCGCCGGGACATTCCCGGTCGATGATCTTGGAGAGCTTGGCAAGCTCAGCCATAAGGTTGGCCTTGTTGTGCAGCCGTCCTGCCGTGTCGCACAGCACCACATCCACATGCCGGGCCTTGGCGGCCTGGAGCGCATCGAAGAGCACCGCGCCCGGGTCCGCACCTTCATGCTGACGGATCAGCTCGCAACCGGCCCGCTCCGCCCAAATCTGCAGCTGGTCCGCCGCGGCAGCCCGGAAGGTGTCCGCCGCGCAGAAGAGGACCCGCTTGCCCTCTCTTTTGAGCTGCGCACCCACCTTACCGATGGACGTGGTCTTGCCCACGCCGTTGACACCGATAAACAACACCACCGAAGGGGTTGTGGACAGATCCAGCGCCGTGTCTCCCACGGAAATCATCTCCGCCAGGATATCCCGCAGGGCGGCCTTGACCTCCTCCTGGTCCCGGAGCTTTTCCTTGCGCACCCGGGTGCGCAGCTGCTCCACTGCCTCCAGGGCGGTGTCCATGCCCAGATCCGCCAGGATCAGCGTCTCCTCCAGTTCCTCAAAAAAGGCCTCATCGGCCTCCGTGAAGCCGGAGAAGAGGTTGGTGGTGATTTTTTTCAGTTTATCAAAAAAGCCCATAGCATCCTCCAAAGTCTGGAATGAAAACCGGGACATCCGGTCCCAGTTTTATGGGGGAATCCGCAGCGGCTTCGGCATTCTCCGGAGCAAGCACCCCAGCATCCGCCTGTACGCGCAGCCTCTTCCGCCTCTTTGTTTTCTTGATTGTCCGGACTGTCCTGCCCCTGTGGGGCAAACCGGATCGTCAATCCCAGGAAATCTCTGTTCCGCAGGCAGGGCAGCGTGCACCGGTATTCCAGCCCAGCCATCTGCCGCACCGAGGGCAGCGAACCCACGCCGCGTCCAGAGCCAATCCCCCCAACAGCAGCGTCATCCCTGGAACGGTCAGCCAGATCCAGCCGGTATCGGTCCCCAGAAGAGCCAGCACAACGCCTGCCAGCAGGATCATCATGGCGGTCCGCCGTCGCTTCCGGAGAGTCATATACCGCACACCCCTTTACTCGATCTTCAGTTCCTTTGCCATATCGTTGAGATTGATGGTCAGGATCTTACTCACACCCTGCTCCTGCATGGTAACACCGTAGAGGACGTCCGCCTCCTCCATGGTGCCGCGGCGGTGGGTGATGACGATGAACTGCGTCTTGCCCGCCAGGGTCCGCATGTACCGGGCATACCGGGTGACATTGGCATCATCCAGAGCAGCCTCAATCTCATCCATGACGCAAAAGGGCGTAGGATGGACCTTCAAAATGGAGAAATACAGGGCAATGGCCACAAACGCCTTTTCTCCGCCGGAGAGCAGGGAAATCGTCTTGAGCGTCTTACCCGGCGGCTGGGCCTTGATCTCGATGCCGCAGCCCAGGATATCGTCCTCGTCTTCCAGCTCCAGCGTGGCGGTACCGCCGCCGAAGAGCTCGGAAAACGTGGTCTGGAAGCTCTGAGAGAGAAGTTTGAACTGCTCGGAAAAGATCTGCGTCATCTGCTGCGTAATTTCGCTGATGATTCCCTGGAGCTCTCCCTTGGCCTTTTCCACATCGTCTCTCTGTTCCGTGAGGTACGTATATCGGGTGTTGACCCGGTCAAATTCCTCAATGGCACCGGTATTGATACTGCCCAGGGCACTGATGTCCCGCTTGAGCTCACCGATCCGGCGCGTGGCTTTGGACACACTTTCAATCTCGATCCGCTGGGCCACCGCGTCGGAATGGCTGAGCTCATAGTGCTCCCACAGCCGGTCGAGAATCTGCTTTTCCTCCATGGCGGAAGTGGAAAGCTTGGTCTCCAGCTTGGACACCACCCGCTCCAGATTCAGCAGATTCTCATTTTTCTCCTGGCTCTCCTTGTTCTGGGCCGTGCGCTGGGCTTCCAGCGTGATTTTCTCCTCATTGAGCGCACGCAGGCGCTCCTGAACCACCTGAGCGGTTCCGGTCAGACGGGCCATCGTCTCCCGGCGGCGCTGAATCTCCTGCTCCGCCGCATCAATCTTATCCTGATAGCTGCGCACGGTCTGCTCTTTTTGACTGCGGTCACCGCTGAGCTCCTGCGCCACCTGACGCAGATCCGCGGCCCGGCGGGCCGTGGAGTCCCGCTCCGCCGCCAACGCCGCTACCCGGGCCTTCTGTCCGCTGATCTCTTCGGCCAATTGTCCGGACTGCGCCAGCAGCTCCGACTGTCCGGCAAGGACCTCCTCCGCCTGACGGCGGAACTGCGCAGCTTGTTCTTCCTGCTGCCGGACCGTTTCCTCCGCCCGCTGAGCGCGGGCAGCATTGTCTGCCAGTCTTCCGCTCAGGCTCTCCAGTTCTCCGTCCAGATTCTCCAGACTCTCTTCCAGAGAACGAAGCAAAATCTCATAGTGGCTGCGTGCGCCCTCCAGACGCAGCACCTCATCCTCCGCCTGACGGCGCTGTCCCTGTGCCGTCTCCAGTTCATACTGGGCAGCAGAGAGCTCCCGGGATGCAGCCTCTTCTTCCCGTCTGGCATTCTCCAGGCGCTCCTGCATGGCCGCGGAGCGGTTGCTGAGTGCCTCCAGCTCCGAAGCCCGGCTCAACACACCGGCGGACCGGCTGGTAGAACCGCCGGTCATGGAGCCGCCCCGGTTGATAACCTGGCCGTCCAGTGTGACAATCCGGAAGGCATTGCGGTACTTCCGGGCCATGGCAATGCCGCAGTCCAGATCCTCCACAATCACGGTCCTGCCCAGCAAACTGCGGAAAATCTGCCCGTACTGCGCATCAAACCGCACTAAGCGGGAAGCAACCCCCACAAAACCGAACTCCGATTCCACACCCGGCTGATGCAGCTCCTCGCCGCGGATGGCACTCAGCGGCAGAAAGGTGGCCCGGCCGGCGTCCTTGCGCTTGAGGAAGCCGATGGCCGCTTTCGCGTCCTCTTCCCGATCCACCACGATATTCTGCAGTCCCGCTCCCAGGGCGATCTCCACCGCCAGGGAATACCGGGAATCCGTCTTCATCAAACTGGCCACAGGACCGTGAATTCCCCGCAGGGCCTGCCCGGCCTGCATCACCGTCTTCACCGCCCGGGAGAATCCCTCGTACTCTTTCTCCATCTCGGTGAGCAGCCGGATGCGGTTTTCCAGTGCCCCGGCGTCCATGGTCAGCTTCATCCGCGCTTCCGTGGCCGCGGCGGCCTTTTTCTTCCGCTCCTCCATCCGCAGGGTATGACCGGCAATGATGTTGCCCACAGCCTGGGCCTCTTCCTGGGCATCCTCCAGGGCGCGGCGGTTGGCCTTGGCCTCCTGACGGGTTGCCTCCAGCTGCTGTGCGGCAGCAGCACGGTCACTCTGCGCAGTTTCCTTTCGCTCCTGCATCTGGGCGCTTTCCGCTGCCAACGCAGCAGCCTCCGCCCGGCTGTCCGCAGCGGAAGCCACGGCCATGGCCTCCTTGGCCCGCAGGGATTCCGCCTGCTCCTGCGCACCGCCGGCCTGTTCGGCGGCCTTCTGGGCCTGGGTGAGCAGCTTCTCCAGCTCCGCATCCAGCTGTGCCAGCTGCCCATCCAGTTCCGCAATCCGGGCCTCCTGCTCCTGAGCCTGGCGGATCAGGCCGCCTGCCCGGCTGTCTGTCTCCTCCAGCTCCAGCTTGGCCCGGGCAATGTTCTCCTCATTGTGGGCGATGGTACTCTCCAGCACGGCAACGGCGGATTCCTGCTCCTTGATCTGCCCGTCCAGTCCGGCCGCCTCACTGCGGCAGCGCTCCGCCTCCATATCCTTGCTTTGCATCTGCTGGCTAAACTGCTCACTTTGGGCATACAGGGCGTCCAGAGCTGAACGTGCGGCATCCCGCTCGGCCTGGGCCGCGTCGAAATCCGCCCGGAGCTTCCGGGTGTCTGCCTTGAGCGCCTCCAAATTCTCCAGCCAGACGGAAATCTCCAGCACCCGCAGCTCATCCCGCAGCAGCAGATACCGTTTTGCTTTCTCCGCCTGCTCCCGCAGAGGGTCCACCTGCAGCTCCAGTTCTGCGATCTTGTCGTTGATGCGCACCAGATTTTCCTCCGTGCGCTCAAGCTTGCGCTCCGACTCCTCCTTGCGGTGGCGGAACTTGGAAATGCCTGCGGCTTCCTCAAAGATCTCCCGCCGCTCTCCGCTCTTGGCCGAGAGGATCTCGTCGATCTTGCCCTGACCGATGATGGAATAGCCTTCCTTGCCCATGCCGGTATCCATGAACAGCTCCATCACATCCCGCAGCCGTACGGACTGGCGGTTGATGTAATACTCACTCTCACCGCTGCGGTAATAGCGCCGGGTGACGGAGACTTCTGTTTCCTCCATGGTGGGGAAAATATGCTCGGTATTGTCGATCACCAGCGTGACCTGGGCAAATCCCACCTGAGACCGCTTGGCTGTGCCGCCGAAAATCACATCCTCCATCTTGGCGCCCCGGAGTCCTTTGGCGCTCTGTTCCCCCATCACCCAGCGGATGGCGTCGGAGATATTGGATTTTCCCGACCCGTTGGGGCCCACAATGGCGGTCAGATCTGCCCCGAAGTTCAGGACCGTCTTATCCGGAAAGGACTTAAAGCCCTGAATTTCCAATGCTTTAAGGTACATAAGCACACCTCTTTCTTCTCATAACCTCTTATCCCCTTTATTTCAAGGGGTTCC
>CALXDJ010000044.1 GCA_944387035.1 uncultured Oscillospiraceae bacterium | reverse complement strand
TCAAAATAAAAACCGCATGGGAATACACCCACACGGCTACCTTGGTGGCACAAAGGCTCACCGTAGAACTATTATAAGGGATAAGGCTGGAAAACTCAATAATTCGTCGTATCCGAATTGAAGAATATAGCAGTCATGCCAATTAGGGATGGGTTAGGGATTTGGCGGTTTCAGCTGCTATTCTCACTCATGCACCTGCCGCCTCTCTGCGCCTTGAATCACCGCTAAACAGCAATCGTTAAAACTGAAAAAATCAAACTTAAAACGCAGAAAAACCGCCTAAATTGGCGGTTTTCCCAAGAAAGGTGGTCCGAGTGACAGGATTCGAACCTGCGGCATCCTGCTCCCAAAGCAGGCGCGCTACCAGCTGCGCTACACCCGGATATTAAGTTGTGGGGTGGCCTGGGCGGATTCTCCCAAATCACGTGCGCTACCAACTGCGCTACACCCGGTTATGAAGTTTTCCAATTGTGGTCAAACACGTGGTCAATTCCAATTGCCAATCCGTAAGAGGCGGGGACCTTTCGGTCCCCTGCCTTTCCTATTTTACCAAACTGCAGTCTAATGTCAAGCCATCTTTGTGCGGCAGATCTTGGTTCCAGACAGTGCAACTGCAAAGACAAACCAGAAGATACACATCACCCGGGGATAATTCCAAAGATAGTCCGCCAAGCCGCACACCATTGCTCCACACAGGGCGGATGCCGCTGCACAAGTCAACGTCCTAGCCGCCGAATCCTCACAATGCCGAACCGTATGGGTCGCCCGTTTGATATTCCACAGCATACTGCCAACAAAGCCGACAATCCCCAAAAGGCCCGCTTCAATCCACACCTGAAGATAGAAATTATGCGCATGGACAAACGGGGCATCCCCATGATACAAATTAAAATCCCGAATATAGTCCTGCGTAGCAGCCGTCCCCAGTCCCGCTCCTGTGATGGGTGATTTTTTAATCACTTCCACCGCAGCCTCATAGAGCGGAATCCGGCTGGCTGTGGAAGAATCCGCCGGATTGGCAATGGTCAAAATCCGGTTCCAAATGGTATCCGGCAAAAACGGCATCGCCAGGCAGCTCAGCACCACAAATCCCGGAATCAGCCGCGGCTTCCACAAAAATACCATCACCACCATGGCACAGGCCATTCCTACCCAGCTTGCCCGGGAATAGGTCATGCCCAAGGCCGCTGCGCCAATGACAAATACACCGCTTGCCATGAGCTTGCTCCACCAGTGGCGGGAACAGAAAATCAATGCCAACACCAACGGCAGCAGCAAAATCAAGACCTCAGCAAACGTATTGGGATTATCAAAGTAAGACTCCACCCGTCCCGGCATTCCCTCATTGACCGTGAGGTCCACATAAGATTCATTTACTTCCACGCCCTGAATACGCTGATACACACCGTACAGGGATGACACCAATACGCACACGCCGCCGCCAGCAGCCAGACGCTTCAAATCCTCCGCAGACCGCACAACTGCCACTGTTACAAGCACACACAGCGCCGCAGAAATATGATAGATCAAAAAACGCATGGACGAAGACGGCTCGTAGGAAAAGGCCACCCCCAAAAACATGGCGCCAAAAAGTACCAACGGATAAAAACCGATGTTCTGCAAATCCAAACGTGCCTGCTCCCGGTGCATGGAACGAACGTAGAGCAGTGCCAGCACCAGCACAAACCCCATCAGGCTGTATGCGTTGTTCCAATAGGCAAACGGGATGCACCAAAGCAGCAAAATTACCCAGGACTGGGCAATGGCTGCCTCATCCCCCACTTGAAACGCCAGCCGGGCAAAGAAACTGTCCTCAAAGGTGACCGGCAGCAGGCGGTAAAGTTTATGCAGAATCCACCCCGGTAAATTCACCAATCCCGTCAACAGACGGCATAATCCGCTCTCCGGCCAGGCCCGGGCTACGATCCCTTCCCGGCACAGCGGCTGCAGAATCCAGCTCTCGTCAATCTGCCGGTTGCACCAGGCTCCCAGGCGCACCAGCAGGGCATGCAGCCGACTCTCGTCATACACCGCCAGCAATGCCAGCCACAGTTGATAAATCATGCTCTCACGCAGTATTGTCATCGCGTTTCCTTTCTTACAACCGGTTCTTGATCCGGTACATCTGGGTCAAGAGGAAAAAATGCCCTCCACGAATCAGCTTTGCCACCAGGCGTTTGTTTGTACTCAACCCTTCCGGCAGATAGGACGCAATCGCCTTCGCCATCTCCGACTGACGGCACAATGCTTCTACCGTCTTTTGTCTCTGGCGCAAAGTCTTCTGATTTCCCGGAGCATACTCATTCCCCACGGCAATCAGCAACCCCGCCCAGTTGGTATTTTCCCGCCACTGCGGCCGGGCCTCCGACAGTTCATACCGCTTGACCACTGCTTCCTTCCGTTCCAGGAACCGATGGAACACCTGCTCAAAATTCCGCATATAGCGATGGGTAGCCGAGGCCGGATTCCAAAAATACCGGTAGAGAGGCTCCTCTGTCACGGCCAGACGCTGGGCATTGCAGAAATATTCCATCAAAAACAGCTCGTCCTCCAGGTACGCGCCCTCAAAGACAATCTGCTTGTCCCGTAGGATCTCATTGGAAAAGAGATACCGCCAAATAAATCCATTGAACACCGGAGCCTTAAGGCGCTCTCCCAAAAGCGGATATACAATTCCATCCAAAATTCCCTGCCGGTCATAGATCCCCGCAGGCAACAACAGCTCCACACCGCCGTCTCCAGCCGGTGTCACATTGCGATGGGCACAGCCCACACTGTCCGCTCCCGTCTGCTCCCGCAGATGCCACATCGTTTCCAGCGCCTGCGGTTCCAAAGCATCATCGGCATCCAGAAATGCAATATAGTCTCCCGCCGCTTCCCGCAGTCCCCGGTTTCGGGCCTCGCTGACACCGGCGTTCTGGGGCTGGTGCAATGCCCGAATCCGCGGATCTTGGCCCGCGTAACTGTCACACAGGGCCGGAGATGCATCCGTACAGCCGTCATCCACCAGCAGCAGCTCCCAATCTGAGAAGGTCTGCTTCTTCACACTCTCCACACACGCCGGCAGCAGTTTTTCCGCCTGATAGACCGGCACAATTATGGAAATACAGGGCATCTGATCGCTCCTTCCCTCTGGATATCGGCCCTCATTGTACCGTATTCCCGCCCACAGGTCAAGGCGGGAATCTGCCACGCTCCCCGCAGCGGGCAGAAAAATCCCGCCGCCAAAAGGCGGCGGGATCCTATTTACAGCTCCGCGACAGCGGCCTTCAAGGCCTCCACCCGGTCTGTCTTCTCCCAGTTGACACCCAGATCCTCACGGCCCATGTGACCATAAGCGGCCAGCTGGCGGTAGATGGGCTTGCGCAGATCCAGATCCCGGATAATGGCAGCGGGACGCAGATCAAAGACCTTGCGCACGGCCTTCTCCAGCACTTCATCACTGACCGTGCCGGTACCAAAGGTCTCCACCAGGATGCTCACCGGCTGGGCCACGCCGATGGCGTAGGCCAGCTCCACCTGGCAGCGGCGGGCAAGTCCGGCAGCGACAATGTTCTTGGCCACCCAACGGGCAGCATAGGCAGCACTGCGGTCCACCTTGGTGGGGTCCTTGCCGGAGAAGCAGCCGCCGCCATGGGGCGCACTGCCGCCGTATGTATCCACAATGATCTTCCGTCCGGTCAGGCCCGCGTCAGCGGCGGGACCGCCCTTGACGAACCGGCCGGTGGGATTGACATAGTACTTGGTATTCTCATCCAGCATCTCCGGCGGGATGACCACCTTGGCCACCTGCTCGATCATATCCCGGCGAATCTGCTCCAGGGGCACGTCGGGATTGTGCTGGGTGGAGATGACCACGGTATCCACCCGAACGGGGCGGTTGTTCTCATCATACTCCACGGTGACCTGGCTCTTGCCGTCGGGCCGCATATAGGCAGCCAGCCCCGTCTTGCGGATCAGGGCCATCTGACGGCACATTTTCTGGGCCAGGGACAGCGGCAGGGGCATGAGCTCCGGCGTCTCATCACAGGCGTAGCCGAACATCATGCCCTGGTCACCGGCGCCCTCACCCAGCTGATCGCCAGCGCCGTTTTTATCCTCCAGGGACTTGTTCACGCCCATGGCGATGTCGGGAGACTGCTCGTCAATGGAAGTGATCACGGCGCAGGTATCGCAGTCAAAGCCGTACTTGCCGCGGTCATAGCCGATATCCCGGACCACTTCCCGGGCAATGTGGGCGATATCCACATAGCAGCTGGTGGTGATCTCGCCCATCACATGGATCAATCCAGTGCAGGCCGTGGTCTCACAGGCCACGCGGCCCATGGGATCCTGCGCCAGGATGGCATCGAGCACCGCGTCGGAAATCTGATCGCAGATCTTGTCGGGATGTCCCTCGGTCACGGATTCGGATGTAAACAAATAGTGTCTTGCCATGAATGTATCTCCTTTTCCTGTTCCCTTTCAAGAGGCGAAAAAAATTGCACGTTTCGACGACGAAACGCGCAAAAAGGACGTGCTTTTCTCGCTCCTCATCTGTCGGTATCCGCCGGATTTGGCACCTTACAATGCAGGTTGCCGTGGTTTCATCGGGCCGTTCCCTCCGCCACTCTCGATAAGGGATTTTGTAATTATCGGTTTTATTTTATCAGGTCTTGCCGGTTTGTCAAGAGCATTCTCATACCATCTTCCGGAATATCGGCTCCTTTTTTCCATCGTTCAAAATTTATACATGACTTTTTCCACCAATCCGGTTATAATGCCCTATATGATATTATTCGGCAGAGTTTGGAGGTTTTGATTTTGCGGAAACTCTCTGACGCCATCGACCGCTTTTGCCTCAACCATCCCCGGTTCGGCATTCCCGGTCTGATGCGCTATGTGGTGATCATCACCGCAGCAGTCTTTTTTCTGGACGCCTTTTCCAAGAATGCCGCTTCCACCATCCTGGCCTTTGACGCCGACGCCATCCTCAGCGGTGAAATCTGGCGCCTTTTGACCTGGATCTTCATTCCCGAGTACGACCGGGTCATCTGGATGGTGGTGGGTCTGTTTTTCTACTACTTCATCGGCACCGCCATTGAAGAGTACTGGGGCAGCGCCAAGTTCACCTTGTTCTATCTCTCCGGTGTTGTACTGACAGTCGCGTTCGCTTTTTTAAGCCGACTGTGGACACCCTGGACCGTGGTCACCAACAGCTATCTCAACAACATTCTCTTTCTGGCCTTTGCCACCTTGTATCCCGACGCCCTGATCCGGCTCTACTTTGTTCTGCCCATCAAGGCCAAGTGGCTGGCTGTACTGTATGTGTTCCTGACCTTCTATGATATCGTCCGCATGGACACCTATGCGGTAAAGCTGCTGCTTCCCTCCCTGCTGCCCGGTCTGGTAGCGGTGTGGCTGGTGTACGCCGTATTCTTCTGGGACCGTATCCGGGATGTACTGGCCGATATCGGCTTCCTCACCCGACACAAGCGCTCGCAGCAAACCGTGCACTTCAAGTCCGCCGTCCGCCAGCAGAAAAAGAAGGAAGCCCAGCGGGGCTACCGCCACAAGTGCGCCGTCTGCGGCCGCACCGATGCCGACTTCCCGGATCTGGAGTTCCGCTATTGCTCCCGCTGCGCGGGCTATCACTGCTTCTGCCAGGATCACATCTTTAACCACGTACACTTTACCGAATAAGCAGAGCCCCCGGAGGATGGATTCCTCCGGGGGTGTTTTCATTCAAAACAGCAGGCTTTCATCTTCCGTCTCCGGCTCCCAGTCCGGCAGGGGCATACGATAAACGGAGTCTGTCCCCACCAGCTTGCCATACTGGTATCGGTAGCTGGCCGACTCAAAGAGCACATAGAGCATACCGCCGCGGCAGGTGGTCTCCTCCGTCTGCGGCGGCAGATAGAGCGTATCTGTCAGAGCCGCAGAATCAAAAAAGTAGACTGGAAGTTCTTCGCCGGTCGACCAGGTATAGGTATGCCCAATGTCCTTTTCCACCTGGGACCGGTCATACAGATACAGTTTGGACATACCCAGTGCGCCGGATGTAGAAAGCACCATACGTCCATCGTGAGTCAGGCACAGCCCCTGAACCCGGTCCGGCAGGGAAAGAACCGCGCCCGGTTCCTCCTCTACTCCCAGGGGTGCGTCCTCATCGAGGGGAAAGACCGTGCCCAGAGCGGGATTTTCCTCCCCGGAAGGGGTCATCAAATGATGGCTTTCCGCCGTGGGATAGCGCTCTCCGTTGGCGTACTCCCCCACGACCAATGCATCATTCCAGATACAGCAAAAGGACGCCCGATTCCCGGTGGAAAAGCTCCCCAGAGCGCTGACGCTGGTGCGGTCCCACTCCTTGACCTCCTCAGCGGAAAAGACATAGCATTTCCCGCCGCCCACCAGGTAGACAAAATCTCCCGCCGCGGCCACACCGCCGGCATGACAGCGCAGCGGCGTACCATCTTCTCGGTACAGCTCCAGAGAACTCACTCCACCCAGTGCATCCATGTGATACAGCCGCGCCCGTCCGGACCGGGAGAGGTACCCGCTGATCAAAAAGCCGTCTCCAAAGCTCTCCAGACCTTGGGGGACGAAATCACTGCTCAGCCCCGGCACCGGAAACGCCTTTTGGGCCTCATGATAGAAATCACCGAAATAGAGCAGGAAGGCGCCGCGGAAAATCAGCGCCGCAGTTGCCGCTGCCAGCAGTACCCGGGAAAGAATCCTGCGCTTGTTCACCGGCGTCCGCCCTCCTTTCATTTACGCGCTTATGTTTCTATTGTATCTCATTCGTCAACCTTCATGCAAATTCGATTTTAATTGCAAACGCATTCCGGCCTCCGGCAGATTTCGGCAAAACACCTCTCCTTGCAGCAACCGATTATTGGAAAGGCGCAGGCCATATGATAAGATGATGAAAATCGCGCAGGAGGACGCTGTATGAGTCAACTTTTCAAATGGATTCTCTTCGGAATCGGAGCCGCCCTGGCAGGCCTGGTATTTGCCGCCCTTTTCGGCACCCTTTGCAGCGGTCTTCCCTATGGCGATGCCGTCAATCTGGGAATGAGTACTTTTACTTGTTTCATCTGCGTAACCTGTACCGGCATCATCCTCTCCCATCTGCAAAAGCCATGACCCCCCGTGTACAGCGCATTTTGTTTGTGTTCTCCCATTGAAAAAGACGCCGGGTATCCAGAAAGGACATCCGGCGTCTTTTTCAATGCTTTATTTTGCTTTCTCCTCCGGCGGTGCAGGGGGAACCGCAGCCTTTCCCGCCAGCTCCTCCACCTGCTGTTTCAGAGCATCCACTTTGTTGTTCAGGTTAAACAGTGCCGTCAGCAATACACCCAGCACCGCTGCCGCCAGCGCAATCAGTACCCAGATGTTGGACAATCCAAACGCCACCACCGCGTAGCAGATTAAAAACGGCAGGAAGAAAAAGCACACAAAATCTTTCATTACGCTTCTCCTCTTCTTTCATGTATGATCATCCATAACTGCTGTACGAGCCCTGTTGGATTTCCAGCTGTCCGATCTCCCGGCCGCTGCTGTCCCGGGTGATGACCGCTGCCCGGACAATTCCGTCCGAATCCTCCTGCACTTCCCGCAGGCGGTGCACCCAAAAATAGCGATATCCGTTCCGCTCCAACAGCTCCGGAACCTCCAGCCGCTCGATTTCCCGGCGCTGCATCTGGCCGTTTTCATAAGTCTCCATCTGGATGCTCACTGCCACAGACGCAATCTCCGGATCATCCACCCGGCCAAAATAATAGTGCAGCGCCTGGTTCTGATCCTGCTTGCTGAGAGACCGCTCTCCGGCGTAGAGCGGCGCACCTTCGGTACAGTCCAGCGTACACTCAAAGCCGCTTTCCCAGCCAAACAGGCCCAGAGAGGTATCCGCCAGGACCGTGGCCTCCTCGCTTCCCATGAGGTAAAACAGCTGGGTGACCCGGAAGTCCGGATTCCATTCCCGCGCAATGACCCGGGTACCGGTGGCGCCGCCCCGTTCCACCGCGCCATAAATGCCCTGGACAGGCAGCACCAGTCCCACATGAAAGAACTGCCAGGCCAGCACCAGGATCACCGCCAGCCGGATGATCCGCCGCAGGGCCGCCTTTTTTCGTGTCGGGAGCGTTTTCGGCTGTTTCATCACGACCACGCTCCTTCCGGCAGGGGAAGCTCCACGGAAATCTCCTGCCCCAGATAGTCATAGGTCACGGTCACATAGGGATCTCCCGGCTCCAGTACGGCAAACTTTGAGGTATACTCCACCCACCAGCTGCCCCGGCCGCCGCCGGACCACTGCGTCTCCCCCCGGGGATTTTCCACCTGGGTATGGGACCAGATGGAATTGGATACATACCCGCCGGGAATACGGTCATAGGCGCACATGCTGACCTCCGCCTCCCATACCCCCAGCTCGTCGCCGCTCTGGCCTACCGCTACCCGGTAAATCCGCAGCACATCGTTGCCCACGGGAATCCGGATATTCACCCGCTCCTGAGCCACTACGGTATTGAGACCGGTCCCTTCATTGGGATAGATCCGGGCAGTAAAACTGTCCCAAACCATTCCCAACAGTCCCACTCCCAGCAGCATCTGGATGCACAATGCCACGGTTGCCACCACAGCCAGCCGGCCCAGAATCAGCCACCGCAGGGGGTACTGCTTTTCCAGCTCCCGCCCTACTTCCTCCGGATCACCCATGGCGGCCATGGTCCGCTCCTGGGCCAAGGCCTCGTCGTATCCCAGTTCCCGCAGCGCCTCCATATGGTCCTCAATATGACCGTCCAGCTCCCGCAGGACCGCTTCCCGCTCCTCCGGCGTCAGCCGCCGCAGTCCCGACAGAACCCGGTCTCGATATTCGCTCGGTGTCATGGTGCTCCCCCCTTTCCCGGTAAGGACAGCATCAGACCAAGCCGGGGCTGCACCGCAGCACCGCGCTCACCGCCCCGGCATACTTCTGCCAAGCTGCCGCTTCCTCCTGGAGAAAGGCGCCCCCTTTCCGGGTCAGGTGGTAATATTTGCGCTGGCGGCCGGTGGGCGCCTCCTGTTCATAGGCCTCCACCATCCCCTGCCGCTCCAGCCCGTGCAGGACCGGATACAGTGTCCCTTCCTTCATTTCAAAGGTATGGTCCGACCGCCGGGCCAGCTCCACGATCATCTGGTATCCATACATATCTTCCCCGGCCAGCAGGGAAAGCACCAGCAGCTGGGTGTGATCAATGTTCTGCCGTTTCATTCTGTACCTCCTCGCCTTATACCTAGAGTATCTATGTATAATATACCTAGTGATTCTAGGTATGTCAAGTCCAAAAAAGCGCCGTCCTGCCGGACGGCGCTTCCTGATTATTCACTCTCCAGCTCCAGCACCTGACGGCCATGTTCGCTCAGGTGGGGCAGCAGCCAGTCATACGAAAAGCGGAACGACTGGGTTCCTGCCGCATAACTGGCCAATTCATACGGGGAAAAGGCGATGACCATGCCTCTTTCATCAAAAAAGACCGCGTAGCTGGACCAGTTGGCCAGAATATCCCGATAATCTTCCCAGTAAAAGCTCTGGGGCTCCACCTCATACTCCACCGCCCGCTCATCGGCCTGCCGGATCAGCTCCCCCAGCACCGCCTGCTGGAAATCCGCACTGTCCGCCGCCAGACTTTCCGGGCCAAAAAAGGTACCGGTATCCAAATCAAAGCACCAACCCATATGCCACCGGTTGGGATGCGGGCCGCCGGCATAGCTGTAATACGTTCCCTGGATGCTGACGAGATGCTCCGTCTGATAAAGGCTGACCTCCAGCTCCTGCCCATAGCCGCCGTACCACTCCATCTCATTTTCCCGGAACAGCTCCAGCTCCCCGGCCGCCTCCTGGGTCATACTCTCAAACTCTTCCTGCGAGATCCAGCTGGAAAACCGGGTATTGAAGGTCTTCGCTGCCTCCAAGGCCTCCTGTTCAGCCGGTGTCTCTGCAGTTTCCAGGGGGGTGCCGTCCGCCTGCAGCACCGACATCTCCGGCAGATGAAACTGGTACCATGCCAGCATGGTACCGTCCTCCGCCCGGACGGAATCCTCCCAAAGACGGGTCTCCACCTGATAGTCCAGTGCTTCCGGCCCCGGGGCATTGTGGACATCCGAAGCTGCAGACTGCGCAGGCATCAGCTGCTCTGCCGGGACGGCGGAACAAGCGGCCAGGATCAGGAACGCCGACACCAGCGCTGCCAGCTTTTTCATGGGAACTCTCTCCTTTCCGGGGAAATCTCACAATAGAACCGGACCGTCCCTCCAGGCTCGTCCTCCCTGGGCCGCCCGGAGATCCGGGTATGCCAGGGAATACAGGTCCGCCGCCCGGGATTCCAGCGCAAACAACGCCTGGGCCCGGGCATTCATCCCGCGCACTGCCCCGGCCCGGGTCAGCACCGGCACCCGGGCACAGCTGCGCATCTGCGCCAGCAGACGCTTTCCGGTTCCGTTGGCGGCCAGCGGCCGCAGATAAGGCGGCGCCGGGGGACAATTCCCGGGCGTCAGTCCCAGATATGCCCAAAGCACCATCCGGCGCAGCCGGGCATAGGCATACCGCTTGGTTTTGGCGGTTTCCAGTACCTGCTCCAACGTGGCAGCGGTATGACCGGCCTCGTAAAGCCGCCGGTACAGCCCTTCCCGCCCCTCGTCCAGGGCGGCATATTCCGCTTCCGTCATGGTCCGCAGGCGAGCCAGAATCGCCCGCTCACACCGCTGCCCCAGCACCGGTGCGCGGCCTGCCGCCCCCTCCTGCCGGTAAGCCTCCGCCATGGCAGGGGCCATCCAGGACAACGCCTGCTCCCGATTTCCCTCTTCCACCAGGGCGCGGATGGCCGAGGCCGAAGGGTGGGTTCCCTCCGCAAGAGCCCCATCGTGGGGGGCCCCCTCCCTGGGCAGCGTCAAAACGGTCGGTCCTGCGCCATGGCGCAGGATGCTTCTGCAATACTCAATCCCCAGCACGTTGTTGGGCTGCCCCAGCAATGCCGCGTCCGCCGTCAGCTCCGCAGCCGCAGCCTGCCGGGCCGCAGCAAAGCTCACGCCGTCGGAGAGCCTTGCCCGCAGACGATGGGAAAATTCCCCGCTCTCCAGCACCTGTGCCACATGCATCAGCGCGTCGGCGTCGCCGCACTCACTGCCGAAGGCCAAGTGGGTCACCACCCCAGTGGCCAGCAGGGTCTGCACCCCGCCGTCGGCAAACCGCTCCGCCGAGGACACCGCCCAGGGAAGTCCCAGCTCGATCACCAGGTCCGCCCCGGAACGCACGGCGGCCTCCGCCCGGGCATACTTGCCCACCAGAGCAAAATCCCCCCTCTGCACAAAGTCACCGCTCATCACGCAGATCACCCCGCACTCCGGACCCAAGCGGCGGCGGACCTGCTCCATCAGATGCACATGGCCGCTGTGGAGGGGATTATATTCTGTTATGATACCTGCAATTTGCACAGAATTCACCCCCCAAGCAGTGACAAAAAAGTGACATTTCGGTAAAAATATCGGTTGTAACCTGGAAAATCTCTGGTATAATTAAGATAGGTTTTCCGCACAGTTGCGCGGATCTTGCTTTTTATTTTATCTCATTTGCGGAACCCCCGCAAGGGTTTCCCAAAAGAAGAAAAAGAGGAGACGTAAAAAACATGAACATTCTTGTCATCAACGCAGGCAGTTCCTCTCTGAAGTACCAGCTGCTCAATCCCGAGACCGGTGTCCTGCTGGCCAAGGGCCTGTGCGAGCGCATCGGCATCGACGGCAAGTTCACCTATAAGCCCCAGGTAGAGGGCAAGGAAGTGCTCGACGCCGTGGATGTGTCCATGCCCACCCATTCCGAGGCCATCCAGACCGTGCTCAACGCTCTGGTGGACGCCAAGAACGGCGTGATCGGTTCCATGAAGGAAATCGACGCTGTGGGTCACCGCGTGGTGCACGGCGGCGAGGCCTTCAATTCCTCCGTGCTCATCACCGATGAGGTCATGAAGGCTCTGGAGGAGTGCATCCCCCTGGCCCCTCTGCACAACCCCGCCAACATCACCGGCATCAACGCCTGCACCGCCGTCATGGGCAAGGACGTGCCCCAGGTCGCCGTGTTCGACACTGCTTTCCATCAGACTATGCCCGCCAAGGCCTACATGTATGCCCTGCCCTATGAGTACTATGAGAAGGACAAGGTCCGCCGCTACGGCTTCCACGGCACTTCCCACAAGTATGTCGCCGGCCGCGCCGCTGCCATGCTGGGCAAGAAGCCCGAGGAGCTCAAGCTGATCTCCTGCCACCTGGGCAACGGCTCTTCCGTCACCGCCATTGACGGCGGCAAGAGCGTGGACACCTCCATGGGCTTCACTCCCCTGGCTGGTCTGCCCATGGGCACCCGCTCCGGTGATCTGGATGCCGGTATCCTGCAGTATGTCATGAACAAGTACAACATGAACATCGACGAGATGCTCAACATCCTCAACAAGAAGTCCGGCGTGCAGGGTGTCTCCGGCGTCTCCTCCGACTTCCGGGATCTGGAGAATGCCCACAAGGAGGGCAACGAGCGCGCTGGCCTGGCCGTGGATATGTTCAACTACGGCGTCAAGAAGCTCATCGGCGCTTATGCCGCTGCCATGGGCGGCGTGGATGCCATCATCTTCACCGCCGGCGTGGGTGAGAACTCCGCTTCTCAGCGTCTGGCCATCGCCTCCGGTCTGGAGTTCATGGGCGTGAAGATGGACGCCGAGGCCAACAACACCCGCGGCAAGGAGACCGTGATCTCTGCTGCCGACTCCAAGGTGAAGGTCCTGCTGATCCCCACCAACGAGGAGCTCATGATCGCTATGGACACCGCTGCCATCGTCAAGGGCT
>CALXDJ010000043.1 GCA_944387035.1 uncultured Oscillospiraceae bacterium | reverse complement strand
GCCACCCGCGCCATTGAGCGCGGAATGCAGCCCAAGGTGCTGCAGAAGCTCTTGGGCCACGCCAGCATCAAGACCACAATGGATCGGTATGTCCATGTAACCGATGAAACGCTGGATCAGGCGGTCAAGCAATTTCAGCGCAGTAGCGTATGTTGATATAACTTCATACAAGTCCATGCGTAAATGGCGTAAAAATGGCGTAGTAGCCAAAACGCCAAAGTGCGAAAAACCTTGTAAATACAGCATTTTTTAAGGAGATGTAGAGATATATGAAATTAGGAATCGTGGGTCTGCCCAACGTGGGCAAGTCGACCCTGTTCAATGCCATTACCAACGCCGGCGCGGAGAGCGCCAACTATCCCTTCTGCACCATTGACCCCAATGTGGGCATGGTGGCGGTGCCGGATGAGCGGCTGGACAAGCTGGCCGAGATGTATGAGCCGGACAAAAAGACGCCGGCCGTCATCGAGTTTGTGGACATTGCCGGTCTGGTCAAGGGCGCCAGCCAGGGGGCGGGCCTGGGCAACAAGTTCCTGGCCAACATCCGGGAGACGGATGCCATCGTCCACGTGGTGCGCTGCTTTGATGATGAGAACATCATGCACGTGGTGGCTGACGCCGGTACCAACGTGCCGGTGGACCCCAAGGGGGATATTGAGACCATCGACCTGGAGCTGATCATGGCGGACCTGGAGATGGTCAACCGCCGGATCGACCGGGCCACCAAGGCCGCCAAGGGCGACAAGAAGTTCCTCCACGAGGTGGAAGTCTTCAAGGGCCTGGCGGAGCACCTCAACAACGGCAAGTCCGCCCGGACTTATGAGGCCTCCCCGGAGGATCTGGCTCTGATTGCCACCTCCGATCTTCTGAGCCTCAAGCCCATCATTTACGCCGCCAACACCGATGAGGATGGCTTTGCCCATCTGGAGAACAACCTCTATTACCGGCAGGTCAAGGCCATTGCCGACGCCGAGGGCGCTCAGGTGCTGCCCATCTGCGCCAAGCTGGAGCAGGACATCGCCGAGCTGGAGGGCGAGGAAAAGCAGATGTTCCTGGAGGAGCTGGGCGTAGCGGAGTCCGGTCTGGACCGGCTCATCAAGTGCTCCTACGCGCTGCTGGGCCTGATCTCCTTCCTGACCTACGGCAAGGACGAGTGCCGGGCCTGGACCATCAAGCAGGGGACCAAGGCGCCCCAGGCCGCCGGTAAGATCCACACCGACATCGAGCGCGGCTTCATCCGGGCCGAGGTCATTGCCTATGAGGACATGATCCGCTGCGGCAGTGTGGCCGCCGCCAAGGAAAAGGGACTGCTGCGCAGCGAGGGCAAGGAGTATGTGGTCCAGGACGGCGACATGATCTACTTCCGCTTCAACGTGTAAGTGCCGAAGGAACGGATATGACGGATGCGGAAAAGCTGGCGGCGTATGAGCGCATGTATGCGGACCTGCTCCGGGAGCGGGACAAGGTCCTCTCCGATCTGGACAAGCTCCGCGCTGCCGGGAAAAACCGGGGTGCCACCTGCCAGCAGCTGCTGGCCCAGAAGCTGACGGTGCAAAATCTTATCGGACGCTTCGCATGCTACGGTATCCGGGAAGACACATAAAAAACAGCATCCCCCGCGGTGAAAACCGCGGGGGATGCGTTTGCTTTTGGGAAAATTTATGCGTTGTGGATTTTGAGCTCCAGCACGTCGGGCCGGGCGTAGTGGCCGCAGCCGTCGAACTCCATCCGGCTGGCGGGGACCTGCTCCATGTCCAGCTGGGCGTAGACAATGGCCTCCCGGTCCCAGACCGGCTCGGTGACATAGTGGCCGTAGGGGTCCACGATGCAGCTGCCGCCCCGGCAGACGATCTCCGGCAGGCGGGCGATCTCGTCGGGACAGTGCAGGTCCCGGGGGTAGTCGTCCCGGGTAAAGACCATGTCGCAGTTGATGAAGTAGCAGTGTCCTTCGATGGCGATGTGGCGGATGGTGGCCTGCCATTCCTCATTGTCATTGGTGTTGGGGGAGAGATAGAGGGTCACGCCCTGTTCATACAGGGCCACCCGGGCCAGGGGCATGTAGCTCTCCCAGCAGATCAGGCTGGCCATGGGCCCCCAGGGCGTCTGGGCAATGGGGAAGTAGTCCCGGTTGGCATCGCCCCACACCACCCGTTCGGCCCCGGTGGGCTTGAGCTTGCGGTGGACTGTCATCTCTCCCTGGGGGGAGAAGATCAGATTGGAGTTGTAGAGCGTGGCGGAGACGGCATCCCGCTCGCTGACGCCGATGCTCACCCAGGCTCCCGCTGCCCGTGCGGCCTGGGCCAGGCGCTGCGTCTCCGGGCCGGGAACCAGGATGGAGTTGTCGTAGTAGACTTTCCAGTCCTGGCGGCCCTCGGGGGTGCGGCTGCCCACGGTGAAGCCGAAGGTCATGCCGTAGGGATAGCCGGGGATGAACAGCTCGGGGAAGACGATCAGTTCGGCGCCGTTTCCGGCGGCCTGGGCGATGAGATCCACGGCCTTGTCGGTGCAGGCGGCCTTGTCGAACAGCACGGGGGCGGCCTGGACCACGGCGATGGAGCAGGTGGGCTTGAGATCCTTCATGGTATGTCCTTTCCCGGCGTCCGCCTGGGGCGGAGCGGCCGACTGGAATCCTGCCGGACGGGACCGGCTCTGTCTCTATCCTACCGGATTTCCCGCTCCGGCGCAAGAGCAAACCGGCGTCTGCAACCCATGGACCCAGCCCGGGAAATACCGGCTGGGACCTGGGGGGTACATAAAGAAAAGATAAATTTTATTTAAAATAAAATTAAATCTTGACTTTAATAAAATTAAAGTTTATATTCAAAATATGAAAGGCGGTGGGCGTATGACCTCGATCCCGGCGTGGATGGCGGACCTGGCGGACCAGGATCTGACCTTCATCAAGAAATTCATTTTGGCATCGGGCTCTCTCAAGGAGGTGGCGTCGGTGTACGGCGTCAGCTATCCCACGGTACGGCTGCGGCTGGACCGGCTGATCCAGAAGATCCAGCTGACGGAGACGGCGGAGGCGGACCCGTATGTCAGCCTCATCAAGCGCCTGGCGGTGGACGACAAGCTGGACGTGGAGACGGCCCGGCTGCTGCTCCAGGCCTATCGGAAAACGAAGGAGGAGACGTGAGATGGAATTTGCGGCGAGAACCAGCATTGTGCTGATGGTGGTGTTTCTGGTCTTTATCGTGGGCGGCGTGCTGCTGGAGATTTTCCTGGCCCGCCGGGAACCCAAATGGCCGGGTCTGGTGCTGCCGGTGCTGACACTGCTCTACTCCCTGGCCATGGCCTGCAATGTGGCCGCAATAGGGGATTCCTTTCCCTGGGGGGCGTTGTTGGGGACGCTGGTGGTGGGGAACATCCCCACGGTAGTGCTGCTGGCGATCTATGTTGCCTGCCGGGAAAAGCAGCGCAAGCGCAGCGAGCTGGACAAGATGGAGATTGACGATCTCTAAAGAAAACAGGGAAGGCCCCCGGGCGGCTGTGCTGTCCGGGGGCCTGGTTTTTTGCATGAGGAGAAGCGTGCCGCAAAGAGGCTGCGCCGGGGAAACCGATCCGCGCCGGGGTTATCCCGGCTGCCGGGTGCCCTGGCGGACCATTTCCATGAAGGCCGCGGCCGCGGCGGTGGGCGTCACGTCCCGCAGGGTGCACATGTCCACGCTGCGGGCGGGGATGTCGAAGTCCACCTTCAAGAGCCGGATGTCTCCGCTGTCCAGCGCTTTTTGGACGAACTCCAGCGTCACGCCTGCCACGCCCAGGCCGATCCGGGCCAGGGATACCAGCAGGCTCCGGGAGGAGAGCTCGATTTCCGGCGTCAGCGTCACGCCGTATTTCAAAAACTCCTGCTCCAGAAAGACCCGGCTGCTGGCCTTGCGCTCCAGCAGAATCAGGGGGAAGGCGGCAATCTCCTGCCGGGTATAGACGTGGTCGAAGTCGCAGTCGTAGCCGCTGCCGGCCACAAAGACGGAGTGGGTGGAAAAGCAGGACCAGCTCTCCAGGTTGCTGTCGGCGGGGGAGGAGGCAAACGCGATGTCCACGGCGCCGGAGCGCAGCATGCTCAGCACCTTGGCGCTGCGTCCGCTGACAATTTTCAGCCGGATGCCGGGGTGGAGACGGTGGAAGGCGTCGAGGTACTGCGTGAGGAAAAAGCTGGTGACCGTGTCGCTGGCGCCGATGACCAGGGTGCCCAGCAGCAGCTGCTGGGCCTGGGAGAGCTTGTCCTCCCCGGTGGCGATGAGGCCCAGGGCGCTGCGGACATATTGGTAGAGCATCTGTCCCTCGCCGGTGAGGCTGACGCCCCGGGGACTGCGGGCAAAGAGCCGGGCCTGGAGGGCGGTTTCCAGCTGCTTGACGGACTGGCTCACCGCCGACTGGGAAATATAGAGATTTTTGGCCGCCACGGAGATGTTGCCGGTTTCGGCTACCTCCTTGAATACGCGGTAGAGCTCCAGCTTCACTGCCATGGGGATTCCCCCTCTCGAAATCAGAAGTTCTTATTATAGCACTGCCTATTATAAGCAAAAATGCCTGCCGGCGCAACCGCCTGGGGAATTTTTCTCCCCATCTCTTTTCAAAAAAACAGGGATTTGCTATACTAACAACTTAAGATTGAAAGGAGGACCGCCCATGGAGTATCGTGTGCTGGCGGTGGGAGACGTGGTAGGGGAGCCGGGACTGCGGCACCTGGAGCGGCACCTGCGGCCTCTGCAAAAGCTCAAAAACATTGCCTTTACCGTGGTCAACGGGGAAAACGCCTCCGGCGTGGGGCTGACGGAAGAGCAGGCCTGGCGGATCCGGGATGCCGGAGCCGACGCCGTGACACTGGGCAACCACGCCTTCGGCAAGACCCAGATTGCCGCCTGTTTGGATGAGACGTCCTGGCTGCTGCGCCCGGCGAATCTGTCCGGCCGGGCACCGGGCCACGGCTGCGAGATCTTTGATCTGGGCGGCGTGCGGATCCGGGTGCTCAACCTCATCGGCCGGTGTGATCTGAGCTGGGGGGCGGACAATCCCTTCACCGCGGCGGACCGGAATCTGGAGCGGGGCGAAGCGGAGCTGACACTGGTGGATTTTCATGCCGAGGCCACCAGCGAAAAGCTGGCCATGGGCTACTATCTGGATGGGCGGGTGTCCGCCCTGTGGGGGACCCACACCCACGTCCCCACTGCCGATGAGCGGGTGTACCCCAAGGGGACGGGCTATATCACGGACCTGGGCATGACCGGGCCGGTGGAATCCGTGCTGGGCATTGAGCCGGCGCAGTCCGTGGAGAGTTTCCTGGGCGGCCTGCCCGGGCGATACCGTCCGGCAGCGGGGCCCTGCAAGCTGCAGGGCGCGGTATTCACTTTGGACGGCAGCACCGGCCGGTGTACCGGTGTGGAACGCATAGACCTTCGTTAATCCCAACAGAATAGGAGCAGAATCAAGATGTCGATTGAAAAGGTAAGAGCATATTTTGAACCCCTGGGCATTGCCGGACGCATCCGGGAATTTGACGTTTCCTCCGCCACGGTGGAGCTGGCGGCGGTGGCCGTGGGAGTGGAGGGCGCCCGCATTGCCAAGAGCCTGAGTTTCAAGGTGGACGAGCACCCCATCATCGTGGTGGTGGCGGGAGACGCCAAGGTGGACAACAGCCGCTATAAGGCCCAGTTCCACACCAAGGCCAAGATGCTGACCTTTGAGGAGGCCCACACTCTGGTGGGGCATGACGTGGGCGGCGTGTGTCCCTTTGCCCTGCCGGAGGATGTAAAGGTATATCTGGACGCGTCCTTGCGCCGGTTTGAGACGGTGTTCCCCGCTGCCGGCAGCGATAACAGTGCCGTGGAGATGACCTGCGAGGAGCTGGAGCGGTATTCGTCCAACTTCACGGCCTGGGTGGACGTGTGCAAGGGCTGGCGAAACGAGGAGGCGTAAGATGCTGCGCTTTCTTCACGCGGCGGACTTCCACCTGGATTCGCCCTTTGCCGCCCTGCCTGCCCGGCAGGCGGCGGCCCGCCGCCGGGAGAGCCGGGAGACTCTGGCGCGTTTGGCGGACTATGTCAATACCCACGGCATTGAGCTGGTGCTGCTGGCCGGGGACCTCTTTGACTCCGCCAGTGCCTTCCGGGAGACGGGGGAGCAGCTGGCCCGGGCATTGGGGCAGATGCAGGCCCGGGTATTCATCGCCCCGGGCAATCACGATTACTACGGCCCCGGCAGCCCGTGGCTGACGGTGCCGTGGCCGGAGAATGTCCATGTGTTCCGGGAGGCCGCCATGACGGCAGTGGAACTGCCGAAGTGGAATCTGGTCATCCACGGGGCGGCCTTTACGGGTCCGGAGCAGGCGGAGAGCCTGCTGGCAGGCTTTGCCGCGCCGGAGGACGGAAAGGTGCACTTCGGCCTGCTGCACGGCGAGGTGGAGCCCTCCCGGCCCCGGTATAATCCCATCCGCCGTCAGGAAATTGCGGACAGCGGCCTTGCGTATCTGGCCCTGGGCCACATCCATAAGTGCCTGGAGCCCCAGCGTCTGGGGCGGACTCTGTGCGCCTGGCCGGGGTGCGTCGAGGGCCGGGGCTTTGATGAGCTGGGGCCCAAGGGATTTTATGAGGGCACGCTGGAAGACGGCGCGGTATCCGTGACCTTTGTGCCCTTCGCCTGGCGGCGGTATGAGAATCTGACGGTGGATGTCACCGGACAGGACCCCCGCGCCGCCGTAGAGGCGGCGCTGCCGCCGGATACTGCCCGGGATCTCTACCGCATCACCCTCACCGGGGAAACCGGCGAGGCCGGGGTGGATGCCGTGGGACTTGCCCAGGCGCTGGAGCCCCGGTTTTATGCCCTGGAGGTCCGGGACGCCACCCGCATGGCGGAGGACATCTGGCAGCGGGCGCAGGAGGACTCTCTGCGGGGGCTGTTTTTGCGGGAGCTGCGCCGGCGCTGGAAGGAAAGCAACACAGAGGAGGAGCGGGAACAGGTGACCCGGGCCGCCCGGTTCGGGCTGGCAGCGCTGGATCACCGGGACCTGGGATAAGACACGATGAAACGAATTTTACTCATTGGAACCGGCGGGACCATTGCCTCGGAAATGACGGCGGGGGGACTGGCACCGGAGCTGACCACGGAGCAGCTGCTCGCCCACATTCCCGCCATTCGGGAGATCTGCCGGGTGGAGTGCGTCCAGCTTTTGAATCTGGACAGCACCAGCATCACCCCCCAGCACTGGCTGATGATGGCCCGGTGCATTCAGGAGCGGTATGATCTCTACGACGGCTTTGTCATCACCCACGGGACGGATACCATGGCCTATACCGCCGCTGCGCTGAGCTATCTCATTCAGGGCAGTCCCAAGCCCATCATCCTCACCGGCGCGCAAAAGCCCATCGGCTTTGACTCCACGGATTCCAAGGACAACCTTACCGATGCCTTCCGCTGCGCGGCGGAGGACCTGCCGGGGGTGTCCATCGTCTTTAACCATCAGGTGATTCTGGGCACCCGGGCCAGAAAGACCCGGACCAAGAGCTTTCAGGCCTTTTCCAGCATCAATTTCCCCCAGCTGGGGGTGCTGCGGGACGGCGTGCTGCTGCGCTATATCCGCCAGGAGTGCGCATCACGGTCGGTGTTTTACGACCGGCTGGACAGCCGGGTGGCGCTCATGAAGCTGGTGCCGGGGGCGGACCGGGCCCAGGCGGACTTTCTGCTCGAGCGCAGCGACGCGCTGATTGTGGAGAGCTTCGGCGTCGGCGGTGTGCCGGAAGAGGGCGGTTTTTACGAGTGCCTGCGCCACTGGATGGCCGAAGGCCGGATTGTGGTGCTGACCACCCAGGTGCCCAGCGAGGGCAGTGATCTGGAGGTCTACCATGTGGGCCGGGGACTGAAAAACGATCTGGGCGTGCTGGAGGCCTACGACATGACCACGGAGGCCGTGGTGGCCAAGCTCATGTGGATTCTGGGCCAGACCCGGGAACGGGAGGCAGTGGAGCGGATGTTTTACACGCCGGTGGCCCGGGATATTCTCTGGCCCGCGGAGTGCTGAAGGCCTTGCGCTGTCGAAATCCGGGTGGTAAGATCGAAGCAAGGATAAACAAGAGACAAACGAGAAGAAAGGAAGCGAAGACTATGGAGCGGACTGCCCATTATGAACAGTACCTGCAGATCCTCCGGGAGGAACTGATTCCCGCCATGGGCTGCACGGAACCGGTGGCCATCGCCCTGGCGGCGGCCAAGGCCCGGGAAGCCCTGGGCGCGGTGCCGGAGCGGTGCCGGGTGGAGGTCAGCGGCAATATTATCAAAAACGTCAAGGCGGTGACGGTGCCCAACACCGGCGGTCTCAAGGGAATCGAGGCGGCGGCTGCCGCGGGTATGGCCGCCGGACGGCCGGAGCTGGAGCTGGAGGTGCTCTCCCGGATCACCCAGGAGGAGATCCCGAGCATCCATGCCATGCTGGACCAGTGCGCCATCCGGGTGGTTCCCTCTACGGGAGACCGGGTGTTTTTCATCAATGTCACGGTGGCAGCGGGGGAGCACACCGCCTGCTGTGAGATCGTGGACTTTCACACCAACATCGTCCGGATTCAGAAGGACGAGCAGATTCTCTTCCGGGGCGGCAGCACCGGCGGCGGAACGGAGCAGACGGACCGCTCCGTTTTGAGTGTGGAGGAGATCATCGCCTTTGCCGACTGTCTGGACACAGCCGACGTGGCCGAGGTGCTGGGCCGTCAGGTGGCGTGCAACAGCGCCATCTCCGCTGAGGGCCTCAAGGGCGGCTGGGGCGCCGAGATTGGCCGGACGCTGCGCAGCCTCTATGGCGACGATGTGTCCGTCCGGGCCCGGGCGGCGGCTGCCGCCGGGTCCGACGCCCGGATGAGCGGATGCGAGATGCCGGTGGTGATCGTCTCCGGCAGCGGCAACCAGGGCATGACGGCCTCCTTGCCGGTCATCGAATACGCCCGGGACATGGGTGCGGATGACGACGCGCTCTACCGGGCGCTGGCGGTGTCGGATCTGGTGACGATCCACCAGAAGACCGGCATCGGCCGCCTGTCCGCCTTCTGCGGCGCGGTCAGCGCCGGATGCGGTGCGGCGGCAGGCATCGCCTATCTGCAGGGCGGACGCTACGAGGTCATTGCCCATACCATCGCCAACACCCTGGCCATCTGCTCAGGCATGATCTGCGATGGGGCCAAGCCCTCCTGCGCCGCCAAGATTGCCTCGGCGGTGGACGCGGGCCTCATGGGTTATCATATGTACCAGCAGGGCGGTCACCAGTTTGTCGACGGTGAGGGCATCATCCGCAAGGGTGTGGAAAACACCATCGGCAATGTGGGACGCCTGGCCCGGGAAGGCATGCGCCGTACCGACGAGGAGATCCTGGACATCATGGTGGGACGGTAAGATGACAGCGGGGGGAACGCAGTTCCTCCCGCTGCTTGTCCGCTATGGAAAAGCCGAAGTCGTTCCCGGGCGGACAAAAAATGGCGAATGGTGTTGACAATCCTGCCAGGACATGGTAAGGTGGTAGCACAAATTGCATAACGGCAGATGAAGTTTCTAGGGAAATGGCGCAAGCCTGCCGAAGGAGTAAAACTCTCAGGCGTCCGGAAAGCCGGACGGGGACTAGAAATGGATGTGGCTCTGGAGAACCCCAGCAATGGGTACCGAAGGTGCAAGGCGGCGTCAGCCGCTGAATCTCTCAGGTAAAAGGACAGAGTGGGATCCCGGAGGACGGGTTTTGTCCGTCCGGGCCCTGCGTCTTCTTCTCCGGAGCGGCTGATTCTTCAGCTGTTCCGTTTATTTTTTTGGAGGGGAAAGAAAAACTATGCTGCTCGAAATCGTACAAACCGTCAATTCGTATCTGTCGGACTACATCCTGGTCTTTCTGCTTATCGCAGTGGGCCTGCTCTACTCCATCAAGACCCGCTTCGTGCAGATCCGCTACTTCGGACAGGGCATGCGCCAGGTGTTCGGTACGCTCTCACTCAACGGCCAGAAGCATAAGACCGGCATGAGCTCCTTCCAGGCCCTGGCCACCGCCATTGCCGCCCAGGTGGGTACCGGCAACATCGTCGGCGCCGGCGGCGCCATCCTCACCGGCGGTCCCGGCGCCATCTTCTGGATGTGGATCATTGCCTTCTTCGGCATGGCCACCATTTACGCCGAGGCCACGCTGGCGCAGGTGACCCGGGTGCGCCACGCCGACGGCAGCATCCAGGGCGGCCCGGTGTACTACATCACCACCGCCTTCCGGGGTGCCTTCGGCAAGTTCCTGGCGGGATTCTTCGCTGTGGCCATCATTCTGGCCCTGGGCTTTTTCGGCTGCATGGTGCAGTCCAACTCCATCGGCTCCACCTTTGAGACGGCCTTCGGCATTCCCTCCTGGGTGGTGGGCATCGTGCTGGTGGTGATCTGCGCCGTGATCTTCCTGGGCAGTGTGCAGCGTCTGGCTGCCGTGACGGAGAAGCTGGTGCCGGTCATGGCCGCGCTGTTCATTCTGGGCGGCCTGGTGGTGCTGGTGCTGCGGATCCGTTATATTCCGGAGACCTTTGCCATGATCTTCCGCTATGCCTTTGCCCCCAACGCCATCATCGGCGGCGGTCTGGGCGCGGCGCTGAAAATCGCCATCAGCCAGGGCGCCAAGCGGGGCCTGTTCTCCAATGAGGCCGGTATGGGCTCCACGCCCCACGCCCACGCCCTGGCCAACGTCTCCTGCCCCCATGAGCAGGGCGTGATGGCCATGATCGGCGTGTTCATCGATACCTTTGTGGTGCTGACGCTCAATGCTCTGGTGATCATCTCCACCATGTATACCGAGGGCGGCCCTCTGGCTGCGGGCTACACCGGTGAGGTCACCACGGTGCTCAGCAGTACGAATCTGGCCCAGACCGCCTTTGGCGTGGTCATGGGCGAGAGCCTGGGCGCCAAGTTCGTGGCGGTCTGCCTGTTCTTCTTCGCCTTCTCCACCATCCTGGGCTGGAACCTCTTCGGCAAGATCAACGTGATCTATCTCTTCGGCAAGAAGTCTCCCAAGGTCTGCACCGTGATCTATACGGTCATTGCCCTGGTGTTCATCTTCCTGGGCACGGTGACTTCCAGTGATCTGGTGTGGGGCCTTTCCGATATGTTCAACCAGCTGATGGTGATTCCCAACGCCATCGCCCTCTTCGCCCTGACCGGCATCGTGGTCCGGTGTGTGGGCGGCGACAAAAAGCAGTAAAGGAAAAACCGTCCGCCGTCTCAGACGGCGGACGGTTTTTTTATTCCGGGCCGCAGCAGGGAATCCCCATAGGGCAGGACGATGGTGGGAATGATGGAGGAGGGACTCAGGGTATACACAGGGTAGAAGAGTACGATCCCCTCAGCGGTGAGATAGAAGTGATTGGGATTGAATTTCCGGCGCAGCTGCCGCCGCCAGTCCTCCCGCAGGCGGATTACCCCGGCGGTTTCCCGGCGTTCCAGGTCCCCGGCGGCCAGGGCCAGAAGATGCCGCTTCCAGGGGGACTTGGCGGGGAAGAAGGCGGAAAGCGCCACCGGATATCCGGTGGCCAGATCCCAGGTATCCCCCCGGCGCACCGCCGGTGCGCCGCCCTCCCGGGACTGGGTGTACAGGCTCCACAGTCCGCCTTCGTTATAGGTGACCTGGTATGTCAGCTCCGCCTCCGTGGGGGTGAAGGGCGCGCTGGCGGCCAGGGCACTCCGGCACTCCTCCCGGGCCTGGGGAAAGAGAAAGCGCTCGCAGTAACGCAGGTATGCCCGGCTTTGCAGCCGGTAAAACCGGTCGATCCGGCGGCATATGCCGCCTTGGACCGGTTCCGGCCGGGGCAGTGTCGCCACAGCGTGCAGAACCGGAATGCCGTCTGCCGTCCACTCCCGCTCCGCCGCCCAGGGCTGTGTGTGCAGTTCCACCAGACCATTTTTCATGAACCGGGCTCCTCTCTGCAAATGATGGTTGCTTCAGCCTATGCCGCAGGCGGAGCAGGGGTTCCGTCCGTACTTTAAAGCGGTAGAAATTTTGCGGGAAAAGGTCTTTACTTTCACACTCTACAATGCTAAAATCAGGATAGCGACGTTGGCCGCAATTTGGTCTGTAAGATTCAGAAAGGGCGTACAATATGGTCAAGATCGGCAAAAAGGAAAAGAACGACCAGCTCTATAAGGCGATTTTGCAGCTCCAGGATGAGCAGGAGTGTTATGATTTCTTTCAGGACCTGTGCACCGTGTCGGAGCTGCGGTCCATGGAGCAGCGGTTTGAAGTGGCCTCTCTGCTGGATGACGGCATGATTTACAACGATATTCTCGAGCGTACCGGTGCCTCCAGCGCGACCATCAGCCGGGTCAACCGGTCCCTGAGCTACGGTACCGGCGCCTATGCCCGGATTTTTGCCCGGACAAAAAATAAGAAGCAATGAAGAGCTATCAGTCTCTGGCGGACAGCTATGATGCCCTGATGGCAGACGCGGAGCACCGGCGCCGGGCGGCGTTTTTGATGCGGGCCTTCCGGAAGAGCAAGCCCGCGGTGCACACCGTGCTGGACCTGGCCTGCGGTACCGGAACCATTGCCTGCCTGCTGGCCCAGGCGGGGTATCAGGTAACAGCCACGGATGCCTCGGAGGAGATGCTGACCCAAGCGGCACAAAAAGCGGCGGCCCTGTCGGGGCAGCCGCCTTTGTTCCTGTGCCAGTCCATGCCGCAGCTGCGGCTGCTGGAGCCGGTGGACGCTGCCATCTCCACGCTGGACTCTCTCAATTACCTGACCCGGGAGCGGGACCTGCGGCAGACCTTTGCCCGGGTGTACCGCTGGCTGCGGCCGGGGGGACGGTTTTACTTTGACGTCAACACCCCCTGGAAGCTGCAGCGGATGGACGGGCAGATCTACATGGACGAGACGGAGGAGAGTGTGTGCGTCTGGCGGACTTTCTTCTCAGAAAAGACCCGGGTGTGCACCTATCAGGTGGACCTGTTTTCTCAGCGTCCGGACGGCGCCTGGGACCGGGAGTTTGAAGAGCACCGGGAACGGGCCTGGAGCCGGGAGGAGCTGGAGCAGTTTTTGACGGAGGCGGGCTTCCGGGACATTACGGTGTCCGGGGATTTGACCACTTGTCCGCCCCGGGAGGATGAGGACCGGTGGATCATCACAGCGGTCCGGCCGGCGGAGGATGCCGGAAAAACAGCGGTCCGACGGACCGGGAAACAATAAAGGAGTCATGCAGGACATGAGTGATCAACTGGTACGTGCCATCAGCAAGGATGGCTTTGTCAAGGCCACGGCGGTGTCCACCCGGTATTTGACGGAGCGGGCCCGGCAGATTCATAAGACTCTGCCGGTGGCTACGGCTGCCCTGGGCCGCGTGCTGGCTGCAGCTTCCATGATGGGCAACGCCCTCAAGGATGAGGGCAGCAGCCTGACGCTGCAGGTCAAGGGCGGCGGCCCGCTGGGCAGTGTGCTGGCAGTGTCGGATAATGAGGGCAATGTCCGGGGAACCGTGGAAAACCCGGCGGTAGATCTGCCTCTGCGGCCGGATGGGAAGCTGGACGTGGGCACCGCGGTGGGCTGCGACGGCACCCTGACGGTGATCCGGGACCTGAATATGAAGGAGCCCTACGTGGGCAGTGTGGGGCTGCTGGGGGGCGAGATTGCCGAAGACCTGGCGGCGTATTTTGTGGAGTCGGAGCAGATCCCCACGGCCTGCGGGCTGGGTGTGCTGGTGGACCGGGATCAGAGCGTGCTGGTGGCCGGCGGTTATCTGGTGCAGCTGTTGCCCGGCGCAGGCGAGGACGTCATCACCAAGGTGGAGGGCAGCTTGATGGCTGCCGGAACGGTAACGCAGCTGCTGCGTCAAAAGGACGATCCGGAGGCCATGCTGCGTGCGGCGCTGTCGGACTTTGAGCTGGAGATCCTGGAAAAGACGCCGGTGGAGTACCGGTGCTATTGCAGCCGGGACCGGATGGAGCGGGCGCTCATCAGCCTGGGACCCGCGGAGCTGGAGCAGCTCTTGGAGGACCAGGGCGAAGCGGAGCTGACCTGCCGCTTCTGCGACAACGTGCAGCATTTCAGCCGGGAGGACCTGGAGCGGATGCTGGCGGATATGCGCAAAAAGTAAACAGGAATGCAACTGTGCCGCGGGAGGGATCAGAAGGCGGATCCCTTCCGCGGCAGGCGTTTGAGCGGCAGGAAGCTGCGGTCAGAATGGGGCAAAAACAGGTGCAGAATCGGGCCTCAAAAAAAGTTGAAAAAAATTTGAATTTGGGGTTGACAGAAAGGGGGTCTTTGCGTATAATAACTTTTGTCGTCTGACAAGAGCGGCGATCCGGGAGCATAGCTCAGCTGGTTAGAGCACCTGCCTTACAAGCAGGGGGTCACTGGTTCGAGTCCAGTTGTTCCCACC
>CALXDJ010000042.1 GCA_944387035.1 uncultured Oscillospiraceae bacterium | reverse complement strand
CAAGGTGAAGGTCCTGCTGATCCCCACCAACGAGGAGCTCATGATCGCTATGGACACCGCTGCCATCGTCAAGGGCTAAGGCGCCCGCCGCAGCGGGCGCAATTCCCGAGCCGCCGCGCAACCTAGCCCCCCAAACCAATGGCGCGGCGGCGAGAGCAAGCCCGGCATTTTCTTGCCGGGCGCGCCAGGGCCGGACCGCCGCCACCCACGGAACCCAGGCGGCGGGCCGTGCCATTGCGGGGGGGCCGCGCACCGCGCCCAGGGCGCCGCAGCGCCCGCGGGGGGAGCCACATCTTGTATGACCAGATTTGCAACACACTGCATGTTGTGGTAGTAGGGCCAGCCGCCGCGCTGCCCTGGCTTCCGCGACCACCGCACTATCAGGAGGGAGGGCTCAAGGCTCTCCCTCTTCCCATGGGTACCAGTCCGGCGCGTAGAAGTCCGCCAGGTATTCAATGCAGGCCTCGTGGAGCTCCACGGGCGTCATGTAGTCCGGGCAGTCCGGGAAGCGGGTGCCGTGGATGGTGTTGTGGCAGTACATGCACAGTGTAATGAGGTTGTGCGGGCTGTTGCTGCCGCCCTGGCTGCGCTTCATGACGTGGTGGATTTGCAGGCCCCGGTTGCTGTCGCACAGGGCGCAGCGGTAGCCGTCGCGCTTGTAGATGGCCTTGCGGACGCTGTTCGGAATGTTGGCGCTGATCATAGAAAACGACCTCCTTTTGTGATGTACTCCACCAGGCCCACCGCTGTCAAGGGCAAGCCCCGCAACCCTGGAAGGGCTGGACGGGGACGGCCACGGCAACGGGCGCTGGCGCACGGGGACGCGGACGGACACGGCCAGGCGGCGCGGTACGCGGCGCTGCGGGGCGCAGCTTGTCTCGACCCTTGACGGCGGTGGTATCGTTGCTGCGGTCACAAAAGGGGGCGTTTTCGTCAGCGCCGGTTCGAACAAGCGTTCGCGTTGCCATCTGCGCGGCGGCGGCGCGTGCCCGTCTGTGGCCGCTGCATCCATCCCAGCCAGGGCGACAGCTGCCACAGCTTCCACGGCGCCCGCGTCCAACCAGCCTCCCACCTGGCGGGCTTCCGCCGCCGGGCGTCATGCTTCGGGCCTTGAGCCCTCCCGCTTGGCCGTCTCCATCATCCATAGCCGGAGCAGCTGCCGCACCAGGCTGTACACGGTGATCTTCTGGGCGGCGCACATGTTTCGCAGTATCCGGTACTCCCCGGGTATCATCTTCGTCGATACGGTACGCAGGTTTTCCAGGTCCCACCGGGCCTGTCTCTCCCGCGGGAACCCCTTCTCTTCTACGCTACTCCTTTTCCACATACTTTTCCACATCCTTTCCAAGTTTCCTGTAAAAGTTCCCCGCCCTCGTACTGGCGCCTCACAAGTTTCCTGTAATCTGCCGTGAGCGGGATATCCAGGCTTCCCCGCTTCCTCCCGCTATCCGGTATCGTCTGCGCCGAAAGGCGCATGCCTATCGCAGCCCACCAACGAGGAGCTCATGATCGCTATGGACACCGCTGCCATCGTCAAGGGCTGATTTCATTTCTTTCATACACAAAAGGCCGCCGGTACGATTGTACCGGCGGCCTTTTCATCTTATATGTATCGCCCATAGTTCGGATCAGAGACGCTGCAGCAATGTCGGGAGCTCTGCCAGGGCAGCAATCTCCTCATCCGGCTCCCATCCCGGCGGCGCGGTACGGCGGTCGGGATTGTACCAGCAGGTGCGGATACCCGCATTGCGTCCACCCCGGATATCCGAGGTGAGGCTGTCCCCTACTATGAGAGCCGTCTGACGGGAAAAATCCGGAATGGCAGCAAAACACATCTGGAAAAACTCCCGCTTGGGCTTGTCCACGCCCAGTTCCTCCGATATAAAAATCCCGCGAAAATACCGCGTCAAATCTGCATTCCGCAGCCGGATCCGCTGCACAGCCGAGGCTCCGTTGGAGGCCAGATACAGTGCAAACCGAGGTGCCAGATCCTCCAGCAGCTCCCGGGCACCGGGCAGCAGCCGGGGCGGCTCCTGGGCCAGCAAATGCTCATAGCAATCGCAAATTTCCTGCGCAGATGCCGAAATTCCCAACTCTACAAACAGCGCCGCAAACCGCCCGGTCAAGACCTGATCCCGAGTCAGAATACCGTCCTCCAGCATCTTCCAATGCTGTGCGTTGAGTTCGTGGTATCGCTCCAGTACGGCAGCGGACGGCGTGATGCCCGCCTGCTCCAGGGCCTTGCTCAGGGCTGCCGCCTCCGCCCGGTCGAAATCCAGGAGCGTATTGTCCAGGTCCAGAAAAATCGTCTTTACCACAACGCCGTCCTCCCTGCAAGCTGTTCGAATTTCTCTTCATTGTACCGGATCGCGCAGGGGTTTTCAAACCCTTCTTTTTTTGCTATACTGTTTGTACTTTCTGGAAAGGCGGAATGGCCATGAATCTTTGTGATTACGATACCATCCGGGCGCTGCTGAGCCGTCACGGATTTCATTTTTCCAAATCCATGGGGCAGAACTTCCTCATCGATCCCGAGGTCCCTGCGCGGATTGCGGAGGCTTCCCAGGCGGACCGCAGCTGCGGTGTGCTGGAGATCGGTCCCGGCATCGGTCCTCTGACGGCAGAACTGGCCCAGCGGGCAGGCAAGGTGGTCTCCGTGGAGCTGGACAAAACCCTGCTTCCTGTGCTGGCCGAGACCATGGCGCCGTATCCCAACGTGGAAATCGTCCCCGGCGATGTAATGAAGCTGGATCTGGACGCCCTGATCGCGGAGAAATTCCAGGGCCTGACGCCCATTGTATGCGCCAATCTTCCCTATAACATCACCACGCCGGTCCTTACCCGGATTATCGAGACCCCCTGCCTGAAAACCGTCACCGTGCTGATCCAAAAGGAAGTGGCCCAGCGCCTGGCCGCCCCCCAGGGCTCCGCAGACGGCGGTTCTTTTTCCCTCTTTCTGCAATACTATATGGAATCGGAGCTGCTGTTCGATGTTCCCCGGGAAAAGTTCCACCCCGCTCCCAAGGTAACATCCGCCGTTTTGCGCTGCGTGCGGCGGGATCATCCGGCGGTGGAGGTAGCCGACGAGGCGTTTTTCTTCCGCGTCATGCGGGGCGCCTTTTTGCTCCGGCGCAAGACCCTGGCCAACAGCCTGTGCGCCGCCCTGCCCGGCTTTTCCAAAGAACAGATCCTGGATGCCATGTCCCGCTGCGGCCTGCCCGCTGACATCCGGGGCGAACGGCTGACGCTCCAGGATTTTTCTGATTTGGCTGCAATTTTGAATTCTGCCGAAAAGTAATCGTTTTTCACTTGCTTTTTTGTGGATTTTGCGGTATCATGCAGTTAAATCAACTGTTGTTTTTTGACAAGTTTTGAAAACTTTGACAGGAGGATGCATGCGGTATGTCTACGAAAGCCTATTACCCCAGAACGGAAATCGGCCCGGGAAAAGTCGGGTTCTCCAAGACCCGTTCCATCATTGAGGCCCCCTTCTACGGCAACAATGTCATCAAAGTCAATACATTGCGGGAGGCCTATGAGCTGGCCAAGAATTCTCCCGGCACGGTTGTCACGGATATGCCGGTCTATCGGGGCGAGGAGTTCGGCCTGGAGCCCGATGCCAAGGTGCTGCTGTTCAATGACGGTTCTATCACCGGCCGTTATGCCCCTGCCCGGCGGATCACCGGCAAGGAAGGCGTCAACACCACCGCCCTGGATAAGATCCTGATGGACGCGGTTTACGACACCCGCTGGAAGACCATGTACCATGCAGAAGTCTACATCGGCCTGGATCCCGAGTTCATGGTCAAAGCCCACCTGCTGATCCCCGAGGGCGAGGAAAACCTCCTGTACAACTGGATGCTCAACTTCCAGTATCTGTCCGATCAGTACGTGAAGATGTATAAAAACTCCAAGCCCATCGGCAACGGAAACGAGCCCGATGTCTACATCTTCTCCGATCCGCAGTGGACCGGCGCACCGGGCCAGGAAGACGTATGTGATCCCAAGTGCCTGTGCTATTTCAATACCGACGCCAACTGCGCCGCCATTTTGGGCATGCGCTACTTCGGCGAGCACAAGAAGGGCACCCTGACCCTGGCCTGGGCCATCGCCAACCGCAACGGCTACGCCTCCTGCCACGGCGGCCAGAAGGAGTACACTCTGGACGACGGCAGCAAGTTTGTGGCGGCGGTGTTCGGCCTGTCCGGCTCCGGCAAGTCCACCCTGACCCACGCCAAGCACGGCGGCAAGTATCCCGCCATCAAGGTGCTCCACGATGACGCGTTTATCATCAACACCGATACCTGCGCCTCCATCGCTCTGGAGCCCACCTACTTCGACAAGACCTCCGACTATCCCGTGGACGCACCGGACAACAAGTATCTGCTGACCGTGCAGAACTGCTCCGCCACCATGGACGAGGACGGCAAGATCGTCTGCGTCACCGAGGATATCCGCAATGGCAACGGCCGGGCCATCAAGTCCAAGCTGTGGTCTCCCAACCGGGTGGATAAGATCGACGCCCCCGTCAACGCCATCTTCTGGATCATGAAGGATCCCACCATCCCGCCCATCGTCCGGCTCAAGGGTGCCTCCCTGGCCTCCGTCATGGGTGCAACTCTGGCCACCAAGCGTTCCTCCGCCGAGCGGCTCAAGGCCGGTGTGGACCCCAACGCCCTGGTGGTGGAACCCTACGCCAACCCCTTCCGCACTTATCCGCTGGTCAACGACTACGAGAAGTTCAAGAAGCTGGTTGCCGAGAAGAACGTGGCCTGCTATATCATCAACACTGGTGACTTCATGGGCAAGAAGGTCCAGAAAGAAGACACCCTGGGCATCCTGGAAGCCGTGGTGGAAGGCAAGGCCAACTTCAAGCCCTGGGGTCCCTTCTCCGATATTGAGATTCTGGAGTGGGAGGGCTTTGTCCCCGACCTGAAGGACGCGGACTACGTGGCCCAGCTCAAAGCCCGGATGCAGGACCGGCTGGACTATGTCACCAAGCTGGATACCGCCGAGGGCGGGTTTAACCGCCTGCCTGCCGACGCTGCTGAAGCCATTCGTCAGGTAGTGGAGCAGGCCAACACCCTCTGATCTGATCACAAACAACGCCCCGGCTCCCTTCCGGAGCCGGGGCAGCCATTTTTCTCCCGCATGTATAAATTGGGTTCAATTGGAAATCATGAGAGGTACGTACGCTTACACCAACGGAGAGATAGGGGGATTTTCAATATGACAACCACACCGCACGATGCCATGCTGTGCGCCGGATGCAGTGCTCTGAGCTGGCATACAGAAGACGGCAAGCACCTCTGGGGCCGCAATCTGGACTTCAACCGACTGGCAGAAGGAACCATGGTCACGTTCTTCCCCACCGGAACCATCTATCGGATTTTCGGAACAGAAGCCCCCTCCGGAACACAGGAAATCCGCCGCACCGCGCGCTACGCCGCAGCAGGAATGGGACTGTATCCCACCTCCGGAATCGCCATTTTGTATGAAGGTATCAACTCCCAGGGGCTTATGGGCGGACAGCTCTATTACCGCACCCTGGCACATTATTCCGCCCACTGCCGTCCGGGTACCACCCCCATTCAACCGCCTTTCCTGGTCTACCACCTGCTGGCCCAGTGCGCCACCGTAGAAGAGGTGGTACAGGTGCTGCGCAAGGAACTCACCCTGGTGGACCGTCCTTTCTGGGGGACTGTGCCGCCCCTTCACTGGACCTTCTCCGACCGGACTGGCGAGAGCATCGTGGTGGAGCCGGACGAGGATGGTCTGCACATCCATCGCAGCGCCATCGGCGTCATGACCAACAGCCCGGATTACCGCTGGCACCGGCTCAACCTGCTTAATTACGCCGGAATCCGGGATCTGGACCACGACGGACTGTGCATATGCGGCGACAGCCTGACTCAATGCTTTTCCGGCAGCGGCGCCCAGGGGCTGCCCGGAGACTGGAGCTCCCCCGCTCGGTTTGTCCGGCTGGCCCTGCTCAAAGAGCACTGCCTGCCAGGCAAGGACGAAGCCAGCGGCATCGCCGCCATGCTCCACCTGTTTCAAAGTGCGGCCTTCCCATTGGGTATGGTTCGGGTCAGTCAACCCGGACACATTACCGAGCAGGATTCCGGCGTTGTTCCCTTTGACTACACGGTCTACACGTCCATCATGTGCGCCGAATCCCTGCGCTATTATTGGACCACCTATGAAAATCAGCGCGTGCAGTGCATCGATCTCCATCACCTGTCGAATCGGGATCAGCCGGTGCAATTCCCCCTGGGAAGGGAACCGGATTTCCTGTACCTGACCGGAAACTGACAATCGGCCATGTTGCAGCGCACCGAGGGGCGAAACAGTATGTTTCGCCCCTCGGTGTTTTTTTACCTCTATTACGCTTCCAGGAAATGCCGCAGATCCTCTTCCACGGTGGTAATTCCGCTCAGGCCAAACTGCTCCACCAGCACCTTGGCCACATTGGGGCTGAGGAAGGCGGGCAGCGTGGGACCCAGGTGAATGTTCTTCACTCCCAAATACAGCAGAGCCAGCAGCACGATCACCGCTTTCTGCTCGTACCAGGCAATGTTATAGACAATGGGCAGCTCGTTGACATCGGACAATCCGAAGGCCTCCCGGAGCTTCAGGGCAATCAGAGCCAGGGAGTAGGAGTCGTTGCACTGGCCCGCATCCAGCACCCGGGGAATCCCGCCGATATCGCCCAGATCCAGCTTGTTGTAGCGATACTTGGCACAGCCCGCCGTGAGGATCACCGTATCCTTGGGCAGGGCCTTGGCAAATTCGGTGTAGTAAGACCGGCTCTTGGCCCGGCCATCGCAGCCTGCCATGACTACAAACTTCCGGATGGCGCCGGACTTCACCGCTGCCACCACCTGGTCTGCCAGGGCCAGGACCTGAGCGTGGGCAAATCCGCCTACAATCTCTCCCTGCTCCAGCTCCTGGGGCGGCGGGCAGCGGCGGGCATGCTCAATCAGGGCCGAGAAGTCCTTCTCCTCTCCCGCGCCGCCGGGAATATGACGGCAGCCGGGATATCCCGCCGCGCCGGTGGTATACAGCCGGTCCTGATAGCTGGGAGCCGGCGGTACAATGCAGTTGGTGGTCATGAGGATGGGACCGCCGAACGCCGCAAACTCCTCCTTCTGTTTCCACCAGGCATTGCCGTAGTTGCCCACAAAGTTGGGATACTTCTTGAAGAAGGGATAGTAGTGGGCAGGCAGCATCTCCGAGTGGGTGTAGACGTCCACTCCGGTGCCCTGGGTCTGCTCCAGGAGCATCTCCAGATCCCGCAGATCATGTCCGGATACCAGGATGCCGGGATTCTTCCCCACACCGATCTGCACCCGGGTGATCTCGGGATTGCCGTAACGGCCGGTGTTGGCCTGATCCAGCAGGGCCATGCCCTGCACACCGTACTTGCCTGTCTCCAACACCAGAGCCGTCAGCTCTTCCACGCTCAGGCTGTCATCCAGAGTGGCAGCCAGGGCACGCTCCAAAAAGGCGTCCAGCTCCTCATCGGAGCGCAGCAGGGCGTTGGCGTGCTTAGTATAGGCAGCCAGTCCTTTGAGGCCATACGTAATCAGCTCCCGCAGAGAACGCACATCCTCATTCTCAGTGGAGAGCACGCCCACCGTCCGGGCCTTGGTCTTCCAGTCACCGGAGCCGTCCCACCGGGCCGCCTCGGGCAGGGCCGCAGGGTTCTCCACCTGGGGCAGCAGGCTGTCCCGGACCTTCAGGGTCTCTCCCACCCGCTGGGTGATGGCCTCCTCATCGAAGTTGGCATTGGTGATGGTGGTAAAGAGATTCCAGGTCACCAGATGGCTGACCTCCGGGGACACCGTCTTTCCCTGGGCGCGCAGGGCGGTGGTCACCGCTGCCAGCCCCCGGGTTACGTACACCAGCAGATCCTGCATAGCCGCCACATCCGGCGTCTTTCCGCACACGCCCGAGCGGGTGCAGCCGGTGCAGCCGGCAGTCTCCTGGCACTGATAGCAAAACATATTCTGATTCATTTTCATTTCTCCTGTCTGGGTTCTTCTCAATCAATGGGTCTGGGTGGGAAACACCACGGTCAGCAGCATTTTGAATGCCTCCGGTGCAAAGACCGCGTGGGGAATCCCCGCCGGCATCACCAGCGCCTCACCGGCATGAACCAGGTGTTCCTCGCCCCCCACGGTGAAGCGGCCGGTTCCCTCCAGAACCTGCACCATGGCGTCTCCGGCGGAGTCGTGGGTGCTGATCTCCTCCCCTTCGGCAAAGGCGAAGAGCGTCACGCTCACATACGGATTCTGCGCCAGCGTCCGGCTGACGATCTGCCCCGGCTGTGCGGCCACCTCCTGAGCGAGGGGCCGCACTTGGGCATGCGGAAAATTTTTGATATAGGGCATGGCCGACTCCTTATTCCTGCGCCTCGATGGCCTGCACCGGGCAATTCTGCATCGCATCCAGCGCTGTTGCCAGATCCCGATCCACCTCTTCGTCAATGGCCTTGGCCACACCTTCGTCCGTCATGGTAAAGACCTCCGGGCAAATTCCCGTGCAGAGGCCACAGCCTACACAACTTCCATTTACAATATAGCGCATCGTTTGATCCTCCTGTTCCTTGTTCTGATGGCTTTTCGTTTACAGCCTCAGTATAGTCAGCTTTCCCCCATCCGTATGTTGTTATGACAACATACCGCCTTTCTTTTGCAGAACAGGCCAGAAAAAAGCGGCGCAGCCATATCTTTGGCTGCGCCGTTTCTATCTTGTCGGGCGGTTCTTTCCATATGAAAACCGCGTCTGGACATCCAGACGCGGTTTGATTGTGCACAAACTGCTACCGGCCGCTCCAAGTCACATTTCCCATTGCAGGGTTTTCTCAGGCCAGTACCGTTCCCACCGGGAACAGCCTCCGAAATACCCGGCGTACCAGCGGACCGGCAATCAAAAACTGAAACGGCAGTGCCATGATGAAATTCCGCGGGATATTCCGCAGCCAGATCCAGGGAATCTCCCCCCAGGCTCCCGTGTGGAACGCCGCCTCACAGGCTCCGTAAAAGGACATCAGGATCACCATGCACACCACCATTCCTCCGGAAATGCAGAGGATTTTCTTCAGGGGAGGATCCTGCGGCTTGAGCAGATACCCAAACGCCACGCCCTTGGCAATTTTGGATGCCACAAACCAATCACAGCACATGCCGAATATATAGGCAAAGGGGAATCCGATCCACCCTTTTTCCAAAACTTCCAAGTTCAGTGTGCCATACTGCAGTGCCACATTATAGACACTCATCCAAAGCACCATCACAAAGCACATCATCACTGTATAAAGCAAACTCTCCCGCTGATTCTGCGGCATACTTTTCCATCCTTTCCTGCCCCGTTCTCCCAAGGGGCTTTCTCATCATATCACACCATTTTCCCCCTTCGTAATTGTGCGTTTTTCCAAACATTTCAATATTGCTTCACCTGTTTTATGAATTTTAACCGCAAAGGATCGTCCCCTGTTTTCTTCTCCTTTTCCAAAGATTTTTGAAAAAACGTGCTATTCCCAATTCCCGTCTGCCGGCACAACGCATGTATCCGTATCGCTTTATTTCGGTATACTCCGCTCCACAGAAAAAGCCGGAGCAAGCAGTGTTTGCTTGCTCCGGCAATCTGTAAGGTCCGCAATCTCAATAGTTCTCGCAATGAATCTCAAAGAAGCTCTTGCCGTACAGGCAGGTCGGGCAGACCTCCGGCGCGGCGGTGCCTACCACAATGTGGCCGCAGTTACGGCACTCCCACACTTTCACTTCGCTCTTTTCAAAAACCTGCGCGGTCTCCACATTGCGCAGAAGCGCCCGATAACGCTCCTCATGGCGCTTCTCAATGGCCGCTACCAGACGGAACTTGGCGGCCAGCTCCGGAAATCCTTCCTCCTCGGCGGTCTTGGCAAAACCGTCATACATATCGGTCCATTCGTAGTTTTCTCCTTCGGCGGCATGCAGAAGATTCTCTGCCGTATCCCCCAGGCCGTGGAGCTCTTCAAACCACATTTTCGCATGGGCCTTTTCATTCTCCGCAGTTTTCAGGAACAGCGCCGCAATCTGTTCATAGCCTTCCTTCTGCGCCACGGAAGAATAATAGGTGTACTTATTGCGGGCCTGGGACTCTCCGGCAAAGGCAGCCTCCAGGTTCTTTTCCGTCTGAGTCCCGGCATACTTTCCGGCGCCGCTCTTGGCCGGAGCCTCTTCCACTTTCTCAAAAGCAGAGGCCGGCTGCTTGCAGAGGGGGCAGGTGAAATCCGCGGGAAGGGTCTCTCCCTCATAAATGTAACCGCAAACTTTGCATTTCCATTTGGTCATGGTCTTATTTTCTCCTTTGTTCTGTTCCTCATTTATTGCAGCCTGCTCCATCCGCCCCTTTTGGATGCGCTGGCTTTGATCCTGGTAAGAAGTGTGGAGCATTTTTTCCGCCAGTTCACTGAGCGGATGCCCATAAAACGTTTCATAGAGCTTTTGAATTTCGGGATTTTCATGGCTGGTGCGCAGAGTCATGGCGCCATCCCGCCGATACAGCGCAGCAATCCGGTTTTTACGGGTCTCATCCGCATTTTTCATCAGATCCTTGGGCTGTCCGCCTCCGCCGATGCAGCCGCCGGGGCAAGCCATCACTTCCACAAAGTGGTATTCCTTTCCGCTCTCCCGCATGTGCTCGAGAAAACGCCGGGCATTAGCGGTTCCATACACCACGGCTACCTGCAGCCGCAGTTCCCCGATCTCCACCTGCGCTTCCCGCACGCCTTCATATCCTCGCACCGGGTCCAGCTGCAGCAGCGCATCCGGCGCCGCCTGGCCCGTAAGATAGGCATAAGCAGTGCGGAGGGCCGCCTCCATCACGCCGCCGGTATTTCCAAAGATAACTCCCGCGCCGGAGGCCTTGCCCATCAGGGAATCATAGGCGGAATCCTCCAGGGCATTCCAATCAATGCCCTCTGCCTTGGCCCACCGTGCCAGCTCCCGGGTGGTCATCACCTGGTCGGTATCCCGCATTCCTGCGATACCGTGATACTCCGCGGCAGCATGCATCTCCTCCCGGCGGATTTCAAACTTTTTGGCGGTACAGGGAGTCAGTGCAACATGGACAATGCTTTGCGGATCCAAGCCCATCTGCTTGGCAAAATAGGTTTTGACCGTAGGACCCTGCATTCCGATGGGACTCTTTGCCGTAGAGAGATGCGGGAGCAGTTCCGGTGCATAGAGCTCCGCAAAATGCACCCATCCGGGACAGCAGCTGGTAAACTGGGGAAGCGGTCTGTCCTTTTGCGTTATCCGGCGAATCAGCTCGCTGGCTTCCTCCACAATGGTGAGGTCCGCAGCAAAGTTGGTATCCAGCACATAGTCCACACCGAGGGCCCGAAGCAGTGCCACCATTTTCCCTTCCACGAACGTACCGGGTTCCATTCCGAATTCTTCGCCCAGAGATGCCCGAACTGCGGGAGAGGTGCTGACCACCACAATTTTATTGGGGTCCGCCACCGCCTTGCGGATCTGCGGGCATTCGTCCCGCTCGGTAATGCTGTCCACAGGACAGACATTGGCGCATTGTCCGCAATAAATACAGATTGCCTTTCCGCCAGTCTCCTCCAGTGTATACGTACCGTGTACCCCCATCAGATTGGTACAGGCATCTTTGCACATGCCGCACCGGATACACTTCTCCTCCCAGCGCACGATGCTGGGATTGTCCGCCTCAATGGGAACGCGGACAGACAAAGGCTCATGTCTCAGTTTCCTCACATTCCTTTCTGTTGAGATTCTTCCTGCATGCTTCGCACAGGTATAACAATTTCAGGTCGTAAGACAGGATAGAAATGCCCGCCTTCTCCTCCAGCTGCGCGGTCAGATCCCCCAAATCCACATCCAACAGCCTGCCGCATTTCTTGCACACAATATGATCATGCCGCCGGGTTCGGTCGTATCGGTCCGCCATGCCTTCCAGAGATACCTTGCGGATCCGATTCTCCTCCCATAAACGATTCAGGTTGTTGTACACCGTTGCCAATACAACGGTGGGATAGGTTTCCCGCAGCTGCATAAAGATCTGCTCTGCTGTCAAATGGTCGTTGGACGACTCCACAATCTCCAAAATTTTCTTTGCATACTTGGTCATCATTCTCAGCACCATTTTTAGAATTATTCTAATTCTATTTTATGCATATCAAGTTCGAAATCAATAGGAAAAGAGCACAAAATAGGTGGACCTATTTTGTATATATTCACGCACGCCCTTGCAATCTGAAAAAGGATACACGCCTGGATAACTCTGGGCTTGAAGCGCAAATCGCACACTTCAATGAAAATTTTCAGCCAGAGAACAGAACCACACCTTTTGCACTTTCTTTCAAGATAAAACAGTTCTCCCCGCAGTGGGATTCCCATATCGTTCCAGGCAGGCTGAAAAACCCGAAGGGCCGGATGAAAAGTTTCAGAAACAGTCATCATATCCTCCGTTCTGGAGGCAGCGGACGAAATTCACTTCTATAACAACGCACTTTTAGAAAAAGTCTCTGGTCTCTGCTTGCCTCATAGGGAAAAAGGAAGCAGCTGCGACGGGTGTTTTGATCCACTCCACAACTTCTAACCGCAAAACGCAGCAGAAGGGCACTTTTCCATCATCCCATCTCTTTCAGCAGGGGCATCTGAATATGCCACATATCCGATGCCCCCAGTATGGCAGAGCTCCTGCCGAATGTAATAAAAAATCCTGTTTTGCCGACGGTATCTTCCCGCTGGAGCGAATCCATGCTATAATCAAGCGATTATAGAAGAAAGGGGTGTGTTTTTATGATGAACACAAAGAAAATGGAGATTGTAAGAATGGAAGGAGGTGTGACGAAGTAATTGGTACAGACCTCCTTCCGTCTGGATATGTGAAGACGATCAAAATGGAGGTTATTACATTGCATCAACTGAAAAGGTATGGCGTTTCCGAACGCTTTTTGGCAGAAGCTACTTTACATCCGGAAGAGACATTGGCCAGAGTGACCGCCCAATACCGGGGAAAGTATAAGATTGTCACGGAACAGGCGGCGCTCTTGGCGGAGGTGTCCGGCAAACTTCGGTATGAGACAGTGGAACTGGCCCAATACCCCACCGTTGGCGACTATGTCATGGTGACGGTGGAAGGTGAGCTGGCAGTCATCCATCGGGTGCTGCGGAGAAAGAGCCTCTTTGTCCGGAGAGCGGTTGGCGTGTCCGGTCAGGCTCAGCCTGTGGCATCCAATGTGGATGTGGTCTTTTTGTGCATGTCCCTCAACCAGAATTTCAGCCTGAACCGCATGGAGCGGTATCTATCCATTGCGTGGGACAGTGGGGCGACGCCGGTCATTGTATTGACCAAGGCGGATCTGTGTGAGGACCTTGCACAGGCGGTTTCTCAGGTGGAGGCCATCTCCTGTTTTTCGGATATTCTGACGCTGTCCATGTTTGACGAGGATATCCACGACAAATTTGAGCCGTATTTTTCCAAAGGACAGACCTGTGCGTTTATTGGCTCCTCCGGTGTGGGAAAATCCACCCTGATCAACTGCCTGCTGGGCACGCAAGTGATTTCCACTCAGGAGATCGGCAAGGGAGACAAAGGGCGACACACCACTACCGGGCGGGAGATGTTTCCCTGCCCATTGGGCGGCGTGGTGATCGACACACCTGGTATGCGGGAGATGGGGGCTGAGAGCGCGGACCTCTCCCAGACCTTTGGGGAGATTGAGGACTTGGCCCGACATTGCAGGTTCCGGGACTGCACCCATACCAACGAACCTGGGTGTGCTGTCCTGGCAGCGGTGGAACAGGGACGGTTGGATCAGAGACGGTTGGACAGCTATCGCAAACTGGAGCATGAGAGCAGTTACGAGGGCCTCAGCAGCAAGGAAGTTGAGGTCAAAAAGGCGGAGCGTATGTTCAAGGAAGTAGGCGGCATAAAGCAGGCCCGGCGGTTTGCCAAAGAACACTATCAGCGCAAGCAGGGCAAATTCCCCGGCGGAGGGATGTAAGGAGGACAAACGTATGAAGCAAGAGAACATCATCATCCGCCGGGAGATGCCGACAGACTACGCTGCCGTAGAACACTTGACCCGTGAGGCATTTTGGAATGTGTACCGGCCCGGCTGCCTGGAGCACTATGTGGTTCATGTGCTGCGTGAGGATCCGGACTTTGTGCCGGAACTGGATCTGGTCATGGAACGGGACGGAGAGCTCATCGGCCATGTGCTGTATATGCGGGCCAAGATCGTGGCCGACGACGGCCGGGAGATCCCCATAATGACCTTTGGCCCCATCAGTATCCGCCCCGACCTGCAGCGGCAGGGCCTGGGCAAATATCTGCTGGACTACTCCATGGAGCGGGCCGAGGAACTGGGTGCCGGGGCCCTGTGCATCGAAGGCAACATCGACTTCTACGGAAAGTCCGGCTTTGTGGTGGCCGGGACGAAAGGCATTCGCTATCACGGAGAACCAGAACAGGCGATCGTTCCCTATGTTCTGCTGAAAGAACTCCAGCCCGGTTTTCTGGACGGTATTACTGGCGTCTACCACACGCCAAAGGGCTACTATGTGAATGAGGCCGCGGCAGAGGAATTTGACCGCAGCTTCCCACCCGAAGAAAAATTGAAGCTGCCGGGGCAGCTGTTTTGAGGAAAGAGTCCCTTCAAATCCTGCGCCGCAGAAAACAAAGAGATGGAATTATCTTTTTTGTATTATTTCTAATACTTTATAGCCATTTTTGTTCCATTCCGATTACTCT
>CALXDJ010000041.1 GCA_944387035.1 uncultured Oscillospiraceae bacterium | reverse complement strand
CTTTTTTCATTCGCTCGGTTGCCGCTTATCAGCGACAACTTTTAGATTGTAACACACTGTCTTGCGCTTGTCAACAGTTTTTTGAATTTTTTCAAGCTTCTGTTGGCCGCGCCGCGTATCTCGCGGACAGCTTGGTTAGAATACCAGACCCTCCCCCATTTGTCAACCCCTTTTTTCAAATTTCTCAAAAAAATGACAGGCCATCCAGATTCCTCCTCAACGGCCTGTCATTTCTATATTTTATTGTATGTCTCAGTCAGATCTCATCAAAAGTCTGCACGATCTCCTGAGACGGAGGCGCCGTAGCCAGACTGACCGTCACAATGGCAATGCTGGACACCACAAAAGCGGGCAGCAATTCATAGATTCCCCAGACACCGCCCATGGGCGCAATGAGGAACTTCCAGATAAACACCATCACACCGCCGGACACCATGCCCGCCAGAGCACCCCAGCGGTTGGACCGCCGCCAGAACAGGCCGAAAAGCACCACCGGTCCAAAGGCTGCGCCGAAGCCTGCCCAGGCAAAGGACACTACCCGGAATACCGAGCTGTCCGGATCCCGTGCCATATAAGCCGCCACCAGGGAAATCCCCACCATGACGGAACGGGCCAACAGCACGCTCTTCTTCCCGCTGATCTTCAGCTTGAAAAACTCCACTGCCAGATTCTGAGACACCGAGGAGGACGCCGCCAGCAGCTGAGAGTCGGCCGTGGACATGGTGGCCGCCAGAATGCCCGCCAGAATTATGCCCGCAAGCAGCGCAGCCAGCACACCGTGCTCACTGATGAGGCTGGCAATTCGGACAATGATGGTCTCGGAATCGGCAAGCGCTTCCAGAGTACCCGCGTGGGTCATGCCATTGCCCACCACACCGATGAAGATGGCTACCGCCATGGAGATTACCACCCAGGTGGTGGCGACCTGGCGGCTGAGCGCCAGCTTTTCCTCTTCCTCAATGGCCATGAAGCGCAGCAGGATATGCGGCATGCCGAAATATCCCAGGCCCCAGGCCAGCAGAGAACAGATCGTCAGTAAGCTGTATGGATTGGACCCGCCGGTGGCAGGGTCGTGAATATGGGACAGGGACAGGTATCCGGCCAGGGACTCCGCATTCTCCAGCACCGCGTCCATACCGCCGGCATTGGCAACGCCGAAGCCCAGCACCACCACCAGGGCTACCGTCATGATGATGGACTGCACCAGGTCGGTAAAAGAGGCAGCCAGGAATCCGCCCATGACCGTATAAATCACGATCACCGCCGCGGAGATCAGCATGGCCGTCACATAGTCCATTCCAAACAAGGTGTGGAACAGTTTGCCGCAGGCGGAAAAGCCAGAGGCGGTATAGGGTACAAAGAACACGATGATGACCACAGCCGCAATGGCGGAGAGCAGGTTGCGGTCATCTCCCCACCGCTTGGAGAAAAACTGCGGCACGGTGATGGCTCCCAGACGGTGGGAATAGCGGCGGATCCGCCGGGCCACAATCAGCCAGTTGAGATAAGTACCGATCACCAGGCCCAGGGCCGTCCATCCCGCCTCAGCAAGACCCGTGAGATAGGCCACGCCCGGCAGGCCCATCAGCAGCCAGCTGCTCATGTCCGAAGCCTCCGCGCTCATGGCGGTGACAAAGGGCCCCAGCTTCCGTCCGCCCAGATAGAAATCGTCCACTGAGCGGTTTTTGTTGGCGAACCAGACGCCCACGCCCAGCATGGCCAGCAGATACACAGCAATGGCCAGCAAGATGCAGATTTGTGCGATTGTCATTCCATTCTCTCCCTCATATAGATTCAACGGTTGCCATCATACCGCAAAAGAAAGTAGAACGAAATGCAGAACGCCGTATAGAATCAATTCTATACGGCGTTTCCTGTTTTTCTCATTTTTTCTTGATTTTTCAGTCTATACAAGCAAGACGTTTTTGTATTATCATTTTAAATCGGAAGTTGAATTATTTTTTATTTCCGCACTCCGCGGCCGGAAGCTCTCCAAAAACATCGGCGTCATCTCGTCGGTATAGGCCACCAGGGAATACTCCCCGCCGCACAAGCACCAGTCGTACAGCAGCGCCCGCTCCCACAGGGCATAGGCTTTGACCAGTTCGTTGACGGTGCGGTCCGTGCGCAGCTGACCGGCCGCCTGGCCCTGGGCGATGATCTGCCGAAGCAGCCGGAAATACAGGCGGTTGCGGTCCAGCAGGTGCTTTTCTCCCCGGGCCAGCAGCTGTGTGGACAGCAGCCGCGCCAGCAGGTCCATGGAGATCCCGCCATCGATCATGGCAAAGAGCTCATGATTGAGGTACACCAGTTTCTCCATGGCGCCCAGAGCCGGGTCCATGGTGTCCATCAGTGCTTCGTACTTTTCATCAAACACATAGGCCAGAGTTCCCACCAGGGCGTCCTTGCCATCGAAATAGTGATAGAACGAGCCCTTGGAGGTCTCCGACTCAAAGACGATATCCTCCACCGTCGTATCCGCATATCCCTGTTCATAAAACAGCTTCCAGGCCGCGGAGATGATCCGCCCCCGGGTATTTTTCGCGTTCTTTCTCGGCACGTATCCGTCCCCCTGTCCGTTTTTCCCAGCATACCACATTCCCGGCCAAACCGCAATTCATCCATCCCGCCGCAGGTTCAGCAGGTTTTGCATGTTTTTTGGCACATTCTCCAGTGGTCCCCGCTGTCCGGTGCTGTTATAATAGAACATCATAGATTCGGATAAGGAGGCGCGGTTTTGAAATTCTGGAAAATGAACGGCGCAGGAAACGACTTTCTGGTGCTGAACAATCTGGAAGCCCACCTGCCCGCCCAGGTGTTTCCGGCCATGGCCCGGGTGCTGTGTGAACGGCACTTGTCCATCGGCGCAGATGGACTGATGGTTGTGGACGCTCCCACCCAGGGCGGAGACTATAAGATGCTGTTTTTCAACTCGGACGGCAGTGTCGGCGAAATGTGCGGCAATGGCGCCCGGTGCATCTGCCGCTACGGCTACGAAAACGGCCTGGCCGGGGAGACCCAGACGGTGGAGACCACGGCCGGCATCGTCACCGGTCAGCGGATCGATCAGCGGCTCTACCGCATCCGGCTCAACGATCCCACCACGGTAAAACTGGATTCCCCGGTGGAAATCGACGGCGTGCGCTATCCCTGCTCCTATGTGGAGCTGGGCGATCCCGGCATTCCCCATGCGGTGGTCCCCTACCGGGGATTGCAGGAAGCGGACGAAAACGAGCTGCGGGAGCTGGGCCGGAAGATCCGCTGGTACGCTGATTTCCCCAAGGGCGCCAATGTGAATTTCTACGAAATCATTGGAGAAGACCTGATCCGTGAACGGACCTTCGAACGAGGTGTGGAGGACTTCACCTACGCCTGCGGCACCGGCACCGGATCGGTGGTCACCGTGCTGACCCTGCAGGGCCGGGTCAGCGGAAAGGATGTCCGGGTGATCATGCCCGGCGGCGAGCTGCGCATTGATGCCGAGCGGGTTTACTCTCATATTGCCAGCTTGTACCTCACCGGTCCCACCAACATTGTCTGTAAGGGCGAGATCACCGACGAGGATCTGCCCCCCATCCCCGGAATGTAAGGCCCCCGGGCCATACAGATACCCCAAACCATTTTAGGAGGAGAGAGAATATGAGCGAGAAACTGACCAAAAAGTCTGTCGCCCACAACTACGCGTTCCTGGCCGTCATGCTGGGTTCCATGATCCTGGGCTCCATCGTGGGCGCTATCTTCCCCCAGGTCAAGGAGGGTGACGAGGTCGTCAAGGCCGGTGCCACCGTCCTCAAGCCCCTGGGCACCCTGTTCATCAACATGATGTTCTGCATCGTGGTCCCCATGGTGTTTTCTTCCATCGCCGGATCCATTGCCACCATGCGCAGCCGCCGGCGTGCCGGTAAAATCATGGGCACCACCATTTTGACCTTCGTCATCACCGGCGCCATCGCCGCCACCATCATGATCGTGCTGATGAAGCTGATCCCGCCGGTACTGGAGCCCTGGAGCAACCTGGCCGAGGGCGTGGTGGACGATCCCATTTCCATTCCGGATCTGATCGTCAACTTCTTCACCGTCAGCGACTTTTCCTCCCTGCTCAGCCGCAGTGCCATGCTGCCTCTGATCGTCTTTTCCATCCTGGTGGGCTTCGGCGTCAACCTGGGCCCCGGTCCGGACAGCCCCATCGCCACCCTGCTCACCAGCCTTGCTGAGGCCATGATGAAGGTCGTGCAGCTGGTCACCTACTATGCTCCCATCGCCTTCTTCGGCTTCTTTGCCGACCTGGTGGCTACTTACGGCTCTCAGATCACCGCGGACTATGCCCGGGCCCTGGCCGTTTATTACCCGCTGTGCTTTGTCTACATCTTCACTGCCTTCCCCCTGTTCGCCTGGTTCGGTGGCGGCAAGGGCGCCGTGGGCGAGATGTTCCGCCGCATTGCCCGCCCCGCCATCACCTCCCTGGGCACCTGCTCCTCTGTTGCCACCATTCCCACCAACATGGAAGCGGCGGAGGATACCGGCATCTCCAAGGATGTCAGCGAGATCGTGCTGCCCCTGGGCGCCACCATGCACATGGACGGCTCCTGCTTCTCCTGCGTGCTGAAGATCGCCTTCCTCTTCGGTGTGTTCGGCAAGCCCTTCAACTCCATCAGCGACTTCATTCTGATCATTCTGGTGGCCGTGCTCTCCTCCGTGGGCATGAGCGGTGTCCCCGGCGGCGGCTACATCGGCGAGTTCATCATGTGCTCCGTGTTCTTCCCGGATCAGCTGGCTGTGGCCTACCCCATTGCCATCACCATCGGCAATCTGGTGGATCCCCCCGCTACCATGATCAACTCCGCCGGCGACTATGTGGTCTCCTTCATCGTCTCCCGTTTCGTCGACGGCAAGGACTGGCTGCAGAAGGCCAGAGCCGCCCGGAACGCCTGATCATCTGCTTCCGCAAAAAATTCCCGTGCCAAAAGGCACGGGAATTTTTTATTATGTCTCCTGAGAATCTCTCCGGCTCTGCAGCTGTTCCTTGACGCTTTGGCCGAAGGGGGTAGCGGCCAGTCCGCCCAGGGCCGTCTCCCGGAACTCCACCGGCAGGCGCCGGCCCACGTCTCCCATACAGTCGATGACCTGGTCCACCGGAACACGGCTGGTGATCCCCGCCAGGGCCATATCCGCACAGCTGACGGCGTTCACCGCCCCCACCACATTGCGCTTGACGCAGGGAACCTCCACCAGACCCGCCACCGGATCGCAGATCAGGCCCATCAGATTTTTCAGGGCCATGGCCACAGCGTGGCCGACCTGCTCTCCCGAGCCGCCCCGCAGGGCCGTCAGCGCTCCGGCCGCCATGGCGCTGGCAGTGCCGATCTCCGCCTGGCACCCACCGGCGGCACCGGCGATGCAGGCCCGGTAGCCCACCACCGCGCCGATGCCCGCCGCCACATACAGCGCCCGGAGGATCTCCTCCTCCCCGGCCTGTCCGCTCTGATACAGCGGCACCAGCACCGCCGGCAGCACACCGCAGGCGCCGGCCGTGGGAGCCGCTACAATCTTGCGCATGCAGGCGTTGGACTCTCCCACGCACAGCGCCGTGGCGATCACCTCCTGCAGGTAAGCCCCGCTCAGCGGCTGTTTTTCCCGGGCATAGCGGCGCATCCGTTCTCCGTCACCGCCCACCAAACCGCTCAGGGACATCCGCTCTCCCCGGTAAGCTGTCACCGACTCCAGCATGGCCTGCCAGGTGGCGCGCATCTTCTCTTCGGATGCCTCCGCCGTCACCTGCCGCTCCTCCCGGTCCGTATCCTGCACCACCTGCCAGAAGGGCTTGTCCTCCGCTTCCATCCGCTCCAGAATCTCCTGCATGGAATCCAGTGCCACGCTTACTCCTCCTTTTCGTAATACGTCAGGCTCCGGATCCCCCGCAGCTCTCCAATCAAAACCCGCACCACCGGCGGCACCTTCTGATCCGTCTCAATGACCATCAGGGCATCTCCGCCCCGCCGGTCCCGGCATACGCTCATATTGGCAATGTTGATTTTGGCGCTGGAAAGCGCCCGGGTCACATCCGCCACCTTTCCGGCAATATCCTGATGCTGCACTACCAGAGTGTTGAACATTCCGGTAAAGCTGACGTCCACACCGTTGAGCCGGTCCACCCGGATTCTCCCGCCGCCGGTGGATGCCGCCTGCAGCGTCAGGGTCCGCCCTGCCGCGTCCCGCACCTCCAGCACCGCCGTGTTGGGATGGGCCTCCCGCAAGTTGGCGGTATAAAAGGAAAACCGCAGCCCCCGTTCTTCCGCCAGGGAAAAGCTGTGGGGGATCTCCAGATCATCGGGCTTCATGCCCAGCAGCCCCGCCACCAGAGCCCGGTCCGTCCCGTGGCCCTGTCCCGTTTCCGCAAAGGACCCAAACAGGCCGATCCGGGCCTCCACCGGCGCATCGCCCAGCAACACCCGGGCCATCCGGCCGATGCGAACCGCGCCCGCCGTGTGGGAGCTGGACGGCCCCACCATCACAGGTCCCAGAATATCGAAAATGTCCAGCATGGTGTACCTCCCTGTCCGCTATCGTTTCCTGTCTTCGACAATACCATACTCCCGTGCCTTTCTCAAGGCATTTTTCCCCGGTTGACCTCCTTGCCGCTTTCCCGTATACTCAAAGACAGGAAAGGGGTGTTTTGTTATGTCCTCACTGCTGATCCGCCATCTGGACACGGTGGTCACCTGCGACGACCGCGATCAGGTGCTGCGGGATGTGGATCTTTACTGCGAAGACGGATGGATTCGGGCCCTGGGGCCGAATCTGCCTCATACCGCCCAGACGGAGCTGGACGGCCGCCATCTGTGGTGCTATCCGGGTCTCATCAACACGCATCACCATCTCTATCAAATTTTCTCCCGAAACCTGCCCCAGGTGCAGAATCTGGAGCTGTTCGACTGGCTGACGGCGCTTTATGAAATCTGGAAGGGGCTGGACACCGAGGTCGTGCGGCTTTCCTCCCTGGTGGGTATGGGAGAACTGCTCAAGCACGGCTGCACCACCTGCTTCGACCACCACTATGTCTTCCCCCAGAACGCCGGGGATCTGCTGGGCGCCCAGCTGGAAGCAGCCCAGACCCTGGGCATCCGCATGGTGCTCTCCCGGGGCAGCATGGATTTGAGCCGCAAGGACGGCGGCCTGCCGCCGGACAGCGTGGTCCAGCCCGTGGACGAAATTCTCCGGGACTGTGTCCGGGCCATCGAGGCCTACCACGATCCCGCCCCCGGCTCCATGCACCAGATGGTGCTGGCGCCGTGCTCGCCGTTCTCCGTCAGTGAGGAGCTGCTGCGCCAGTCCGCGCCTCTGGCCCGGCAGTACGGCGTGCGTCTCCACACTCATTTGTGCGAAACCAAGGACGAAGAGCGCTACATGCTCGACCGCAAGGGCATGCGTCCCCTGGAGTATATGGCTTCTTTGGGGTGGACAGGCCCGGACGTGTGGTATGCCCATGGCATCCACTTCAACGACGAAGAGCTCCGGGAGCTGGCCCGCACCGGAACCGGCGTGGCCCACTGCCCCATCTCCAACATGAAGCTTGCCTCCGGCGTGGCCCGGATTCCGGAGATGCTGGAGCTGGGCGTGCCGGTGGGACTGGCCGTGGACGGCTCCGCTTCCAACGACGGCTCGTCCATGCTGGAGGAACTGCGGGTGTGCTACCTGCTCCACCGGCTTATCAGCAGTGCCGCGGCCCCCTCGGGCTACCAGGTGCTGAAGATGGCCACCCGGGGCAGCGCCCGCCTGCTGGGACGCACGGACATCGGGTCTCTGGAAGCGGGCAAATGCGCGGACTTTTTCCTGGTGGACTCCCGCCGTCTGGAACTGGCCGGAGCCGGAGAGAGCCCCGCCGACGTACTGGCTACCGTGGGACTTCGGGGGCCGGTGGATACCACCGTGGTTCATGGCCGCGTCGTGGTCCGGGAGGGTGCTTTGTGCACCGTGGACGAAGCAAAAACGGCACAGCAGGCCCGCGCGTGCTGCCGGGCGTACCTGTCCCGCTGAACAAAAAGAAGAGGCTGCTTGAAGCAGCCTCTTCTTTTTTAATCCAGCACCTGAACTGCGGCGCCCAGAATCCCGTCTCCAATGTAGACGCTCAGCGTTCCGTCAATCTGTCCCTCCCAGATATGGTCATATGCCGGAAGGGCCGCCGTGAGCTTCTGGCGCAGCGTGTCCAGATATTCCGGTGCACCGCCGTGGGCGATGGCCAGATTGTAGCGGCGGTGCGGGCCGCAGGCCTTCACCGTCAGTTCCACCAGCTTGTCCATCACCTGCGGCCGTCCCCGGACCTTGGCCACTGAGGTCAGCTGTCCGTCCGGAGCAAAGGTCAGCAGCGGCTTGATGTGCAGCAGCGCTCCGGCGGTGGCCGTTACTTTGCCGATGCGGCCGCCTTTTTGCAGATACTCCAAGGTATCCACAGAAAAGAAGGGCGTCGTGGCGGCAATCAGCTGCGGCGCCCGGCGCTCCGTCAGCTCCTCCCAGCCCATGCCGCTGCGGATGTCCTCCGCCAGCTGCAAAACCGTCAGTCCCTGTCCCAGCGAACCGCTGAGGGAATCAAACACCCGCACAGGAATCCGGTCCCGGCACTCCTCGGCAATGACCCGGGCCAGATTATAGGTGCCGGAAAGGCCGCTGGAAAGCATCACAGCAATCACGCCGTCGTATCCCTCTGCCACAATCTGGCGCAGGGCCTGTCCGAAATCCTCCGCGGCAGGCAGCGAGGTCTGCGGCAGCTCTCCAGCCCGCAGACGGCGGTAAATTCCCTCTCCGTCGATATCCACACCATCCCGGTATTCCCCATCGGTGCAGAGAATCCGCAGCGGGACCACATGGATATGATTCTGCTGGATCAGTGCAGGCGTCAGATCCGCACAGGAGTCTGTCAGCAGAGCAATGTTCTGTGGGCACATTCCTTTCTCACGCTCCCTCATCTTTGTACTTAAGAAGCTTGGAGTGATTATGCCACAAAATAACGGAAACTGCAAGAACGATCCATGCTCCCCGGCAGAAATGATCAAAACTGATTGGCCAGCAAATGGATGGGAATGCCAACTCCGCTCCGATTCCAGTCTACGGCTATTCCGTCGCATTCCGGGCAGCGGAACGCATCCAAGCGCCGGTAGTCCTCCGCCTCCAGCTGCAAATCAAGGGCCGCCAAATTTGCCGCAATGTTGTCCAGGCTCAGAGCCTTGACAATGACCTGCAGGCCTTTCCAGCGGATCAGCCAGTTCAAAATCACCTGGTTTTGCGTGCAGCCGTACCGCTGCGCCACTTCCGCCAGCAGCGGATAGTTTTTCTGCGCCGTCCGGTTCCGCCGCAGCGGCTGGTAGCAGACAAACCGGATCCCCCGGTTTCTGCAAGCTGCGGTAACTCCCTCAAGTTCGTAGTTGCGGCACTCAAAATTATAAAGTCCCTCAAAAAGGCGCAGATCCCACTGCTGCGCCAGCGGCTCCAATGCAGAAGGCGCCAGATTGCTGGCTCCCAGAAACCGGATCTTCCCTTCCTCCCGCAGCCGGGCCAGTTCCTCATACACCGTATCAAGAGAAAGCGCCGTCTCATACGGGTTGTGAATCTGGCAGCAATCCACATAGTCCGTTCCAAACCGGCGCAGATACGCTTCCACCGCCGCGCGGACTTCCTCCCCGCTTTGAACCGAAGGCTCAATATACACGCACAGGAATATCCGTTCCCGTTCTATGCTGCGCATCAGGCAGGATACCGTCTCCATCACGTCCGGTCCATAAGACGTCCCCGTAGAGAGGAAATTCTCTCCATGCTCCAGTGCACAGCGCAGTCCCCGCAGGGCGCAGGCGCGTTCCACGCGGTCAATTTGATGGGTTCCAATTCCAATGGGTGACAGCTGTTCCAGCGCAATCATGTTTCACCCGCTCCCTCCCGATGTTTTTTCGCCCGCAGCGCGTTGGGCGGGCAGCCGTAGTACATCTTAAATCTCCGGGAAAAGTAATGTATATCGCAAAATCCCAGCTCCTCCGCAATCTCCGATACGCTTTTCCCCGAGGAATACAGCAGGCGGCTGGCCTGCTCCATTTTGAGCATCTGGGTATATTCCTTGAAACTCATCCCGGTCAGTTCTAAAAATTTGGAAGTCAGTTTGCGGGGAGAAATATAGACCGCCTTGGAAATTTCCTCCAGGGAAATATTCCGGCTGAAGTTGTGCGTAATGATGTTTTTGATATCCTGAAGCAAAAATGCGTCCGAGTCCGGAATCTGCTTTTGTCCTCCGTGGCTAAAATCATACAGCTTGAGCAAATTCTCCAGAATCATGACCCGCTGTCTGGCCAGCAGTTCCTCTTCTCCCTTTCGTCCGGCAAGCCGCATCTGGCGGAACAGGCCGTGGAACTTTTCATGAAACGCCTTGGTATAGCAGGATTCCCGCAGGGTCTCATTGATTTTCAAAATATCGTCGCCGTCCACAGGCGCAGTGCCGCCGCCGAAGCTGAACCCCATATAAATCAGCTGCATATTGCCGGGACCCGGATTGACCAGATGATGCGGAAGAAACGGTGGAATCAACAGTCCGCTTCCCGGCTCCACGGTGATCTCCCGATCCCCAAAGCGATAGATTCCCCGATTTCCTTCCACATAATTGTAGCACCAGCCGGTGTAGCGGTGAGGCAGTCCCCGTTCACCGCTTTCATATTCCACGTATCCCAGGAAATCCAGAGAAGCAAACATTGGGTTTTGAAAGTGGACGCGCTTATTGAGCATATTATATTCTTCTTCCAACGCCATCTGCAGTTCCTCCCATCCGCATGGTCCCGCCGCGTCCTCGTCCGCAGCAAGCACCCCAACATTTATCCCGAAACCAGCAAGGGCGAAAAGAGCCTGCTCTTTTCGCCCCTGCCCCAGATTTTACAATGAATGCTCCGTTCTTTCAATAATCTGATCCTGCAGTCCCTTATCCAGCGAGTTGAAGTAGGCGCTGTACCCCGCCACTTTCACCACCAGATCCCGGTATTCTTCCGGATGCTCCTGCGCCGCCCGCATGTGCGCCGCGGAGAGGATATTGAACTGCACCTGATTGCCTTTCAGGTCCACCAGGTAGCTCTTGATCATATCGGCAAACCGTCCGCCCTTATTGGTGTCAAATGCACCATAGGCATCCGTCAAAGCACTGGGGTGGAAACGCAGATTGAGAATATTGCCGTCGATAAAGCGCGTATGGTCCACTTTGGAGACGCTTTTGAGCGTAGCGGTGGGACCATGGACATCCGTTCCCGCATGGGGAGAGATGTTGTCAGACAATGCCTCGCCTGCCCGGCGTCCGTCCGGTGTGGCGCCCACCGTCTCGCCCTCGGGAACATTGGCAGTCAGTCCCTGCAGGGAAGTGCCGAACACGCCGCCCCGCCAAGGGGTATACTGCTGGGCTTCGTCGGCAAACATATCCGCCAGCCGGGCAGCATAGCAATCCACTTCATCCACATCATTTCCGTACTTGGGCAGACGCCGGACCATGGTGTGCAGCGTTTCCCCTTCTTCTCCGCTCCAGTCCTGATCCAATATACGGACAAACTCCCGAAGCGTCAGGCGATGCTGATCGAATACCAGCTTTTGCAGGGCATACAGGGCATTGCAGGTATCTCCGGTACCATGTCCCTGCAAAATCGTGTGGGAATACCGTGCGCTGGGACCGCCGCCCCGGGACATATCCTGGCCCATTTCCACACGGTAATCCAGCAGTCCCGACGTAAAGGGCGTCGGATTGAGGTCCGCGTCCGTGGAAGAGGTAATGGCCGTCAGCTCCACAATGTAGCGCATGTACAGGGACAGCTGATGATGGAACTCCTCCAGGAGATCTTCCATGCTGGTATACTCCTCCAGCGTCTTGGTCTCAAACAGCCGCACGCCGGTTCTGGGATTGACCCCCTCATGGAGCATGATCTCCAGAATCTTGAGGAAATTAAAGTAGCAGTCTCCGCCGGTAAAGGAAAAGCTCTTCCCCGGCACCACCGCCTCCGAGCAGCCGCCAATGCCGTATTCGCGTGCGTCCTCCAGAGGAATTCCGGTTTTGTGCAGTGCTTCAATAATGGCCGTATCCGAGAAAAACGCAGGCAGACCGCCACCATGCCGGAGCAGCACATTCACCGCCCGGACAATCAGCTCGCGGGGAGTATCTGCATTTACCCGCAGGATCGGAGTCGGCTGCGGCAGGCGGGTATCGGCCAGGGCATCCAGAAACAGCTCCGTCAGCGCATTGGAGCATTCCCGTCCCGTCCGGTCCATGCCGCCCAGGGTAATGGTCATGAACATGGGCGCGCCGCTTTTCAGGCGGGTCTCCGGCCAGGGACGGACCTTATTGAACCGGCTGACCTTGATGTAGAAGCAGTCGATCAGTTCAAGAGCTTCCTCGCGGGTCAGTGCGCCGCTGTCAATGTCCCGCTGGTAGAACGGCCACAGATACTGATCAATCCGACCCAGAGAGACGGAGTGGCCATTGCTTTCAATATGAATCAGCAGGTGCAGGAAATAGGTCAGCTGCAGCGCCTCAAAGAAGTTTTGCGGTGCCGCCACTGCCAGATTGCGGCAGGCTTTCGCCGCCCGCAGCAGGGTGGGCCGGTTGGACTCCCGCGCCGTGGCGGCCAGCTTCTCCGCTCCCTCCGCAACACGCACAAACCACTTGGCAACTGCTGTATAGCTGATGGTCACGGCGTCCAAAAACAGCTTCTTTTCAAACGCATCCCGGTCTCCGCACAGGTCCAGGGCTTCCCGCGCCTTTTCCGCTTCCTGCAGCACGCCCGGAATTCCGCCGCTCATCATTTTGAAGTAGTCGGGAATGATATGGCCGTCTCCGGCGGACTTGCGCACGCCGTCATAAAGCACATCGTTGAGCCGGAAGGCAGACGGGTCCCACGCCGTCAGCAGCTGCTGAGGAAAGATCCGCTCCGTGGTTTTCACCACCCGGTCCTCGTGAGTTCTGCCCTTCCAATAGGGTGCAATCTCACAGATGAGCGCCTTGGTTTCATCCGTGACGTAAAACCGGTCATAGGGACGCTTTTCAAACTCATCCAGCTCTTTGATCAGAAAGTCAATTCCAAACTCCGGAAACAGCGGTGCGGCATTTTCCCGTGTGGCGTGATTGCCCACAAGCAGCTCATACTCGTCGATGACGATGCTCATATTCTCCAGGATATCCCGCAGGGCGATGGCTCTGCGAATCACCGGCACTTCTCCTTCTGTCGCGCGGTAGGACTCGGTAACAATCCTTCCCCGCTCTGCACAGATATAACTGACCGCCTCTGCCGCTTTCATGCGCAGATATTCGACCCGCTCACTCATAATCGTTGTACCTCCTTCAGGTATGGACGATCTGCACGCCCATCTGTTCAAACTGTGCTTGAAGCTGTTCCATCCGCTCCTGGGACGGGGGCGTAACCCCCCGCAGCTCCGGTTCATAGACCAGCCCCAGATTGTCGTACTTGACTTTTCCAAACGCATGGTATGGTTCGCTCCTGTTCCTCTGGGAGAGAACAGCTAAAGCGGATATAGGCGCCCTGTTGATAGATCTCGACGAGCTGCTCAGTTGTAAACTGCCGTTCATCAGGTATCAGGCCGGACCGGATTGCAAAGTCCCGTTTGGCTCCTACATAGTTCCCTTCGTAATAATGTCCATGGTTCAGTCCGGTGTGATTGAAGTCCCAGTCCCAGGTTACAAACTTTGCACCTGAGCTAGTAAGCCGCCCAGCCAGCACTGTGCCGTTAAACTCAGCAAGTGCTTGATACGGCTCCGACAAACCCATTGCTTGGATCGTCGGTGCATGTTCCAGATGGCGCATATATTCCAGAACCGTTCCGGCCATATCCGTAACCTTGACACGTGCTTGTTCTCGTTCAGGCGAGTCCATCTCCTCCTGACGGTAGAAAACATTGCCCTGAGCATTGACCCGGCATAATCGCTGACCGTGATACTCTACTGGCAGGAAGTCATTCTCCTGGGGCAGGGGAGTGAAACCAGCCCGCCCCAGAACGACAGCCAGTTCCTTAAAATACAGATCTCTTTTCACTTTTTAACCTCCTTGGGCTGGCGCCCTTTTTGAATTTGGTAGAAATAAAAAAAGCGCCGCTTTGGTGGTTAATTGAGACCAACAAAACGGCGCTTGAATTTTGCTTAATGTTTTTATATGTAACGCTCAATATAGGTTTATCTTCTTACAACGAACAGGTTCAAAAGACAACATTAACCTTGACTGTTTTTGTCAAGCCATTTCTCAAAGAGTTCTTCCTTTTTGAGATACATATGGATGTCATCCATAAGATTATTAAGAACATAACCTTGGAGCCAATGTACGACTTCCTGGTCAATCTCGTTTTGTGACATACCAGAATGCCCGAACGGTATCCCAACTATGTGATCGCGCGTGCCATAATCATCTGCTGACAAATAGAAAGACAGAAGATAGTAATCGTTCTCTCCCTCGGAGTTGAGGTTTTCCTGACACTCGGCATAGATATCGGCCTTATGGCCACAAAGGAGGGGGCCGCTTACCTTGTATAGCTTTGTGTAAATGGGCTCATCTATACGAGTAATCAAAATATCGTCAGCCAAATTTTCACTCTCCCACTTATTTTTCTGACAGGAAAATACTTGAGCGTTCCATCTTTTTCAGAATATCATACTCTGGGACGGATTGCAATCTAGTATAATTCGGAAAACAAACCACAATACTTAATTGCCTCGTGCATTGATATCCTGCGTCGAATGGTGCCCTTTTTGAATTTTGGGAAAACAAAAAGGGC
>CALXDJ010000040.1 GCA_944387035.1 uncultured Oscillospiraceae bacterium | reverse complement strand
TGCAGCCAGGCCTCATCTTTTCCGCAGGCGGCCAGGCGGCGGCTGAGAACACGGCCGTCGTCAATGAGAACGACCGGCAGAGTCACATCGTCCTCGGGCTGTAAATGCAGCTGCGCGGCGGTGGGAGGTGCCTGGTCATTCCAGGGAAGGACGGACAGCTGGCCGGAATTTTCCAAAATGGCGTACTTGACGTCTGCTATGGAGGAAAATCCCTTTCCCCGCAGTTCTTCCAGAAGCTCGTCCAGGGTATAGCGGTTTTTTCGCATGGCGGATTGCTGAAGCTCTCCGCAGCGAATCAAAATGGTGGGTGTACCGCAGACCAATGCCCGAAAGTGGATGTTGTGTAAAGATATTTGACTTAACAGCATGGAAAGGGACAAAAGGGTTAAAATGGGAATGACACCCGCCAGCAGCGGGATGCCGAAGTCCTGCATAGGGACGGTGGCCAGGTCGGAAAGCATCATGGTGAGCACCAGTTCTCCGGGTTCCAGCTCGCCGATTTGGCGTTTGCCCATCAAACGCAGGCCCAGCATGATGAGAAGATAGAGAATGACTGTTCGGGCAAAGGCAGTGATCATAACGGGAATCCCTCCGTGAAGCTAGCCTTTGCAAAAACCGGAAAATTATGTGGATCCGATTCCATAGATGGAATTTGATCATAGATTGCGCAGAAGGAAAGGAGGCTTATGGGAGTGATCCCATCAACAGCGCCATGTGCCTGCCGGAAGGCAGGACGACGAGGAGAGGGGAGTATCGAACTGTTCGGCGGATGCCCCTCCGTGGCGGCGGACATGTAACACAGACGACAAATATGCGGGCAACTGCAAAACAAAGCGGACTGTGACCGCCGGAAAAGCGCGCTGGCTGCGCGGCGTGCTTTTGAAATCTATCAAATACAGGAGGAATCCTTTTTTATGTGTGGAATTATTGGATTTGTGGGTCGTGAGCAGGCGGCGCCCATCTTGCTGGACGGACTGGCCCGGATGGAATACCGGGGCTACGATTCCGCAGGTATTGCGGTGCGCTCTGAGACGGCTGGCCTGCAGGTACGCAAGGCCAAGGGCCGTCTGCAGGTGCTGGATGAGCTGACCCACGGCGGCGCGGATCTGGAGGGTGTGCTGGGTATCGGACACACCCGCTGGGCCACCCATGGAGAACCCAACGATATCAATGCCCACCCCCATGTCAGCGAAAACGGCCGGATCGCTCTGGTCCATAACGGCATCATCGAAAACTATATGGAGATCAAGGAACACCTGATCAAGCAGGGCGTGACCTTCGTCTCCGATACGGACTCCGAGGTGGTGGCACAGCTGCTGGAGTTTCATTATAACGAGTGCCACAACATGCTGGAGGCGGTGGGTCGCTGCCTGCGCCGCATCGAGGGTTCCTATGCCCTGGGCATCATCTGCGCGGACTATCCCAATGCCCTGATCGCTGCCCGGAAGGACAGCCCCCTGATTCTGGGGTATGGCAAAAACGGCAACTTCATTGCTTCCGATGTGACGGCGGTGATCAAGTATACCCGGGATGTGGCCTATATGAACGACGGGGAGATCGCCGTCATCACCGCCGACAGCATCGATGTTTTTGACAGTGAGCTGATCCCCGTGGATAAGGACCACCATCAGGTGGACTGGGACGTCTCCGCGGCGGAGAAGGGCGGCTATCCGCACTTCATGTTCAAGGAGATCATGGAGCAGCCCGAGGCCATTGCCAAGACGGTTTCGCCCCGCCTGCGGGACGGCCGCGTTGTGCTGGATGATATCACCCTGACGGCGGAATATATCCAGGCGGTGTCCCGGATTTTCATCATCGCCTGCGGTTCCAGCTACCATGTGGGTATGGTCAGCAAATACAACTGGGAGCGGCTGATGCGCCGCCCGGTGGAGGTCTGCCTGGCGTCGGAATTCCGCTACAGCGATCCCCTGGTGGATGAACACTCACTGGTGATCGTCATCAGCCAGTCCGGCGAGACGCTGGATACCATGGCCGCCATGCGGGAGGCCAAGCGCCGGGGCGCCCGGACGCTGGCCATCGTCAACGTGGTGGGCAGCTCCATCGCCCGGGAGGCGGACGACGTCCTCTATACCTGGGCCGGACCCGAGATCGCTGTGGCTACCACCAAGGCCTACTCCACCCAGCTGGTGCTGATGGATCTGGTGGGCCTGTATCTGGGCGACCTGCTGGGAGCGGTGTCCCCGGAAGAATATGCCGCCATCGTGGAGGGAATCCAGGCATTGCCGGAGAACATGCGCAAGGTTCTGGCCAATGTGGAGACCGTGCAGTATTTTGCGGCGCAGTACTTCAATCACAATTCCATCTTCTTCATCGGCCGGAATCTGGATTATGCCATGGGCATGGAGGGCTCTCTCAAGCTCAAGGAAATCAGCTACATTCATTCTGAGGCCTATGCTTCCGGCGAACTCAAGCACGGCACCATCTCCCTGATTGAGTCCGGTACGCTGGTGGTGGCGCTTGGAACCTACGCAGCGTTGTTCGACAAGGCCATGAGCAATGTGGTGGAGGTCAAGGCCCGGGGCGCCGAGGTCCTGGCAGTGACCACTGAAGAGTTCCGGGAGCGGATGGAGAAGGTGGCGGACGGGACGTTGGTTGTGCCCGCTGTGCATCCGGTGCTGCAGCCGTCTCTGGGCGTGGTGCCCCTGCAGTTGTTTGCTTATTATGTGGCACTGCAAAGAGGCTGCGATATTGATAAACCCAGAAACCTGGCCAAGAGTGTGACTGTGGAATAAGAAAATGCCGTCCCGCTGCACAGCGGGGCGGCATTTTTGAATTGCGCGGCAGCCGGGCCAAACGGATGCTGCAATTAGAAAACTGGGAAATTTTCGTTTTTGTGAAACGTTTTGGCGGCGGGAAACGTATAACAAACAGAAGTAAGGAAAGGGGCGAGTGCGGATGATGGCACAGTGTCTGATGCTGCTGGAGTCAGACCCGGACCGGGAATGGTTTTCTCAGGTTTACCGGGAGAATTTCCGGCGAATGAGCGCTCTGGCTGTCCGGCTCCTGGGACCCGGCCCCAAAGCGGAGGACGCGGTTCATGATGCGTTTTTGAAGCTGATTCATCACAGCGAACAGCTGCGGGATTGGAGTCCGGAGCGGACCGGGGCATGGCTGGCTGTGGTGGTGAAGAATACGGCACTGGACATGCTGCGCCGTGAGAAACGGGAGACGGAACTGGAAGAGTCGGAGTGGATGCCGTCTGTTCCGGCGGATGAGGGCGGATTTCAGGCATTGGTGGCTCTGATCCGCCAGCTGCCGGAGGAGTACCGGCGCGTGCTGGAGCTGCGCTTCGTGGCGGAGTGGAGTCTGGCGGAAATTGCCCAGACGATGGGATTGACGGAGAGCGCAGTCAAAACCCGGGTGTTCCGGGGGCGGAAGATGCTGCTCAAAAGCTTGCAGAAGGAGGGATATCTGGATGGACGGGCCTGTATTTGATGCGATGCTCAAAACGGCGCTGATGGAGGCGCTGGAGGAGGATCTGAAGGATTTGGATACGGTGCCGGCCAAGCGGCCGTCTGTACGTCAGCGGCGCCGGATGCGCCGAATGCGGGCAGATCCCTGGCGCTATGCCCGGATTTTGGCTCATGGGGAGGAACCTGCCAACCGGGAACCGTCCGGAAGGAAACAGCGGCCGGTCCGTTGGCTGTTGGTGGCGGTGATTGCGGCCATCCTGGCCGGCACAGCGGCCAGCTATGCGCTTCAGGGCGGAGAATTTTTCCGTCGGATGTTTGAAGACAGTCCGTGGGCGGCGGAGTATGGTGAGGCCGCCAATACACAGCAGCTGCTGGAAATGGGCGGAAGCAACCTGGGAACGGTCGTTGAGGACGATCAGGTCCGGGTAGAGCTTCTGGATGCGGTTTCCACCGGCGAGAGCGCCATGGCTGCTGTTCGGATTACCATTTTGGATACGGATTTGCTGCAGCGTACGTTTGGTGAGAACAGTGTGAGCTACGGACGCTTTTTGCTGGTGGACGGCTCGTTCTTCCTCACAAATTCCTCTCAGACGGAGATCCGGGATTCGGAAATGGATGAGACCCTGGCGGACAATCAGCTTTTGATGATTTTCCGCAGCGACGGGAATGCTGTGGGCGAAAACCGTCAATGCACCATTACCCTGCATGACTTCGGCTATTATCAATACGATAGCGAAGACGATCGGGAAGGAGAGAAAGTGGTGCTGATTCCCGGTGAATGGACACTGGGGATGAATCTGAGCTTTGACGGCGGAATTTGCTATGAGCCCAATGAGACCTATACGCTCCGCGGCTGCCAGATCCAGGTGGAATCGGTTTGCGTCACGACTCTGACCACCCGGATGGTCATCCACTGCCGGACGGAGGACGTCGAGACGCTGATGGAGGTCTTCCGGGAAGGAAAGATCTGCCTTGCAGACGGCACCCAGCTGGACTTTTCCGGTTATTTCTTTGGCGGACTGGGAGGAGACGAGGCGGATTTTTCCTGTGAGATCCGATACGAATACGCCATGCCCCTGGATCGGGAGCAGGTGGCTGGGATCCGGGCAGATGGACAGGACATTCTCCTGACGCAGCCGGTTTCCGAATAAACATGCGGGCCGCCCTGAAAAAATTTCCCATGTATGGAACGAAATGCGCCTCAAATGCGTCTATGGAAGAAAATACCCGGAAAGGGGCGGTAAGATGAACCAAAAACGATTGGCTGGCCTGCTGTGCCTGCTGTTGGCAACGGCAGGAGCGGTAGCTGTGGCGCAAACGCCCCTGGCGGCAGATGTCAGGGTGAGTGCGCCGGAGCAGCCATCGGAGGAGGACAGGACGGCTCTTTGGACGTATTTTTCCGAGCATTACAGTGAGGGAAACTGCTCGGCGGTGTACACCGATGTGACCCATGACGGGGTGGAAGACCTGGTGGTATTGGAGATGGAGGCCGGGAATGAGCCGATTCTGATCCATGAAAACCGGCCGGATATGGAGCAGGTGACCGGGGGAACCGTTACGGTGCTCCATCGGGATGCCCATGGAACCGTAGAGCCTATTTTTTCATATACGCTGGACCGGGAAGCGCGCGGCGGGCTGTATCTGCAAAAGCAGGACGGCCTGGTTTACCTGCTCTGGCGGACTCCTTCGGAGACGGAACTGTTCTTCCTTTCGGAGAATGGGCGGAAAATGACGGCGGAGGCCGCGCAGGCAGATGAGAGGGAAACCGAGGAAGCAAAACTGCTGCTGGCGTTTGATCCGGAAACGCAGACAGGTTCTTCAATGGAATATTTGGATGAGTTATTTACTATGTACTAGAATATTTACATAATATTTTTCCAAATCCGGAAAAGGATCTTGACCCAAGAAGCCGCTTTCCGTATAATGTGTAACAGGCGCTGTCATCAAGGTTACATAAAGCCGCAGCCCGCAAAGGGCTGCGGCACATTTTTTGATTTAGCTGCGACAATATTCGACAGGAAGGACACAGTATGAGAAAATTACACTTGCCAAAGCAGCTACTTGCCGGCATGTTGGCCGGAATGCTGGCACTCATGCCTGCGGCCGCATTTACCGACACAGCGGGCCACTGGGCGGAAGGGGCCATCAACAAGTGGAGCCAGGAGTACAGTCTCATTCAGGGATATGAAGACGGGACCTTTCGGCCGGACGACTCCATTACCCGCGGAGCGTTTGCCGGCATTATGGACCGGTTTATGAAGTTCCAGGAGATTTCTCCGGCGCAGACGTTTTCTGATACGGCAGGCACCTATTGGGAAAGTGCAATTTTGAAGCTCCACGCGGCGGGAGTCTACCTGGGCAATGACGGAAAGGCCCTGCCATCCGATACCATTACCCGCCAGCAGGCGGTGACCATGATCGCCCGGGCGTTTGATATTACCGGCAGCGATACGGCTGCCCTGCCGTATGGAGACGAGGCTTTGATCGCGGATTACGCCCGGGGAGCCGTGGCGGAGATGTCGGCCCGGGGCTATATCACGGATTCCTGGAACGGAGACTTCCGGCCCACGGATCCCATTACCCGGGCGGAGATTGTGAACATCTTCTCCAATATGGTCCAGACGCTGATTCAGGACAGCGGCACCCACACCGGCGATGTGAACGGAACCGTGATGATCAATGCTTCCGGCAGCGTGAGTCTTGAAAATATGAAGATTTCCGGTGACTTGATTCTGGCACCGGGCGTAACGGGACCGGTGACCCTGACCAACGTGACCATCGCCGGTGCAATTCGGAACTTCAGTGATGTGGAGCCGACTTTGGTTTCGGACGAGACCCACACGCCGGAAACGCCGGAGGAACCGACCACTCCCGAGGAACCGCAGACACCGGAAGATCCTCAGACACCGGTGACGCCGGGCATCGATCCCACCACAGTGTATACGCCCGGCACAAAAACCGGAGAGACGATCGCTTACAGCGGACTGCAGATCCCGGTGTATGCGGAGCGGGATCGCCTGGAGCTCTATCCCGGGGAGTTTTACTGGGAAGGGGACCGGCTGGTGTATGCCGGCAGTGCTTTTGATACCCGGTTCGGCATTGACGTTTCCGCCTATCAAAACCGGGCCAGTGCCAATGAAACCATTGATTGGGAAGCGGTGGCCAATGACGGTGTGGATTTCGCCATGGTGCGCATTGGCCTGCGGGGCACATCCTCCGGCGCGATTCTGGCCGACGCATTTTATAAGCAGAACATTGAAGGTGCCATGAATGCCGGCATTGAGACGGGTGTGTACTTCTTTGCCCAGGCCATTACCGTGGAGGAGGCCATTGAGGAAGCGGACTTCGTGATCAAGCTTCTGGAGGACTACGACATTGACGGTCCGGTGGCCTATGACTGGGAGATGCACGACTCCTCTTACCGGGTGTATGGAACCTCTCCGGAGATGGCCACAGCCTGCGCCATTGCATTTTGCCAGCGGATCGAGGAGGCGGGCTACACGCCTATGATTTACGCGGGACAATATGTCAGCTATATGAAGTACGATCAGGGTGCCATCTCTCCGTATTTGAGCTGGTATCCCGAGTATAAGACCACCAGTTCGGAAAAGCTTTATCCCACCTTCTTCTACCAGATGGACTACTGGCAGTTCTCCAGCAGCTGCTCCATTGACGGAATTGGTGGAAAGGTTGACGCCAACATTCAGTTTATCCGATAAAAAAGGGAGCCTGTCATTGACAGGCTCCTGCTTTTTTGGGAAGAACGTGAAGCACGGGACGCTGGGAAACCACCACGCCGGCAGTGATGAGAATTGCTCCCAGCAGGGCCAGGGGGGAGATGGGCTCCCGGAGCACCAGCCGGGCAGCGACCACCGTGACAAAGGGATTGAGATAGATGAAGTTGTTGGTGGTGACGACGCCCAGAAGACGGAAGGCTTTATTCCAGAGGACGAAGCACAGGGCACTTCCGATCAGGCCCAGGAACAGCAGATTCCCCGCTACGACGGGAGTAAACAACGGGGAGAGGGGATAGGGCGCTCCCTCCAGAATCACAATGGGAAGCGCGGTGAGAATGCCCCAGAACATGGTTCGCCGGGTTACCAATACCGGGTCCAGTCCCTGGCTGACGTGCCGCAAAAGGACGGAGTACACAGCCCAGCATCCGGCGGCAGCCAGTGCCAGCAAGTCGCCCCGGGGATTGAGCTTGAGCACAAAGGTCCCGTTGCACACAACTAAAATCACACCGCTGAAGGCCACCAGAAAGCCCAGCAAGGTGCCGCGATGAAACCGTTCCTGGCCCAACAGGTGAGCCAGAATGGCGGTGAAGATCGGCGCTGCGGCCACAATGATGCTGACATTGGAGGCCAGGGTGTAGGTCAGGGCGGAATTTTCCGTATAGAAATAAACGGAACAGCCCGTTAATCCCAATACGATAAAAGAGAGCTCCTGCCGCCAGGACAGTGCCATTCGTCTGGGACGCAGCAGCCATAAGGCGGCATAGGCCAGGAGGAACCGGGTCAGCATGATCTGCGCAGGAGTATAAGTTGTAAGCAGGATTTTACTGGAGATAAAGGTAGAGCCCCAGACAATGATGGTGAACAGCGCAAAGGCATATCCGGTGAGTCTTTCGTGCTTCATGGCAGATCATTCCGTTTCCCAAAGAATTTTGGAGGTATCATACCATAACCTGTCGGAAAAAAGCAAGCGGCAGTCGCGGGCTTTTGGTGCGGCTCCTTATGCGGGGCGGAGTAGAAAAGAGAAACACGCGGCGGGAGAACCCACCGCGTGTTTCTTTCAAGCAAGGTGCCTCACTTGCAGTTTTCCTTCTGGCTGCGCTCGTTGTTCATCTGCTTCTGCGTGCGCTCGTTCTGCGTCTGCTGCTTTTGCTGCTTCTGCTGATTTTCACGGCTGTTCTGCACAAGGACACCCCCTTTCCAGCTCTTTGTCAGTATCGTTCCCAGAAGCAGGAACATTATACAGAAAAACTTTTTAGAGAAAATAATCGTTGACAAACGGAACATTTACTGGTATACTAAACCAGCAAAACAAAGAAGGCTGCTTGCATCCGCCTCACCTCCAGCGCAGAGCAAAGAGGTTCACATCGCTTGAAAGACTGCCGAAGGGCGGTTTCTTTGTGCGCGGATGCCAGGTTTGGTATCCGCGTTTTGTGATTTTGTAATGGAGGTGCTTTGACCATAGCTAAGTTAGTGCATGAACTGAACGAAGAGATCAGTGACAGGGAGATCCGACTGATTGGATCCGGAGGCGAGCAGTTGGGCATTATGTCTCCTGCGGAGGCGCTGCGGATTGCCGACGAGCAGGGCCTGGATCTGGTCAAAATCTCGCCCCAGGCAGTCCCGCCGGTCTGCAAGCTGATGAATTACGGCAAGTTCCGCTTTGAACAGAGCAAGAAGGAAAAGGAAGCCAGAAAGAACCAGCATGTGGTCGAGATCAAGGAAATCCGGATGTCTCCGGGCATCGATATCGGAGACTTCAACACGAAGCTCAAAAACGCGCAGAAGTTCATTGCCGACGGCAATCGCGTCAAAGTCTCCGTTCGCTTCCGCGGCCGCGAGATGGCACACACGGACATCGGCAAGGATTTGCTGGAGCGGTTTGCCCAGCAGTGCGCCGAGACTGCCAATCTGGATAAGGCTGCCAAGCTGGAGGGAAGAATGATGTCCATTTTCCTCTCCCCGAAAACCGGAAAGTAAGCAGAACAAGATTTTCAAATACACGGAAGGAGCAACTACTATGCCTAAGCTGAAAACCCATAGCGGTGCAAAGAAGAGATTCAACCTCACCAAGACTGGTAAGGTTAAGCGCGCCAAGGCCTTTAAGAGCCACATCCTGACCAAGAAGGATACCAAGCGTACTCGTCGTCTGCGGGCCGGCGGCTATGCCGATGCCACCAATATGGACGCTGTCCGCAAGATGATCCCTTACAAGTAAGATACGAGACGTTTAGAATAGGAGGCTTTACACAATGGCTAGAGTTAAGGGCGCGATGATGACGCGCAAGAGAAGAAGCAAGATCCTGAAGATGGCCAAGGGCTACTGGGGTTCCAAGTCCAAGCATTTCCGCGTTGCCAACCAGGCTGTCATGAAGTCCCTGAGCTACGCTTACACCGGCCGTCGGCTGAAGAAGCGTGACTTCCGGTCCCTGTGGATCACCCGGATTTCTGCCGCCTGCAAGATGAACGGCATGAACTACTCCACCTTCATGCACGGCCTGAAGACCGCCGGCATCGAGATCAACCGCAAGATGCTCTCTGAGATGGCTATCAGCGATCCCGCTGCATTCACCCAGCTCATCGAGATTGCCAAGAAGGCGTAAGTTTGCTGCTTTGAAAAAGTCTCCGGAATCCTCCGGAGACTTTTTTCTCTCTGATTGCTTCACTGCTGCTGCAGAAAAGGCTGCTTTCCGTACGCCGCGTAGCCTGGATGGGCAGGGAAAAGAAGTGCTGGCAGGCATATTCAGGACACCTATAAGAGAAGGCCCCGTTTCTATGAGAAACGGGGCCTTTTTATAAATTAATGAATCTCCGGTTCCGGGCGGCGGCAGAAGTAGGGACCGCACTCTTCCTCGTGGGTCTGGACATAGGTCCAGTTGAAGTCCTTGTCCACCACATACCAATCGGAGCCGAAAATAGCGCCCTGGTCTGCGGGCAATGCGGTAAGCTCTTCCAGGGTAATCGGGCGCGCCAGGGGAGTACCCTCCGGCGGATACTCATAATAAAAGAGGTATTTTTCCCCCGTGGCTTCCCGCAATGCCTGCCGGGCCTCGTCGCCGCTGAGGTGGGGAACCAGTTCCCAGGAGAAGATATGCCAGAGGTAGTTGCCTTCCGCCAGTACATGCTTGCCCAGAGCATCCTCCGGGACGTCGGCAGCAAAGGTGTCCAGCCAGCGGTTCTTGAGTGTTTTGCGGTCGGTGGGGAAGGGCTCTTCCCAGGGAACCATGGTGGCCACGCACCGATTGATGGGCTGTCCCAGCTCATAGAATTTGGCCTCATAGTCCGTCATCACGCCTACGGGGCCGTTTTCATGGAGGTTTCGGGTGACTTCGGAGAGGGTGAAGCCGAACTGGGGGAGTTCTTCCACGGAGAATTCAAAGAGAGGCTGGTTGTCCGTTTTGAAGTGAATTTGGCCGCCCTCGCAGAGAACCTGACGGTACAGCCGCAGGAAGTTTCCGTGGGTCAGGCGGCGCTTGGCGTGGCGGTTGCTGGGCCAGGGATCACAGAAGTTGATGTAGATCCGGCTGACCTCGCCGGGAGCAAAGAAATAGGGCAGCTGGTCGGCGTTGGCGTCGATGAAATACACGTTGGTCAGACCCGCATTGACGCACCGCTCCATGGCCACCACCATGGCATCGGGCACCCGCTCCACCGCGATGAACAGCACATCCGGCTCCGCCGCTGCGGTACCAGCGGTAAAGCGGCCTTTGCCGCAGCCCAGCTCCAGCCGAATCTCACGGGCCTGGGGCATGAGATCCCGCCAGTGGCCCTGATGGTCATAGGGGTCCCGGATCAAAAAGGCTCCGCAACGGTCCATTCGGGGGACCAAATTCTTCTTTTTCCGCATGCGCATGGCAAAATCCTCCTGGGATTAAAATCGTTTCCAAAGAAAAAGGACCATCTTCATGGTCGACGTGTGAATTTTACCACACAAACCCGCCGGTGTAAATGCTTTCCCAGCGGGAAAGCGGAACCGTTTGTGTTAAGAGATTAACAAAATATCTAAAATTGAGAAAAGAATTTGTACGAATTGTAAAAAAGCGAAATTTGACGGGCCGGAATAACAAGTTTGTCTTGATAATTGGTGCGGAGGAAACTATAATAAAGTTTGTGAGTAAATTGGCAATGTCGGCCTTTGCTCGCTTTTCAAACGGACGGACCTCAATGGAAACCAAGCAAATGAATTTATCATAACAGGAGGAACCAAGTATGAAGGTAGCAATTTTCGGCGCAGGTACGATGGGCAGCGGCATCGCGCAGGTGTTTGCCGCAAAGGGACATACTGCTTTGATGTATGCCAGCTCCGTGGCGTCTGCTCAGAAGCATAAGGATAAGCTGGCTGCTTCCCTGCAAAAGCGCGTGGAGAAGGGCAAGATGACGCAGGAGGCCGTGGATGCGCTGATGGCCAACATCCTGGTGGAGGAGAAGTCCGCCTGCGCTGACGCCGACCTGATCATCGAGTGCGTCAAGGAAGATATGGCCACCAAGAGAGAGCTGCTGGGCGAGCTGGATGCCATGTGCAAGCCCGAGGCCATTTTCGCCTCCAACACCTCCTCTTTGTCCATCACCGAGATGGGTCACGGCCTGAAGCACCCCGTCATCGGCATGCACTTCTTCAACCCCGTGCCCAGCATGAAGCTGGTGGAGATCATCCGCGGTGCCAACACCACCCAGGAGACCTTCGACTTCATCTATAAGCTGACCCAGGAAATCGGCAAGGAGCCGGTGGAAGTGGCCGAGGCTCCGGGCTTTGTGGTCAACAAGATTCTGGTTCCCATGATCAACGAGGCCATCGGCCTGGTGGAGACCGGCGTTGCCTCCGTGGCTGATATCGACAAGGCCATGCAGCTGGGTGCCAACCATCCCATGGGCCCCCTGGCTCTGGGCGATTTCATCGGCCTGGATGTGTGCCTGGCCATCATGGAGACGCTCTTCAACGAGACCGGCGATCCCAAGTACCGTCCCGCTCTGCTGCTGAAGAAGATGGTGCGTGGTGGCCTGCTGGGCCGCAAGTCCGGCAAGGGCTTCTATGATTATTCCAAGTAATTGATTCTCGTATGACTTTCTAGGAGTGGATGGTATGGATTTTCATCTGACAAATGAGCAGCAGATGCTTCGCAAGATGTATCGTGAGTTTGCTGAGACGGAAGTAAAGCCTCTGGCTGAGGAGCTGGACGAAGAGGAGCGCTTCCCGACCGAAACGGTGGAAAAGATGGGCAAGCTGGGCATGCTGGGCATCTATTTCCCCAAGGAGTACGGCGGCGCCGGCGGCGACGTGCTCTCCTACGCCATGTGCGTGGAGGAGCTGGCCAAGGTGTGCGGCACCACGGCCGTTATCGTGTCTGCGCATACCTCTCTTTGCTGCGCTCCCATTTTTGAGCACGGCACCGAGGAGCAGAAGCGCAAGTATCTGCCCGATCTGCTCAGCGGCAGAAAGCTGGGTGCATTCGGCCTGACCGAGCCCAACGCCGGCACGGACGCTTCCGGCCAGCAGACCACGGCAGTGCTGGAGGGCGATCACTATGTCCTCAACGGCTCCAAGTGCTTCATCACCAACGGCAACGTGGCCGAGACCTTCGTGGTCTTCGCTATGACCGACAAGTCCAAGGGCAACCATGGCATCTCCGCGTTCATCGTGGAGAAGGGCTTCCCCGGCTTCTCTACCGGCAAGCACGAAAAGAAGATGGGCATCCGCGGTTCTTCCACCTGCGATCTGATCTTTGAGGACTGCATCGTTCCCAAGGAGAATCTGCTGGGCAAGGAAGGCAAGGGCTTCAAGATTGCCATGCAGACTCTGGACGGCGGCCGGATCGGCATTGCCGCGCAGGCTCTGGGCCTGGGTGAGGGTGCCGTCAATGAAGCCATCAAGTACACCCAGGAGCGTGTGCAGTTTGGCAAGCGCCTGAGCCAGTTCCAGAACACCCAGTTCCAGCTGGCCGACATGCATACCCGTATGCAGGCCGCGCAGTATCTGGTGTATGCCGCTGCATGCAAAAAGCAGCTGCATGAGGAGTATTCCATGGATGCGTCCATGGCCAAGCTCTTTGCCGCGGAGGCAGCCTCCGATGTTACCCGTCGTGCGGTGCAGCTCTTCGGCGGATACGGTTACACCCGTGAGTATCCCGTGGAGCGCATGATGCGTGATGCCAAGATCACGGAGATCTATGAGGGTACATCTGAAGTCCAGCGCATGGTCATTTCCAGCCGTCTGGGCGTGAAGTAAGACAGGAGGCAACAGGTAAAATGAAGATCATTGTCAGCATTAAGCAGGTTCCCGACACCTCCGGCAAGGTGGCGGTGAATCCGGACGGCACTCTGAACCGTGCGTCCATGCAGACCATTACGAACCCCGATGATATGAACGCTCTGGAGGCCGCCCTGAAGATCAAGGACGCCACCGGCTGCAAGGTCATCGTGGTGACCATGGGCCCCGCCCCCGCTGCCGGTATGCTGCGGGAAGCTCTGGCTATGGGCGCCGATGAGGCGATTTTGGTGTCCGCCCGTGAGTTCGGCGGCTCCGATACATACGCCACCTCTCAGATCCTGGCTGCTGCCATCAACAAGGTGGGTGTGGAGGCCGACGACATCGTGCTGTGCGGCCGTCAGGCCATCGACGGCGACACGGCCCAGGTGGGTCCCCAGATCGCCGAGAAGCTGCACCTGCCCCAGGTGACCTACGCCGCCGACATCCAGAAGGACGGCAACACCATCACGGTCAAGCGCATGCTGGAAGACGGCTACATGACCATCAAGGTGCAGACTCCGTGCCTCATCACCTGCATCAAGGAGCTCAACGAGCCCCGTTACATGAGCATCGGCGGCATCTACGAGACCTACAGCAAGCCTCTTGCAACCTACGACTATGAGAAGCTGAAGGATCATCCCCTGATCGACGCGACGACCATCGGCCTGAAGGGCTCTCCGACGAACATCTTCAGGAGCTTCACGCCTCCCCAGAAGGGCGTTGGCATGATGCTCGAAGGCGCCGGCAAGGAGACCTGCGAGAAGCTGGCGGGGATCCTGGCAGACAAGCACATCATCTGAGAAAGGGGAAAAAACGAGTATGTCTAATTTCAACAGTGCGGATATCGCTGCTTTCAAGGATGTATGGGTGTTCTGCGAGCAGCGCGAAGGAAAGCTGATGCCCACGGATTTCGAACTGATTTCCAAGGGCCGTGACCTGGCGGACGAGCTGGGCGTGCACCTGTGCGGCCTCCTGCTGGGCGGCGAGGGCATCGAGAGCGCAGCCAAGGAGCTGGGCGGCTACGGTGCCGACAAGGTGATCGTGTGCGAGCATCCTCTGCTGGCCACCTACACCACCGACGCTTACGCCAAGGTGATCTGCGACGTGATCGAGGAGCTCAAGCCCGAGGCGTTCCTGATCGGCGCGACCAACATCGGCCGTGACCTGGGCCCCCGCTGCGCAGCCCGCCTGCACACGGGATTGTGCGCGGACTGCACGCACCTGGACGTGGATGTGGCCAACTACATCCAGTTCCTGCGGGAGTCCAGCACTCTGGACGTGGACAGCCAGAAGTGGGACATGGAGGACCGGAACCTGAAGATGACCCGTCCCGCATTCGGCGGTCACCTGATGGCCACCATCATCTGCCCGCGGTTCCGTCCCTGCATGGCGACGGTGCGTCCGGGCGTCATGAAGAAGAATCCCTTCGACCAGGCCAAGGCCGACGCGGTGGAGATCGTCAAGCCCGCCTTCGAGCTTGCTGAGAGCGACATCCACACCGAGGTGACCGAGGTGGTGAAGGCCGCGAAGAAGCTGGTGGACCTGATCGGTGCCGATTACATCGTCTCCGTGGGCCGCGGCATCAGCAAGGATGTCGAGGGCGGCATCAAGCTGGCGGAAGAGCTGGCAGCGGAGCTGGGCGGCGTGGTCGGCGGCAGCCGTGCGACCATCGACAGCGGCTGGCTGTCTGCGGACCACCAGGTGGGTCAGACGGGCAAGACCGTGCACCCGAAGGTGTACATTGCCCTGGGCATCTCCGGCGCCATCCAGCACAAGGCCGGTATGCAGGATTCTGAGTGCATCATCGCGGTGAACAAGAACGACACCGCTCCCATCTTCGAGATTGCCGACTACGGCATCTGCGGCGACCTGTTCAAGGTCACCCCCATGCTCACGGAGGCCATCCGCGCCGCCAAGGC
>CALXDJ010000039.1 GCA_944387035.1 uncultured Oscillospiraceae bacterium | reverse complement strand
TCGTTGCCGTCGAAGGTCACCAGCAGGTAGGCCTCGGCCTCCACGCCGTCGATCTTCCGGGGGAAGACCTGCTTGCCCACATAGGCCTCGGAGGAGATCACGATGTCCTTGCCCATGAACTCCAGAGCCTGGGGATTGAGATGATGCATGAAGAAGGAGGGCACCGTGGCGATGCAGGACTCCATGTCGGGATAGGGAATGATGAGGCTGATGGTCTCCTTGGGAGCGGGGATCAGCTTCAAGGTCAGCTCGGTGATGACACCCAGGGTACCCTCGGAGCCGATCATCAGGTTCAGGAGGCTGTAGCCGGAGCTGGTCTTGGAGACGGAGCTGCCCAGCTTGATGATCTCGCCGGTGGGCAGAACCACAGTCATGGCCTTGACATAGTCCCGGGTGCAGCCGTACTTGACGGCCCGCATGCCGCCGGCGTTGGTGGAGACGTTGCCGCCCAGGGTAGCAAACTTCTCGCCGGGATCGGGGGGATACAGCAGGCCCTTGGAGGACGCATCCTCAGCCAGGGTGTTGAGCAGCACGCCGGGCTGCACAGTGACGGTGAAGTTCTCCAGGTCATAGCCCAGGATCTTGTTCATCCGGGTGGTCACCAGCAGCACGCCGCCGTGGATGGCCACCGCGCCGCCTACCAGACCCGTGCCGGCGCCCCGGGGCGTCACAGGGATGTGGTGCTCATTGCAGAACTTCATGACGGCTGCAATCTCTTCCGTGGAGTTGGCCTCCACCACCGCTTCGGGCGTGGCCTTACCATAGATGGGCATCTCGTCATGAGAGTAGTCCTCGTTGATGTCGCTGCCGGCAAATACACGGCCGGGAGCGATGGCAGTGAGCTGCTCCAGCAGCTCGGGCGTCAGGGTCTGATAGTTCATATCCTTGCTACCTCCTGTCAATTTATCCAGTAAGCGGGCAATTGGTCCCACCAATTTCCGAAACTTACTATACGACATGTTTTCCCGTTTGTCCAGTAAAATTTTTGCGCTCTCAGAGGAAAAAACAGGCCAAAACACCCAAAAAATGTTCTTAAATCTTCCAGAAAGACGATTACGCCTGTCCTTTTCTCTAAAATACGTTCAAAAAATTCGAATATTATAATTTTTTTACGTCTTTTTCAAAGTTTTTAATAAAAAAACTGCAAAAAAAGGGACCGCATCGGCACTCCGACGCGGTCCCGCGCGCGTGGTTACTTGTTGGCGGCGAGCCAGGCCTTGGCCGCCTTGTCGGTATCCAGGATGGCCTGGGTGAACTGCTCCTTGGTGATGGGCGTGGGCACATAGTGCCAGTTGTCCATAGTGGCAGCCTTATCCACCAGGGTGGGCAGGTCGGACTCAGGCAGCTCGATGGCCTCCATGGTCATGGGCAGGCCCAGAGCCTTGTAGAACGGGAACAGACGATCCCGCGTCTCAAACTGCTTATCCAGGGTCAGCAGCACCAGGATACCCATGGACACCAGCTCACCGTGCAGGTGCTTGTGGGCACCCGGGCACACTGTGCAGCCATAGTAGAAGCCGTGGGCGATGGAGTCATTGTAGAAGTACTCGTTCTTCACCGTCTCCACCGTCAGGTTGGACACCATACCGGCGGTGATCACGATGCCCAGAGTCACCTGCTGGAGCTCATAGCCGTCCACATGGTTGCGGATCTGCTCCATGGCCTTCTCGCCATAGTGCAGGAATGCGCTGGTGCAGCACTTGGCAATGGCCGTGCCCATCAGGGGTGCATGCTGAATCTTGAATGCGGCCAGATCGTTCCGGGCGGCAAACTCAGACTCGAACTCCTTGGCCAGAGAGTCGCCGATACCGGCCCACACATACTCCGCGGGAGAGTTGGCGATGATTTCGCTGTCCATGAAGGTGTGGATCGCGCACCGCTTGGGATAATACAGGTCCCGCATCGCGCCGTCGGGATAGTACATCACGCACAGAGTCGTGCAGCTGGCGCAGTTGGATGCCAGAGTCGGGAATGCGAAGATGGGCTTGTTCAGATGGCCCGCCGCGCACTTCGCCGTATCCATGGCACGGCCGCCGCCGACACCGAAGATCACGTCCGCGTTCTTCACCTCGTCCATGGCCTCCAGCATCGCCGCGTTCTCATAGGACGCCTCGCCGCCGAACCAGATGGGATCCGTCAGCTCCAGATCCGTTCCCTCCAGCGCTGCCTTCAGCTTCGGCATCGCCACGCTCAGAGCCGTGTGGCCGCCGATCACTGCCACCTTCTTGCCGTAAGGCCGTACGATCTCATATACCTCTTTGTAGCAATCCGGTCCAATGCTCCATGCGGGCAGATACAATGTGCTCATGTCCTTGCTCCTCCTTTAATTTTGCGGGCGGCTGATGCGGGTATTCTGTGGCCCCCCGTTAAGCGGGGCAATTGGCCCCACCAATTTTCTAAGAACACTATACCCCTCTCTTTGCCGTTTGTCCAGTAGAAAATGTCCGCCCGATCACCGCAAAATAGAGGGTCATTCCACTCAAAAAGTTCAAAAAACGCCCAGAAAAGACGATTACGCGAAGAGGAGTCTTTTTATCAAGTTTGGAAAAACATTCCTTATAGCGGAAGAAAAAAGTTTTTTTAAGCCAAAAAAAGGCCTCCCGCCAAACAGGCGGGAGGCCAAAATTTTACTGAAAAACCGTGCTTACATGTCCTTCTCTTCCGGCAGACCGGCCTTGCTCCAGCCGCCGTCGGTAAAGAGGGTCTGACCGGTAATGCCGCTGGCCTCGTCGGAAGCCAGGAACACCACGCTGTTGCCGATCTCCTCGGGCATCAGCAGACGCTTCATGGGAATCACCTTCATAATGTTGTCGATGTCGATGATGCCCTCGTTGATGCCCTTCTGGATCATCTCCGTCATGACGTAGCCGGGAGCCACGGCGTTGATGCGGATGTTGAACCGTGCCCATTCCACGCCCAGCGTAGCCACGAGGCCATTGACTGCCGCCTTAGAGATGTTGTAGGCGGAGCGCTGGCTGGTGAAGCACTGGGAGTTGCCGGAGGAAATGCACACGATGCTGCCGCCGCCCTGCTTCTGCATGTAACGGGCTGCGCAGCGGGAGGCAATGTAGTAGGCCCGCATATTGACGTTGATGACCTTGTCGAACTCCTCAATGGGGAATTCGGTGGCCCACTTGCGGATCTGGATGCCGGCGTTGTTGACCAGAATGTCGATGCGGCCGTACTTGGCCACCACATCGTCAATCATCTTCTCCACAGCGGCAGCGTCGCTGAGGTCCACCATCATGGCCTCAATCTGGCCCAGGGGGCTCAGTTCGGCAATGGCCTTGTCCGCATCTTCCTTATTCTTGCCGCCAATGATGATAACGGTTGCGCCCTCTTCCAGGAAGCGCTTGGCAATGCCCTTGCCGATGCCGCGGGTTCCGCCGGTGACAACCGTAATTTTTCCCTGAATGCCTCTCATGATTGATACTGTCCTTTCTTTTCAGAGCGACAAATCTCCTCATCGCTCCGTCATATAGAATATGGAGTGCGGTTACTTGTTGGCGGCGAGCCAGGCCTTGGCCGCCTTGTCGGTATCCAGGATGGCCTGGGTGAACTGCTCCTTGGTGATGGGCGTGGGCACATAGTGCCAGTTGTCCATAGTGGCAGCCTTATCCACCAGGGTGGGCAGGTCGGACTCAGGCAGCTCGATGGCCTCCATGGTCATGGGCAGGCCCAGAGCCTTGTAGAACGGGAACAGACGATCCCGCGTCTCAAACTGCTTATCCAGGGTCAGCAGCACCAGGATACCCATGGACACCAGCTCACCGTGCAGGTGCTTGTGGGCACCCGGGCACACTGTGCAGCCATAGTAGAAGCCGTGGGCGATGGAGTCATTGTAGAAGTACTCGTTCTTCACCGTCTCCACCGTCAGGTTGGACACCATACCGGCGGTGATCACGATGCCCAGAGTCACCTGCTGGAGCTCATAGCCGTCCACATGGTTGCGGATCTGCTCCATGGCCTTCTCGCCATAGTGCAGGAATGCGCTGGTGCAGCACTTGGCAATGGCCGTGCCCATCAGGGGTGCATGCTGAATCTTGAATGCGGCCAGATCGTTCCGGGCGGCAAACTCAGACTCGAACTCCTTGGCCAGAGAGTCGCCGATACCGGCCCACACATACTCCGCGGGAGAGTTGGCGATGATTTCGCTGTCCATGAAGGTGTGGATCGCGCACCGCTTGGGATAATACAGGTCCCGCATCGCGCCGTCGGGATAGTACATCACGCACAGAGTCGTGCAGCTGGCGCAGTTGGATGCCAGAGTCGGGAATGCGAAGATGGGCTTGTTCAGATGGCCCGCCGCGCACTTCGCCGTATCCATGGCACGGCCGCCGCCGACACCGAAGATCACGTCCGCGTTCTTCACCTCGTCCATGGCCTCCAGCATCGCCGCGTTCTCATAGGACGCCTCGCCGCCGAACCAGATGGGATCCGTCAGCTCCAGATCCGTTCCCTCCAGCGCTGCCTTCAGCTTCGGCATCGCCACGCTCAGAGCCGTGTGGCCGCCGATCACTGCCACCTTCTTGCCGTAAGGCCGTACGATCTCATATACCTCTTTGTAGCAATCCGGTCCAATGCTCCATGCGGGCAGATACAATGTGCTCATGTCCTTGCTCCTCCTTCATGATATTGTAAAACTGATTCTGTGTTCCCGTCTTTACGGGAGCCGATTGCTTGGCGAATTTTACGCCTCCGTGACGATCAGGGCGATCATCTCCACCGGCTCATTGGTCCGGTTTTCCAGTCCATGCCCCTCTCCATAGCCCGTGGCGCCGATGTCGCCGGCACGGAGGATCACTTCCTTGCCGTTGTCATTGAACACGGCCTCGCCCTTGATGATGTAATAGAACTCCGTCTCATGATCGTGGGTGTGATATCCAATGGAACAGCCCGGGTCCACTACAGTATGGGTAAACAGACGACCATGTCCATACAGTCCTTTCTGATCCGTCAGGTCCTTCACATGGATCAGGCCCTTGCCTTCCCACACCCGCACATCCTTGCGGGGGCAGTTTTCAGATGTGGTATACATGACGTTTGCACCTCCTTTCCCACCTTGTTCGCACGCCCTTGCGCGCAGCGATTCCTCATGGTAAAATCATAACAGGATATATATTGATCATCATAGCAAAGCCGCCTCAGAAAGTCCAGAACCCCCTCTGAAAAAGGAGCATATATGAAAAGAGTTTTCCTGTTGATGACAACTATTCTTCTGCTCATGATGCCGTTGGGCTGTACCCAAACGCCTCAGGAAGAAGCCCCACCCGAACAGGAGATTGAACAAACCCAGCCCCTGCATTTGACATCTCTGTCCATCGAACTTCAGCGGGACGGTCAGGATGCCCAGCAGCTGTTGGAGGCGATCAAGGTCCTCCCTGAGCAGCTGCAAACTGCCCTGGCCTCCTACGATGTAACTGTGGATGAGATTTCCATGACCGTAGGCTCTTCCCACACGGCCACCATTCAAGCCTTGGAATCCGGCAGTATCGATCTGGCCTTTTTGTCCGCTGAGACACTGGCCGAGCAGTCCACCACCGTTGACCCCATTGCGCTGTCCGGACCACTGTTTTGGGACCAGGGGGAAGACCTGGCCGCCTGGAACCAGGCTCCGGAGGAAGCACCCCTGATCCCGGGCTACCGGGCGCTGATCTGTGCAGCCCCAACGGAGTACGGAAAAAATTTGGCCAGCCGGGAATCGCTGACCTGGGAAGAGCTGGACCGGGCCCGGTGGGGTGTTTTAGCTGAGGACTCCATCCTGGGCTACCGGGGGCTGAACCTGTGGCTGGCAGACCACTACGAGGGCAATACCATCTCCGATCTGTCTCAAGTCAAGGTTTATGACAGCTTTGCCGCCTTGCTGCGGGCCGCTGCCGATGGCACCGTGGACCTGTTCCCCATGGACGAGAGCCAGCGCGAGGACTGGGCGGAGGCCTGGTCCCTGCCCCAGGATGAAACCGACAGCCGCGGCAATGCCGGGTTCGGTCGTCCGGGCTCCATCTGGGAAGAGGTTCCCGTCCTGGGATTGACGGATTGGTTCTACGATATGGCGATTGCGGCATCTCCCACCCGTTCCGACCTCTTTGATTCCCACTTTGCCGAGGCCCTGTCGCAAGCCGTACGGGACCTGGCAACTTTGGCGGACTTCGACCGGGAAACCCGCCTGCTGGCCCTGGCCGCCTTCGGCGATTTTTCCTACGCCCCCGCCAGTGACGGCGCGCTGGACGCCACGCGGCGCCTTTTGACCATTGAATGAGCCGCCCAAGGGCGGAATGATTGCAAAAGCCGGATACAGGGTGTAAAATTCCTGTATCCGGCTTTTCTCTTTGGCTGGCGTTTGTGCAAATAGCAGAATTTATGTTGGTAGTGAATTACCGCTTTACTTTGCTAATAAAACAAAGTAAAATAAAATGCATCATGACGGGGACCTTCCCCCAAGAGGAGGAGACACTCCATGGAATTGGATCTGAACATGCTCAAGCCCCAGGAACGGGTATCCCTGCAGCTGCAGCTGCTCTATGAGCAGGCGGGCTTCCGCCATTACCGGATGGGCCGTTTCGAAGAATACGGATTATATCAGGAAAACCGCCGGTTTCTGCCAAGCGAGCAGGTCATCACGTTCACGGACCTGGATGGCCGCCTGCTGGCCCTCAAACCGGATGTGACCCTTTCCATTGCCAAAAACGCCCAGGTGGAACCCGGCGGCTGCGGGCGGTTTTACTATGCGGAAAATGTCTACCGTCCCAGTCAGAAAAGCCATACCTTCCGGGAGATCCGGCAAATGGGTCTGGAGTGCATCGGCGCCGTGGATGACGCGGTCACGGTGCAGGCCGTCTCCCTGGCCCTGCAAAGTCTGGCGCTGACAGACCGGGAGTTTGTGCTGGAGCTGAGCCACATGGGCTTTGTGACGGGATTGTTGGACGCCGTGGGGGCTCCCGAGGCCATCCGTCCCCGGCTTTTGACCTGCATCCGCAACAAGAGCACCCACGATCTGCAAAAAACCGCCCGGGAAGCAGGACTCTCTCCCCAGGGCATTGACGCTCTGTGCCGTTTGGAAACGCTCTCCGGCTCCTGGGAGCAGGTGCTGGCCCAGGCTGAACCTCTGGCACTGAGTGCTCCCATGGGCACCGCGCTGACACAGCTGCGGGCCCTGTGTGAGGCGCTGGGAGAACAATCCCGCTACATCCGGGTGGATTTGTCCCTGGCCAACGATATGGATTATTACAACGGTCTGGTGCTCCAGGGCTATCTGGCCGGTTCCCCCCGGGCTGTGCTCAAGGGCGGCCGGTATGATCCCCTGGCGGCGCAATTCCGGCCCGGTGCCAGCGCCGTAGGCTTTGCCCTGTACCTGGATGAATTGGATCCTCCCGCTCCCGTGGCCGGGCAGCAGCCGGGCATGCTGAACATCGCGCTGCCCAAGGGCCGTCTGGGCGACAAGGTCTACGATCTGCTCTCCGGTGTGGGATACGGCTGCCCGGAGGACTACGCCGACTCCCGCAAGCTGGTGGTGGAAAATCCGGCGGCGGGCATCCGCTACTTCCTGGTCAAACCCAGCGACGTGGCCATCTACGTCGAGCACGGCGCGGCAGACATTGGCATTGTGGGCAAGGATATTCTGACCGAATCCGGCGCCGACGTCTATGAACTGCTGGACACCGGCCTGGGCCGGTGCCGGATGTGCGTAGCCGGGCGGCAGGACTTTGTGGATGATCCCGGCCGGACGCTGCGGGTCGCCACCAAGTTCGTCAACATCGCCAAGGCCTATTATGCCGCTCAGGGCCGGGACATTGAGATCATCAAGCTCAACGGCTCCATTGAACTGGCTCCCCTGCTGGGGCTGTCCGATGTCATTGTGGATATCGTGGAAACGGGCACCACCCTGCGGGAAAACAACCTGAAGGTCATCACCGAGTTTATGCCCATCTCCGCCCGCTTCATTGCCAACCGGGCCAGCTATCAGTTCAAGCGCCAGGAAATCGACCTGCTGCTGGAAAAACTTGCGGAGGTGACCCAGGGATGATCCCCATTTACCAGTTTGCCGACCTCTCCCCAGATCAGATCCTCAACCGGGACATTCAGGCCGAGGCCGACGTCGGCGCCGCCGTGGATGAAATTCTCACCGGCGTCCGGGAAGGCGGAGACGAGGCCCTCCGATCCTATACCCGCCGGTTTGACGGGGCGGAAATTCCGGATCTGGAAGTCTCCCCGCAGGAAATCGAGGCTGCCTGGTCCACCCTGGATCCGGACTTCCGCTCCACGCTGGAGCTGGCAGCGGAGAACATCCGCCATTTCCACAGCCAACAGGTCCACCGGGACTTTGTGGTGGCGGACCGGCCCGGCATTGTGATGGGCCAGCGCTACACCCCCATCCAACGGGTGGGCGTGTGTGTCCCCCGGAGTCCGGAGGCCTTCCCCTCCACTATTTTAATGAATGTGATTCCGGCCCGGATCGCCGGCGTGTCGGAAATCTATGTCGTCACGCCTCCCCGGCCAGACGGTTCCGTCAGCGCCGAGGCCCTGGCCGCGGCCTATATCGCCGGGGCCACCCGGGTCTTCCGCGTGGGCGGCGCCCAGGCGGTGGCAGCCCTGGCCTACGGCACGGAGACGATTCCCCAGGTGGACAAAATCGTCGGCCCCGGCGGCATCTTTGTCGCGACTGCCAAGCGCAAGGTCTTCGGCCGGGTGGCCATCGACATGATTGCCGGCCCCAGTGAGATTCTGGTCCTCTCCGACGGCGGCAGCAATCCCCGCTGGGTGGCGGCGGATCTGCTCAGCCAGGCTGAACACGATGTGCGCGCCTGCGCCGTACTGGTGACAAACTCCCCCGCCCTGGCCCAGGCCGTTCAGGCGGAGGTGGAGAGGCAGCTTGCCTCCCTGCCCCGGTGCGAGGTGGCCCGGAAGGCCATCGACGCCAACAGCAAGATCATCGTCACCGACAGTCTGGAGCAGGCACTGGAGGCTGCCAACCGCATTGCTCCGGAACACCTGGAACTGTGTGTGGATGATCCCTTTGCCCTGCTGCCCCGGGTGCGCAATGCCGGCAGCATCTTCCTGGGCCGCAGCACGCCGGAGGCTCTGGGCGACTATCTGGCCGGTCCCAACCATACCCTGCCCACCTCCGGCACGGCCCGCTTCTCCAGCCCCCTAAGTGTGGACGACTTTGTAAAAAAGTCCAGTTTCCTGTACTACGATCAGGCGGCCCTCTCCCCTGTGGCGGAGCGCATCGCCGATTTCGCCCGGCGGGAGGGCCTGGAAGCTCACGCACGCTCCGCTCTGATCCGCCGCCAATCCAATGAGGAGGTCACACCATGAGCCGCTTTCTCTCCCAGGAGGCCGCCCGCCTGGCACCCTATACCCCCGGTGAGCAGCCCACCGATGCCCAATATCTCAAGCTCAACACCAATGAAAGCCCCTTCCCTCCCTCTCCCCGGGTGATCAAGGCTGTCAGCCGGGCGGAGCTGCTCAAGCTCAATCTCTATTCCGATCCCACCTGCTCATCCCTCTGCCAGGCCGTCGCCCGCCGGTACGGACTCCAAATGGAAAACGTGCTGGCCGCCAACGGCTCCGACGAAGTGCTGGCCTTTGCCTTCCGGGCCTTCTGCGGGCAGGGCAAGGGTGTGGCCTACGCCGATATCACCTACGGCTTTTACGCCGCCCAGACCGCCCTGTTCGGTCTGGATGCCACCATCATCCCTCTGCGGGAGGACTTTACCCTCTGCGTAGAGGACTACATGGACTTCCCCGGCACCATCGTCCTGGCCAATCCCAACGCCCCCACCGGCATGACCGTTCCCCGGGAGGACATCCAGCGCCTGCTGGAGGCCAATCCCGACCGGGTGGTGATTGTGGACGAGGCCTATGTAGACTTTGGCGGTGAGAGCTGCGTCCCCATGATCTTCCGCTATGACAATCTTCTGGTGGTTCAGACCATGTCCAAAAGCCGCTCCCTGGCGGGCGGCCGGGTGGGCTTTGCCATGGGCAGCCCGGAGCTGATTGCCGCCCTCAACCGGGTCAAGTACAGCTTCAACCCCTATAACGTCAACCGCCTTTCCCTGGTGGCAGGCACCGCCGCGCTGGAGGATGAGACGTATTTTGAAACCTGCTGCGCCTCCATCTGCCAAAGCCGTGCCTGGGCTGCCGGAGAGCTGGAACGCCTGGGCTTTACCGTGCTGCCCTCCCGGGCCAACTTCCTGTTTGTCCGCAGTCCCAAAATCGGCGGCGAGGACCTCTACCGCTCCCTGAAGGAAAACGGCATTCTGGTGCGGTGGTTCGATTCTCCCCGTATCCGGGACTTTGTCCGCATCACTGTGGGCGATCTGGAGCAGATGCACACCCTGATCGATCAGGTGGAGCAGCTGCTGGACGCCCTGTAACAGGAGGAAACCGCTATGCGCACGGCATCGATTCAACGAACCACCAACGAAACCTGCATTTCCCTGGAACTGAATCTGGACGGCACCGGAAAATCCGAAATCCACACCGGCGTGGGATTTCTGGACCACATGCTCACGCTCTTCGCCCGCCACGGGGACTTCGATCTGACCGTGCGCTGCCAGGGTGACACCCAGGTGGACGACCACCACAGCGTGGAGGACATCGGCATCTGTCTGGGCCAGGCCTTTACCCAGGCCCTGGGTGACAAGCGGGGCATCACCCGCTACGGTCAGTTCCTGCTGCCCATGGATGAGACCCTGGTGCTGTGCGCCTGCGATCTCAGCGGCCGGGATTACCTGGGCTGGGCCGTGGACCTGCCCAGTCCCAAGGTGGGGACCTTTGACACGGAACTTGCCAAGGAGTTTTTCCTGGCCTTTGTCCGGGCCTGCCCCTGCTCCCTCCACTTCCGGCAGCTTTCCGGAGAAAACACCCATCACATCCTTGAAGCCGTTTTCAAGGGCGCAGGCCGCACCCTGAAGATGGCCGTAGCGCCGGACTGTGCCCATGCCGGGGAAATCCCCAGCACCAAGGGCATGCTGTAACAAACGGAGGCTGACCATGATTGCAATTGTGGATTACGGCGTGGGAAACCTCTTCTCCCTGCGCTCCAGCCTGGAAGCCCTGGGGTTTGCCGCGGAAGTCACCGGCGAGGCCGACCGTCTGCGCTCCGCCGACCGGATCATTCTGCCCGGTGTCGGCGCCTTTGCCGACGCCAAAGCCAAGCTGGACGCCACCGGTCTTGTTCCGGTGCTGCGGGAGGAAGCCGCCCGCAAACCCCTTCTGGGGATCTGTCTGGGCATGCAGCTGCTTTTTGACCGCAGCTTTGAATACGGCGAACACCCAGGCCTGGGCCTGGTGGGCGGCGAGGTGGCCGCTCTGCGGGAGGATCTGGACGATCCCACACTGAAAGTCCCCCATATGGGCTGGAACCGGCTGGAGATTCTGCGGGACGATCCTCTCTTCCGGTATTTTCAAAGCGGGGAGCATGTGTACTACGTCCACAGCTTCTACGCCCGCCACTGCGCCGAAGACACCCTGGCCGTCTCCCACTACGGGAACGTGGCCGTCACCGGTGTGGTGCGGCGGGGCAAGGTGTACGGCGCCCAGTTCCATCCGGAAAAATCCGGAGACGCAGGGCTGCGGCTGCTCAAGGCCTTCGGGGAACTGTGACCAGCCGCGGTCCGGCAGCACTCTGGGAACGCAGCCCCGGTATCCTCTCGGAAAAGGAGAACAGCTATGGAAATTTTTCCTGCCATTGACCTGCGGGGCGGCCGGGTGGTCCGCCTCTATCAGGGCGATTACAGCCAGGAAACCGTCTACGACCAGGACCCCTGTGCCGTGGCCCGGCGCTTTCAGGAAGCCGGGGCCCGGTTTCTCCATGTAGTGGACCTGGACGGTGCCAAGGACGGCACCCTGGCCAACTTTGATACCATCGCCGCCATCGTCCGCCAGGGCGGCCTCTCCATTGAAGTCGGCGGCGGCATTCGCACGGTAGAACGTATCCGCCAGTATTTGGACCTGGGCGTGGACCGGTGCATCCTGGGAACCATCGCGGTGAAAGACTTCCCCTTCACCGCCCGGATGGCCCAGCTCTACGGGGCTAAAGTGTCCGTAGGCGTGGACGCCCGGGACGGGTTCGTGGCCATCAGCGGCTGGAAGGAACTGTCCCGGGAGCGGGGCGTGGACTTCTGCCGCCGCCTGCGGGATGCCGGTGTGCGCCGTGTCATCTACACCGACATTTCCCGGGACGGCGCCGAGCAGGGCACCAATCTGGATCTCTACCGGGAGCTGGTGACCATCCAGGGCCTGGAGATCACCGCCTCCGGCGGCGTCAGCTCTCTGGAGGAACTGCGGACCTTGCAGGCAATGGGGGTCCGGGCTGCCATTCTGGGCAAAGCCCTCTATACCGAACGGCTGGATCTGGCCGCCGTCATCCGGGAGGTGGGCGCATGCTAGCCAAGCGAATCATTCCCTGCCTGGACGTCCGGGACGGCCGGGTAGTCAAAGGCACCAATTTCCAGGGCCTGCGGGACATGGCCGATCCGGTGGAAATGGCCCGATTTTACAATGACTCCGGCGCCGACGAGCTGGTCTTTTACGACATCACCGCCTCTGCCGAGGGCCGCGCTTTGTTTACCGACATCCTCCGCGCCGTGGCCCGGGAAGTCTTCATTCCCCTGACAGTGGGCGGCGGCATCCGCACCACGGCGGATTTTGACCGGGTGCTCAAGTGCGGCGCCGACAAGGTCTCCGTCAACTCCGGTGCCATTGCCGATCCCTCTTTGATCGGCGCGGCAGCCAAGAAATACGGCGACCAGTGCGTCGTCCTCTCCATGGACGTCAAGCGGGTGGACGGCCAGTTCCGGGTCTTTGCCAAGGGCGGCCGGGAGGATACCGGCATTGATGCCCTGGAGTGGGCCGTCCGGGGTGTCGGGGAGGGCGCGGGCGAAATCGTCCTCAACTCCATCGACACCGACGGCGTGAAAAACGGCTTTGACCTGGAAATGCTGGACGCGTTGGCCGCCCGGGTTTCCGTTCCCATCGTCGCCAGCGGCGGCGCCGGAAACATGGAGCACTTTGCCCAGCTTTTCACCCATCCCGGGATAGATGCGGGGCTGGCCGCTTCCATTTTCCACACCCGGCAGGTGGATATCCGGGGTCTCAAGCGATTTCTCCGCACTCAGGGCGTAGAAGTCCGTGTTTGATTCCGGTTCTTCGTCCTTCCTGCGGGCAAGTTTTCCACAATCTATTGAAAACGGGGGAATTCCATGGAACTCAAATTTGATGCACACGGTCTCATTCCTGCAATCGTGCAGGATCACTATACCAAAGAAGTGCTGACCCTGGCCTACATGAATGCCGAGAGTCTGGCCATTACCATCGACGAAGGCCGCACCTGCTTTTGGAGCCGCAGCCGCCAGGAACTCTGGCGCAAGGGCGAGACTTCCGGCAATGTTCAGCGCGTGGTCTCCATCACCGCCGACTGCGATGGCGACGCCCTGGTGGTGGAAGTCGTCAAAGCCGGTCCCGCCTGCCACACCGGTGCCGAGAGCTGCTTTTTCCAGCCGGTCTACCTCTCCGATGAGCTTAAGGCGTTTAGCTACGAAGGCCTGTACCACTTGATCGAAGGCCGGAAGACCAACCCCAAGGAAGGCAGCTACACCACCTACCTCTTTGAAAAGGGGTTGGACAAAATTCTCAAGAAAGTCGGCGAGGAATGCACCGAGGTCATCATCGGCGGCCGGAAGGAAGACAAGGCCGAGACCATCTATGAAATTGCCGATCTGACGTATCACGTCATGGTGCTGATGGTCCAGATGGGCATCACCGTAGAAGATATCACCAGGGAATTGGAAAAGCGCCATGTGGTGGACCACAAGGTCAAACAGGAGCGGATGCAATGACCCTCTCTCCCCGAATGTGTTCCGTCCACACCCATTCCACCCTCTGCGACGGCAAGGCTTCTCCGGAAGCCATGGCCGCAGCAGCCTACGCGGCCGGGGTGCGGTATTTCGGCGTCTCCTGCCACAGCCACACCCCCATTCCCGACGATGAGGGGGCCGTCTTGCCCGCAGATATGACCGATTACCGTGCCGCCGTGCTGGCTCTGCGGGAACAGTACGCCGGTCGGATGGAAGTCCTGCTGGGGCTGGAGTGGGACAGCCAGTCCGACATTTCTCCGGATGGCTTTGACTACTGGATCGGCAGCGTCCATTATCAAAGGGCACCCGATGGTGCCTACTATGCCGCAGACTGGGGTGAGGCGCAGTTTTCCGCCTGCCGGGACCGCATGTACGGTGGAGATGCCCTGGCGGTGGCGGAGGGATATTTCCGGAACGTTGCCCGGGTAGCGGCCATGCGGCCCACCATTTTGGGGCATCTCGATCTCATCACCAAGCTCAACGCCGGAAACCGCTTCTTTGATGAGGATACTCCCCGGTACCGCAGTGCCGCCCTGGACGCTCTTCACGCAGTCGATCCCGGTGCTACCCTGCTTGAAATCAACACCGGCGGCGTCTCCCGCGGATACCGTACCGCGCCCTATCCGGCGCTGTTTCTCCTCCGGGAGTGGCGCGATATGGGCGGACGGATCATTCTCACCTCCGATGCCCACAGTACGGATACTCTGGTCTTTGGATATGATCAGGCTGCGGAACTGGCCAAGGCCGCGGGGTTCTCCCGCTGCAGTGTGCTGACGTACTCCGGCCCTGTGGAATGTCCTCTCTGAAAAAAGGCGCGGAAATTCCGCGTCTTTTTTTGCAGTTTCTCTTGCATAACGCCTTCCGCTGCACTACCATTGCAAATGACCACAGTTTGGTGGAACTTCTATTCCATAGATAAAGGACAAGACGCATTCATGTATCATACCGTAATTTTTGATTTGGACGGAACGCTTTTGAATACCATTGCCGATCTGGCAACTGCGGGAAATCACGTCTGCCGCGCCCACGGCTGGCCGGAATTCTCTGTGGAAACGTTTCAGACTATGGTGGGGCACGGGATTCCCAACCTGGTTTCCCGTTTTTCCCCGGAAGAGGCCCGCACACCGGAGCAGCTGGCCCGGACCCTGGCGGAGTTTTCCGCTTATTATGGTGCGCACAGCGCCGACCATACCCGCCCCTATCCCGGCATCGCATCACTGCTGGCCCGTCTGCACGATGCGGGCGTGCAGATGGCAGTCTACTCCAACAAGGCGGACGACTTCAGCTGTGCGCTGATCGACCGGTTTTTCCCCGGCACATTCCAGTTGGTCCGCGGCAAACGGGAAGGAACGCCCGTCAAACCCGATGCCCAGGCAGCCCGGGCTGTTTTGGCAGAGCTGGGAGCAGTTCCGGAAACCACCCTCTTTGTGGGGGACAGCAGCGTCGATATCCACACCGGACACAATGCCGGCACCAAATCCTGCGGTGTCACCTGGGGATTCCGGTCCCGGGCCTCTTTGGCAGAAGCAGGTGCCGACTTTCTGGCCGATACCCCATTGGAGCTGGAAACCGTGATTCTGGGAGGTCCATATGCAGCTGAGCATTGATGAAGCAGAAGCCTTTTTGGATGAGACTGCGGAAACCTTTCCCGCGGCTCTGTTTGATGAGCTCAATGGGGGTGTCAATCTGCTGGAGGATACCGTCCCGGATCCCGACTTTCCCCCTGGGGAAATGTACATTCTGGGAGAATACTGCAACGATATGATGGGCCGGTATATCAACCTCTATTTCGGTTCTTTTTCCGCCCTGGCCCAATTGGAAGACTGGGACCGGGAAACCTGGGAAGCAGAACTGCGCACCACCCTCTCCCATGAATTGACGCACCATATGGAGCAGCGCAGCGGACTCCATGCCCTGGACGACCGGGATGCGGAAGAGCTGACTGCCTGGCGGCAGGAATATGAAAATGGAGATTCAGCCCGATAATACCTGTCACGCTCTATAAACAAAAAAGGCTCCCGACGGAAATCCGTCGGAAGCCTTTTTTCATTTGATACAGCGATTACTTCGCAGCCTTGGCGGCGCGGATGGCCTCCGTGAGCATGGGGGTGACCTTGAACAGGTCGCCGCAGATGCC
>CALXDJ010000038.1 GCA_944387035.1 uncultured Oscillospiraceae bacterium | reverse complement strand
GGGCGGTGGCGGCGATGGACCGGGCGTCCATCAGGCACACGCCGGCAAACTGGCCCTCGGCGGGCTTGGAGCCCTCCCGGTTGGGGAAGTTGCGGGTAGTGTGGCGCAGGCTCAGGCCGTTGTTGGCCGGAACGTCTCCGGCGCCGAAGCAGGGACCGCAGAAGCTGGGCTTGATGACGGCGCCGCACTCCAGCAGGTCGGTGGTGGCGCCGATGCGGGTCAGCTCCAGACTGACCGGCACACTGGTGGGATAGACGTCCAGGGAGAAATAGCCGTTGCCGCAGCTGCCGCCCCGGAGGATGTCGGCCGCCTCGGTGATGTTGTCGAACAGCCCGCCGGCGCATCCGGCGATGACGCCTTGGTCGGCCCAGACGCCGCCGTCGTGGATTTTGTCCGTGAGCTTCACATGGGCCTTGGGGAAACGGGCCTGGGCGTCGGCTTCCACCTGGGCCAGAATCTCCGGTGCGTTTTCCAGGAACTCGTGGATGGTCCAGGCATTGGAGGGGTGGAAGGGCAGGGCGATCATGGATTCAGCCTGGTCCAGATCCACCTCGATGTACTTGTCGTACCAGGCGCAGGGGCCGGGATGCAGGGGACGGAAGGCCTCAGAGCGGCAGTGGGTGCGGTAAAATTCCTCCGTCACTTCGTCCGTCTCCCAGATGGAGGAAAGGCAGGTGGTCTCCGTGGTCATGACATCGATGCCGTTGCGGAAATCGATGGGCAAAGAGGCAATGCCCGGACCGGCAAATTCCAGCACGCAGTTATTGACAAAGCCGGAGGCAAAGGTGGCCTTCACCAGGGCGATGGCGATGTCGTGGGGGCCGATGCCCCGGCGGGGGGTGCCCTTGAGATAGACCAGCACCACCTTGGGATACGGCACGTCCCAGGTGTTTTTCAAAAGCTGCTTGGCCAGCTCCGGACCGCCTTCGCCCACCGCCATGGTGCCCAGAGCGCCGTAGCGGGTATGGGAGTCGGAACCCAGGATCATACCGCCGCAGGAGGAGAGCTGTTCCCGGGCATAGGAGTGAATGACGGACTGGTTGGCGGGCACATAGATGCCGCCGTATTTCTTTGCGGCGGAGAGGCCGAAGACATGATCGTCTTCGTTGATGGTGCCGCCCACGGCGCACAGGCTGTTGTGGCAGTTGGTCAGGGCATAGGGAACGGGGAAGGACTTCATGCCCGAGGCCCGGGCCTGCTGGATGATGCCCACGTACGTGATGTCGTGGGAGACCAGGGCGTCAAACCGGATTTGGAGCTGTTCCGGATCCCCGGAGACGCTGTGAGCCTGGAGAATGTTCCAGGCCATGGTATTTCGGCGGCCCTCCTGACGGGAGAGCGGGGCGTCGGCACAGGGGACGCCGTTGACAAGGAATACGCCGCTGTCGTGGAGAGTAATCATAATGGACCTCCTGCAATCCCGGCGGTGGCCGGATGGTTCTTGCTCCACAATATAGCACAGATTCCTTCGGATGGAAAGATGTTTTGCAAGTTTTTTTATTGATCTTGCAAAATTATCCGATTTGACAGGAATGCAACGGTGATTTGCCTGCGATTTTGACAGAAGAGGAGAAAGTAGGAGCAAAATGAAAGAGGGACAGCCATACGGCTGTCCCTCTTTGCTGTTAGATCAGACCCTGGACCAAAATGACCAGAATGATGATGGGCAGGATGAACTGGAAGTAGGGCTTGAAGGCGCGGGACATCTTCAAACCGGTGCCGGTGTTGGCTTCTTCCAGATACTTGTCGAAGCCCCAGCCCCACTTGGTGACGCAGAAGAGCAGATAGACCAGGGAGCCCAGAGGCAGCAGCAGGTTGCTGACCAGGAAGTCCTCGATATCCAGGATCTGGCCGCCGTTGGGGGCATTGGGCAGCACCACGGAGAAGTACCACTCATTATAGCCCAGAACGCAGGGAATGCTGGCCAGCAGAATGAACACGCAGCATACCACGGTGGCCTTCTTCCGGGTCCAGCCGAAGCTGTCGATGCAGCTGGCCATGATGTTTTCGAAGACCGCCAGAACGGTGGTGAAGCTGGCAAAGGTCATGAACAGGAAGAACAGGGCGCCCCAGATCCGGCCGCCGGCCATGTTGACGAACACACGGGGAAGCGTCACAAAGATCAGGGAAGGGCCGCTGTCAGCGTTGACGCCGAAGGAGAAGCAGGCGGGGAAGATGATCAGGCCGGACATGAAGGCCACGAAGGTGTCCAGGCAGCAGATCCGCACGGCCTCACCGGTGAGGGAGTGGTTGCGGGACATATAGCTGCCGAAGATCTCCATGGCGGCAATGCCCAGGCTCAGGGTAAAGAAGGACTGATTCATGGCAGCGGTAATCACGTTGCCCAGTCCCGCTTCTGCGGCCCGCTGGAAGTCCGGAAGCAGATAGAACTTCACGCCCTCCATGGCGCCGTCCAGAGTCAGGCTGTGGACGGCCAGGACGACGATCAGGGTCAGCAGGGCCAGCATCATCCACTTGCTGATGCGCTCCAGACCCTTTTGCAGACCGAAAGAGCAGACCAGGAATCCGGCCAGAACGATGATGACCATGAAGATGGTCATTTCCGTGGGGTTGGCCAGCATGGCGCTGAACACGCCGTCCACGGCTTCATTGGACATGCCGTCAAAATCGCCTACAACAAATTTATAGAAGTAGTCCAGCATCCAGCCGGCCACTGTGGTGTAGTACATCATCAAAAGGCAGCAGCCGATGACGCAGAACCAGCCGTGGATGTGCCATTTGCTGTTCTTAGGCTCCAGGGCCTTGTAGCCTTCCACGGCGCTCTTCCGGCTGGCCCGGCCTACGGCCAGCTCCATGGTCAAAACGGGCACGCCCATGATGATGAGGAACAGTACGTAGAAAAGAACAAAGACGCCGCCGCCGTTTGCGCCGGTCACATAGGGGAATTTCCACACGTTTCCGATGCCGATGGCGCATCCGGCGCTCACCAGCAGGAATCCCAGCCGGGATTGAAAGTTTTCTCGTTTCATGAATCCGAACTCCTTCTCATTTCTCCGAAGCTCCAGGACGAAAAAAGAACGGCTTGCGCCGTTCCGGCTCGTTTCGTGCTGAGCTGTTTCTTATGGTAGTCGACACGATTTGGAAAGTCAACCGATTTCCGATGGGTTTGCGCACCGATTATTCCATGCTATCATAAGAAAAAGTTATGAAGCAGGTAGCCACACGAAGGATAATTGACAAGAGGTGGATCGACCTATAAAATGGGAAGAAATTCACACGCTTTCGGGCGGCAAATTACAGATTTGTGGAAAGGACGATACGGCATGGGCGATATTGCACACATCTCCGGCCGGGTACTGGAGGAGACGGAGAAGATCATCGTAGGCAAGCGGGACAAAATCCGGCTGATTATCATGGCGGTGCTGGCAGGAGGCCATGTACTGCTGGATGACCTTCCGGGTGTGGGAAAGACGACCCTGCTCAAGACCCTTTCCATTGCATTGGGATGTACATCCAAGCGGGTGCAGTTTGTGCCCGATCTGCTGCCGTCCGATATCTGCGGCATGAAAATCTACAATCAAAAAACCGGGGACTTCCAGGTGGTGGAGGGGCCGGTGATGACGAATCTGCTGCTGGCTGATGAGATCAACCGGGCCATTCCACGCACGCAGTCGGCCTTGCTGGAGGCTATGGAAGAGCGGCAGGTCACCATTGACGCCGAGACGCTGCCCCTGCCCAAGCCGTTTTTGGTGCTGGCCACGGAGAATCCGGTGGAATCCGAGAGCACGTTCCGTCTGCCGGCAGCGCAGATGGATCGTTTTTTGATCCGTCTGTCCCTGGGATACCCGGCGGCGGAGGAAGAGACCCGGATGCTGCAGAATCTGGGTGACCGCATTCCCTTTGAGACGGTGGAGACCGTCACCTGTGCCGAAGAACTGGTGAAATTACAGGATCAGGCGGCCCAGGTGTACGTCTCCGATGCGGTAGTGGCTTACATCGTGGCCCTGGCAGGGGCTACCCGGAGCCATACGGATCTTTCGATGGGCGCCAGCCCCCGGGGTTCCCGGGGACTGTACCGGGCGGCCAAGGTCTGGGCCGCCATGGAGGGACGGGACTATGTGACGCCGGACGATGTGCAGTACCTGGCGGTTCCGGTGCTCTCCCACCGGCTGCTGCTCACCGGTCAGGCGCGGTTTTCCGGCAAGAGCGCGGAGAGCGTCGTGCGGGAGGTCCTCTCCAGTGTGGAGGTGCCGCCCCGGACTGAGGAGATGTTCCGTGGACGATAAGCTGTTTATCGGAGCCCGGTCCAGTTTGCTGGTGAGCAATGGAGCGCTGGCGCTTTATGCGGTGTTGGCGGTGCTCTCGGCGGTGTTCCATGTGACATCTCTGTGCGCGGTTCTGGCGTTTTTGCTGTTTTTCTGCGGGGTGTCCCGCCTGTGGGGAGAAAGTGCGCTGCGCGGTGTGCAGGTAACCTGCCAGAGTGCGCCGGCGGCCCTGTTTCCGCCGGGAGAGGTCACTTTGCGGATGCGCATTCAAAACAACAAGCTGCTTCCGGTGATCTGGATGGAAGTGGTGCAGCTTCTGGAGGAGGATGCGCCGCTGATCCCCGCGGATCCCGGGGAGATCTGCCATGTACAGGGCCGGCAGGCGGAATTGGAGGGCGCCTCCGGAGAGGAGGCGGCTTTCCTTTATAAGAAGTTTACGTTTGTAATGGGCGGCGAGGAAATTGTCTGGGAGAGCCGCTGGAACGCGCAGCACCGGGGAATTTTCCGACCGGGCCGGCTGCGCCTGCGGGGCGGAGATGGCTTTGGCCTGACCCAGAAAGAACAGCTTACCGGCGGCACCGATGCCTTTGTGGCCGTGTATCCCCGGGTGCAGCCGGTGGCGACGGACCTGTTCCTGCGGGATATGTGGGAGGCCAGCAGCGGCGCCAAGGGCTATCAGGAGGATCCCACGATCATCAAAAGTACCCGGGACTATGCCCTGACGGATTCCTACCGGAGGATCAACTGGCGTGTGACCGCCCGGACGCAGAACACGGTGGTCAATACTTACGAGACGATTTTGCCCAAGTCTGCGCATTTTATTGTGGACGGTGAGAGCTTCAATGGACCCGCGGTGCAGCGGGAGGAGCTGGAGGACACGCTGAGTATTCTCACCTCGTTGATCTTGGGGCTGGAAGATGCGGGGATTCGCTGCGGCGTGTCCCTGCCCAGAAGCCGGACCGATGGTCCCCGGGAGATTCTGGGGGCGGAACGGACTCCTCTGGAGGAAATTCTGACGGCGCTGGCGGGGTATACGCTGCGGCCTTTGGTAAAGCCGGAGGAGAACGGCGCCAAGCCCTACGCGCGGCCGGCGGAATTTCAGGAAGGGCAGATTCTCTCCCTGCAAAATGTCGGGCGGTTTTACTACCTGTGCAGCTCGCTGAAGCGGGCGCAGTCCTGCAGCCTGGTGACCCGGCTGGATCCGGCCTGGACTGTGCTGCTGCCCTATGCGGCGCCTGCGGCGAACCGGGAGGCATCTCTGCGGGAATTTCATGTGGTGGGGCTGCAGACCCTGAAAAGGGGGAGTGGAACATGAGCCGGGACGCGTTTTTCCCCGGACTGGTGTCCGTGGTGCGGATTGTGATTTTGTGGTGCAGCGCCTTTTGGCTCTTTACCATGACGGAATATGGGGAGATTTACGGTGTGGCGCTGGGGCCGTTTTTGCTCTTCGGCATAGTGTCATTCCTGATTTTGTGGTTCTTTTTGCAGCAGCCCCGGACACTGCCGGCTTTGACAACTCTGGGAACCGGCATTTCCCTGGTGGGCGGCGGCGTGCTGCTGTGGCGGTATTCCACCCTGCCGGGAATTTTTGGCCTGCTCTTTGGCGCACTGGCGGTGATTACCGTGGTGTACGGCGGTGTGCGGGCGTGTACGGAACCGCCTGCGGCGGCGGGGAGCATCGGCGCGCTGGAGGGGACTACCCTGTTTGCGCTGGTGTTTTTGTGGGTGCAGACGGCTACCGACATGGAACCCATCTACAGCATACCGCTGCTGGCGGCATCGCTGCTGAGTTTGCTGGTGGTGCTCTATCAGAGGCTTTCCACAGTGGGCGGACCCTCCGGCCGCGGTCGGGGCAGGGGGCTGCTGGTGGTAGGCGGTGCTCTGATTGTGATTGCCGTTGCCCTGGTGCTGTTTATGCTGTATGGCGCGGCGCCGCTGGGACAGGGCGCGGTGATGCTGTATTACGGCGTCGTGTACTGCCTGAAGCTGCTGCTGGCGCTGTTCAACCGCCTGTTGATGCTGCTGGCGGCGCTCTTTCCCGGAGAGGCTGGAGAAATGGAACTGGACCCTCCGGCAGCCATGGAAATTCCGGAGGAGTACTCGGACGGCGGTGAACTCAATACCGGTCTGCTGATTGCGCTGGGCATTGCGGGGCTGTGCCTGGTGGCAGTGTGCCTCATATATCTGGTATACCGCCTGCGGCGGCTGAAAATCGGCGGAGGACGGACCGCTGTGGTACAGACCCGGGTCAGCCGCCGGAAGCTGTCTCTGCTGGCCTGGCTGAAGCGGATCTGGAGCGCGGTGAAGGAGCGGTGGCTGCTGCTGGCCGCCATTGTGACCATGCGGGGCAGCCCGCAGGAGCTGTTTTTGTTCCTGACCCGGGCAGGACGCCGGCTGGACTGCGCCCGTGAGACGGGAGAGACACCCTGCGCTTTTGTGCGCCGAATGGCCGGCGTGACCGCGGGGGAAACATCGGAGGAACTTCCGGCCGCGCTGGAGCGTTTGGCTGCGGCCTTGGGAAAATGTCTGTATAGCCGGGAAGAACCCGAATCCTTTCCCCGGGAAACGGCCCGGATCATTCGGAAAAGTTTTCGCCGGGCACTGCGGCGGGCCCGGTGGGTGCATCTGCGGGATTGGCTCCGGCAGAGATTCCGGCCGAAGCCTGCGGCGGATTCTAGAACGTAAAGGAGTGGGAATATGGCGGAAATCTTAGTGGTCGTGGACATGCAGAATGATTTTGTCTCGGGTGTTTTGGGAACGCAGGAGGCCTTTGACATTGTGCCCCAAGTTGTAGGCCGGGTGGTGGATGGCCTCAACCGGGGAGAGACGGTACTCTTTACCCGGGATACCCACGAGGCGGATTACCTGAGCACCCAGGAAGGCAAACATCTGCCGGTGCCTCACTGCATCCGGGGAAGTGAAGGGTGGGAGATCATTCCGCAGCTGCAGGAGTATGCCGCCCACCCCATCGATAAGCCCACCTTTGGCAGCCAGTACCTGGGATCTTTGCTCAGAGCCCGGGACGAGGACCTGCGCCGGCAGGGACAGCCGGGGGTGGAGAAGGTGACGTTCATCGGCGTATGCACCGATATCTGCGTGATTTCCAACGCTTTGCTGGCCAAGGCGTTTTTGCCGGAGGCGGAGATCGTGGTGGATGCCGCTTGCTGTGCCGGTGTGACGCCGGAGAGTCACCGCACAGCTCTGCGTGCCATGAAGGCTTGCCAGATCGCCGTGGAGCATGAAGGCGAAACGGATTGAATGGAAACAGGAAAAGCGCCGGGTTCGGAATGGTTCCGAACCCGGCGCTTTGTTTCTTGGCAGCGCCCGGGATGTGTGCTGAACAAGCGGTTTGCCGTTGCTGCGGTTATACGTAGGTCTGCTGGGTGACGTCAAAGACGCCCCGGGTGGTGATCCGCAGAGTGGGAATCACCGGCAGGGCCATGAAGCTCAAAGTCATGAACGGATCAATGCCGGGATTGACGCCCAGGGCATAGGCGGCGTCCTTGGCGGCTTCCAGCTTCTCGTTGACGGTGATGAGGGGCTCGTCGCTCATGATGCCCGCAATGGACAGGGGGACTTCCGCCTTGGGGGCGCCGCTATCCCACACCACGATCCCGCCGCCCAGCTCCACCACGCGGTTGGCTGCGGCGGCCATATCGGCTTCGTTGGTGCCGACCACAATAATATTGTGAGAGTCGTGGGAGACGGAGGTCGCCACAGCACCGGACTTGAGGCCATAGCCCTGCAGGAACCCGATGCCGATGTGGCGGGTGTTTTTGTGCCGCTCCACCACGGCAATTTTCAGCACATCGTATTCCACGTCAATGCGGTCGGAGTAGCCGGCGTCCACGGTGGTGATTTCACCGTTGACCATGCCGATGATGCCCCGGGGGCGGTGTTCGGAAAAGTGTTCGGCGGTGAGGGTCTCCACATGGAAGGTGTTCCGGGCCCGCTCAGCCAGGTACGGCTCCACCTCGGGAGCGGGGAAATCCCGTACCACCCCGTGGTCCACCAGCAGGTCGCCCCGCTTGTAGACCTGCTCGATGGTAAAGTCCTGGAAATTGTCAATCACCACGAAGTCTGCCAGATATCCCGGCGCGATGGCGCCGCGGTTGTTGAGCAGGAAATACCGGGCGGCGTTGTGACAGGCCACCTTCACCGCCATGATGGGATCGGCTCCCAAAGCAATGGCTTTTTTGACCATGTAGTCAATGTGGCCCTTTTCCAGCAGGTCGCTGGGGTGCTTGTCGTCGCTGCAGAACATGCACCGGTCGGCGTATTTGGCGCACAGCAGAGGCGCCAGGGCTTCGAGGTTCTGCGCGGCGGTGCCGTCCCGGATCATGATGAACTGTCCCCGTTCCAGCTTGGCAATGGCATCAGCCAGGTCATGGCATTCGTGGTCGGAATACACGCCGGCGGCAACGTAGGCATTGAGGTCGTTGCCCACCAGGTCCGGGGCGTGACCGTCAATTTTCTTGTGGTGCGCCTGCGCTGCCACGATCTTTTCCACCGGCTGGTCATCTCCGGCGATGATGCCCACAAAGTTCATCATCTCGGCCAGGCCCAGGACCCGGGGGTGATCGTAAAACGAGTCGATGGCCCGGTAGTCCAGCACGGCGCCGGACTCATCCAGCGGCGTGGCGGGGACGCAGGAGGGCAGCATGAACTGCACATCCACCGGCAGTCCCTCGGTGGCCTGCAGCATATATTCGATGCCGTCGGTCCCCATGACGTTGGCAATTTCGTGAGGATCGGTCACCACAGTGGTGGTACCGTGGGGCAGTACGGCCTTGACAAATTCCCGGGGAGACACCAGAGCGCTCTCCAGATGGATGTGGGCATCCAGGAAGCCGGGCAGGACAATCTTGCCGGACATGTCCACCTCGCGCATGCCGGAATAGCTTCCCATGCCTACAATCAGCCCTTCTGCCACGGCAATGTCGGCGTGACAGAGTTCGTTGGAAAACACGTTGACATATGTGGCGTTTTTCAGGACCAGGTCTGCCGGTTCCCGGCCTGCGGCTGCGTTGATGATACGCCGCTTTTTCAGCAGTTTCCGGTTGATCTTGCCCGCATAGCTCTCAGACATGGGATCATTCCTCCTGTTCTATTTGAGTTTTGCTATTACTTGAAGTTATGAAAGATATAAACCAAAATAATAGTATGATGTTAGGCAAAGTATACGCCAAACCCGGGCGTTTGTCTACCGTTCCGAGGAAAATTTTCAAAACTTTCTCCCGGGCGGCGCATCCCTTGCGAAACAGCCGCGGATGGGATATACTATTTAAATCTATGAAATCATTTCCGGGAGGAACATCCATGAAACTGATGGCCATTGACGGCAACAGCATCATCAATCGGGCCTATTACGGCATCCGGCCCCTGACCACCCGGGACGGGCTTTATACCCATGCGGTGTTCGGCTTTCTCACAACGCTCCTGCGCCTGCGGGAGGAGGAGTCGCCGGACGCGGTGTGCGTCACCTTTGATGTGCATGCCCCCACTTTCCGCCACACGGCGGACGAGACGTATAAGGCCACCCGAAAGCCCATGCCGGAGGAGCTGCGGATGCAGATGCCGGTGCTCAAGGAGGTGCTGGATGCCCTGCGGATTCCCCGTTACGAGCTGGAAGGCTGGGAGGCGGATGACTTGCTGGGTACCATCTCCCGCAAGTGTGAGGCGGCGGACTGGGAGTGCGTGATCGTGACGGGGGACAAGGACTCCCTGCAGCTGATTACGGACCGCACCAAGGTCAAGCTGGTCTCCACCCGGATGGGGCAGACCACCACCAAGGACATGACCCCGGAGTCCTTTCAGGAACAGTATGGCTTTGCGCCGATCCATATGATTGATCTCAAGGCTTTGATGGGAGACGCCTCCGATAACATCCCCGGCGTACCGGGCATCGGCGAGAAAACTGCTATGGACCTGGTGCAAAAGTACGGCAGCATTGACGCCCTGTATGCCAAAATGCCGGAGGTGGAGGCCAAGCCCGCGGCGCTGAAAAAACTCCAGGCCGGGGAGGAGAGCGCCCGCCATTCCTACTGGCTGGCCACCATTGCCACCGATGCGCCGCTGGAGTTCCGGCCGGAGGAGAACCGGGTCCAGGAGCCCGGAGAAGCGGCCTATCCGCTGTTTTTGCGCCTGGAGTTTACGAAGCTCATTGAAAAGTTCGGCCTGACGGCGCAGAAGGCTCCGGCGGCGCAGGCACCTGCCGTTTCCGTAACGGTGGAGAAGGTCACCACGCCGGAACAGGCGGACGCGCTGCTGGCCCACTGGCGGAAAGCGGACCATGTGTCGGTGCTGACACTGCCGGATTTGACCGGCGCGGCAGTGGTTTGTGAGACGGGAAAAGGGACCGCGGTTACCGCGGAGCTGTTTTTTGACCAGTATCAGGGCGACTGGAATGCCCTGCTGCGGGAGTTGTTTTCCGCCGACATCCGCAAGGTTTCCCATAATGTAAAGGATCTGATGCGCACGCTCGCGGACAACGGCTTGCCGGCGGATGGCTTTGCGTTCGACACGGCTCTGGCGGCCTACCTGCTGGATGCCACGGCAGGCAGCTACGATCTGCAGCGGCTGTTCGTGTCTTATTATAATGAGGAGCTGCCCAAGCCCCTCTATCTGGAAAAGGACGCGTTTTCCCTGCTGGGGGATTCCGCGGCAGCGGAGGCCAGCCTGGACCGCTATACTGCGGCGGTGGACGCCCTTTATGAGACGCTGGCGCCCAAATTGCGGGAGAAAGATCTCTGGGAGCTGTTTGAGACGGCAGAGATGCCTCTTTGCGCTGTCCTGGCGGACATGGAACGCGCCGGATGCCGGGTGGATGCCCGGGCCCTGTCGGCTTTTGGAGAGGCGCTGTCGGCCCGGATTGCCCAGCAGGAACAGGCCATTTATGAAATGGCCGGGGAGGAATTCAACATCAATTCCCCCAAGCAGCTGGGCGAGATTCTCTTTGGAAAGCTGGGACTGCCTCACGGGAAGAAGACGAAAACCGGCTGGTCCACCAATGCCGACGTGCTGGAAAAGCTCCGTTATGAGGCGCCCGTTGTCAGCGCGGTGCTGGAGTACCGCCAGTATGCCAAGCTCAAATCCACCTATGCCGACGGCCTGCTCAAGGCTCTGGACCCCGATGGCCGGGTACGCACCCGGTTCCAGATGACGGTGACGGCCACCGGCCGGCTGAGCTCTACGGAGCCCAACCTGCAAAATATCCCCACCCGCACGGATTTGGGCAGTGAGATCCGCCGGATGTTCGTTCCGGCGGAGGGCTGCGTCCTGGTGGATGCGGATTATTCCCAGATTGAGCTGCGGCTTCTGGCCCACATTTCCGGAGATCCGGCCATGCAGGCGGCCTTTACCTCGGGGCAGGATATCCACTCCGCCACGGCGGCCCAGGTATTCCACGTGGCGCCGGAGGATGTGACCCATGAAATGCGCCGCCGGGCCAAGGCGGTGAACTTCGGCATCGTCTACGGGATTTCCGCTTTTTCCCTCAGCCAGGATATCGGCGTCAGCGTGGCGGAGGCCAAGGCGTATATGGATGCGTACTTTGCCACCTTCCCGGGTGTGCGGCGGTATATGGATGCAGTGGTGGAGCAGGCCCGGGAGACGGGATATGTGGAGACACTCTTCCACCGGCGGCGGGACCTGCCGGAGCTGTCCTCTTCCAATCGAAACCTACGGGCTTTTGGAGAGCGGGTGGCGCTGAATATGCCTATCCAGGGAACCGCGGCGGATATTATGAAGCTGGCCATGATCGCGGTATGGAAAGGACTGCGGGAAACGATTCCCGAAGCCCGGCTGGTGCTGCAGGTTCACGATGAGCTGATTGTGGAGTGCCCGGAGGAGAAAGCGGCCGCAGTGGCGCAGCTGCTGACGGAGAAGATGGAACATGTGGTGTCTCTGGCGGTTCCGCTGACCGCGGATGCCCATTGGGGCAAAAACTGGCTGGAGGCCAAGGGCTGAGACAAAAGCGGCAGGCCCGGGAGCGGTTTCTCCGGGGCCTGGCAGATGTAAAGCTGCCCGGATAACATAAGAAAGGAATCAACCATGACGGATCAAACGATGCATGTGCGGATCGTTCCCATGACGGCGGACCATCTCGATGAGGTGGCGGAGCTGGAGCGAATCTGCTTTTCGACCCCCTGGTCCCGGAACATGCTGGCAGAAGAGCTGGACAACGCTCTGTCGGCGTTTTTGGTGGCTCTGGATGATGCCGGCCGCGTTGTCGGCTATGCGGGACTTCAGGTGGTGCTGGATGAAGGCTATATTACCAATGTTGCCGTGCGGCCGGAGTGCCGCCGTAAAGGAATTGCCGGAAAGCTGCTGCAGGTCTTTCTGGACTTTGCCCAGGGCAACCAGCTGGCGTTTTTGACGCTGGAGGTTCGGGCGTCCAACTATGATGCCATTGCTCTGTATGGCAGCCGGGGATTCCGCAGCGTTGGCCGGCGGAAGAATTACTATGAGCATCCGAAGGAGGATGCCATCATCATGACAAAGGAGTTTGAACATGGAGCTGAGAATGCCGACACCGGAACAGCTGCGGACGGTGTACGCAGCTGATTTAAAGGAATCCTTTCCGGCATCGGAGCTTAAGCCCCTCCGGGCAATTGAGCAGATGTGGGCGGATGGGCGGTATTACCCCTGGTGTTTGTTTGACGGTGATGAGATCGTCGGCACGTGTTTTTTATGGATGGGACATCCCGGCTGGGCGCTGCTGGACTATCTGTGTGTTTCCTCCCGGCGCCGCAATGGAGGCATTGGGGCGGTCATTCTGGAGAAGATGCTGGAACGGGAACAGGGCAGCATCATTCTGGGTGAGAGTGAGGCGCCCATCCACGCGCCGGATCCTGCTATGGCCGAGAGACGGCTGGGATTCTATACCCGGAACCATGCCAGAATGGCGGGGTACGATACGGAGATGTTCGGCGCGCACTATAAGACGCTCTACTGGGCAGATGCTCCGGTCAGCGATGAGCGGCTGATGGAGGAACACCGATTTATCTATCAGAGCCAGTTTTCGCCGGAGCGGTATGCCCGGTATGTCCAGATCCCCAGGGATCCGCTGGCGGGACCGCCGTGTCAAGTTCCGTGGGACGAGTGAGAAAGGAGCATGTATGAAGATACTGGCAGTGGAATCGTCCTGTGACGAGACAGCAGTAGCAGTCGTGGAGGATGGCCGCCATGTGCTTTCTGACGCCATCGCCTCACAGGTAGACATTCATGCGCTTTATGGAGGTGTGGTGCCGGAAATTGCCTCCCGCAAGCATGTGGAGGTGATTGCGGCCCTGGCGGAACAGGCCTTGCGGGAAGCGGGCTGTACCAGAAAGGACATTGACGCGGTGGCCGTGACCTATGCGCCGGGTCTGATCGGTGCGGTGCTGGTGGGGCTCAGTTTTGCCAAGTCCCTGGCCTTTGCGCTGGGGGTGCCGCTGATTCCGGTTCATCATGTACGGGGGCATATTGCGGCCAATTATCTGGCCTTCCCGGAGCTGGAGCCGCCGTTTCTGGCGTTGGCGATCTCCGGCGGCAATACGTTGATTGTCGATGTGCGGGATTATACGGATATGGAGATTCTGGGTGCTACCCGGGATGACGCGGCGGGAGAATGTTTTGATAAGGCAGCCCGGGTACTGGGACTTCCGTATCCCGGCGGGAAGCCGATGGATGAGCTGGCACAGGGCAGCAGCGGCGGAGTGTATCATTTGCCGCAGGCCCATGTGGACGGTGCGGAGCTGGATATGAGTTTCTCCGGATTGAAAACGGCGGTGGTGAATTTGGCACACCATGCCCAGCAGGTGGGAGAACCCCTGGACCGGGCGGCGTTGGCCCGGGATTTTGCGCAGGCGGTCAGCGATGCGCTGGTTCCGCGGGTCATGGAAGCAGCCCGAAGAAGCGGCCGGAAGGTGATTGCTGCCGCAGGCGGTGTGGCGGCCAATTCCCTGATTCGCCGGGATTTGGAGCAGGCATGCGCTCAAGCGGGATGCCGGCTGTATTTGCCTCCTCTGCGGCTGTGCGGAGATAATGGCGCCATGATTGGCGCCCAGGGGTATTATGAGTATCAGGCTGGTCATACGGCGGGAATGGATCTCAACGCGTATGCTACCCGGGACATTGGAGAATAAGACAAGCGGTCGGTGAATATCCCGGCCGCTTGTTTTTTGCATGAAGAGAAATGTGATTGTTTTGAATGTAAAGTTCATCAACTTGCTTTTTTTGAAGGATGAAAAAAATGAAGACGCATAGAAGATCCTGTAAAGAGAAAAAATGAATGGAAAACGGAGAAAAACAAAAGATGAAAAGAGTTATGTAAAATAATAGGGGATAATAGGGGAAGTGGAAAAGTCATTTACAGACGATGTAATTTTATGGGAAAAATCGGTGAAGCTGTTGGAACAAAAGGAATAGACTTGTGTGGAAAAGTACGTGGAAAATGTGAATAACTTCTAGTAGAAGATAGCCACGTAAAAATTTATGTCGATTTATCTGGGATTAAAATTCGATAAAAAAGCATCGAAATCTCTCTGAAATGAAAGATTTTTGACAAAAAACAATTGGAAATTTCAGCGGACTTTTTCTGCTGTTTTCGACAGCTTTTTTCAAAACTCGTGTCAATACCGCAAAACAAACAAAAGAATTATGAAGGAAATCTTGCAATAATACTATTTGTAATTCTGCCGGAGATAAGCAAAAAGAAACTCTGAGATTTTTATTGACTCGAATAGAGGCATGTGCTATAATACTCTTCGCCTGAGTGTTGTGGAAACGCTTGAGGTACTATTTGATGCTAGTGTAGCTCAGTCGGTAGAGCAGCTGATTCGTAATCAGCAGGTCGAAGCAGTCACAAAAGCCCGCTAACCCGCATGAAATCAGCGTTTTCCCGTTTGTCTCTCGGCTCGTTCCGGTCGGTTTGGTGTTTATTTGGTGCTTATTCTCAAAAACAAGGCTTTTGCCTTCATTATGCTGGTGTAGCTCAGTCGGTAGAGCAGCGCACTCGTAATGCGCAGGTCAGGTGTTCGAGTCACCCCACCAGCTCCAATTTTGCCCCGCCTTTTGGCGGGGCTTTTTCTTTTCCACGTGGGAGCAGCTGCGCCTCTGCTCATGCTGTGCCCCTCCGCTTTTTAGGCAGCTCTGTGATCTGAGTCCCCGCAGTCGGAGACACGACGTCGGCAAACTTCTCCGAAATCTGCGCCGCCTTTTCATCGGCCGATGCTATGACGTGGGAGTATATGTTCGCCGTGGTGCTGACCTGAGCGTGGCCCAGCCTGCGGGAGATCACGACGAGCGGAGTGCCGTCGGCGATCATCAGGCTCGCGTAGGTGTGGCGCAGGCTGTGAATGTGGACATCTGGAAGACCGCTCCGCTTCACAAAAGCGGAAAACCACTTCGTCAAGGAGTCGGGGAACACCGGGGCGCCGTCGTCTCCGGTGAATACGCGGCCGACCGTGTCTTTCCAGTAGTCTCCGCAGGCATCGCGCTGGTCGTCCTGCCAGCGCTTATACTCGAGAAGCATCGAGAAGGCGGTCGGTGAGAGCTTCAGCGGCCGCGCCGATGTGGCATTCTTCGGCGTGTCGACATAGACGCCGGCACCGGGCGCGTAGTTCAGAGTGTTCACGATCGTGATCGTCTGGTTTTCAAAGTCCACATCTCTCCAGCGCAGGCCGAGCAGCTCGCCACGGCGCAGGCCAGAGAGCAGGTCGAAGGTTATCATCGCCCTGTACTTGATGGGCTCCTTGTGCAAGAGCGTCAGCAGCTCGCGGGCCTCTGCCTCGTCCAGATATGCCGCCTCGTGCTTCGGCATCTTCGGCAGCTCGGCGTTGACGGCCGGATTGTAGGGGATGTAGCTCCACTTGACCGCCTTCCCGAGGCACGAGCTGATGATCCGATGGTAGCCGCATGAGGCCGTGATCTTGTAGCTATCTCCTCGTTTTACTGCTGTTGCCATGGCGTTCCCCTCCTTTTGTTGGCTTCGTGGATGTACTGAGGTCGGCGGCCGCCGTCAGCTCCTCGCATAGCTCATCCAGCGCCCTGTCGAGCAGCTT
>CALXDJ010000037.1 GCA_944387035.1 uncultured Oscillospiraceae bacterium | reverse complement strand
GACTGTGCCGACCTGGGATTGAAGTACATGAAAGCCATGGAGCAGATTGTGGATATCGAACTGGGCGCCTCCCGCTTTGCCTGAGACGCGGCCTGAAATCAAAAAAGGAGCTGGAAATTACAATGAAGAAGTTGGTAGAGGGCAAGATTGCCCTGGTGACCGGCGGCGGCGCCGGTATGGGTGCCTGCGACTGCTGGAAGTTCGCCGAGGAAGGTGCCAAGGGCATCCTCATTGTGGACTTGAATGTGGACGACGCCGAGAAGGTGGCCAAGGAGATCATGGCCCAGTATCCGGAGTGCAAGTGCGTGGCGGTCAAGTGCAACGTGGCCAAAGAGGCGGATGTGGACCATTGCTTCGAAGTGCTGGATCAGGAATTCGGCACTCTGGATATCCTGGTGAACAACGCCGGCATCACCAATAAGATTCCCTTTGACGAGATGACCCTGGAGCACTGGAACCTGACGTACAGCATCAACATCACCGGTGCGTTCCTCTTTGCCCAGCGGGCCATGCGGATCATGAAGGCCAAGGGATATGGACGGATCATCAATATGTCCTCCATCGCCGGCCATGTGGGCGGCCTGACCTCCGGTGTGGATTATGCCACCACGAAGGGCGCCATGCTGACGCTGACCAAGTCCGTGGCCAAGCAGGGCGCGGCCTATGGTGTCACCTGCAACAGCATTGCTCCCGGCAATATCAAAACGGCTATGGAGAAAGTCTTCGGCAGCGATTGGGATCCCATGGCGGTGCCCATGCACCGGCTGGGCGAGCCGGAGGACATCTCCGATGTGGTGCTGTTCCTGGCTTCCGATATGTCCCGGTATATGACCGGCTGCTGCCTCAATGTCAACGGCGGATTGTTCATGCAGTAAGCAAATCGGTGTGTGTTTCTATACAGCCCCCGTGCCTGTGCGGCACGGGGGCCTTTTTTGCCGCATGGGAGAACTGTGTCGAAATTTAACCTCAATTTAACGCCATCGAGATTTTGTATTTTACAAAAAAAGCGGCATCCTATATGATGTGATAGAGGGATCATTTGCAACAAGGAGGAAGCGGAATGAATTATGCCATTGCGGATCTGGGATCCAATACGATCCGGCTGTCCGTGTATCATACGCTGCCGGAGGGAGGCTTTGAGCGGCTGTTTTCGGAAAAGGAAATGGCGGGCCTGGTCAACTATATCAGTGACGGAGTGCTCTCCGAGGCAGGAATCCGCCGGGCCTGCGTGGCCCTGACGAACTTCCGGGCGCTGCTCCATCAATTCGGCATGGATGAGATGCATGTCTTTGCCACGGCGTCCCTGCGGAATATCCGCAATACCGAAGAGGCGGTGGCCATGATCCGGGATTTGACGGGTATTGACGTGGATGTGATCTCCGGTGACGAGGAGGCCCAGCTGGGCTATTACGGTGCCATGCGGACCCTGGAGATGCGGGACGGCGCCATGTTCGATATCGGCGGCGGCAGTACGGAGATCGTGGAGGTCCGGGACGGACGGATTCTCCGGGCCCAGAGCTTGCCCATCGGCTCGCTGAACCTCTTTAACCGGTATGTCTCGGGAATCTGGCCCAAGCGCAAGGAGCTGGAGGCCATTGAGCAGGCGGTCCGCAAGGCGCTCAAGGGGGCCAACCTGCCGGAACGCAAAGCGGGCCGGGTGTGCGGCGTAGGCGGTACCGCCCGGGCGGCTTTGAAGATCACCAATGCCTGGAAGGACCGCCCGATCCTGGAGCGGCGCATGACGCCGCAGGAGCTGCATAAGCTCAAAAAGATGCTGCTGCGGCGGGACCCGGGCGCCCGGAAGCTGATTCTCAATGCCTGCCCGGACCGGATTCACACGATTTTGCCGGGTGTGGTGCTGATGGATGCCGTGTGCAGCGCACTGTGCAGCGGAGAACTCTATATCAGCCAAAACGGCGTCAGGGAGGGATATTTGTGTCACAAGCTGATCGGGACCTGAGCTATACCCAGGACCGGGAGCTGAGCTGGCTGAAATTTAACCAGAGGGTACTGGAAGAGGCGGCGGATGAGACGGTGCCGCTGATGGAGCGTTTTCGCTTTCTGTCCATTTTCAGCAGCAATCTCGATGAATTTTTTATGGTCCGGGTGGGGAGCCTGCTGGATCTTTCCATGCTGGATCCGGAGGCACTGGACAATAAGGGCGGACACACGCCGGCCCAGCAGCTGGCTCTGATCTATGAAGCCGTGGGTCCCATGATTCGCCGGCGGGACAGTGTGTATGACAGCGTGTGCAAAGCTCTGGAGCTTCGGGGCGTGGTGGATGTGCCCTACGGGGCGCTCAAGGGACCGGAGAAGGAGTATGTAAAGGCCTACTACCGGGAAAATATCCGCCCGCTGCTCTCTCCCCAGATCATTGATCCCAGCCATCCGTTTCCGCACCTGAAGAACAAGGCGCTCTATGCCGCGGCGCTGCTGCGGGACGGGGAGCGCCATCTGCTGGGCATTGTGGGCGTGCCGGAGACGGCTCCGGCCATTCTGGAACTGCCGGGCCGTCCAGGCGCCTATGTGCGCACGGAGACGATCCTGATGCACCATCTCCATAAGATCTTCAAGATCTACGCGGTGGAGGAGCAGGCGGTGGTGGCAGTGACCCGCAATGCCGATATCTCCTACGATGAGCGGTTTGACCAGGAGGACCTGGATATGCGCAGCCACATGTCCCAGCTGCTGCGCCAGCGCGAACGGCTCTCCCCGGTGCGGCTGGAGATGCAGGGAGAGGCTCCGGGCCTGCGGGAACAGCTGCTGCGCCGGCTTAAGCTGACGCCGGAGCAGAGCTACAGCGGTAGCTGCCCGCTGCGGCTGGGCTATGCCTATCAGCTCCAGCCCCAGGATCTGGCGCTGTTTTATCCGCCTCATGTCCCGCAGTGGCCGGAGTATCTCATGCGGGAGGTGCCCATGTGGGAGCAGGTGCGCCAGCGGGATGTGCTGCTGTTTTATCCCTATCACAGCATGCAGCCCTTTTTGGACCTGCTCAAGGAATCTGCGGCCGATCCGGCGGTGCTGTCCATCCAGATCACGGTCTACCGTCTGGCCCGGAAGTCGGCGGTCATCAAGCACCTGTGCGCCGCCGCCGAAAATGGGAAAGCGGTGACGGTGCTGGTGGAGCTGCGGGCCCGGTTTGATGAACAGAACAACATCGCCTGGGCCCGGGAGCTGGAGGAAGCCGGCTGCCGGATTCTCTACGGTCCCACCGGCTACAAGTGCCATGCCAAGCTGTGTCTCATCACCCGGCGGGAAAAGAGCGGCCTTTCGTACATCACCCAGGTGGGAACCGGCAACTACAACGAAAAGACGGCCGGACTCTACACGGATTCTTGCCTCATGAGCGCCTCGCCGGTTCTGGCGGCGGACGCGGTGGCCTTTTTCCAGAATATGCTCATCGGCGATCTGCGGGGCAGTTATCAAAAGCTCCTGGTGGCGCCGGTATCTCTCAAGCAGACCCTGCTGCGTCTGATTGACGCGGAAATTGCCCGGGGCGAGCGGGGCAGGATCATCATCAAGACCAACTCCGTGACGGAACGGGATCTCATCGATCAGCTGGCGCGGGCCTCCCAGGCTGGGGTCCGGGTGGATCTGATCGTCCGGGGCATCTGCTGCCTGGTGCCGGGAATTCCCGGCAAGACCGACCACATCACCGTCACCAGCGTGGTGGGACGGTTTTTGGAGCACTCCCGGATTTACAGCTTCGGCGAGGGAAACCTGCGGCAGATGTATGTGTCCTCGGCGGATATCATGACCCGCAATCAGGAACGGCGGGTGGAGGTGGCCTGTCCGGTGGAAAGCCCGGAGCTGCGGGATTTCCTGTGGGACTATCTGGAGCGGATTCTTGCGGACAATGTCAAAGCCCGGCGCCTGCTGCCGGACGGCAGCTATGTGCCGGCCGGTTCCGGCCAGGGAGAGCCGGTATCCGTGCAGCAGTACTATCTGGATCATCCGCCGGAGCTGACGCCCACCCAGGCGCCCAAGCAGACAGGCGGCGGGTGGCTGCGGCGGCTGCTGCACCGCACATAAAGCCCATGCCGGACGGAAGGGCATTGCCCTTCCGTCCGGCAGAGAGAAGATCGGGCAGGCAAAAAACGGGAAAATTCGGTCTTGACAAACGGCGCGAAGTCCTGTAAGGTAAATAGCAACAACAAAAAACACCAGATACGATGACAGGGAAAAAGTCTTTTCGGGACGCTTCAGAGAGTTGCCGGTTGCTGCGAGGCAATGCACAGCGAAAAGATGTCACTGGCCCTCGAGTATTTCCGCTGAGACGGTTTGTTTAGGCGGAAACGGGTTTCCTCACCGTTACCAAAGAGGCGGTGTTCGTCCGGTAAGTGCCGGGCCGATGCCGAGAGCGGGCAGATTTCTGCCAATGAGAGTGGTACCGCGGAAGCATAGCTTTCGTCTCTTCAAGGGAAGAGACGGAGGCTTTTTTTGTTGCCTCAAGACGGAACAGGCATGAGACAAGGAGGAAAAAACAGCATGAAACGGATTCGGATTTTTGACACGACCCTCAGAGACGGCGAGCAGTCCCCGGGCTGCAGCATGAACCTGACGGAGAAGATCGAAATGGCCCGCCAGCTGGAAAAGCTGGGTGTGGACGTCATCGAGGCGGGCTTTGCCATTGCCTCTCCCATGGACCACAAGAGCGTGCAGACCATTGCCGCCGCTGTGTCCAACTGCACCGTGGCCAGCCTGGCCCGCTGCACCAAGGGCGACATTGATGCCGCCTGGGACGCGGTGAAGGAAGCCAAGCATCCCCGGATCCATGTGTTCCTTGCCACCAGCGATATCCACATGGAGTATAAGCTCAAGATGACCCGGGAGCAGGTCCTCGAGCGCATCAGCTCCATGGTGGCCTATGCCAAGAGCTTCTGCGACGACATTGAGTTCTCCGCGGAGGATGCCTCCCGCTCCGACCGGGCGTTTTTGGCCCAGTGCTATACCAACGCCGTGGCCGCCGGTGCTACCACGCTGAACGTCCCCGACACCGTGGGCTACTCCACGCCCCAGGAGATGGCGGAGCTCATCACCTACCTGAAAGAACACGTAGAGGGCATTGAAAACACCGACATCTCCGTCCACTGCCACGATGACCTGGGCATGGCGGTAGCCAACACCCTGGCCTGCATCAAGGCCGGCGCCACCCAGGTGGAGTGCACGGTCAACGGCATCGGCGAGCGGGCGGGCAACGCCAGCCTGGAGGAAATCGTCATGGCCCTCCACACCCGGCGGGACTTCTACGAGGCCGAAACCGGCATCAATACCCGGCAGATTTACAATTCCAGCAAGCTCCTGAGCAACATCACCGGCGTGCCCATCCCGCCCAGCAAGGCCATTGTGGGTGCCAACGCCTTTGCTCATGAGTCCGGCATCCACCAGCACGGCGTCATCTCCAACGCCCAGACCTATGAGATCATGAAGTCCACGGATGTGGGCATTCCCCAGAACACCATGGTTCTGGGCAAGCACTCCGGCAAGCACGCCCTGCGGGAGAAGCTGGCATCCATGGGCTATGAGCTGGACGATCAGGAGATGGAGAACGTGTTCGCCCGGTTCAAGGATCTGGCGGACAAGAAAAAGAACATCACCGGCAGCGATATCGAAGCCCTGGTGCTCCACCGGCGCAACGCCTTCATCGGCACCTGCAAGCTGCTGGGCCATGTGGTCAACACCGGCCACGGTGTGCCCAACACCTCCTACATCAAGCTCCAGCGGGGCGATGAGGTCCTGGAGGACGTGGCCATCGGCACCGGTCCTCTGGATGCATCCTTCCAGGCCATCAACCGGATGCTGGGCATGGAGGACATCCGGCTGGAGAGCTTCAGCCTCAACGCCGTTACCGACGGCGAGGACGCTGTGGGTGAGGCCGTGGTGAAGCTGGAGGATAAAAACGGCGCCACGTACACCGGCACCGGCCTTTCCACCGATATCATCGAGTCCTCCATCCGGGCCTATGTCAACGGCATCAATAAGATGATGGAAGCTGCCAACTGAAAAAAGGAGAGAGACACAATGGGAATGACCATGACGCAAAAAATCCTGGCCCGTCACGCCGGATTGGACAGTGTCCGGGCAGGACAGCTGATCCAGGCCAAGCTGGATTTGGTGCTGGGCAACGATATCACCACCCCGGTGGCCATCAACGAGTTTGAGGCAGCGGGCTTCGGCAAGGTCTTTGACAAGAGCCGCATTGCTATGGTGATGGACCACTTCACCCCCAACAAGGACATCAAGGCCGCCACGCAGTGCAAGCAGTGCCGGACCTTTGCCAAGCGCTTTGACATCGACCACTTCTATGATACCGGCGCCGCCGGCATCGAGCACGCCCTCCTGCCGGAGCAGGGCCTGGTGGCCCCCGGCGAGGCGGTCATCGGCGCCGACTCCCACACCTGCACCTACGGTGCCCTGGGCGCCTTCTCCACCGGCGTGGGCTCCACGGACATGGGCGCGGCCATGGCCGCGGGCGAGACCTGGTTCAAGGTTCCCGCCGCCATCCAGGTCCACCTCACCGGCAAGCTCCGGCCCTATGTCTCCGGCAAGGACGTGATCCTGACCCTCATCGGTATGATCGGCGTGGACGGCGCCCGGTACCAGTCCCTGGAGTTCACCGGCCCCGGCGTGGCGGAGCTCACCATTTACGACCGGCTGACCATCTGCAATATGGCCATTGAGGCCGGTGCCAAAAACGGCATTTTCCCCGTGGACGACATCACCCGGGCCTATGTGGAGGGCCGCGTCAACCGTCCCTGGACCGCCTTCGAGGCCGATCCCGACGCCGAGTATGAGCGCACCGTGGAGATTGACCTGAGCCAGGTGGACTGCACCGTGGCCTGGCCCCATCTGCCGGAGAACGCCCACAGCGCCCGGGAGGGCAGCGACATTGCCATCGATCAGATCGTCATCGGCTCTTGCACCAACGGCCAGCTCAGCGATCTGGCCGCGGCGGCGGCGATCCTCAAGGGCCGCCATTTGGCGCCCGGTGTCCGGGGCATCGTGATCCCCGCCACCCAGGAGGTCTACCGCCAGTGCATGCGCGAGGGGTATACCGAGATCTTCCTGGACGCAGGCTGCATCGTCTCCACCCCCACCTGCGGCCCCTGCCTGGGCGGCCACATGGGCTGCCTGGCCGCCGGAGAGCGCTGCGTTTCCACCACCAACCGCAACTTTGTCGGCCGCATGGGCCATGTGGACAGTGAGGTGTATCTGGCCTCGCCCGCTGTGGCTGCCGCATCTGGCGTAGCCGGCCATATCTGCCATCCCGAGGAGGTTATGAGCAAATGAATGCACACGGAACGGTACATAAGTACGGCGATCACGTGGATACCGACGTGATCATTCCTGCCCGGTATCTGGCCAGCCAGAACCATCAGGAGCTGGCCTCCCACTGCATGGAGGATATCGACAAGACCTTTGTTACCAAAGTGAAGGACGGCGACATCATGGTGGCCGGCGTCAACTTTGGCTGCGGCTCCTCCCGGGAGCATGCCCCCATCGCCATCAAGGCCAGCGGCATCTCCTGCGTGATTGCGGCCAACTTTGCCCGGATTTTCTACCGCAACGCCATCAACATCGGTTTGGCCATTCTGGAGTGTCCCGCCGCCAGCGCCGGAATCGACGACGGCGACGAGGTGAGCGTGGACTTCGACACCGGCGTCATCACCAACGTCACCAAGGGTGAGACGTATCAGGCCGAGCCCTTCCCGCCGTTTATCAAGGACATGATTGCCAAGGGCGGACTCATGGCATCTCTCAAGGCAAAGGAGGCGGCACAATGAATAAGTCCATTGCGGTCATCCGGGGTGACGGCATCGGCCCCGAAATCGTGGGTGAGGCCATCCGGGTGCTGGATGCCGTGGCCGCCAAGTTCGGCCACACCTTCACCTATCACGAGGCGCCCATGGGCGGCAACGCCATTGACGCCTTCGGCGTCCCCCTGCCGGACTCCAGCCTGGAGACCTGCCTCAGCTGCGACAGCGTGCTGCTGGGTGCCGTGGGCGGTCCCAAGTGGGATGCCCAGCCGCCTGCAAACCGTCCGGAGCGCGGATTGCTGCGGCTGCGCAGCGCCATGGGCCTGTACACCAATATCCGGCCCGCCCGGATGTTCGCGGACCTCTCCGCGGCCTGCCCGCTGCGCAGCGATATTGCCGCCCGGGGTATTGACTTCGTGGTGGTCCGGGAGCTCATCGGCGGCGTGTATTTCGGCAGCCACTCCACCGAGACCGTGGACGGCGAGCAGAAGGCCACGGATATCATGTCCTATTCCGAGCATGAGATCCGCCGGGTAGCCCATGTGGCCTTCCAGATGGCCCGCAAGCGCCGCCGCCGGGTGACTTCCGTGGATAAGGCCAACGTGCTGGACTGCTCCCGGCTGTGGCGCCGGGTGGTGACGGAAGTGGCGGCGGAGTATCCGGATGTGGAACTTCTCCACATGTATGTGGATAACGCAGCCATGCAGATCGTCCGGGATCCCAGCCAGTTCGATGTGATCGTCACGGAGAACCTCTTCGGCGACATCCTCTCCGACGAAGCCAGCCAGATCACCGGCTCCATTGGCATGATTCCCTCCTCCAGCATGGGCGAGGGCACCCGGGGCCTGTACGAGCCCATCCACGGCTCTGCGCCGGACATTGCCGGTCAGGATAAGGCCAACCCCATCGGCACGATTCTGGCCGCAGCCATGATGCTGCGCTACAGCTTTGATATGGCGGCGGAGGCCGACGCGGTGGAGGCCGCGGTGGATGCGGCCCTCAAGGACGGCTGCCGCTGCGGCGACATTGCCCAGGGCGGCGCCGTGTTGGGCTGCCGGGGCATGGGCGAAGCCATTTGCCAGAGAATCTGAATGAGAAAATTCCGAAGGATTTGTGTCCTTCGGAATTTTTTTGTAAAAAATTACAAAAACAAATGAAAAAAGGCGGTTTTGCAATGTGAAATGACAAAAATGCTGCTTGCCAGCGGACGGGTTTTGTGCCATGCTTGTGGAAAAGGAGGGATCAGCCCAAATGAGCAGACTGGAAGTCAAAATGCCCGGCCAGGCCCAGGCCGTGGTGGAACAGCTTTACCGGAATATGGAGCGGCGGATTGCCGCCAGCCCGCCGGGCTTGTGTCCGGTGGATATGGCGCTGAATTTTCTCAACCTCTGTCAGGCACAGACCTGCGGCAAGTGCGTGCCCTGCCGCATCGGACTGACGCAGCTTTCCAACATGATCCGGGAAGTATTGGACGGGGATCCTCCTGTGGGGATCCTGCGGCGGATCGAAAATACGGCCCAGGTCATTGTGGACACGGCGGACTGTGCCATCGGCATAGATGCGGCGCAGCTGGTCCTGATGGGTCTCAAGGGCTTTCGGGACGACTATGAGGAGCACATTCTCCATCATCGCTGCCTGGGAAGCCTGAAAAACCCGGTGCCCTGCGTGGCCCTGTGCCCCGCCGGCGTGGATATTCCCGGATATATTGCGCTGGTGAACGAGGGGCGCTGCGCCGACGCGGTGCGCCTGATCCGCAAGGACAATCCCTTCCCGGTCGCCTGCGCCTACATCTGCGAGCATCCCTGCGAAGCCCGCTGCCGCCGGAACATGGTGGACGACGCCATCAATATCCGGGGCCTCAAGCGTTATGCGGTGGACCATGCCGGTCCGGTGCCGCAGCCGCAGCCCGCTCCGGCCACCGGCAAGTCCGTGGCCATCATCGGCGGCGGTCCCGGCGGCCTTTCCGCGGCGTACTATCTGGCGCTGATGGGCCACCGGGTGACGGTATACGAAAAGCAAAAGCAGCTGGGCGGCATGATGCGCTACGGCATTCCCAGCTACCGCCTGCCCCGGCAGCTGCTGGAGGCGGAGATTGCCTCCATTCTCTCTGTGGGCATTCAGGTCCGCACGGGCGTGGATGTGGGAACGGATATTACCTTCGACCAGCTCAAGCGCCGGTATGACTGTTTGTATATTTCCATCGGAGCCCATACCGATAAGAAAACCGGCATTGAAGGGGAGGATAGCCAGAGCGTAATTTCCGCCGTGGAGCTGCTGCGCCGCATCGGAGACGAAGAGATGCCCGATTTTACCGGACAGCAGGTGGTGGTCATCGGCGGCGGCAATGTGGCCATGGACGTCACCCGCAGCGCCATTCGTCTGGGAGCGGCCAAGGTGACCTGCGTCTACCGCCGCCGCCAGGAGGATATGACGGCCCAGGCGGAGGAAGTGGAGGGAGCCATTGCTGAGGGCGCGGAGATTTTGACATTGCAGGCCCCTCTGCGGATTGAGGCGGACGAACAGGGCCGCGCTGCGGCGCTGTGGACGCAGCCGCAGATCATCGGGGAAATGGACCGGCAGGGCCGTCCCCGGCCCGGCACCGCATCGGTGGAGCCCCGGCGGATCCCGGCGGATATCATCATTGTGGCCATCGGGCAGGGCATCGAATCCCATGGTTTTGAGCAAAGCGGCATCCAGATCCAGCGGGGCGGTACTCTGCTGGCGGATTCCAGCACCCGCCTGCCCGATTTGGAGGGCGTGTTTGCCGGCGGCGACTGTGTTACCGGTCCGGCTACTGTGATCCGGGCCATTGCGGCGGGCAAGGCTGCTGCGGCCAATATCGACGAGTATCTGGGCTTCCATCATGAGATCGAGGCGGAGGTCAAGGTCCCCACGCCCCGGGTGACAGACCTGGGCCCCCGGGGACGGGTGAACTGCGGAGATCGGGAGGCGGCGGAGCGCCGCTGCGACTTCCAGTGTATTGAGTGCGGCATGACGAAGGAGGAGGCTGTGCAGGAATCCTCCCGGTGCCTGCGGTGTGATCACTTCGGCTATGGAATCTTCAAAGGGGGGCGTGTGGAAAAATGGTAACATGCAGTATGGACGGCCGGACCCTCACGGTCCCCAAGGGATCTACCATTCTCAAGGCCGCGGAGCAGGCCGGGATTCCCATTCCGCATTTGTGCTTTTTAAAGGATATCAATGAAATCGGTGCATGCCGCATGTGCATGGTGGAAGTGGAGGGAACTGAGCGGCTGGTTCCGGCATGCAATACCGCGGTGACGGAGGGAATGGTCATTCACACCAATTCTCCCCGGGTGCGGCAGGCCCGCAAAACGAATCTGCGGCTGATCCTCTCGCAGCACAACTCCAACTGTACGGTTTGCGTGCGCAGCGGCAACTGCCAGCTGCAGCGGCTGTCCCACGACCTGAACATCCACTTCCAGCCCTATGAGGTGCAGCTGGAGCGGTCCCATGTGGATCTGGAGGTCCCCATTGTGCGCGAGGCCAGCAAGTGCATCAAATGCATGCGGTGCATCCAGATCTGTGACAAGATTCAGGGCATGCACATTTGGGATGTGGCGGGCACCGGTTCCCGGACCACGGTGGATGTGAGCTATAACCGGAGCCTGAAGAACACGGACTGCACCTTCTGCGGCCAGTGTGTGACCCACTGTCCCACCGGAGCTCTGACGGTACGGGACGATACCAACCGGGCCCTGCGGGCCCTGGCCGATCCGGAGATTACCACGGTGGTCCAGGTGGCGCCGGCGGTGCGGGTGGCCTGGGCGGAGGCCTTTGGCCTGCCCAAGCGCCAGGCTACGACGGGCCGCATGGTGGCGGCCCTGAAGCGCATTGGATTTGACTACGTTTTCGACACCAATTTTGCCGCGGATCTCACTATTATGGAAGAGGGCAGCGAGCTGCTGGAGCGGCTGTCCCACCGGGGGAAGTACCGCTGGCCCATGTTTACCAGCTGCTGTCCCGGCTGGGTGCGGTTTGTGAAGACCCAGTTCCCCTCCTACACAGAAAACCTCTCCACTGCCAAGTCCCCCCAGCAGATGTTCGGCGCGGTGGCCAAGAGCTACTTTGCTGAAAAAATGGGAATTGACGCCCGGAAGATGTGCGTGGTTTCGGTCATGCCGTGTTCGGCCAAGAAGGCGGAGTGCGAGCTGCCCACCATGCGCAACGCGTTTGGAAATCCGGATGTGGATGTGGTGCTGACCACCCGGGAGATGTGCCGGCTGTTCCGCAGCGACTGCATCGTGCCCGGGGACCTGGAGGAAACACCCTTTGACAGCCCCCTGGGCACCGGAACCGGCGCCGCGGTGATCTTCGGCGCCACCGGCGGCGTCATGGATGCCGCCCTGCGCAGCGCCTACTTCCTGGCCACGGGTACCAATCCGGACCCGGATGCCTTTTCCAAGATTCGGGGCGGAAAGCCCTGGAAGGAGGCCGTCTTCTCCATCCCCGGCATCGGCGAGGTACGGGTGGCGGTGGTCAGCGGTCTGGCCAACACCCGCAGACTCATGGAGGCTGTGGACAGTGGCAGGGTGGAGTATGATTTCGTGGAAGTCATGGCCTGCCCGGGCGGCTGCGCCGGCGGCGGCGGGCAGCCCATCCGGGACGGCGCGGAGCTGGCCTCCGTTCGCGGTGCCCGGCTCTGGCAGATGGATGCACGGACGCCGGTTCGGTTTTCCCATGAAAACCCCGATGTGCAGGCCCTCTACCGCACCTATCTGAAAAAGCCCTTGGGGGAGAAATCCCATCACCTGCTTCATACAGACCACACCGCATGGTCCGTGGAAGGGGAGACTTCCCGTTAATCCGCTAAAAAACAACCCTGCGTCCAAACGGGACGCAGGGTTGTTTTCTATTTGTTGTTTAGAAGGCCAGTACAATGCCGATGACCGCGGCGCAGGCGATGTAGACGATGGGATGGAGCTTGAACTTCTTGATGGCGGCAAAGGCCAGGACGAAGAAGATCAGCTTCTTGAAATCAAAGAGATCCAGCAGGGCACCGGTCTGCTGATAAAGGTCCATGTGGAACATGGAGACCTGCACCACGCTGATGCCGGCAGCGGCAATGAGGCCGGTGACAGCAGGACGCAGTCCGTAGAAGGCGGAATCCACCAGCTTGCTGCCCCGGAATCGGTCCAGGGATTTGGAGATCAGGACGACGATGACGATGGAGGGCAGAATTTCACCCATGGTGGCGACCACGCCGCCGAAGAATCCGGCCACGTTGCAGCCTACATAGGTGGCCATGTTGATGCCGATGGGGCCGGGGGTGGATTCGGAAATGGCGATCATGTCCGTGATGAGGGACTGGGAGTACCACCCGGTGGACTCCGCCAGATCCTGCAGGAAGGGCAGCGTGGCCATGCCGCCGCCCACGGCGAAGAGACCGATTTTCAAAAATTCCCAAAAGAGCTGTAAGTAGATCATTTCCCTTCACCCTCCTTCCGGACGCTGCCGGTAATCTTTTTGGCGCCGATGCCCAGCAGGGCGCAGGCAATGACCAGCAGAATGGGGGACAGGTCGGTAAAGACGCTCAGGCACAGCATCACCAGGCAGACCACAATGCCGAAGGCATCCTTCACGCCTTTTTTCCACATGCTGATGACCGCGTCCAGGATCAGGGCCGCCACGCACACGGAAATGCCGGCCAGGGCGTGCTGGACATAGGGGTTGTCCTGGAAGCTGGAGAGGAAGAACGCGATGATGGAAATGATGATGATGCAGGGGGAGACCATGCCCAGAGCGGCGGCCACACCGCCGGGAATCCCGCGGCGGCGGTACCCGATGAACACGGAGACGTTGATGGCGATGATGCCGGGAAGACCCTGGCTCAGGGCGTAGTAATCCATAATGGTTTCTTCATCCATCCACTGGTGGTTCTGGATGATTTCCCGCCGCAGAATCGGCAGCATGGCGTAACCGCCGCCGAAGGTCACGGCGCCCATGCGGAAAAACAGGGTGTAGAGGATCAGCAAGTCGCGCAGCATGTTGTGCCTTCTTTCTTGAATGTGATAGATGTGATAACGCTGGCGCGCCGCGCACCAAAATCGGTGCGCGGCCGCCGGATCATAGTGATCATATCATATTTTTTACCAGGCTGCAATCGTGCCGTCGGCCCGGGGCTCCGTACCGCCCACCAGGGTGCCGTCGTCCATGCGCCAGATGATCTGGCCGCGGCCCATGCCCAGGTTGGAGTTGACGATCTCCACCTGGTGGCCCATGTCGGCCAGCTTCTGGGCGATGTGGGCGGGAACTTCCCGCTCCAGCTGAACCTTCTTCTCGCCCACCCACTGGAAGCGGGGCGCGTCCAGGCACTCCTGGGGATTCATGTGGTAGTCCACGGTGTTGACAATGACCTGGACGTGGCCCTGGGGCTGCATGAAGCCGCCCATGACGCCGAAGGGCCCCACCGCCTTGCCGTCCTTGACCAGGAAGCCGGGGATGATGGTGTGGTAGGCCTTCTTGCCGCCTTCGAGGTAGTTGTCGCTCTCGGGGTCCAGGGAGAAGTTGGCGCCCCGGTCCTGAAGGGTGATGCCGGTGCCGGGGATGACAATGCCGGAACCGAAGCGGTTGTAGTTGCTCTGGATGAAGGAGACCATGTTGCCCTGGCCGTCCGCCACGCAGAAGTACACGGTGCCGCCGCAGGAGGGATCACCGGCCTCGGGATAGACGGCCTGATCGGTAATGAGGGCCCGGCGCACAGCGGCGTACCGCTCGGAGAGCATGTCGGAAACCTTGGTGCGCATGTAGCGGGGATCGGCCACGAACTTCTTAGTGTCCACGAAAGCCAGCTTGGTGGCCTCGATCATCTTGTGATAGACGTCGGCGCACTCCCGGGAGTCACCCAGATCCAGGCCCTTGAGCATGTTCAGTGCCATCAGGGCGGTGATGCCGTGGCCGTTGGGGGGCATTTCGAAGACGTCGTAGCCCTTGTAGTTGACGGAGATGGGCTCCACCCACTGGGCCTTGTAATTGGCGAGGTCGCTTTCGGCAAAGAAGCCGCCGGTGCGGTTGGAGAAATCCACGATCTTCTGCATGATCTCGCCGCGGTAGTAGCTTTCGCAGTCACTTGCGGCCAGAGATTCCAGAGTGGCGGCGTAGTCGGGATTCCGGAAGCGCTCGCCGGGGGCGTAGGGCTGGCCGTTTTTGGTGAAATACTCCAGCCAGGGACCGAACACGGCCGGATCTTCCTTGGCGGCGGCAGTAAAGCGCACCACTTCGGCCTTCCACTGCTTATAGACATTGACAGGGATGCAGAAGCCGTCCCGGGCGTAAGAGATGGCAGGGGCCATCAGTTCGGCCATGGACTTGGTGCCGAAACGGCGGCGCAGTTCGGCCCAGGCACTGGGAGCGCCGGGGACCATGGTGGGCAGCCATCCGTTCATGGGAACGGCGGAGTAGCCCGCTTCCCGGACCTTCTCAGCACTCAGAGCCATGGGGGCGACGCCGGAGCCGTCCAGACCATAGAGATGGCCGTCCGTCCAGACCAGGGCGAAGCAGTCGCTGCCCAGGCCGTTGCCGGTGGGTTCCACCAGCGGCAGCGTGGTGGCCATAGCGATGGCGGCGTCCATGGCGTTGCCGCCGGACTTGAGAATGTCCAGGCCCACCTGAGAGGCAATGGGAGAGGTGGAGCAGGCCATACCCTTGGTGGCGTAGACCACATTGCGGTGGGAGGCAAAGGAATACTTCAGGGGATCAAACTGCGGCATAGCGGTTGACGTCCTTTCTCTTAGAAATAGGGATGGGAGAATGCGGTTTGTGCCAGGAACACCATGGCAGGTACCGTGATGACGGAGAGCACCGTGCTCAGGCATACGGTGACCACACTGAATTCATAATCGCAGCGATACTGCTGGGCGAACACACAGATGTTGGCGCCCACCGGAGTGGCGGCGGTCAGGAAGACGGCCGTCATCAGGGGCAGATTGTCCACCGGCATCAGCCAGAACACCAGGCCCACTGCTGCGGGAATCACCACCAGGCGCATGAGTACGCACCCCACGGCCCGCCGGTCCAACATGCGCCGGGCAGGCAGCCGGGCCAGATACGTACCCATGAGGATCATGGCCACAGGGGTGTTCATGTCCGCCACATATCCCAGGGTGCTGGTGAGGATGCCGGGCAGGAAGATCCGGCTCAAGAACAGCGCAACGCCGATGACGATGGAGATGACCACCGGATTGCGGGCAATGGCCTTGGGAGAGATGGTGTCCTTCCGGCCCGTCATGATGTAGACGCCGTAGGTCCATTGGAACAGGTTCAGCAGGGCCACAGAGGCGGCGATGTAAAAGACGCCCTCCTGTCCCACCACGGCCTGCACCAGGGGAATGCCGATGAAGCCGGCATTGCAGAAGGCGGCGGCAAAATTCTCCAGACGGCGGCGCTGGCCGAAGACCAGATAGGATAGGAGCATTGCCACTACATAGCTGATCAGTGCCAGCAGGGCGGAAAGACCCAATTCCAGGAGCCGCTGATGAGAATATTCCGTGATGTAGGATTTGATGATGACGCAGGGAATGATGATCCGCAGCAAAATGGCGCCCAAATCCCGGCTGCCCTGCTCGGAGAGAAAGCCCTTCCGGCTCAGGTATACGCCAACTGCCATCAGCAGGGCCATGATGGCGATGCGCTCAAGAAGGATGGAAAACAGCATGTCCCGCGCCTCAGGCTCCCATGAGCTTGGCCAGGAAGCTGGCAATGAAGACGGAGAGGATGGTCACGGAAGTAAAGCCGGAGATGACATACGCCGTCTGAATCTTGGAGGAGATGGCGTCCCGCTCCTCGGGAGTCTGGGCCACGGCGTTGGTGATCTCGGTGGCAATCAGCTCCGTGCCGGGATAGCCGATCAGCTGGCACATGGCAATGCCGATGGACAGGTTCTTGCTGCCCACGATCTTCCAGGCGGGGGTCAGATAGAACACGATGAACGTGAAGATGACCACGGCCACAAAGATCACCACGGCCTTGAAGCCGATGACGGGCAGCTGGGCCCAGTCCACTTTGGCCAGGGAGGGAATGATGGTGCACAGGGACAGGAAGGAGAAGAAGCCGTTGGCCTTGGCATAGTCGCGCAGCAGGTTGGAGGGCACCAGGCCGGTGTTGCGGCAGATGATGCCCAGCACCATGCACCAGATGGACATGTTCACCCAGCCCTGGCACAGATCACCCAGAATGCTGGCCAGCAGCATCATGGCGGCGGCAATGGCCAGGCAGATGAAGGTGGTGTAATACTTCTTGTACTTCTCCCAGAACAGGGCCTTCTTGTCGCCGGCACTGTTGCCAGCCATTTCCTTGTACCAGCTGTAATCGGGATCAGCGGCGTGCTTGGCCCGCAGGTCGGCCACCAGATCCTTGGCCACGCTCAGACCGCAGTTGGAAGCGGGCAGAGTGCCCACGAACTTCTGCACGGCGTAGACAAAGGTGGCCAGGGCAGCGGCAGTGTCCAGGCCCAGGTCCTCGCAGGCCTGCACCATAGTGGTGGTG
>CALXDJ010000036.1 GCA_944387035.1 uncultured Oscillospiraceae bacterium | reverse complement strand
CGCAGGCCGGTGTCCAAAAACTCCTGGTAAGACGTCTTCTGGATTTCCAGAAGGTTCGGCATGGGGACGACTTCCTCATACCGGGCAAAGTTCTTACGAAGGGTCTTGCCGTAATACTTGTCCTTGGCCATCTTCTCATTCACCTTTCTTCTGTCTCCTCCGCCCTGTCCGGCAAAGGGGGCATATTATTTGTCCGAAAAGAAGCAATTGCAAGACACACCAGGTGGTGTTGTTAAAAACTTTGTTTCCTGCTCTTGCATTGTCATGGGAAATGTGCTATCCTGTACTCGCTGATAAAGAATGGCAGAATATCCTCTGTCATCATATAAGCGACTTATTTTACCATGGTTCATTTTGATTGTCAAGGGGTATTTGTGGGAATGCGGACGAACGGTCCGCTTTTTTCATGCCTTGAACCTGTTATACAGAAAAAAGGGCCGGCCCAGTGGGCCGGCCCTTTTTCGCATCTTAGTCGTAGAGCTCCTCGTCTGCGTAATCATCATACTCAGAGCTGAACTTCTGGCTCAGGCGTTTTTTCATGCCGCAGCAGCCGACGCTCAGATCGTGCCAGCCGCCAATCAGCAGGCAGACAAAGGCGGCGAACGCCAGGCTTGCGCCAATGATCTTCATGACCATCCTAGCGGTTTTGCTCATGGGGAACTTCCTCCTTTGATCAATCTCGATGTGTGGAACTATGATACACCATTTCCGCTGATTTTACAACCGTTTTTAGCGGTAAATATCCTCAATGGGCACCTGCTGCCCCAACAGGAAGGGCAAAAACCTCCCCATCAGAGGGATATAGGCCGCTGCAAACACCAGGGAAGCAGCCCAGGCCGCGCGCCGTTTTTTTCGTCCCGGCAGGGCAAGCCCGATCAGCACACCCAGGGCACACACGCAGATCTTCAACAGCGCCAAATCCCGCCAGGTGCAGCTTTTCAGATATTGATCCGCCGCGTCAGTGAGTCGATTCATCCTGTACTCCTCCCCAATTTATAGCCGCGTCACCGTCCGTTCGCAGGCCGGATCTGCGGATGTTTTTTGTATTGTAGCACGTCCTCCTCTGCCCGGTCAATTCCTTTTCTGTCTCAATTGCGCTTCTCAACTCCCTGCCGAAATTTCAGCTTCACTTCAGCAAGCCACCGTATGATCAACTCCGGAAAGGTGGGAAGCGTCTTGAAAATTCTGATCGTTGAGGACGAACAGCTGCTGGCCGACTCCCTGGGAGAGCTTCTGCAAAGCAAAGGATTTGAAGTGGAGATTGTTTATGACGGGGAATCCGGAGCGCAGTATGCTGAACTGGGCGTCTATGACCTGCTGGTGCTGGACGTGATGATGCCGAAGATGAATGGCTATGAGGTTGCCCGGCAGGTTCGGGCGCACCATCTGGGCACACCGATTCTGATGCTGACTGCCCGCTCCGGCCTGGAAGACCGCATCACAGGACTCAACGCCGGAGCGGACTACTACCTTACCAAGCCCTTTGATACCCGGGAATTTCTTGCCTGCATCAATGCACTTTTGCGCCGTCAGGGCACCCAGGTGGATGAGCTTTCCTTCGGCAACACGGTACTGGACCTGGACTCCGCCACCCTGATCTGCGGAAATAACAGCATCCGCCTTTCTGCCAAGGAATTTGACATCATGCGCTTTTTGCTGCAATCCGGGGAAAAGAACCTTTCCAAGGAAGCCATTTTGGCCCGCGTATGGGGGTATGATTCTGACGCGGTGGAAAATCATGTGGAGGTCTACATCGGTATTTTGCGCAGGAAGCTCGCCAGTATTGGTTCCAACATCCGCATTGAAGCCATCCGGCGTCTGGGCTACCATCTGGAAACGCAGGACCCTTAAAGGCATTGCGTAGGCCCCAGCCACAGCGGGCGGATACAGGCAGCCGACATGCTCCCCCATTTATTTCAAAGGGTATTTATCCCCATTTCCGCGGACATCTCCAGTCATATTTGACTCCCCCATATTTTTACAGCCCGCTTTCAGCGTCATTTCAGAAACGCGCATTATAATGGCGTCAAACGCACGGGGCACCGGGCACAGCCTGCTGCGTGCGATGACAAACGAGGAGGTCAACCATGATCACAGTCGAGCACTTGACAAAATGTTATGGTGATTTTGTGGCAGTGGACGATCTTTCCTTTGAAATCGGGGAAGGACACGTCTACGGTTTTCTCGGCCCCAACGGCGCGGGAAAATCCACAACCATGAACATCATGACCGGCTGTCTGTCCGCTACAGCGGGACACGTTCGAATTGACGGCCATGATATTTTTGACGAGCCCAATCAGGCCAAGGCCCTTATCGGCTATCTGCCGGAGCAGCCTCCGCTGTATATGAACGAGACACCGACGGAATACCTGCGGTTTGTCGGTGAGGCCAAGGGGCTGCGGGGGGAAGAGCTCACCCGCCAGATTGAATCCGTCATGGAGCAAACCAAGATTCAGGACATGCGCAACCGTTGTATCAACGCACTGTCCAAGGGATACAAGCAGCGGGTCGGCATTGCCCAGGCCCTGCTGGGAAATCCCAAGGTCATCATTTTGGACGAACCCACGGTAGGTCTGGACCCCATCCAGATCATCGAGATCCGGGATCTGATCCGGCAATTGGGACAGAGCCATACCGTGATTCTCAGCTCTCACATCCTTTCTGAGGTTCAGACGATGTGTGAGAAAATTCTGATCATTGCCAAGGGAAAGCTGATCGCCTTCGACGCGCCGGAAAATCTGGAGCGCCGTCTGCTTGCTCCCAGTGAAATCACTTTAACCACTGAGGCAGATGAACAGACTGCACAGGAGATCCTCGCCGGTGTGGACGGAATTACCGAAACCAAGTTTTCTGCCGGTCCCGATTCTCTTCTGACCATTCACCTGCGCACGGACGCTCACGACATCTATCATCTGTCCAAGGCTCTGTTCTTCGCCTTTGCGCAGAAGAATACCGCACTGTTGGAAATGGCATTGAAGAAAGCAAATCTGGAAGATATCTTCCTGGAGCTGACTGAGAGCAGCGAGGAAAGCAAGTCTTCCGCCGAAGCGAAGGGGGCGAAATCATGATTGCCGTTTTGAAACACGAACTGCGCAGCTATTTTCACTCCCTGACCGCTTACGTGTTCGGCGCGTTTTTGCTGCTGTTCATCGGCCTGGGTTCCATGCTGTACAACATCCAGGCAGCTGTGAGCAACTTTGAGTTTGTATTAAACTTCAGCAGTCTGATTTTTGTGGTGATTGTACCGATTCTCACCATGCGCGTTATCGCAGAAGAACGGAAGCAAAAAACCGACCAGCTGCTCTACGCCCTTCCCATCAGCACGGTTCAGGTCATCGTGGGAAAATATCTGGCGCTGCTCATTCTCTTTCTGATTCCTTTGGCCATCATCTCCATCTATCCGCTGATTTTCAGCCAGTTTGGTGATGTGTACCTGCTGACCGCTTACGGTTCTCTCCTGGCCTTCTTCATCATGGGCGCCGCCCTGATCGCCCTGGGCATGTTCATCTCTTCCCTGACGGATAACCAGGGTCTTGCTGCCGGTATCGGCATCGCCGTGATCCTGTTCAATTATTACAGCGTCAGCCTTTCGGAATATGTCTCTTCCACTGCCATGGGTACCGTGGTGGCACTGCTGGTCCTGATTTTGATCCTGGCGGCCATCATCCGGTTCCTCACCAAAAATGACTCCCTGGCCTACGGCATCGGACTGGTATTGGTGGTGGCAACTCTGGCCATGTACCTGGTCAACAGCACGGTCTTCGAAGGACTGCTGCCGGAAATCATGAAGGCCCTGTCCCTGTTTGACCGGTTCGCCACGTTTGTAAACGGCGTATTTGACATGACCGCCATCGTTTATTATTGCTCCGTAATCGCATTTTTCCTGTTTCTTTCCGTGCAGTCTCTTGAGAAAAGGAGGTACAACTGATGAAAAAGTGGAATCTCCTGCATCCTGCTGACAACGCGCGGAGCAACCGCATTGCCCTTCAGGGCGGTTCCTACTCTCTGGTCATTACCGCCGTGGTGCTGGCACTGCTGATTGTGGTCAATATCCTGGTCTCCATCCTGCCCACGCCCATGACACAATACGACATCAGCGCATCCAAGCTGTGTTCCATTACCAGCAACACCAAGGTGGTGGTCAACGCCCTGCAGGAGGATGTCACGATCTACTGGATCGTGCAGTCCGGCAAAGAGGACCAGGTCATTGAAAACCTGCTGGGCAAATACGACAGTCTTTCCGATCACATTCAGGTGGTCAAGAAAAACCCCGATGTCTATCCCACCTTCGCCCAGCAGTACACCGACGAAACCGCAGAAAACAACAGTCTGGTGGTGGAGTGCGGCGACCGCAGCCGCTTCATCTCCTACGATGACATCTATCTGCAGGAAGCGGACATGACAACCTACTCTTATAACACCTCCTTTGACGGTGAGGGTGCCATTACTTCCGCCATCGACTATGTGGTCAATGAAGAGCAGCCCCAGGTTTATGTTCTCGAGGGCCACGGCGAATCGGAACTGCCCTCCACCTTCTCCGACCAGATTGAGCGGGAGAACATCGAACTGCATACCTTCTCCCTGCTCACCGTGGACACCATCCCGGAGGACGCGGACTGCATCATGATCTACGGCCCCACCAGCGATATCTCCACAGAAGAAAAGGATATGCTTGCAGACTATGTGGCCGGCGGCGGAAAGCTGATGGTCATGGCCGGCCCCGTGGAAAGCGGCTCTCTGGATAACCTGCTGAGTCTGCTGTCCGACTACGGCGTCACCGCCACCGACGGCATCGTGATCGAAGGTGACCGGGAACACTACGCCTTCCAGCTGCCCTTCGCCCTGATGCCCGGCATGGCCAGCAGCGACATCACCGATTCTCTCATTGAAGAGCGCTACTTCCCCATCATGCCCATTTCTCAGGGTCTGACTGTGGGCGACACTCCTTCCGGTGCCACTGTCACCGCGCTTTTGACCACGTCTGACCTCTCGTTCAGCAAGACCGCAGGGTATGATCTTTCCACCTATGAAAAAGAGGACGGCGATGTGGACGGTCCCTTCGCTGTGGGCGTCTCCATCACCTGTGACAGCGGCGGACAGCTGACCTGGTTCTCCTCCTCCGATTTCCTGGATGACATGTACAACGCCTATTCCTCCGGTGCCAACGTGAACCTGGGGATGAATGCCCTGTCCTCCATGATTGGGGAGAGCGAAGCCATGGCCATCCGCAGCAAATCCCTCAACTATAACTATCTGACCATCAGCGATTCCACCTCCTCTCTGCTCAAAGTCGCCATGATCGGCGTATTTCCGCTGGTGTATCTGGGAATCGGCATTTTTGTGGTGGTAAACAGAAGGAGGACACAAAATGAAGCGGGCTAAAAAGCTGTATATTCTGTTGGGCGTTCTGGTAGCAGTCTGTGCCATTACATTCGGTGTCAGCCGCTATCAGACCCGGCAGGAAGAAATCAAAAACAGCGGCGAGGTCATTCTGGAGGTCCCCACCGATTCCGTGGAATCCCTTTCCTGGGATGTAGGCGACCGCTCCTTCTCGTTCCACAAGGAAACAACTGAAGGAGATACGGATTCTGAGAGTATCTGGATTTATGATGAGGATGATGTTTTCCCTGTCGATAAGACCAAAATCAACAATCTGCTCTCCTGTTTTGAATCTCTCACCGCCGCTTTTGTGATTGAAAACCCGGAGGATCTGGGGCAGTATGGACTGACCGATCCCAGCTGCACCATCAACTTTTCCGACGGTGAGACCTCCTACACGGTCCTGCTGGGCGATTACAGCCCCATGGACTCCCAGCGCTATGTCTCCATCGGCGACGGCAATGTCTATCTGGTAAGCGAGGACCCCATGGAGGAGTTTGATGTCGAGCTGAGCAAAATGCTGGATGATGATGACATCCCCTATCTGGAAGAGGAAGGCACGACCACATCCATCCGCTTCTCCGGAGAGATCAACTACGAAATCGCCTATGAGGCAGACAGCGACAATACCTACCGGGCGGATGACGTCTATTTCACCGAGCAAAACGGCCGCCAGGTGCCGCTGGATTCCACACGGGTGAGCGACTATCTCCACGAAGTCAGCTTCGTGTTCCCCGATGAATATGTGACCTACAAGGCAACCGATGAAGATCTGGCCGCCTGCGGGCTGGATAATCCCCAGCTGGTCATTGAGGCGGACTACAATACGGAGGACGAGGACGGAAACACCGTTTCCAATTCCTTCACCATGAGCATCAGCCGTGACCCGGATGAGCTGGCCAAAGCCCAGAGCTCCGATGCGGAAACCACTTCCGAAGACGAAGCGGACACAGAGACCGAGGAGATCACCGCATACATGCGGATCGGTGACTCCAAGATTATCTACCGGCTCTCCGGCGAGGATTATGAGACTCTGATGGCTGCCGGATACAACGACCTGCGGCATACCGAGGTCCTGCCCGCTGATTTTGCCGACATCGCCCAGATCGATATCTCCCTGGAAGGCACGGATTACACCATTACCTCCGAGGGAGACGCAGAGGAGCGGACATACTTCTACGAAGACGAAGAGCTGGATATCGCGGATTTCCAGTCTGCCATGCAGACCTTGACCGCAGACTCCTTCACAGACGAACAGCCCACGGAAAAAGAAGAAATTCACTTGACACTCCATCTGGATCTGGAAGGAGAACCCAGTGCAGAAATTGGGCTGTACCGCTATGACGGCTCGTACTGTTTGGCGGTCGTGGACGGCACCCCCATGTGCCTGGTCCAGCGCAGCTATGTGGTGGACCTCATTGAGGCCGTAAACGCCATCGTGCTGAGCTGATCGTTCCTATTTTTTCTGGTGAGTCGATCCGGTGCCATCCGGCGCTTCCCTCTCCCGGACCTCTCCAAATAGATCAGGACCCGGATATCCCCTCAGTGGGATATCCGGGTCCCGCTTTTTTATATCCACAGCGCAAGCCGCTGCCTGAGTTTACCCATCTCTCTATTTCCGGGCTTTCGCGGATCCGGCTGCAACTCCGCCTTCTGTCATCCAGGCTCAGCCGGATATGTGCTCCTGCTGGCCGCCTTCCCGGCGTTTTCTCCGGTCATTTCCCTCGACACTGTAGAACCGCCGCTTTTCCTGATACATCCGCTGGTCTGCTTCCTCCAGCTGCTCTTTGACGCTGCAGCGTCCCGCTCTCCAGGAAATTCCCACGGCGCACCGGATGCCCACCTGCTCCATTCTCTGCAAAACGGTGCGGACAGCCGTTTGAAACGCAGCTTCCTCCAACGTGTCATCCACCACAATAAACTCATCGCCGCCTGTGCGGTACGTCCTGTTCTCAAAGATGTTCCACAGCTGCTCAGCCGCACGGCAGAGAAACTGATCTCCCACACTGTGTCCCTGACTGTCATTGATGGCCTTAAGTCCGTTGAGATCAAAATAGGCCACTCCCAGCCGGGACTTATTCCTGCTCCAGTCCGGTTCCATGATCTCATTGAATTTATTGCGGTTATAGACTCCCGTCAGGGAATCCTCATAACTCATACGCAGCAGCATTGCTGTCTGATCCCGGATCCGTTCTTTCTGCTTTTCAATCTGCTCTTGCAGGTATCGATAGGATTCCCAAGCCATTTTAACAGGAAACCCATGATCCTCTTTCGTCATCTCCTGATAGGGATTGGAAATGTGAATGTGGCAGCAGCGCGGCTGCCCGTCCCTCCACCGGAACACCATCGTAACCCGTTGATGAACCCGCAGGCTGATCTGGGTGGAAGCATCGGTGGCAACCCATATTCGGCCAGTACAAAGATACGTTTCCGGTGCGATCTGGACTACATCATATTCCTCATCGGAGATATTGCACTTTGGAACCTGCCCCGCAAACCGGCGAAAAATCGGTGCCACCGTTTCAATCCCCACTGCATATTCATACTCGCCCGCACCAAACCAATGGACTGCATCATCCAGCAGCGCAATGAGTGCTTCCACATCATTTTCGCAGTAATGCTTATGCAGCATCAGGCTAGTCAGCTCTATTGCCATTTGTTCTTTCTGCTTCTCGCCGGCCGTATCTATCATCCACGCTTCCCCCTTCCATCCATAGCGCGCTCTTCCCGGCACGCACTTGCATGGCGGCTCCGTTTCCACATGCCCTGATAATCCAAGGAGCCTTTTATCAGGCGGACCATCCTGCGCTTCCCCCCGGGCGCAGTTCCGCTCTTTCACACGGGTTCCATCCCCGTGCACACGTTCTTTTTTATCAGCACACAGTGCCCGCCGCAGTCCTTACGGCACCAGGCAATCTGCGCAGGCTGTCAGCAGCGCCACCGTCTCAACGTGACGCGTTCCCGGAAACATATCCACTGCCGCAGCCCGGACGGCGGGATACCCCAGCTCCGCGAAGATCCGCAGATCCCGTCCCAGGGTGGCCGGGTCGCAAGAGACATAGACCACCCGCCGCGGTTTCATGGCCGCCACAGAGGCAATCACCTCCGGGCTCAGGCCCTTGCGGGGCGGGTCTACCGTAATAACATCCGGCCGCAGTCCTTCGGACTCCAGCCGCGCCGCAACCTCCGCCGCGTCGCCGCAGAAAAACTCCGCGTTGGAAATCCCGTTGCGCTCCGCATTCTCCCGCGCATCCGCAATGGCCGGCGCCACAATTTCCGCGCCGATTACCCGTTTAGCCCGGCTGGCCATGCACAAGGTGATGGTACCGGTGCCGCAGTAAAGATCCAGCACCGTCTCCTCCCCGGTCAGCCCGGCAAACTCCAGGGCCTTGGCGTAGAGCACCTCCGCCTGGTCCCGGTTCACCTGATAGAAAGAAGGCACAGAGAGCTTGAACGTCAGCCCGCACAACGTGTCCATGAGGAAGTTCTCTCCCCACAGGGTCCGGTACTTCTCACCTAAAACCACATTGCCTTTCCGGGTGTTGACATTGAGCACCACGCCCACTGTACGGGGCGCCGCCGCCCGGACATATGCTGCCAGCTCCGGCTCCCGGGGCAGCTGGCGGCCATTGGCCACCACGCAGCACAGGCTCTCCCCCTTGCGGTTCACCCGAACGTAAATGTGGCGGATCAGGCCCTTTCCGGTCGTCTCATCATATGCCGGGACTCTATAGCGGCGCATCCACTCGCCCACCGCCTGGGCAGTCCGGTCGGAGATCTCCGACTGGATCAAACACCGGTCCACCGCTACCACCTTGTGGCTTCTGGCCTGGTAAAACCCGATGGTGCCGTCCGCTCCTACCGGGTATTGACTCTTGTTGCGGTAGCGCTGGGGATTCTTCGCCCCCAGAATCTCCTCCACCACAAGGTCTGTTCCGCCCAGGCGGGTCAGGGCATCCTGCACTCTCTGCCGCTTGGCCCACAGCTCCTCACCGTAGGTCAGATGCTGAAAATCGCACCCGCCGCACCGGCCGTAGTACAGACACTCCGGCTTCACCCGCTCCGGCGAGGGGCGGACGATCCGCACAATCTCCCCCGCCGCAGCGGTTTTCATCACCTTCGTGATCCGCAGCTCGATCTCCTCACCCCGCACTGCCCGGGGAACAAATACCACTGCCCCGTTCAAGCGGACGATCCCCAGTCCTTCACTGGAGTACCCTTCCACCGTGCCGGTTGCACATTGATTCAGCCGCAGCTTCTCCATATCGAACTTCCTTCTTGTGATCTCATGCGGCACTCCGCCGCCGGAGGCTCAGGCCTCCCATTTCTCCAGCAGCTGACGCAGCTGGTCGGCAAACTTGGCCAAGGACTTGTTGTCCCGGCCCTTGCTGCGTTTGATGGATTCCATGAGCATCTGGCCCACTGCCACCAACCGCTCGTAAGCCGGACTGGTTCTGCCGCCGGATACCGGCTTGGCCTTGCGCTCGGGCAAATACCCCCGCTCCACCACGGTCCCGGCAATGAGGTCATAAACCTCCGTATACTGGGGCGCGTGGGCCTCAAATCCCAAATTCTGAATACTTTGGGCAAAGAACGGTGCCACTTCCCGATCACCATGCACCACAAATACATGCTGGGGTTTGGGCGCCTTGAAATTGGAAATCCACTCCAGCAAATGGTCCCGGTCCGCATGGGACGAGAGGCCATGGAAATTCTCAATCTCGGCGTTGACAGCGATCTCTTCGCCGAACATCTTGACGCTCTTGGCCCCCTCCAGCAAAGTGCGGCCCAGAGTGCCTTCTCCCTGATAGCCCACAAACACCACCGTGCACTCTTTTCGCCAGAGGTTGTGCTTGAGGTGATGGCGAATCCGGCCGGCGTCACACATGCCGGAGGCGGAAATGATGACCTTGGGCACCGGGTCCATATTCAACGCCTTGGACTCTTCGCTGGTCTCCGTCATCCGCAGATTTGTAAAAGTGAACATATGGGTCCCGTCCTGCACCAGGGCCAGGGCATCCTCATCCAAATACCCACGCAGATTTCCGGTGAAGATCGTGGTCGCCTTCTTGGCCAGGGGCGAGTCGATATAGACCGGAAAATCCGGATTGCTCTTAACCATTCCGGCATCCTTGATCTCCCGGATGAAGTACAGCAGCTCCTGGGTACGGCCCACGGCAAAGGAGGGAATGATGACATTGCCTCCCCGTGCCAGAGTCTTGTCAATAATGCGGGCCAGGTCATCGGTATAGCTCCACACCTCGGTATGGTTGCGGTCGCCGTAGGTAGACTCCATCACCACATAATCCGCACCGGAAATGGGCGTCGGATCCCGAATGATGGGCTGATTGATGTTGCCGATATCGCCGGAAAACACCAGCTTCTTCGTCACGCCGCCCTCCGTGGCGGTAACCAGGATGGATGCCGAGCCCAGCAGATGGCCCGCATCCACAAACTCCACCGTCACACCGGGACACAATGTCACCTGTTCATGATACTCACAGGTGGTCATAAACTCCCGGACCCGGGCAGCATCCTCAATGGTATAGAGGGGCTCCACCCGCGGCGCTCCGGAACGCTCGGCCTTCCGGTTTTTCCACTCGGCATCCTGCTCCTGAATGTGCGCGGAATCCAGCAGCATGATATCCAGCAGGTCCGCCGTCAGCCGGGTAGTGAGGATCCGGCCCTGAAAGCCCTGCTTGATCAGCATCGGGATCCGGCCGGAGTGGTCAATATGGGCATGGGTTACCAGAACGTAATCGACAGAGCCCGCCGCGAAGGGAAATTCCGCGTTGGACACCTCGTCCCGTCCCTGCTGCAGTCCGCAATCCACCAGGATGCGCTTACCGCCAACTTCCAGACAGTGACAGCTGCCGGTCACACATTGATCGGCGCCGTAAAAGCTGAGCTTCATGGGAGATCCTCCTTATATTTGGATTCTTATGGTTATTGTAGCATACCCGGAGTGAAAGCACAATCCGCGTTTTCTTTCCAAACCGTTCCATCAGCCTTGTGATTTTCCTTCCAGGCGGGTATACTGAATACAGTAAACCGCAAGCGGTATGACGAATCCGCAAACCATCTGCAGCAGTGAGGTGATGTTATGGCTTCCAGGACGTTGTTGATTCCCTCCTTTTTGGACGATCACTTTCCCCTGCTGCGCCGTGCCTTTGCCTCTGCGCGCTGGCAGCCGGTGCTGCTGACGCAGGACCAGGGCCTGGCGGATCTGGGACTGCGGTATATCCACAGCGACATGTGCTACCCTGCTGTGCTGGTGGCCGGACAGATCCTCCGCGCGCTGGACTCAGGGCAGTACGATGCGCACTCCTGCGGCGTCCTCATCGGCCAGGCGGGAGATGAATGCCGGGGCTCCTGCTTCATCCGGATTCTGCGGCGGGTCCTGGACCGGGCAGGCTATCCGGAGGTTGCCCTGGTCTCGCTCAATGTCCGGGGCATCGACCGGCAGGACGCGCTGCCCCTGAATCCGGGCATGATCGGCAAGGCACTGGCTGCCGCCGTCTGGGGAGACACGCTGGCCATCGCCCGGGACCAGCTACGCCCTCTGGAGGCCCGTCCCGGCACTGTGCAGGCTCTCTGGCAGCAGTGGGTGGACACTTTGGATCAGGATTTGGTCCGCACTCCCTCCCATCGGGAGATCCTGGCCCGGTGCCGGGAGATCACCGCGTCTTTCCGGGCAGTAGAAACCGCAGAACGCCCTGTCCAGGATGTGGCTGTGGTGGGGGAAATCTATACCAAAAACTGCCGCCTGGGCAACTGGAATCTGCGGGACTATCTGGCTGCCAACGGCTGCCGGGTCCACGTAGGGGGGCTGACCTGGCAGGCACTCTATTACATGGATGCACACACGCTCAAAGGTCCGCCTGCCCATCGGGCCGCCTACCGGATCGTACAGCAGGCAGTGGGCAGAATCCAGAAAGAAATGGTGGACATTCTCCGCGCAGCGGGGTTCCGTACACTGCCGCCGCTGTCTCAGCTCAAAGCTGAGGCTGCAGGACTGGCGCCTTTGAACGTCACCGTGGCCGACGGCTGGCTCATTGCCGCAGAAGCAGCGGGTTGGGCCGGCCAGGGCTGCCGCAAGATTCTCTGCGTCCAGCCCTTTGCCTGTCTGCCGGGCCATATCTTTGGCAAAGGGCAGTATGCCTCCCTGCAGCGCAAGCTTCCCCATGTGCGGCTGGTCAGTGTGGACTATGATGCCAGCACCGGCGAAGGTACGGTTCTCAGCCGGGTGCGGATGCTGCTGGATGAAACGCTTCCGTCATTTTAACGAAAACGCCCGCCTTCCGGGACTGCTTTGTGAGAAATCCGTCCCGCAATTGTGAATTTTTTTCGGTTCTACCCTTTTTTCTTTGCAATTTACAGGCACTTGTGGTATGCTACATTTGCTTTTTTGCGAATTTTTCTTCCCTTTTTCAGGAAAGAGCCGAAATCGGAAAGGATGTTTTACGATATTATGGGTCTGATGAAAAAACTGTTTGGCGATTACAGCTCCCGGGAGCTCAAGTCCATCTATCCCATTGTGGACAAGATCGAGTCTCTGGCCGACGAGTACAAGGCGCTCTCCGACGCCCAGCTCCAGGCCAAGACGGCGGAGTTCCGCCAGCGTCTTGCAAACGGGGAAACTCTGGACGACCTGCTGCCGGAGGCATTCGCCACCGTGCGGGAGGCTGCGGACCGTGTGCTGGGCATGCGTCCCTACCGGGTTCAGCTGGTGGGCGGCATCGTGCTTCACCAGGGCCGCATCGCCGAAATGAAGACCGGTGAAGGCAAGACCCTGGTAGCTACCCTCCCTGCTTATCTCAACGCTCTGACCGGACGGGGCGTCCACATCGTCACCGTCAACGACTATCTGGCCAAGCGCGACAGCGAGTGGATGGGCAAGGTTCACCGCTTCCTGGGCCTGAAGGTGGGCCTGATCGTCCATGGGCTCACCGGCATTGAGCGCCGGGCCGCCTATGCTGCCGACATTACCTACGGCACCAACAACGAGATGGGCTTCGACTATCTGCGTGACAATATGTGCATCTATTCCTCCGAACTGGTGCAGCGGGGTCACGCCTTCGCCATCGTGGACGAGGTGGACTCCATCCTCATCGACGAAGCCCGTACTCCCCTGATCATTTCCGGTCAGGGCGAGAAATCCACCCAGCTCTATGACATGGCGGAGATGTTTGTCTCCCGCCTGAAAAAAGAGGTCGTGGTGCAGATCGACAACAAGGAAGAAGAGGATGCGGACATTGACGCCGACTATATCGTCGACGAGAAGGCCAAGACCGCAACCCTCACCGCCCGCGGCATTGCCAAGGCGGAGGAATTCTTCCATGTGGAGAACCTGTCCGATCCTTCCAACTCCACCCTCTCTCACCACATCAACCAGGCCCTCAAGGCCCACGGCACCATGAAGCGGGATATCGACTACGTGGTCAAGGACGGCGAAGTCATCATCGTTGACGAGTTCACCGGCCGCCTGATGTTCGGCCGCCGCTACTCCAACGGCCTGCACCAGGCCATTGAGGCCAAGGAGCACGTCAACGTCAACAGCGAGAACAAGACCCTGGCCACCATCACCTTCCAGAACTACTTCCGTCTCTATGACAAGCTCTCCGGTATGACCGGTACCGCCATGACGGAGCAGGAGGAGTTCGGCACCATCTACAACCTGGACATCGTGGAGATTCCCACCAACCGTCCCAACCAGCGCCAGGACCACCACGACGTCGTCTATAAGACGGAGGCGGGCAAGTTCCGGGCCGTTATCGCCCAGATCAAGGAGTGCCACGAAAAGGGCCAGCCCGTGCTGGTGGGCACAGTGTCCATCGAGAAAAACGAGCTGCTCAGCGGCCTGCTGGCCAAGGAAGGCATTCACCACAACCTCCTCAACGCCAAGAACCACGAAAAGGAAGCCGAGATCGTGGCCCAGGCGGGCAAGTTCGGCGCCGTCACCGTGGCCACTAACATGGCCGGCCGTGGTACCGATATCATGCTGGGCGGCAACGCTGAGTATCTGGCTCGGGCCGATCTGGTGAAGGCCGGATATCCCGAGGATGTCATTGTGGACGCCACCGGTTACGCTGAAACCGATGACGAGGAGATTCTGGCAGCGCGGAAGCTCTTTGCCGAGAGCCTGGCCCGCCACAAGGCGGAAATTGCCGACGAGGCCGAAAAGGTCCGTGCTGTGGGCGGCCTGTTTATCATCGGTACCGAGCGGCATGAGTCCCGCCGGATCGATAACCAGCTCCGCGGCCGTGCCGGCCGTCAGGGCGATCCCGGCGAAACCCGGTTCTATATCTCCCTGGAAGACGACCTGATGCGCCTGTTCGGCGGTGACCGCATCCAGAACATGATGGAGCGCTTTGATCTGGATGAGGACACCCCCATCGAGAACAAGATGCTCACCCGGGCCATCGAAAACGCCCAGACCACGGTGGAATCCCGGAACTTCCAGTCCCGGAAGTCCGTCCTGGAATACGACGACGTCATGAACAAGCAGCGTGAGATCATCTACGCCCAGCGCCGCCAGGTTCTGGACGGCAAGGATCTCCACGAGACCGTGCTGAACATGATGCGGGCATCCATCTCCAACCACGTCTCCCTGGCCATGAGCGAGACACAGCACGTGGATGCCGCAGGCCTGCGTGACATGCTGCGGGGTCTGGAGGGCATGTATTTTGCTCCCGGTGCCGTTACCTTTACGGACGAGGAGCTGGCCTCCATGAGCGCTCAGGATCTCACCGACCGCTTTGTGGAAGAAGCCGAAAAGACCTATGCCGCCAAGGAAGCTGAGATCACGCCTCCCATCATGCGGGAGCTGGAGCGGGTCATCATGCTGCGGGTGGTCGACGAGTACTGGATGGACCACATCGACGCCATGGATGACCTCAAGCAGGGAATCCGCCTCCAGTCCTACGGCAACAACAACCCCGTGGATGTCTACAAGCGCGAATCCCTCACCATGTTCGAGGAAATGGTCTCCGCCATTCAGGACGAGACGGTCCGCCGGCTCTATTCCGTCCGTCTCAAGAAGGACGAGGAGGTCAAGCGGGAACGCGTGGCCAAGGGCATGGTGGAAAATGTGGGCGGTGACGGCACCGCACCCAAGAAGCAGCCCGTCAAAACGGTCAAGATCGGCCGCAACGATCCCTGCCCCTGCGGCAGCGGTCTGAAGTGGAAGAAGTGCACCTGCAAGGAATATCACGATAACTGATCTTTCTCTTTTCAATCTGATCTGCACCCCCTGTTCTCCTGCCGGAGGGCAGGGGGTGCGTGCCATAATCCCGCCGCCATTTTAAGCTGAGGAGGTTCTCATGCCCTTTTCAACACATACTCGGGACGGCCTGGTGTGGCTGTCCGCTCCCCTGCTGCAGGGAATCCACCACGGGTTTTCCACCCGGAAGGGCGGTGTCTCCCCCGCTCCGTGGGACTCTCTCAATCTGGGCCCCGGCCGCGGAGATGCACCGGAACACGTCCTGGAAAATTACCGCCGCTTCTGTCTTGCGGTCGGCACCGACCCGCACCGCACCGTACTGGCCCGTCAGGTTCATGAAACCACTGTTCTCCATGCTACATCGAAGGACTGCGGAAAGGGCCTGTTCCAGGAACGGGACTATACTGCCGACGCCTTGATCACCAATGAGCCCGGTCTGGCCTTGGTGGTCTTTTCCGCCGACTGCGGCATCCTGCTGCTGCACGACCCGGTCCACCATGCCATCGGCGCCATCCACGCCGGATGGCGGGGCTGTGCTGCCGGGATTGTGGAGAAAACCGTGCAGTCCATGACGCAGGCCTTCGGCACCCAGCCAAAGGACCTTCTGGCCGCTGTGGGGCCGTGTATCGGCCCGTGCTGCTTTGAGACGGACCAGGATGTCCCCGATGCCATGACCGCCGCCCTGGGGGCGCAGGCCGCGCCGCTGATGCAGCGCCGGGGCGTCAAGTGGCACGTGGATCTGGCCGGACTGAACCGTCAGTGGCTTCTGCGCGCCGGCGTGCTCCCCGACCATGTGGAAACCTGCGGTCTTTGCACCGCCTGCCATCCGGACCTGTTCTGGTCCCACCGTAAGATGGGGCAGGCCCGGGGATCTCAGATTGCCATGGCCGCCCTGCCGCTTCCGGAGGAGACGCTGCTATGAAAAGACGTGCTCTGGCCGCCATGTTGCTGCTGTGTCTTTCTTCTCTGACGCTCAGCGGCTGCTGGCAGGAAGACCTCTCTGAGCAGGAGAGCCTCACGCCCATACAATCTTTTGAAGAGGAGTCCGAAGCGGAAGAGGAACACGCCATCATTCCGGAAGTGTTTTCCCTTCCCTACGCGCCCGGGCAAACCCTGGACCCCATTACCTGTACAGACGGTATGCAGCAGACCATCAGTTCTCTGCTTTACGAAGGCTTATTTCGCCTGAACCCGCAGCTGGAGCCGGAAGCCTGTCTTTGCGAAAGCTATACTACGGACGCAACCAGTACGGTTTATACCTTCACCCTGCGCGCCGGCGTCACCTTCTCCGATGGATCCGCTCTGACCGCTGCTGATGTGAAATCCACATTGGACCGGGCCAGAACCTCGGAACGCTACCAGCAGCGGCTTTCGGGCATCTCCTCCATCTCCGCATCCGGGAATGCAGTCACCATCACCCTGCGCAGTCCCAACACCGGCCTGCCTGCCTTGCTGGACATTCCCATTGTCAAAAGCGGGACTCACCAGAATACCGCTCCCACCGGCACCGGTCCCTATCTCTTTTCCGATGCGGACGGCACCGCCTACCTAGTGGCCAATCAATCCTGGTGGCGCGGAGGCGGCCAGCCGGTAGACCGGATCTTGCTGACCGAAGCCGCCGATTGGGATACCATGCTCTATCGCTTCACAACCCATGATGTCCAGCTGATTACTGCGGATCTGACCGGAATCTCTCCCATCAATGCCACCGGCAACACCAGTTATCTGGACGCCAATACCACGATTTTGCAGTATCTGGGCTGCAACACTGCCCGTGCCCCTCTGGATAACGCAGCCTTCCGTAAGGCGCTTGCCAGCGGCTTCAACCGAACCTATATTGTCAGCGCCTTCCTCTCCGGACACGGCACCGCCGCCCAGT
>CALXDJ010000035.1 GCA_944387035.1 uncultured Oscillospiraceae bacterium | reverse complement strand
ACAATACTTGGCTGGCGACGGCCCGGGAAGATAGGTAGCGCCAACACAGGCGAGAGTCTTTTGACTCTCGCTTTTTTTATTTTGTACGGTTGAATCCCGATTGTATGATATGGTACAGTGGAGAAAAGGGGGGGATTCTATGGTAGATCCCAATAATCGAGAGCTTCGTCCACCTATCCGTAGAAGTTGGATGCGATTGCGACTCGGGAAGGCCTACTATTCTGGAAAACGATATCTGCTGTGGTGTTCTCCTGCGTTTCGCTGGGCCAAAACGCGATCTGGAGATCGACTGCCCGAAATTCAATTTGCGCACAGAACACCGCTGATCCGGCACCTGCGGGGCGAGGAGATGGAGTGGCAGAGGAATAAAGTCATCAATTTGCGTTTAGCAGTTGCCCGTTTGGACGGGCTGCTTCTGCAGCCTGGGGAGACATTTAGTTACTGGCGCATGATCGGAAAGCCTACCCGCAAAAAGGGGTATCGGGAAGGTATGGTGTTGTTTTTGGGGCGAATTGGCAGCGATGTAGGTGGAGGCCTCTGCCAGCTCTCCAACCTGATTTTCTGGATGACCTTACACACACCGCTGACCGTAACAGAACGATATCGACATTCTCACGATGTATTTCCGGATGCCAATCGAACCCAGCCCTTTGGCAGTGGTGCGACCTGTGCGTATCCGCACCGGGATTTGATGATTCGCAACGATACAGATCAGGTATTCCAACTCTGCCTTTGTGTGGGCGAGCATGATCTGGAAGGCGCATGGCGGAGCATCGAAAAGCCTGCGGTACGGTATCGGATTGTGGAACGGGATGCCAGAATGGACCAGGCCGCCTGGGGCGGCTATATCCGGCACAATCGTCTGGTGCGGGAAATTTGGTCCTTGGATGGGGAATGGATACGAGAAGAATCCCTCTTTACCAATGATGCGATTATGATGTACAGTCCCTTGTTGGAGGGAGTAGAGGAAGAATAAAAGCCCCATGGAATCTTCCATGGGGCTTTTATTTATTGTTCAGGAGAAGCAATGCTGGGGGAGGGGCTTTCCGTCAAATGGCGGCGTACTCGCCGGAATGCCCAGCAATAGCAGCAGATATGTGCCAGGAACGTTAAGGTCCAGGAAATGGGATAGGACCAGTACACAGTTTGTACGGTATGGAACCCCGGTACCTGGAAGAGGGTAGCGACGATCAGGATACGAAGGCCGCAGGCACCGATCAGAGTAACCAGCATAGGAAGGACGGAGTATCCGATTCCGCGCAGAGACCCTACGGTTGTATCCATAAGGCCGCATATTGCGTAGGTGACCCCGACAATGAGCAGCCGGTCCATTCCGGCAGAGATGACGTCGGGACTTTGGGAGTAGATCCCCAACAGCTGAGGGCCAAACAATGCCGCGAGAAGCCCTAAGAATGTTCCCAGAACTAAGACACACAGCTGAGCGCAATGCAGAATTTTAGGAATTCGATCCAGCTTTCCTGCACCTAAATTTTGACTGGTAAAAGAAATGTTTCCTTGGTAAAACGCATTGAGCGAGACGTAGATGAAGTTTTCCAGATTTGCAGCTGTGGCATTTCCGGCCATGATGGTCTCTCCAAAGGAGTTGATGCTGGACTGGATGACTACATTGGACAGGGCAAACAGGATGCCCTGAAAACCAGCGGGCAAACCTGTTTGCAGAATTTGCTTGAGCCGTACCGGCCAAATATGCAGTTTTCGCAAATCCAAATGAACGGCGCCCGTTTCCCGCATCATGCATAAGACCACCAGAAATGCCGAGATGCATTGCGAAATCACGGTAGCAAGGGCGACACCCGCTACATCCAGGGAGCATACGATCACAAAGAACAGATTTAAAATGACATTGACGATGCCGGCGGTCAGAAGGAAGTACAGTGGGCGTCGGGTATCGCCTACCGCCCGGAGCAGGGCTGCGCCGAAGTTATAGAGCATGGTGGCAGGCATGCCCAGGAAATAGATGCGCAAGTAAAGCGTGGCCAGATCCAAAACATTGGATGGTGTCTGCATCCATACCAAAATGGTCCGTGCCCCACATGCGCCTGCGATGGCCAAAAAAATGCCGCTGAGCAGACTGATCAGCATAGAGGTGTGTACCGTTTGGCTCAGACTTTCCCGATCATTGGCACCGAAGAATCGTGCTGCCAAAATGTTGGCGCCGACAGAAAGACCGATGAACAAATTGGTCAGCAGAGCGATGATAGATGAATTGGAGCCTACTGCTGCCAAAGAGTTGTCACCGGCAAACCGCCCCACAACAATGATGTCTGCCGCATTGAACAACAGCTGCAAAACACTTGAGCACATGAGTGGGACCGTAAACTGGAGCAGCTTTGGCAGGATTGCTCCGCTGCACATATCGATTTCATACGTTTTTCCGTGGCTTTGCGCCATGTTTCTCGAACCTCCCGTTGGCCTGCATCTGCGGGCCCTTCACACAAAATGATTAACGACATTTTAGCACGGGGAAATCAGAAAAACCACTGCCTGACGGGAAAAAGTTGGACAATTTTTTGCTCTTCGTCTAAAGAAAAAATGGGCTCCCGACCAATACGGTCAGGAGCCCATCCATCGTGTTTGAGGTGAGCTTAGAATGCGGGAACCACCGCACCGTCAAACTCTTCGTTGATGAAGTCGCGGATGGTGTCGGAGTGCAGGGCTTCCACCAGGGCCTGAATGGCCTCGTTGTTCTCATTGCCCTCTTTCACAACCAGCACGTTGACATAGGGAGAATCGGAAGACTCAATAGCCAGAGCATCCGTGGTGGGATTCAGGCCGGCACCCAGAGCGTAGTTGGAATTGATGACCGCCAGATCTAGGTCGGGCCGGGAGCTGGGCAGGGTCTGCGCCTCAATCTCTTCGAACTTCAGGCCCTTGGGGTTGTCAACGATGTTGCTGGGAGTAGCAGAAAGGTTGGAGCTGTCGTCCAGGGTGATGAGACCCTGGGCTTCCAGCAGCAGCAGGGCACGGCCTTCGTTGGTGGGGTCATTGGGCACGCCGATGACTGCACCGTCGGGCAGATCCTCCAGGGACTCCACGCGGCCGGCATAGATGCCCATGGGCTCGATATGGACGCCGGCTACATCCACCAGGTGGGTGCCGCGGGTCTCATTGAACTCCTCCAAATAGGGGAGATGCTGGAAGTAGTTGGCATCCTCATCGCCGTCCTCCACGGCGGTGTTGGGCACCACATAGTCGTCGTACTGATTGATGACCAGCTCAATGCCTTGCTCCGCCAGCAGGGGCACACAGGCCTCCAGAATCACCGCATGGGGCGTGGGAGAGGCGGCCACGGTCAAAGTCGTAGTGGTCTCAGCGGTATCGCCGCTCTCGGCGGAATCACCGGTGGTCTCTGCAGTGTCGGCAGTGTCGCCGCCGCAGGCGGCCAGGGACAGGCACAGCGTCAGGCCCAGCAGCAGGGCCAGAATTTTCTTACTCATAGTTCATTTCCTCCAATACTGAATCTTGCAATGAAAATATTATTTCAAACGTCTGCCGGAATTCCAAAGAGACAAACGATGAAAACCATAAGAAGCGGGTCAATGTGGCTGAATGGGGAGAGGCGGTCGTATAAGGCCGCTTCCCGGAAGATATGGGATTTACTTCAGCCGCTTATCAATGCGCTTGGACCACCAGTTGAATACCCACTGGACGATCTGCACGAAGATGATCAGGAAGACCACGGTCACCCACATCAAAGAGGTAATGCCGCGGTTGTGGCCGTACTGAATGGCAATGCTGCCCAAGCCTCCGGCACCGACCATACCGGCGATGGCGGTATAGGCCAGAATCGTCACTACGGAGATGGCACCGCCCAGGACCAGGGAGGGCATGGCTTCCGGCAGATAGACCTTTCGGACGATCTGAAGGGGAGAGGCGCCCATGGATTGGGCAGCCTCCACCACGCCGGCATCCACCTCACTGAGGGAAGTCTCCACCATACGGGCTACGAAGGGAGCCGCGGAGATCACCAGGGGAGGGATAGCGCCCCGGACACCAATGGCCGTGCCCACCAGGAAGCGGGTGTACGGCATGATGGCCACCAGCAAAATGGCAAAGGGAAGGGAGCGGCCGATATTGACGATCCAGCCCAGCACGCCGTAGAGGCCCTTGTGAGGCCGGATGCCCTGGGGTTGGGTGACAATGAGGGCGACACCCAGCGGAACGCCGATGACGTAGGCCAGCACCGTAGAGAGGACGACCATGATCAGGGTTTCCCAGGTGCCCTCAATCAGGACGTTTCCATAGTCAGCCCAGAAAGCAGAAATGGTTTCAAACATGGTACTCGACCTCCTCAGCGGTGACATTGGGTTGAGAACGAATATAACTCAGGGCACGGGCGGCATCGTTGGGATCGTCCGGCAGGCCCAGCAGCATGGTACCAAAGGCTTTTCCATCAATATTACGGGTATCGGCACCCAGAATATTCACCTTCACGCCGCAGTCGATGGCCAGGGAAGCGATGAGCGGCTGGTAGGCTGTACCGCCGTTAAACGCCACACGCACGGCATGGGTGCCTGCCGGGTACTGCTGTACGCTGACACCGCCGGGATAGACCAGACGCCGTGCGGCATCGGTGGTGGGGTGGGAGAAGATCTCCTCCACAGCGCCCTGTTCGGCAATGACGCCGCCGTCCAGAATGGCGACCCGGGTGCAGATCTCTTCAATGACACTCATCTGGTGGGTGATGACCACAACGGTCACACCCAGCTTGTGATTGAGGTCTTTGAGCAGCTCCAGAATGGAGGTGGTTGTCGTGGGGTCCAGGGCGGAGGTGGCTTCATCGCACAGCAAAACCTTAGGATTGGTGGCCAGGGCCCGGGCGATAGCCACCCGCTGTTTCTGGCCGCCGGAGAGCTGTGCCGGATAGGCACCGGCCTTCTCTTTCAAACCGACCAAGTCCAGGAGTTCCTCCGCCCGCTTCCGGGCTTCCGCTGCCGGGACACCGCACAGTTCCATGGGAAAGCACACATTTTTCAGGCAGGTGCGCTGCATCAGCAGGTTGAATCCCTGGAAGATCATGGTGATGTTCCGCCGGACCTGACGCAGTTCCCGTTCAGAAATGAAGGACTGACGGCCATCTTCCTCCACCCAGGCCAAGTGCTGTCCATTGACCACAATGGTACCGCTGGTGGGACGCTCCAAGAGATTCATGCAGCGGACCAGTGTGCTCTTTCCGGCACCGGAAAGGCCGATGATGCCGAAGATCTCACCCGGCTGGATCTCCAGATCAATCTGGTCCAGGGCGTGAACAGCGGTTTCTCCGCTGCCAAAGACCTTGCTCAGGTTTTGAATTTGAATGATGGGTTCGCTCACAATATCACAACTCCTTTTGAGATATTGGGGATTTCGGGAAAAATAAAAAGTCCTTGAAGCTCGTAAGCCTCAAGGACGAACGCACAAACGCGCCGTGGTACCACCTTGGTTCGCACACCTTCTCACGAAGGCGGCCTTAAGAAGTGCCAACACACTCCCGCGCTGTCACGTGCGCATCACGTCGTAACCTATGCCGCCGGGGCAGTCGGCCACGCAACTCCGAGACCATGTTCCCCAGGCCCTTCCGCGCCCCTTTCCACCAAACAGGGCTCTCTGTGGCGTATCTGCCTGCGTACTCTTCTCTTCATCGTCTTTGGGTTGATTTCGTTTTGCTTAGTAAGCAGTTTACACGTTCTGCCGCCGGTTGTCAACGGGGGAATGCCCAATAAGCCGCAAAAACGATTGCGCATAATTTGTGAACTATTCATAAAAAGACGGAGGCTTTCCTGGAAACACCAATTTTTTTAGGGAAGTGAAGGGTATTGGATTGCAAGTGAGAGGCAAAACTGCTATCATGTTTTGAAAAGGCAAGGAGGAACGCGAGCACATGAGAAAACCGCAAAATCAGAATTTGGTGGTACGATGGCTGCGGGATGCTCTGTGCGGAATCCTTCTGGGGGCCAGCGCAATTTTGCCGGGCGTTTCCGCCGGTGTGCTGGCGGTGGTGTTTGATATCTATCAGCCCATGATGGAAATTTTGACCTACCCTCGACGTGCGATCCCGCAATACTGGGGACGGATTCCGCCGCTGATCGCGGGCTGGTGTGTGGGATTTGTGGCCTTTGCCAAGGGAATTGCCGTCTGTCTGGATCAGTCCGCTACGGTGACGGTGTGGCTGTTTATCGGATTGATTGTGGGTACGATTCCGGCGCTGTTCCGGGAAGCGGGAAAGGAAGGCCGCACGCCCGGTGCATGGGTGAGTCTGCTGGTATGCGCGGCGGCGGTGTTCGGTGGGTTGTTCTATGTCAGTCATGTAGCCCATGCAGTGGTGGAGCCGAACTTCTGGTGGTACAACTTCTGCGGAGTTTTGTTTGGACTGAGCGTCGTGATTCCCGGGATGACCTCCTCATCTGTTATGATGGCGCTGGGGCTGTATCAGCCCATGCTGGAGGGGATGGCCCGGCTGGATCTGCTGGTTTTATCCGCTTGTCTGCCGGGATTGATTCTCACGGTCGCTCTGCTGGCTCGGCTGATGACTTGGTTTTTCAAGCGTTTTTACGCAGTCACATTCCATGGGATTCTGGGAATTGTGCTGGCTACGACCCTGGTCATTATCCCTACAACCTATACCGATGTGGGAGAGGTGCTGCTTTCCGCACTGTGCTGCGCCGGAGGATTTGGCCTGGCCTTCTTCCTGGCCCGGCTGGACCGGAAAATTCAAAACGGAACCACATAAAAAAGTGGACTGCCTTTTTAGGCAGTCCACTTTTTTATTCCGGCAGTACCACCAACCCGGCATCACAGAGCTTCTGCAAGCTCATAAGGATACCCAGCTTGGCATGGTACCAGGTCAGGCCGCCCTGGAAGTAGACGGCATAGGGCGGACGAATGGGGCCATCGGCGGAGAGCTCGATGGAGCTGCCCTGGATAAAGGCACCGGCTGCCATAATGACATCGGAGTCATAGCCCGGCATGGCCCAGGGCTCCGGCGTGACATAGCTGTCCACCGGGGCGGCGGCCTGGATGCCGCGGCAGAAGGCCATCATGGCCTCCCGGCTGCCCAGGGTAACGGCCTGGATGATGTCGTGACGGTCCTCCGTGGCATTGGGGACACAGGAGAAGCCCAGCCGCTCATAGATGTTGGCGGCGAAGATGGCGCCCTTAAGAGCGCCGGAAACCACAGTGGGGGAGAGGAAGAGGCCCTGATAGAAAGCAGGCATGAGTCCCAGGTTGGCGCCGACTTCCTGGCCCAGTCCGGGGGCGGAGAGACGATAGGCGCACCGTTCGATGCACTCCTTCGTACCGCAGATATAGCCGCCGATGGGGGCCAGTCCGCCGCCGGGATTTTTGATGAGGCTACCGACCACCATGTCGGCACCCAGATCGGAGGGCTCCAGCCGCTCGACAAATTCACCGTAGCAGTTGTCCACCATGACCTTGACGTCGGGCTTGATCTGCTTGCAGAAAGCGATCAGCTCCCCGATCTGCTGGACGGAGAAGGAAGGGCGGGTGGCGTAGCCCTTGGAGCGCTGAATGGTGATCAGCTTGGTACGCTCGTTGATGGCGGCGCGGATGGCGTCATAGTCGAAGGAGCCGTCAGGCTTCAGATCTGCCTGAGCATAGGTGACGCCGTACTCCTTCAGGGAGCATTTGCTCTCCCGAATGCCGATGACTTCCTCCAGAGTATCATAGGGGGCGCCCACTGGGGAGAGCAGTTCATCTCCGGGCAGGAGATTGGCAGACAGGGCCACTGTCAGGGCGTGGGTGCCGCAGGTGATTTGGGGGCGGACCAGGGCAGCCTCCGTGTGGAACACATCGGCATAGACCCGCTCCAGATTGTCCCGGCCCTCATCATCATAGCCGTAACCGGTGGTAGCGGCAAAGTGCGTGACATTGACCCGGTTTTTCTGCATGGCGGCCAGGACCTTGCCCTGGTTGTACTCCGCGGTTTGATCGATTGCGTCAAACCGCTCCCGCAGAGCACGAAGAACGGATTCTCCATATTGATAAACAGCAGGACTCACGCCCAACTGCTGATACATCGTTTCCATTTCCATTTAATCAACCTCGTTTTTGGCATTTTTTGCACTAAAAAAGTATTATAGCAGGCAGAAATACAAAAGGCAAGAGAAAAGCGCATAAAAAAGCGGCACACAAATCCTGTGTGCCGCTTTGCAAGGAAGATCAAACGTGGATGCCGCCAACGAAATATGTATTGTAATAACCGCTGGTCAGATCGCTGATGATGACACCATTGCTGCGGGAAGAAGAGGAGTGAATGAACTGACCGTTTCCGATGTAGATACCGGCGTGAGAGCAGGCCTTTCCGGCGTTGCGGCTGGGATCATTGAAGAATACCAGATCACCGGGCTGCAGGGCACCGATGCTCCAGACCTTGGTACCGATTCCGCTCTGCCACTGACCGGTGGCGGTGTGGGGGAGGGAATAGCCGAACTGCTGGTAAACATACATGGTGAAGCCGGAGCAGTCAAAACCGCTGGGGGAGGCACCGCCATAGACATAGCGGGTGCCCAGGTACTGACGGGCGGTATCGACGATACTACTGCCGCTGGAAGAACCGTCAGAACTGGTCAGGTCCAGGAAATCGCTGCGGATGTAACCCTCCGTCCCATACTGGCAGGTGACGCTGTACCAGCCGTCAACAAAGGAATTTACCGTTACAATGGAACCGGAGTCCACAGAAGCCAGAACAGAACTGTCTGTGGAGGGACCGGAACGGACGTTCACGCCGTCCGTATTCACTTCCCCGTAAGATTCGAAGATGTTGTCCTGATCGATGATCAAATAATCGGCGGAAACATAACCAGCATTTCCTTCATAGCTGATCTTGTACCAACCATCAATGGAATCATCCAGCACGGCAACAGCTACGCTTTTGTCCAGGGTCGTGACAATGGAAGCGGAAGTAGAGGCCTCGGAACGAAGTCTCAGGGAAGAACCAGTCGTAGAGCCCACAGCGATGGCAACATCGCTCTCTGCGGCCATAGCGGAAACAGCCAGCACGGTGGTGGTCACGGCGGTCAAAAAGAGAACTTTTGCCGCCTTACCTGCGAAATGTGTCATTGGTGCAGCATCCTTTCAAATCATTTGTAGAGAGAAATTTACTTTCCGGCCAAAGCCCGGTCCAGCCAGATAGCAGCAATGTCCATCGCGGCGTAAAGACTGTCCTTTTCGCTCTTTTTTACCACACGGTCCCGAGACTTGAGATCCGGATCGGTCAGCTGCAGCTGAACGGAAACCTTGGTGGCCACATCCAGATCCTGCTCTTTCTTCGTGGAAAGGACCTGCATCATAATGATATATTTTTCAGCCATCGTACCGTAATAGATCAGATTATCGACACGGCGGAGAGGATGGCCCTTGTAAATCAAACCTTCGCTCTTTGCTTTGTTTTCAGCCATGAAAATACTCCTTTGAAAAAATTGTAACCAAATTGTAACAGATTTTTTCCGACTTGTCAATAAATCCAGCGGGGGAATTTGACGGAAAAATTCTCCTGTTTTTTGCAAATCTCACAAAAAAGTACAAAAATGTCCCGCAGAATCTGGTCGCAACCTGCATTTGCCGCGATCAGACTCTGCGGGAGTGGTATCAAACTGTAACTTTTGTTACTGCCCCAAATATTTCCGAACCAACACCTGCAGCAGCTCGTCCCGATCAATTTTGCGGATCAGGGTGCGGGCGTTGTTGTGATTGGTGATATAGGTGGGGTCTTCGGAGAGAATATAGCCGACAATCTGATTGATTGGATTATAGCCTTTTTCCTCCAATGCCTGATAGACCGTGGAGAGGATTTGATGGATCTCCGCGTCCTTCTCCAGTGCGATACTGAATTTCCGGGTAAAATCGTCCATACAGACACCACCTTTCTTTCTCTGGAGCGATTACCAACATGGTATATAGTATACTCGATTTTTGAAAAGCTGTAAAGCGTTTCAATGCGAAAAAACTGAAAGATTTTTACTGAAAGCAAAAATGTTCAGCGCAGAACGGCGCCCAACTGGGACTCCAGCAGTTCCAGAATGCTCTTGACATCCGCATCGGCTTCTTCGGCGGTCAGGCTGCGGTCGTCAGCACGGAGGGTGAGATTGAAGGCGACGCTCTTTTTGCCCTCGGGGATGCCGGTACCAGTGTAGATGTCGAAGAGGGTGACTTCCTTCAAAAGACCCTTGGCGCCCTTGCGGATGCAGGCCTCCAGATCCGCCACCGGTACGGTCCGGTCGCAGACCACAGCAATATCCCGGGTAACGGCGGGGAACTTGGGCAGAGGCTGATAGACAGGCCGCGCTCCCATGCTGGCATACAGCGCGTCGAAGGACAGCTCGGCGGCGTAGAGTTCACAGTCCACGCCGTAATTGGCAGCCACGTGGGGATGAATCTGGCCCACGACACCCAGCAGAGTGTCGCCGGCGTAGACCTTGGCACAGCGGCCGGGGTGGTAGGAGGGATTCTCCCGCTCGGCAGTGAACCGGACGTCGCTGATCCGCAGGCCCTCCAGCACAGTTTCCACAGCGCCCTTGATGGTGAAGAAGTCCATCTCGGGGCCGTAGGCACCCAGAGAGAGCACCTTGGGCTCGTCTGCCATGCCGGAACCATCCTGCTTGGCAAAATAGGTGCGGCCGAGCTCGTAGAACCGGGCGGACTTATTGCGGTAATTGTAGTTCCGGGTCAGGATCTCCAGCATGGAGGGCAGGGTCGTGGTGCGCATGATGGAGGTATCCTCGCCCAGAGGATTGAGGATCCGCATGGAGGTGCGCAGGGGAGAGTCCTTGGGCAGATCGATCTTATCATAATAGGTGGGGCTGATGAAGGAATAGGTGATGATCTCATTGTAGCCCGCGGAGCGGCACAGAGCACCGGTGCTGTTTTCCGCCTTCTGGACGGGGGAGAAGCCGCGGCGGGGATTGATGCCGGAAGAAAGCGTGTTGGGGATGTTGTTGTAGCCATAGAACCGGGCGACTTCCTCGGCGATATCGGCATTATGCTCCACGTCGGAACGCCAGGAGGGAACGAAAATGGTATTGCCCTCCAGGGTGAAGCCCAAGGAGAGGAGGATCCGGCGCATTTCGGCCTCCGGAACGTCGGTGCCCAGCAGAGCGTTGACCTTCTCCGGCTCCAGCTCCACAGTGACGGGATTGCTGTCCCGGGCGATGACGTCCATGACGCCGTCCACCACTTCGCCGGCACCCAGCAGCTCCACCAGCTCGCAGGCGCGCTGCACGGCCTTCATGGTGTTCATGGGATCCAGGCCCTTTTCATACCGGGCGGAGGCCTCGGTGCGCATGTTCAGGGCAGTAGCGGTGCGGCGGACAGAAGCGCCGTTGAAATTGGCGGACTCGAAGAGTACCATGGCGGTGTCGCCGATGATTTCGCTGTTGGCGCCGCCCATGACGCCGGCCACGCAGACAGGTTTATCCTGGTCGCAGATGCACAGCATGGACTCCGTCAGCTCCCGAACGTTGCCGTCCAGAGTCTGGATGGTCTCACCGGGCCGGGCAGTGCGCACCACGATGGTGCCGCCGTCCACGCAGGAGAAGTCAAAGGCATGCATGGGCTGGCCGTATTCCAGCATGACATAGTTGGTGATGTCCACGATGTTGTTGATGGGACGGACACCGGAATTGCGCAGCCGCTCCCGCATCCAGGCGGGGGAGGGCTGGATCTTGACGTTTTTCACCAGCCGGGCGGTGTAACGGGGGCACAGGTCCCCATCCTCGATTTCGATGTCCACATAATTGGCGATGGAGTCGCCGCAGCCCTGAATTTCCGGCGTGTGAAGATGGAGCTCCTTGCCGAAGGTGGCGCTGGCTTCCCGGGCAAGGCCGATGACGCTCAGGCAGTCCGGACGGTTGGGGGTGATTTCAAATTCCACCACATGGTCGTCGGCACCGATGACCACAGCCATGTCGTCGCCGGGCTTGATGTTTTCCAGGAAATTGAGAACCCAGATGCCGTCGGTGATGCAGTGGGGGAACTCCACCTGCTGGGCATGGAGATCCTCCAGGGTGCAGATGGTGTTATCCGCTGTATTGTAGGCCACAAAATCGCCAGTATGGAGATTCTGGCAGGCAGTTTCCAGCTCCACCATTTTACTGCCAGCATCCAGTGCAACGGCGTAGCGGCTATAAGCTACAGTTTTGCAGGAACATACCCGGGCGGCCACCACGGGGCCGTAGATCTTGTAGCCGGTCTGCACGTCTGCCGGGATGGAGGGCTTGGCCGGGTCCAGAGGATGATAGTCATTCAGCAGCGCGGCGGGGGTGATGACAGCTTCGGGATAGTCGTGCTCAGCGGTGAGGCCCAGCTCTTTGAGGGAGCAGAGCATACCATTGGATACCACGCCCCGGAGCTTGCCCTTTTCAATCTTCACACCGCCGGGAAGCAGGGACTTGTGCTTGGCCACGGGGACCAAATCCCCTTCGTGAATGTTCCAGGCACCGGTGACAATCTGGGTGGGCTCCCCTTCGCCGACATCAATCTGGCAGATCCACATGTGGTCGGAGTCAGGGTGGCGCTCCATGGAGACAATCCGTCCGGCCACCACATTTTTCAAAGAGTCGTTGAGAACCTCGGTGACTTCCACCTTGGAGCCGGAAAGGGTCATGGCCTCGGCAAAGTCCCGATCGCCGACGGAGCCAAGATCCACAAATTCATTGAGCCATTTTCTGGATAATTTCATGTCTGTTTCCTCCCTTAGAACTGCTCCAGGAAGCGGATGTCGTTTTCGAAGATCAACCGCAGGTCGCTGATCTTGAACTGGCCCATGGCCAGCCGCTCCAGACCCATGCCGAAGGCATAGCCGGAGTACACGTCCGGATCCACGCCGCAGCCCCGCAGCACTTTGGGATGCACCATACCGGCGCCCAGGACCTCGATCCAGCCCTCGCCTTTACAGGTGGGGCAGCCGACGCCGCCGCACTTGTGGCACTGAATGTCCACCTCGCAGGAGGGCTCGGTGAAGGGGAAGTGGTGGGGACGGAAGCGGGTAACCGTGTCAGGACCGTAGATCTCCCGAATCACAGCGTTGAGGGTGCCCTTGAGATCTGCCATGGTGATGCCCTTGTCTACCACCAGACCTTCGATCTGGTGGAACATGGGGGAGTGGGTGGCATCCACCTCGTCCTTGCGGTAGACGCGGCCGGGGGAGATCATGCGGATGGGCACGCCGTGCTCCTCCATGGCACGGATCTGCATGGGAGAGGTCTGGGTGCGCAGCAGGGTGCGGGACTCCTCATCCAGGTAGAAGGTGTCGGACCATTCCCGGGCGGGATGGTCGTCGGGGGTGTTGAGCTTGGTGAAGTTATAGTCGGACTGCTCAATCTCGGGACCGTCCATGATCTCAAAGCCCATGTTGATGAAGATCTCTTTGATCTCATCGAGCACGGTGTACATGGGATGCTTGTGGCCGATGGCGGCCTTCTTGCCGGGGATGGTGACGTCCAGAGTCTCATCCTCCAGTTTCTGGGCCATGGCCTTCTGGGCCAACACGGCGGACTGGGATTCCACGGCAGATTCCACCGCGGAGCGGACCTCATTGGCCAGCTGTCCCATGACGGGGCGTTCTTCCGGAGAGAGCTTGCCCATCTGCTTCAAAACGGCGGTCAGCTCGCCCTTCTTGCCCAGATACTGGACCCGCAGCGCTTCCAGCGCAGCGGCGTCCTGGGCCGCAGCGATGGAAGTGAGCGCTTGGCTGCGGATGGCTTCCAACTGTTCTTTCATATGATCTTAAACTCCTTTTCTTTGGATGTGGTAAGTGGTTTCAAAAAGCGCCAGCGCAGGGAGTAGGCCCAAATCTTGGTACCGGGGTAGGCGGCCTCATCCTCGCAAGACCCGTCGCAGAAGAAAATCGCAGCATCCCGGACGCGGATGGTGGCCTCCCAGAGAGCGGAGACGCTCTGTGTTCCGCCGGGGCGCAGATTCAGCGCTTTGACGGCCTCAAAGACCAGCTCCAGCGGCGGACACCACTGGCTGTGAAACTCCATGGTGACCTGGCGGATGTGGTCGCTTACCGTCAGGGAGCCGTCGGGGTTGAGACAAGAGCCGCTGACATAGTGCAGCTGGGCCAGCACAGAGTCGTGAAATCCTTCGGCCTGCTCCAATAAGGCGTCGGCCTGGTCCTGGGTGGTGACATAGTTCCATCCCGGCAGTAAAGATGAGACAGGGTGTTCTGCCAGGCTGGTTTCCGCCAAGGGGATTGCTTCGCCCGCCAGCAAGCGGGAAAGGACAGCCGGGTCCTCCCGGACCCAGGGATATCCATGGAATGCGGGAACCGCGTCGGGAAGCGCAATCCAGTCCGCCGGAAGCTCCGGATCGAGAAAACTCACCTGGGTTTCATAGTGCCCATCGGACGGACGGGGCAGTACCCGGGGAAAACAGCGCAGGAAGCCGTCCTGCACTACCAGACACTGTTCATAGATCCCGGAGCCGAAGAGTGCGTATAATTCTGCGCAAAAACAGCCCTTCCGATCCGGATCGTAGACCCGTACCCGCATCCCAGGCACCTCCAGACAAAAAGAAATGGCCCCCCGTCCCACCTTGGGACGAAAGGCCTGCCTTCCGCGGTACCACCCAAATTCACGCGGCCAGCCGCGCGCACTTGCTGTCCTGATAACGGAGGACATTCCGCCGTGTCTCCACGGGAGCTCCCGGGCGAACCAAACCGGGCGTCCGCAGTCTGGCTTGCAGCCGGTGACCAGACCTCTCTTGGCGGCGCTTGACGGTTATTTTCCCGTTCATCGCTGATATCAAATACCATTTATAACACAACGAAAGGGGGAATGCAAGCCCCAATCCGCCGCCGGGAGCGGATTGGGGCTGGAAGATTCAGGAGAGCAGGCGGCCATCCAGCAGGTCCTCCATTTCCATGGCAGTTACAACGCCGTCCCGGAGATAGAAGGCCATGTGCTTGCAAAAGGCAAATCCGCCGGGCTCGTAAACATACACTTCATCAAAGGATACCGGCCGGGAGGACTGGAGCGCGAAATAAGGCTGTGCATCCGGATAGATCTCCAAAAGCGATTCCCTGGTGGAACCCACCTGGATTCCGCCCAGCGTCTGGACTCCCGGTTCATCGGTAAACGTCCGGAAGATCACTTCGTCTGCTCCGGGATCGGGAGAGACGAAATAGTCCACATCCACACCGCCGAAAGAAAAGGTATAGAGCGCTTCTCCGTTGTCGCCGGTTCCACTGGATTCCGGAACCGCCGGGAGTGCGGCATTGCCCCAGGGATAGGTTCCTTCCTGGTTGCCAAGCGTCAAGAAAGAACCGTCTGTGACCAAGCAGAAGGAAGCAGCTGCACGCTCCGCAGCATTCTGGATCGCCCGTTCCTTTGCAGCGTTGAGGATATCCAGCATGGCTTGCTCCACATCATTCTTCGGCTGATAGGTATTGAGAATTTCCTCGAATTGTGCTTGTTCCTCCTGAGAAAACCAGGCATAGACACAGGCGGGAGATTCCAAAACGATCTGGGCGTGTTCGAAGGGACTCTGTGCCAGGGGGATAAGGGCCGAAAACCACGTCTCCGGGTCCTCCAAAAACCTCTGCGTCAGCAGGGTGGAAGCCCCTTCTCCCATGGCGTCGGCATGCAGAAGCCAGCAGCCCAGCTTATAGTCGGACCAGGTGTCCATGGCCGGCTCGTCACTCGCAAAGGAATCCCCGTCGTAGGAAAAGGTAAAGACGGTGTCGGCATTCAGATCCAGATCGTCGGAAGCACAGAAGCTGGTAAACCGCCAGCCCTCTTCGGTGCGCTGGTAGTCCAACACGGCCTGGGAGTACCCGACGGTGACCACGGAAGCAGTGGTCATGTCGTCGGTTCCCGGAATGGGGACGGGGATAGAATCCTGGTAGTCGGTCCAAAAGGTCACGGTCACGGTCCAATGGTCGTCCGTTACCACAGAGGCGTGGACGGTTTTGGACAGCAGGTACGGGTTGCTTCCCCGGGCGCCGCCCAGACAGTAGAGCTTCCCATTGAGGTCCCGGTAATTACCGGATGAGAGCAGCTGCTCCGCGAGCGGTGCTGCAAAGAAGGAAGAAACCTTGGTTTCCAGATCCGCCATGGTTTCCAGCCCTGGTTCCTCCACAGGATAGAAGATGCCGTCCTCGGTTTGGATGGCCTCAATACCGGTGGAAGGACTGTACAGGTCAAACCAGTCATACACCTGGGCGGCCTGGGTATAGGCGTCGAGAACATCTGCCTCCGTCAGCGGAGCAGGCTGCTCCTGGGCAGAAGCCGGAGCACATCCGGTGAGCAGGGAGAATAACAGTATATAGATCAGCAGAGAGCGCCGCATGAAATCGCCTCCTTTATGGCTCAAAGATAGCAGGTTTGCACAGGAAAAGCGTGACAAATCGGAAACAGAAGAATTGCAATCAGCCCACAAATCCACTATAATGAGCACAATTCTTACAGATGATCGAATATGAAGGAGGAATCGGCATGAAGCTGGCATCGGCTGCGCAGATGCGGGAATTGGACCGGCAGGCCATCGAGGAGCGGAAGATCCCATCCATTGATCTGATGGATCGGGCGGCAGAGGGCGTGGCCCGGGCAGCCCTGTCCCTGCTGCCGGAGCGCCCGGCAAAGTGCCGGGCGGCAGTATTCTGCGGCAGCGGCAACAACGGGGGAGACGGAATTGCAGCAGCAAGAATCCTGTTTCTAAATGGTGTAAAGGTAAAAACATTCCTGGTTGGGGACTATGAAAAGCTGACGCCGGACGCTCTGGAGGAGACCGGACGTCTCTCAGAATGCGGCGTGGAGCTGGAGCCTTTTGACCTGGAGAATGCGGAGCAGAGGGCCTGGGTGCTGACCAGTCATGTGATTGTGGATGCCGTGTTCGGTGTGGGCCTTTCCCGGGAAATTGCTCCGGAGTCCCGCTATGACCGGGCCATTGCTCTGATGAATGAGAGCCCGGCCTCCGTGGTGGCCGTGGATGTGGCCAGCGGCGTGGATGCCAGCACAGGACGGGTTCTTGGCTGTGCGGTAAAAGCTGACAAGACTATAACCTTTACACTAAAGAAGATTGGACAGGCTGTGGGAGACGGAGCTTTGTACTCCGGTGAGGTCGAGGTGCAGGAAATCGGGATTCCCCAGGACTTGGTGCATCAAACAGTCTGTCCTGTTCAATCTGTGGAGGCGCCGTTTGTGCAGGCTGTGCTGCCTCCCCGGAAGGCGGACGGTCATAAGGGAACCTTCGGCAAGGTGCTGGTAGTGGGCGGCGCCGTGGGGTATACCGGCGCACCGTACCTGGCCGCTGAGGCGGCGGTTCGCTCCGGCTGCGGGCTGGTATTCCTGGGAGTGCCGGAGAGCATCTGGCACATTGAGGCTGCCCGGTGCGTCAGCTCCATGCCGTTTCCGCTGCCTGAAAAAGACGGACTGTTTAGCGATAAAGCTTTACAGGGATTGCGGGACAAACTGGCGGGATGTGACGTTCTGGCCCTGGGTCCGGGGCTGGGCCGAAGTGACCGGGTGACCCGGCTGGTGCATGGTTTGCTGGAGACGGAAAAGCCCGTGGTGTTGGATGCAGACGGCATAAACGCCTTGGCCGGGCATATGGATAAGTTGGATGCCCGCCGGGGGCGGGTGACCATCCTCACGCCTCACGACGGAGAGTTTGCCCGGATCGGCGGGGATCTGACCCACGGAGACCGGGTTCGGGCGGCCCGGGAGTTTGCGCAGGCGCATGGATGCGTGCTGGTGCTCAAGGGTCATCGGACGGTGGTGGCGGTGCCGGAGGGCAACGTGCTGGTCAATACCACCGGCGGTTCCGGTTTGGCCCGGGGCGGCAGCGGAGATGTGCTCACGGGAATCATTGCCTCCTTGCTGGCGCAGGGGGCCACTGCGGTCCAGGCCGCGGCGGCGGGCGTATGGATGCATGGCCGTGCCGGAGATTTGGCCTCTGCGCGTCTGAGCGCCTATGCCATGACGCCGGAGGATGTCATCGGTTCGCTGCCGGAGGTCTTTTTGGAACTGCAATAAAAGAACAGGAGGGAACAGACGGTGCGCAGATGGCTGTGCGTACCAATGATGATCCTGTGCCTGCTGGCCACGGCCTGCGGAAACACGGAGACAGCGACAACGCCGGATGATGCCCGGGAGGCTTACCGCACCATGGCGGGCTGCACAATGGAGGCGGTGGTATCCTGCCGACAGGAGGATGGCCTGGACTGGGAGGCCCGGCTGCGGTGCGATTATGTGCCGGATGGAACGATTACCGTGGAGGTGCTGGAGCCGGAGAGTATTGCCGGAATCCGGGCCACGGTATCGGAGACGGACTGGACGCTGGAGTATGAGGATCTGTGCCTGAACGCAGGGACAATCAGTGCTGAAGAGATCAGTCCGGCACTGTGTCTGCCCCGGTTGATGAACGCGCTGCGGGAGGGGTGGCTCCTGGAGGAAAATGAAGAGACCTGGCAGGAGATTCCCTGCCTGCGGCTGTCCATGGATCAGAGCGGGACGCAGGGGGGAAAGATTGTCTCCACGGTGTGGCTGTCTCAGGAAGCGGGAACCCCGGTACGGGGAGAAGTTGCCGTGGATGGTGAAACGATTTTGACGGCGGAGTTTACGAGCTTTGCTTTTTGTGATACAGTAGAAGAAACTCTGCCGGAAGACGGCTGAAAAGGATGGCGTGTAACAATGGAAGAGAGCGTGCTGCGCCGGACCTGGGCGGAAGTAGATCTGGATGCCCTGGCGCATAATTACCGCCAAGCCCGCAGGATGATTGGAGCGGGTGTGCGGTATCTGGGCGTGGTGAAGGCCGACGCCTATGGACACGGCGCTGTCCAGGTAGGCCGGAAGCTGGAGGCGCTGGGAGCGGATTATCTGGCGGTGTCCAGTCTGGATGAGGCTCGGGAGCTGCGTCATGGCGGCATCTCCATGCCGATTTTGATTTTGGGTCATACCCCGCCGGAGATGGTACCGGAGCTGATCCGTCACCATATCACCCAGACAGTGTCCGCCCGTGCCAAGGCGGAGGAATACAGTGCTGCCGCCGCGGCGTGCGGCGGGACACTGCGGGTCCATATTAAGGTGGATACGGGGATGTCCCGGCTGGGCTTTTTGGTGCGGGGAGAGCATTTTGACGGAGGGGTAGAGGCCATTGCCGCCTCCTGCCGTCTGCCGCACCTGGAGGCGGAGGGGATTTTTACCCACTTTGCCGCCGCCGACGAGGATGATCCCGGCAGTGAGGCCTATACCCGGGAGCAGTTCGATGTTTTTCAGCGGGTGCTGGCGGCTCTGGCAGACCGGGGGCAGACATTTGCCATCCGGCACTGTGCCAACAGCGGCGCCCTGGCCCGCTATCCGGAGATGTATCTGGATATGGTGCGTCCGGGTATTGCGCTGTACGGTGCCGGAGCCGACGCCCAGCGTCTGGACCTGCGGCCCGTCATGACGCTCAAATCCTGCGTGTCCACCATCAAGATTTTTGATCCGGATACGGACATCAGCTATGGCCGGACGTACCGCACCCGGGAAAAGACCCGGGTGGGGGTGCTGCCCATCGGCTATGCCGACGGACTGTTCCGGGGCCTCTCGGGCCGGATGTCGGTGTGGACTGAGGAGGGACCAGCGCCGGTGCTGGGCCGGATCTGTATGGATATGACCATGGTGAATCTGACAGGGCTTTCCCATGTCCACGTAGGGGATGCCGTGGAGCTGTTTGGACAGCGTCAGAGGGTGGATGTTCTGGCGGAGATTCTGGGGACCATCCCCTATGAGCTGACCTGTGCGGTGAGCAAGCGGGTTCCCCGGCTGTATCTGGAGAACGGCCAGGTAGTGGAACGGAGCCTGCGGCTGCTTTGACTGGTACGTTCGCACCGGCTTCCGCATAAGATATGTCGGGGGCGGCAGCGCCGGAATTTTACGCCCGGCGTATAAATTCCGCGGCTGCGTGGGAGAATGAAAGTGGCCTCACCGAAGAGCCTTCGGTGACGGGTACTTCTTTCGGCGGAGTGTGAACTTTGTGGATACAAGTGTCAAGCGCGGCGATATTTACTATGCCGATCTCTCCCCGGTGGTGGGCAGCGAACAGGGCGGCGTCCGGCCGGT
>CALXDJ010000034.1 GCA_944387035.1 uncultured Oscillospiraceae bacterium | reverse complement strand
CGGCGTAGACAAAGGTGGCCAGGGCAGCGGCAGTGTCCAGGCCCAGGTCCTCGCAGGCCTGCACCATAGTGGTGGTGGCCACGATGCCGCCGTTCACGACGGGGGCGGCAGCCATGGAGTATTCCTTGCCGATCAGCAGCCGGGCGATGGCGCTCTCCTTTCCGGAAGCGGAATCGGTGGTAATCAATTCCAGCAATTCCGCGTACATAGATTCGTTATCCATTGTCTTCCTCCCAAAATGTCTCGGGAAAACCCTCGAAATATATCAAATAAGGTATCATTTGTAATTTGTCCTTAAAAGGTGTAAAATAATGTCCGAAATGTTTTGTGAAGTCTTTAATACGGTAAAGGAGGAAACCGGCGTGAAAATTGGCATCATTGGACCGCAGACTACGGCAACCGTGATCCAACAGGTGGTGGAAAAGGAATTTCCGGAGATTCAGCTGGTCTTCCGCTGTTCCGAGTTCTATGAGGAATCCGCCGCCATTGCGGAGGTATTTCAGAATGAACGGGAAGTGGAGGGCCTGCTGTTCACCGGTCCCACCAACTATGCCTACGCCCGGAAACGGCTGGTTCCCACCATTCCGTGGAACTATCTGCCGCACAGCCGCACCTCCGTGTATCAGGCTCTGTTTGAGGCAGCGGTGATGTACCACAGCGACCTGAAGGCCATCAGTGTAGACCGCTATGAAGAGGAGCTGCTGCGGGAGGTACTGAGTTTGGCGGGGCTGGGAGAGACGCGGATCCTCCGGGCGCCGTTTGGGGAAGAGGAGTACGATTTTGAGCGCAAGCTTCTGGAGTTCCACCGGGACAATTACCGGCAGGGGCGGGTCAGCGTGTGCGTGACCAGCATGGAGCATATCTGTCAGCCCCTGCGGGATGAGGGGATTCCCTGTGTGCGGGTGTATCCGGCCAAGGAAGTGGTGCAGGAGCAGCTGTACCACCTGCAGCTGCTGCATCTGTCCGCCAAGGAAAATCAGGGGCGGCTGGCGGTAATCGCCATTCACTTTGACTATATTTTCGATGATGAACAGGACCTGTTCCTGCGGGAATGGGAAAAGATGCGCTACCAGAATGAATTCAAGGAGCGGGTCTACTCCATTGCCCAGAGACTGGAGGCGGCCGTATTTGGCGACGGACTGGATCAGTTTTTCATCGTCACCACCCGCAACATGCTGCAAAACGTATTCTTAAAGGATAATGAGCACTCCAAGCTGCTCCAGTTTGGACAGCGATCGCCCCAGTACCGGGTATGGCTGGGCATGGGCGTCGGCAATACCATGCTGGAGGCCCGTTCCCGGGCAGCCATGGCGTTGAACCACTCCATTGCGGACCGGTCCGGTACTTCGTATTTGGTGGAAAATGAAGGCGGAACCTCCAGCCCCATCGGCAGCTGGGATGTGCAGACCGGGACCTACCGGCTGGAGCGGTTTGCCCAGAGAACCCGGCTGGGGATGTCCACCCTGCGGCGTCTGGCGCAGGTGCTGCGCCAAACGGAGGGCAGCGTGACGTCGGAGCAGCTGGCCCGGCGGCTGGGGATTACCTCCCGCAGCGTCAACCGGATTGTGGCCCGGCTGGAAGAGGCGGGCTGCGTGACCACCGTGGGCAAGCAGACCATGGGGAAGGGACGTCCGGCCCGGGTGATGAAAATACTGCTGCCGGAGGGAATTTTGGAAGAAGCGGAGCAGCCCGATAACACCGACGCCACGGCGGAATGAGTCGGAGTTTCTGAAAGTGCGTTTAGACAATCACCAGCCAAGTGACCGGAAAGGGAATCCGATCAACAGGGTAGCGCACGGAAAAGAGCTGTGCTATGATACAGAGGACAAGCCGGTACTCCGGCAGAAAATGTGTACCATGTCAGGTTGGAAAGGAAGGAACACCATGCGCTACAAGCAGTTTGGAAAAACGGGAATGCAGGTTTCGGAGATGGCCCTGGGAACCTGGGGCATCGGCGGTGTAGGCTGGGATACTCATTCGGAGGAGAGCCGGCTGGACGCCATTCGCGCGGCGGTGGAAGCCGGCGTGACGTTCTTTGATACCGCGCCGGCCTATAATGCGGGTGTGGCGGAGCAGGTACTGGGAAAGGCCCTGGCCGATCTGGGCGCCCGGAAGAATGTCATCATTTCCACCAAGTGCGGCAATGAGTATATCAACGGCGGATACGTTAAGGACGGCGATCCCAAAAAGATTCTGCGGGAGTGCGAGGAGTCCCTGCGCAACCTGCGTACGGACTATATCGACCTGTATCTGGTGCACTGGCCCGATCCCAATACGCCGTTTGAAGAGACCATGGAAGCCCTCAACCGGCTCAAAAAAGAGGGAAAGATTCTGCATGTGGGCGTGTCCAACTTCAGCAAAGAGCAGATGGAAGAGGCCGGACGGATCTGCCCCATTGAGGCGTTTCAGCCCCACTACTCCATGGTCAACCGGACCAATGAGGACCTGATGCGCTGGGCTTCGGAGCAGGGCATGGGTATCATGACCTACGGCTCCCTGGGCGGCGGTATTCTGACAGGTGCATACCGCCAGCTGCAGACCTTTGATCCCAAGGATAACCGCAGCCGGTTCTATAAGCATTTCCAGGAGCCCATGTTCTCCCGGATTATGGCGCTTTTGAAGGAAATGGACCGGTTCTCCGCCGAGCACGGCAATGTGCCCCTGGCGCAGATTGCCCTGAACTGGTGCGCCGGAAAGGACTTTGTTTCCTCCTGTATCGTGGGTGCCCAGACCCGGGCCAAGGTGGAGGAGAACTGCGCTGCTTTTGCGTGGAACCTGACGGCAGAGGAAATGGCATGGCTGGACCAGGCGGTGCATACGTGCCTGGACGACTGATATCAACGAAAAAACCGCACGCGGACTCTGGTCCGCGTGCGGTTTTTTGATCTTCATGTGGAGGATATAGGCCCGCCCGGGAATTTCCCAGCCGGCATGTTTCCTTATTCCACCGGATTTTCCAAAATGCCGATGCCCTCGATCTCGCAGCGCACCACGTCGCCGGGATGCATGTACCGGGTGGGCTGGAAGGCCATTCCCACGCCGGAGGGGGTGCCCATGGCCACAATGGTACCGGCTTTGAGCGTCATGCCCTGAGAGAGCTGGTGAATGGCGGCGTCAATGCCGGTCATCATGAGCTCGGTGTTGCTGTTTTGCCGCAGCTCCCCGTTGACATAGGAGCGGATCGCCAGCTTGGGCATCCAGGGGAATTCGTCCCGGGTGACAATCCAGGGACCCATGGGGGTGAAGCCGTCCAGGCTCTTGCCGAAATACCACTGCTGATGGGCTGACTGCAGTTCCCGGGCGCTGACATCATTCAAAATCGTGTATCCCAGAACATAAGAGGCGACATCCTCCTGGGCAACGGAACGGGCGTCCTTGCCCAGAATCACTGCCAGCTCCACCTCGTAATCCAGAGAATTGATGAGATCACTGTGGCTTTGGATGGGGGCGCCGGGGTCCACCGCCTCATTGACCCGTTTGCTGAAATAGACCGGCTTGGAGAGCTGGCCGTCATACTTGATATTGGAGGCCAGCGTTTCATCCCGGTGCTCGTAATAATTGACGCCCAGGCAGATGACATCCTGACGAGGGTGCCGGATGGGGGAGAGCAGGCGGCACTCGGCAAAGGGAACACCGGCTGCGGCATCCACCTGTGCCAGCAGGGCGGAGGGATCGGTACCCTGGAGCTCGTCGATAAAAGCACACATATCGGCTGCGGCAAAGCCCAGAGCAGAAACGGGAACGATTTTGTTTGCGTCGGAGCCAATCAATCCCACCTGTTCTTGGTCGTGAAAAGAATACGTTACCAGTTTCATGGTTCATCACCCGCAATTTTAAAATTTGGGAAAACAGGCAGTATCATTATACGTGATCAACACGTGTTCTGCAAGAACGGAAAACTCTAAAATTTCAGAAAGGAATCACGCAGAAAAGCGGGTAAGAGGTGTGTAAACACGTGTAAAATCGTGCTTGCGCTCCGGTATTCCCTGTGATATATTGGGGTTAAAGCCAACGTGCGGGACACGGGCGCGTGCAGACGACGATCCGGAAGCATCCGTTCTGTGCGTACTGCTGTGGATTTCCTTCGCGGAAAGCGACTTGAAAGGAAAGGGTGTTTGGCAGTGGGAGTTGCAATTTCTTTGGAAGGCAAAAACGCCATTGTGACCGGCGGCGGAGGCGGTATGGGCCGCTGTACGGCACTGATGCTGGCGGAAGCGGGCGCCAATGTGTTGGTTTCCGACATGAACAAGGAGGCGGCGGACGCTGTGGCGGAGGAGATTGTCCGGCGGTTTGGCGTCAAGGCCGTGTCAAACTGCTGCAACGTGACCTCCAAGGCGCAGATTGACGCCATGGTGGACGAAGCGGTCAAGGCCTTCGGGCGCATTGACATCCTCAACCATGTGGCTGGTGTATTCGGCGCGGTGGACTTCCTGGAAGCAACAGAGGAGGACTACGACAAACAGCTCAACGTCAACACCAAGGGTACATTTTTTGTGGATCAGGCCGTGCTGCGGGTGATGATTCCCAACCGTGCAGGCAAGATCGTCAACATGTGCTCCCAGGCCGGCAAGTACGGATTCCCCACCAATGTGGCATATACGACGTCTAAGTTTGGAGTCACAGGCATGACGCAGTCCATCGCACAGTATGCGGCCCCGTATAACATCAATGTCAACTGCGTGTGCCCGGGGATCGTGCGGACCAACATCTGGGAAAAGGCCCTGGAGGATATCCGCCGTCAGGGCGGTGATCCCGAGGCGTATTTTGAGTCCCGCCTGCAGGGCATCCCCCTGAAGCGGGCACAGACCATGGAGGACATCGCCCATATGTTCTTGTATCTGTCCTCCAGCTTTGCCGATAACATGACTGGCCAGGCCATTAATATCACCGGTGGCCGGGTCATGCACTGATTAGAAAGGAGACGGAATATGAAGAGCAGTGAAGTAATGAATTTGTTCTCCTTGGAGGGAAAGACGGCGCTGGTAACGGGAGCGTGCTACGGCATTGGATTTGCCATTGCCACGGCGCTTCATGGTGCCGGGGCGAAGATCGCGTTTTGCGCCACCAGCGATGCCTCTGTGGAAAAGGCCCTGAAAGCCTATGAGGCGGAAGGAATTACGGATGTGAAGGGCTATGCCTGCGATGTGACGGATGAGGCGCAGGTGCGCGGCCTGATCGCAGACGTGGAGCGGGATGTGGCGCCCATCGATATTCTGGTGAACAACGCCGGGATCATCAAGCGGATTCCCATGTGCGACATGGCGGTGGAAGATTTTCGCCGGGTGGTGGATGTGGATCTGGTGGCGCCGTATATTGTTTCCAAGGCTGTGCTGCCGGGGATGATTGAGCGGGGACACGGCAAGATCATCAATGTCTGCTCCATTCTCAGTGAGCTGGGCCGGGAAACGGTAGCGGCCTACACCGCAGCCAAGGGCGGACTGAAGCTGCTGACCCAGAATATCTGCGCGGAGTTTGGCGGAAAGAATATTCAGTGCAACGGCATTGGACCCGGATATATTGCCACACAGCAGACCGCCCCCCTGCGGGAGCGGCAGAGCGACGGCAGCCGGCATCCCTTCGACCAGTTCATCGTGGGCCGCACGCCGGCGGGACGCTGGGGCGAGGCGGAGGACCTGATGGGCCCGGCGGTATTCCTGGCCTCGGATGCATCCAACTTTGTCAACGGCCATATTCTCTATGTGGACGGCGGCGTGTTGGCTTATATCGGCAGACAGCCCTGAAAAGAATATGCGCTAACATGCAGCGCGCTCCCACCCCTGGGGTGGGAGCGCGTTTGTTTATTCGCTGGGAGAAATGGTGCGGATGCTGCTGCGCAGCTCCAACGTGACATCGGGAATGACAAAGTCGTTGCAGGAGGAGCTGCCCTGCTCCACCAGCTCAATCAGATGGGCCACCGTCAGCTTGGCAATCTCCTCGCAGGAGGTGGAGACGATGGACAGCGGCGGCGTGGTGTAAATGGCAGTGTCTACGTTATCGATTCCAATGAGCGAGATATCCTCCGGAATTCGCAGTCCCAGATCCCGGATAGCCTCGAAGGTCCCCATCAGCATGGTCGCAGAACCGGCGCACAGCGCGGTTGGAAGGTCATCCCGGTTGCGCTCCAGCAGGCGCATGGTGGCTTCATAACCGCCGGAACGGCGGTTAAAGGCGCCGTATTCCAGGTACCGGCTGCGGTCAAAGGGAATCCCTGCGGCAGTCAGTGCGGCTTGAAATCCTTCCAGCCGGTCCTGAACGGAGAGCTTATTGGGTTCACCGGTGACATGGGCAATTTTGGTATGTCCCTGCCGCACCAACTCTTCGCCTGCCAGCCGCCCGCATTTGAAGTTGTCGTAATTGACAACCAGAATGTTGGACGACGGGCTCCGGCGAATCTGATTATAGAGGACCAGTTTATATCCCCTGGCGGAAAACCGGGCCAGGGTATTTTGATCCAGATGATCTCCCATTAAAATACCGCCGGAAATACTGCGGCTTTGAAATAAGCGGTCCACATCATCCATATTGTCCGCATGCACGATGGTAGTCAGCAAATTGTAGCCGTGCCGGTTGGTGATATCAATGGCATAGGCGATATAATCGTAAAAGAATTGAGAGCGGGAGATGGTATACGCATCGTGGTTGGCAGCCAGGTCGATGATAAAGAGGCCCAGAACTTTGCTTTGTTTGCCGACCAAATTCCGGGCCGCCGCATCAGGGAAATAGTTGTGCTGGCGAATAACCGCTTCGACGCGGCGACGGGTCGCATCTGAGACGTTGGCGTGTCCGTTCAGAACCCGGGAAACCGTGGTTCTGGACACATGGGCCAGTTTCGCGATCTCAGAACTGTTCAAGGCCACTCCTCCTTTTGCAGATCTTCTGTTTGTCAATTAAGATTTTAGCAATTTTCAAAGGGTTGTCAACCGAGTTCGGGGAAGAGAATGGGCGGCCCTGGTAGAATAGGAACCTCTCATGCACGGGGCAAGTATTCCCGCTTCGGCATGGTACGGATTACGGAACTTTTGGTTCGGACGCCCACTCCGTTTCTGACCGGCGGCCTGGCGGATCTCATCGGCTGCGCATCGTCCTCCGAATCGCTGCCGTGCCGCTGCCAAAGGATTGGCGGCGGCACGGCATGCTCTTGCGGGAGAAACAGATCTGCGGTACAATCAAACTATCTTGCAATGCGGGAGGCAACCATGACGACACATGAGATCAAACCCGTCCGCCGGGGACGCTTGGCCGGAACGGGAGACTGGCGGCAGCAGTATGCAGCTTTGCGCGTGAGCGCAGAAGAGGCTGCGGCGCAGATTCATAACGGCGATGCCGTGGCAATGCCCGGCGCTGCCAGCTGGCCGTATGCCGTGGATGCGGCTCTGACGCGCCGCCTGCGGCAAAGCGGCGGAAAGATTGAGCTGGACGGCTTGTTTACCCCTACCGACACGGTGCTGCTTCAGCCGGAGAACCGGGATCTGGTGGAATATTACGTAAACTTCTTGTCGGGAGACCGGGCGTTGATTCCCCAGGGAAACGTCCATTTTGTGCCCACCCATCTGAGCGAGGACGGCGCCTGGATTTGCGCACGGCATCCCCGGGTGACCGTGATTACCTGTACGCCGCCGGATGAAAATGGCTGGATGAGCCGGAGCATTTCTGCGTCCCACCTGGACCGGGATGTGCTGGAGCAGAGCGAGCTGGTAATTGCGGAGGTCAATTCCAATCTGCCGGTTCTGAGCACGGATGGGGAGTACCACCATCTGGTCCACGTCTCAGAGGTAGACGCCATTGTGGAAAGCGACCATGCCCTGGCGGAAAATGTTCCGGCCCCCACTACAGAACTGGACCGGCAGATTGCCGGACACATTGCGGAAATGGTGCCGGACGGCGCCTGCATCCAGCTGGGGCTGGGAGGGCTGCCCAACGCTATCGGCGAATGCCTGGCCTATGCAGGGAAAAAAGACCTGGGGATGCACACGGAAGTGGTCACCAACTGCGTCATGGAGCTGATGCGCCGCGGTGTGGTCAACAACAGCCGCAAGCAGGTCTGCCCGGGCCGTACGGTGGGAACACTGTGCGTGGGAGACCGGGAGCTGTGGGAATTTTGTGATGGAAACGACCAGCTGTGTTTCCGGGAAGTGAAATGGGTCAACAATCCCCGGGTAATCTGTCAGAATGACGGGGTGGTGTCCATCAACAACGCGGTGGAGATTGACCTCACCGGACAGGTCAACGCCGAGAGTATTGGAGATCGGATGTATTCCGGTACCGGCGGACAGCTGGAGTGGGTCACCGGCGCCCAGTGGTCCCGGGGCGGGAAAAGCATCATTGCTCTGCGTTCCAGTTATGTGGACAAGCAGGGGGTGCGGCATTCCAAAATCCGCCCGCAGCTGACGTCCGGGAGCATTGTGACCACACCCCGGACCATGGTGCAGTACGTGGCCACGGAGTATGGCGTGGTCAACCTCAAATACAAGAGCACCCGGGAACGTGCCCGGGCGCTGATTTCCATTGCCCATCCGGAATTCCGAAAGGAACTGGAGAAACAGATGCCGCTGTAAAACAGCCCCCTGTCAGACTTTGTTATCTGACAGGGGGCTGTTTCGGCAGTGTATTCAGAATCTCATGCCGTAAAGTGTAAAGCGGCTGCCCGCGTCAATTAAGCCGCCGTCTTCTGTAACAACGTTGAGTGTTTGCAGCGCGCTCGTTTTAGCGATGTTAGGATTCACGATCGCACCGGAAGTGTAGAACTCCAAACCGCCGCCGTCATAGCTCACATTCTGCGTTACGCAGGAAATTATATTTGTATAGAGGGCCAGCCGGCAAATCGCATAACCGGGCTTGTTGCCGGTGGGATTGCAGGGGTTGAAATACGACAGGAATGACCGCAACGTGGAGCCTACATAATAGTTATTGGCTGAAATACCATTGACGCGGAGATAAACCGTAGATGAGGCTGTGTTGACCTGCGGGATCAGAAGCAAAAAGGCCAGGTTGCGGTAGCTGGCGTCACGCAGATCCAAGTCAATCTGCGTGGCAGCCTGAGAGGTGACAATACTCTGAATTTTGAAGATGGGGCAGGCTGCGGATACGGCCGCATCTGCCGCGGCAAACTCCTGCCGAATCGCTGCGTCTGCGGCGGCAAACTCTCCGCGGATTGCGGTGTCTCCGGAGCTCCGGGCAGACTGTTCGGCAGAGATGGCATTGAGGAGTTCCTGCTTGGCAGAAGCGGTTGCCTGACTGGCGGCGGTATCACCGGAAGCCCGGGCCTGCCGCTCGGTCTCCAAGGCGGATTGCAGATCGGCAGTGGCCTGAGAAAGCGCGGCGGCGTTTTGCTGCAGGGCGGCATCAATTTTTGCGTTGTCGCTGTTGAAATCGACCCGCATGATCCGGTCCTCGCCATCCCATTGGTTGAGTTGGTAATTTGCTGTTTGCTGCATGAAAAAACCTCCTTTGATGATCTGTATACGCGCAAACCTCATAAATAGGAGGCAACAGCCGATTTTGGTACGCGGATGTGCAAAGAAACAAAAAAAGTCCCGGCTTTTCAAAAGCCGGGACTTTTGCTGTGTTATTCACTCAGAAGGGAAGCGAGAACTGCCTGGGCTGCTTCGCCGGAGACATCGGTCAGCGTACGCGCACATGCAAGCAAGGCGGCGTTGCCCTCATCCAGCGTAATTGGTGCCATCAAAATTTCGTTGGTCTCGTCCATCAGCGCGCCGATAGAGACAATTCCGGAAACGTAAGCGTCCATATCGTCCGCTTCCAATCCATCAAAGGCCTGCTGGAAAAGATGGAAGGCACTGTTCCAGGCGGCGGGATTGGAGCGCTCCTGCAGAAGACCGACACGAATGGCCTCAAAGAATCCGTCGAAATCCCGCAGAGGCAGATAGTAATAAGCGGCGACCTGATAGCATGTGTCATACTCCTGATTTGCCAACAGCTGCTGGGCATAGTGATCTGCCATGCCCCGTCCCACAGCGGTATCAAAGCGCAGATAATTGGCCATCAGATTGACTTTGTAATCGGAGTCATCGTAGACATCCAGCCGGTCCATGGTTTCCATGGCAGAGAGGAATTCGGAGGAGGAAATATTGTCCGTATCCAGCTTTTCCAGCTGGCCTGCGGCCAGCAAATGGCCGCTCAGGAGCAAAGCGAAGATGCCGATCAGCCCCCATGCCGCTCCGGCGGCGACCCGCCCCTTGGCCGGCTTGGAGACCGGCGCTGCTTCTGGAGAGCTGTTCCAGAGAATCAACACAGCAAAAAGGACAAAGACGGCAGACTGATAGATTTGGGTGGACCAGACCACCTCTGTCATGGAGTGGGCCGCCATCATGGTCAGGCAAGCTGCCAGCATGGCCAGCAGCGGGTCCGCATCCTTGCGGCGGCGGGTCAGCATCCAGACGGCGCTGCCCAACATCCCCACGAAGGCGGCCAGGCCCAGCACGCCGGCCTCGTCCATAATCTGAATGAACTGATTATGGATGTACTTGGATTCATAATAAAAGCTTTGCACGGAAGTAAGCTGGCCTTCAACACCGCCGACACCCCAGCCGATCAAGGGGCTTGCCTGCCACAGCTTCAGGCCGTCCCGGAAGAATACCAGACGCTGAATGAAGTTCTGGTTGGCCCACAGGCCCTGAATCCGGTTGGCGGCAAATTCCGGCAGCAGGGTATAGCCCAGCGGCAGCTGCGTTCCATCGGAAAGGGTGACGCTGCGTACGGTGCCTGTTCCGCTGAGCTGGAACCAGACAACCCGGCTGCCCTCCGGCACGGTAAAGGCAGCATCGGAAAGCGACCCCTCATAGAGGACGGTGTTGGTGTGCATCATCAGCTCCGCTTCCGTCTGGCTGTAGATGACGGCCTGAACGTCGTCGCCGTCACAGGTGAGCGTGTATTCTCCTGCTGCGGGATAGATTGCCCGGGAAATGGTGACGCCGCTTTCCAGCGTCAGATCTCCGGTGAGATTGTATGCCAGCACACCGTAACAAACCGTCAGAGCCACCAGTACCACGGCAGCAACGGCAACTGCCTTGTCCCGGCCCTTCAGAACGGCCAGAAGCGGCTGCCCTGCAAAGCGGTCCAACACCCAGATGGCCGGGCCGCACAGAAGGCTCAGTAGAATAGGAACCAAAGCTGCGGCGCCGCTGATGCCCAGGAAGGGAGTGGCGGCAAACGAGCAGATCACAGTTGCCAGTACGGATTCCAGCATCAGGATCAGCAGGGAAAGACGGTTGCCCTTTCCGGAGCAGAGCAGATAGACCAGGCAGGTCAGGCCAAAGGAGGCCATGGCGCCCATGGAGAAAGAGAGGAAGAACGCCAGGGATTCCACGCCGAGTCCCACAAACAGGACAAGCCGCGTACGGGGGGATTCCTCTGTACGAATCAAATACAGGGAGAGAATCAGGCCGAAGGCCAGCAGACCGGCGGAAACGTTGGCGTTGCTGAAAATGCCGGTAATGCGGACACCGGTTTCGTATCCCATGGTCTCCAAGGGATACCCGGCCTTAAACAGAGCCATGACCCAGGAAAAACCGCGGGAAAGAAGCTGCAGGGACGATGCGTCAATGCACAAAAGGGCGATAACAGCCAGCACGCCGTCCAGCGTTTTCAAAAGGCCGCGCAGATGCTCCCGTTTTACTCGCATCAAAACCAGGGCAAAAATAGAAAATGCCGCCAGGGTTTTGGCGCTTTCCCGGGCAGCATAAAGCCCAAAATGGCACCAAAGGCCGGAGAGCAGACAGATCAGGGAATAGAAAAAGACTGCTGCAGTCAAAGGAGAGAGACGATTGCGCAGATTGGCCACAGGCACACGGCCGATGGAAAAAAGAATAGCCACCACCACCAGCACCACGGCGGCAAAACGGCTGGTGCCGGTGATGGAGAAGAACAGCAGCACGGGCAAAAGCCAGGGGAAGATCCGCCCCAGGAAGTCGGTGCGGGAAACGGGGACGGGCTGAGGGGTATGAGCCAAAATCAATCACTCCTTGTCAGTTGTGGAAAATGCGGGAGCCCGAAGCGGCTGGGCGGCGGGCACCAGGGAAAGATATTGCTCCATCACCTGGGGCAGGACGGCGTCCAAGGCGTAGGGCTGGACCGCGTCGTGTGCGGCGCTGCCTAAGGCGGCGCAAAGGCCTGGTTCCTCAAGCAGGCGCTTCACAGCGCGGACAAAGGCGGCGGTGTCATCAAAGGGATACAAAAGGCCGGTGCGCCCATCGTCCAGCAGGTCGGTGTGTCCCTTGACACGGCTGGCGATCACCGGGAGGCCGGCATACATGGATTCCATTACGTTGAACGGCAGTCCCTCAGAACGGCTGGAGGTGACAGCGGCGTCCGCCAGAGCATACAGCGGTGCCATGGGAGAGACGAAACCCGGAAAAACGACCCGGTCCGCTACGCCCAGAGTGTTGGCCAGACGGCGGCACTCCTCCAGCAGGGCGCCCTGGCCGGGCAGCAGCAGCTTTACCTGCGGCGGAAGAGACGGCAGGGCGCGAATCAGCATGGACTGATTTTTGCGCGAAGAAAACTCAGCCGCATAAAGCAGAACAAAGTCCTCCGGATCAAGACCGTATGTACTCCGGGAACATGCGCCTGGGGGAGCGTCCAGCTTGGAAAAATCCACCCCAATGCCAGGGACCCATGCGACCCGGCGGCCCAGGTGCAGCCGCTGGGCGGTGCGATAATCCCACTGATTCATGGTCAGCAGCAGATCGGTCTGCCGGGCAGTCAGCCGTTCGGCACTCTCCAGAATGGCCCGCTTCCAGGCGGGCGTTTCATCATCAAACAGGTATCCGTGGGCCATGTTGATTACGGGAGGCCGCGGATGCACGCCTGCTGCCGCCCGCCGGGTGAAAAAGGCGGCCAGGGAGGTATGGGTGATAACCAGGGTGTAGTTTTGCTGACGCATCAGGTGCCGCAGCTGGGCTTGTGCCCGAAAATTAGCGGGGGAGGACATGCGCTTTTCAAAGGGAAGGACGATCACCCGGTCCGCGTCGGGCAGGTCTGGCAGTGTGCCCCCGCAAGCCACATCGACTTTCCATCCCAGAGCGCGGAAAGCGCGCAGATAGGGCAGGTGAAAGGTGCGGATATGGGAAAAGGTAGAGGCGGTGAATAAAATGCGGTGCATCATGGCAGACCTTTCTTAACGGAAGTCGGGAACACCGACTATTATATTTGACACGGTATACGATTTCAAGTAGAATAAAGCTGGATTTTTGTTGAAACAGGTGGAAAAACACCATGATAAAAGAAAATCAAAGACTTTTGAACCAGCTCAATGTGCTCTCCGACGGGGCGTTGGTTTTTTTGTCCATTTTGCCCGCTTATTGGATTCGGTTTTGCCTGTTTGACGGTACGCCGTCATTTCCGCTGCGCAGCTATCTTTGGCTGGGAGCCATCGCCATGGTCCTGTTTTTGGCAACCTATGCCATTGCGGGCCTGTACGCGTCCTATCGGGCGATTCGCTTCCACCGGGAGGCCCAGACGCTGTTTTTGGCCACCATATTGGATATGCTCATTCTCATTACGTCCCTGTTTGTATTTCGGCTCAATGAGATGTCCCGGTGGCTGCTGGTGTTCTATTGCGGGATCGTCTATTGCGTATTGGTGTGCAAGCGGGCGGCACTGCGGCTGACCCTGCGTCACTACCGCCGCCTGGGATACAACCAGAAGCATGTGCTGGTAGTAGGGGATGGGGAGATGGCCGCGGCCTATATCCGCCGGGTGCGGGAGGACCGGGATCTGGGCTTTTTGGTAGATGGATATGTGGCCAACCGAACCCGGCTGCCCAATGTCCGCCGGTTGGGCGGTTATGATCAGCTGGAAGAGCTCCTTACGGAGCGCAATCCGGACGAGGTGATTGTGGCCATGGCGCCGGAGGAGTACGCCTTGACCGGCAAGGTCATCAATATCTGCGAAAAAACCGGCACCAAGATTTCCCTGGTTCCGTTTTATGCCAAGTATATGCCCTCCAATCCCCAGGTGGACAACATCGACGGCCTGCCCATGATCAATCTGCGCCGGATTCCTCTGGACAACATGGCCAATGCTTTTATCAAGCGGGCCATGGATGTGGTGGGGGCACTGGTGCTGATTGTGATAACCTCCCCGCTGATGCTCATCGCGGCGGTGGGGGTGAAGCTGTCTTCTCCGGGGCCGGTGCTGTTCAAGCAGGAACGGGTGGGACGCAATAAGCAGACTTTCTGTATGTATAAATTTCGTTCCATGCGGGTCAATGCTGCGGAAAAAACCGGATGGAGCCGTAATGAAGATCCCCGCAAGACCCCGTTTGGTTCTTTCATCCGCAAGTTTTCCATTGATGAGCTGCCGCAGTTTTTCAACGTGCTCAAAGGAGACATGAGCCTGGTGGGGCCTCGGCCGGAAGTGCCGTTTTATGTCGAGCAGTTCAAGGAAGAGATTCCCCGCTATATGGTCAAGCACCAGGTCCGGCCGGGCATCACCGGCTGGGCACAGGTCAATGGCTACCGGGGGGATACTTCCATCAAAAAGCGGATTGAGTATGACCTCTACTATATTGAAAACTGGAATGTGTTTTTTGATCTGAAGATCCTCCTCATGACACTGACCCGCAGCATGAACAGCGAAAAGATTGTCCATTGAATAGACGGCGGAACCCATCCATTGGTTGGGTTCCGCTGCTTTTTTGCATAATCCGGCCCCGGCGGCACAAACTGAACGTACCATCAAAAAAGAGGAAGTGTGACCATGCCGGAAAGAATTGTGATCGCGCTGGGCGGCAACGCCCTGCAGTCTGGAAACAGCGCGCCTACCGCCGAGGCGCAGCTGGAAGTGGTAAAAAAAACCAGTGAACGCATTGCTGAGATCAGCCGCCGGGGATATGAAATGGCGGTTGTCCATGGAAACGGTCCCCAGGTGGGACGGATCGTGCTGGCCGGGGAAGCGGCCCGGGACGTGGTGCCGCCCATGCCCTTTGATGTGTGCGGTGCCATGAGCCAGGGATATATCGGCTACCACATTCAGCAATCGCTCAAGTATGCCCTGAGCAGCCGGGGGCGGAATTACCCCGTGGTGACGCTGGCGACGCAGGTGGTGGTAGATCGGAATGACCCCGCGTTTCAGAATCCTACCAAACCCATTGGCGCCTTCTATTCCCAGGAAGAAGCCAGAAAGCTGGAACAGGAAAAGGGATATATCATGCGGGAAGATGCCGGCCGGGGCTGGCGGCGGGTGGTGGCTTCGCCGATGCCCCGCCGGATTGTGGAGATCGGTGCCATCCGCCTGCTGTGGGATCACGCGGTGGTCATCGCCTGCGGCGGAGGCGGCATTCCGGTGGTGGAAAATGCCGACGGCACCCTGGAAGGCGTGGCGGCGGTAATTGACAAGGATTTTGCCGCCGAGCTGCTGGCCGAAGAGGTGGGCGCCGACGCGCTGCTCATCCTTACTGAAGTGGAGAAGGTGGCCATCCGGTTCGGAAAGCCGGACCAGGAGAATCTGTCTCATCTGAATCTGGCGCAGGCGGCGCAGTATGTCCGGGAAGGACAGTTCGGCGTGGGCAGCATGCTGCCCAAGGTGGAGGCGGCCATGAAATTTGTCCGGGCAAATCCGGATAAACGGGCCATCATCACCAGTCTGGACCGCTGTCTGGATGCACTGGACGGAAAGACCGGTACGGTACTGACCTTTGCTTAATCAAACCAGAAAAATCCCCGGGCCGCTTGGACGGTCCGGGGATTTTGGAATGTGGGGACACTGCGATGAATTACAACAGCCGGTGAGCGCATCAGCTGTGTACATATTTGGATACTTTCCGAGCGGCGGTGGGCTGGGAAATCCCCAATTCCTTGGCCACGCCCACAGTGGTGCCCCAGCGGCGGTACGCATCCCGAATAATTTCACCTTCATAGGCATCCATTCTCTGGGCCAAGGTACCGGATTGGGCCTGGAGCACGGCAGGGGCCTGGCTGGCGTATTCCGGCGGGAGCGCCGTGACGTCAATAATGGGGTCCTGCACCGTGATGACGCTGCGTTCAATCAGATTTTCCAGCTGCCGGACATTGCCCGGCCAGTCGTATTGCTCCAGGAAGCCCAGAAACTGCGCGGAAAAATTCAAATCCTTGCCGTATTCCCTGCAAAATCGCGCCAAAAACTGGTGGGCCAGCGGAAGAATGTCTTCTTTGCGCAGCCGCAGGGGCGGAATGTGAATCCGGATGACATTGAGCCGGTAAAAAAGATCGGAGCGAAACAGCCCGCGCTGCACTTCCTCTTCCAGATTGCGGTTGGTGGCCACAATCAAACGGAAATCCAGTGCCACCCGGCGGCCGTCGGAAAGACGCTCAATGGTTTTTTCCTGAATCAGCTGCAGCAGCTTGGACTGAATATGCAGCGGCAGCTCTCCGATTTCGTCCAGGAACAGTGTGCCGTGGTTGGCCAGTTCGATTTTTCCGATTTTTCTGGCGCTCCCGGTTGAGGAATCCTTTTCGTAGCCGAAGAGTTCGGATTCCATCAGGTTTTCGTGCAGCACCGCGCAGTTGACTTCAATAAACGGTCCGGATGCCCGGTCGCTCATGGCGTGAATGGCCTTGGCGATGGCGGTCTTGCCCACGCCGGTCTCTCCCGTGATGAGAATGTTGGCCTTGGTATTGGCGGTGTTTTGCATCAGCGTCCAAAGCCTTTGCATCGGGCTGCTTTTAAAAACCAAGCTGGTGGAGGTGGCCCGGGTGCGCAGTTCCGCGATTTCCTGCGTGTACTGCTGAATGGAATCCCGCAGATTGCGGTAGTTGCTCTGCATGGAACTGATCTGCTCCATGGAGACGGTGTTGAAGCACACCGCGTATTTCAGTGCTCCGCCGTCATCAAAAAGCGGGATGCCAATGGTTGTCACATTCTTATGAATATGGTTGATGGTCTGGGTGGCGGTGATTTTTTCCTTGCGGCGGATGACCTCTGCGGTAATACAGGGAGAAAAAGTTCCGTCAGCTTCCAGATCAAAGGCGGACCGGCCGACAATGGAGTGCGGGAAAAATCCAAAATTGCGTTCATAGGTCTCGCTGACCCAGAGAATGGTGCCGCTGGCATCGGAGAGCATCATTTCATCTGCCAGCACCAGATTGTTCTCCGGACGAATGATTTCGAAGAGCTCCTTGAGCGGAAGTTCCGCATCCGGGAGATCCAATGAATTTGTGAATGGTGCCAAATTTTTCACCTCCCAATTGGAAGCAGATGGGATTCAAACAGGGTATTCTTTTTTGAGTATAGCATATTCAAAGATGAATAGGAAGATCGGCGCTTCAAAAAGAAACTGTCGGAATGTATAGAAAAAGAAAGAAGAAACTGTTCTGTTCGCACAAAAAAACGGGCCATTTCGCATAGCGGAATCAGATTCCAACATATTCAAATATGAATACATCTGCGGGAAAACCCGAAAGAATACGGTAAAAAATTGTTGTAAATTCATAAAAAAGAATGCGTAAATTTGGCTATTTCATATGCAAAAGGGGGAGAATCAGGCAAAAATTCCCCTTGCAAAGCGGGTGCGCTTTTTGTTATAAATATAAGCAGAGGATTTGTGTAGGCATTGCCGGCTGCCGTCTAAACGCAGAGGGCACCAGCCTGAATCAAGGAGGATCATAAGGAATGAAGACAGCACAGGAGTATATTGAGAGCCTGCGTCAGCTGAAGACCCGGGTGTATATGTTCGGGGAGAAGATCGACAACTGGGTGGATCATCCGATGATCCGTCCGTCCATCAACTGCGTGGCGATGACGTACGCGGTGGCGGAGGATCCGCAGTACGCGGATCTGATGACGGTGACGTCCAGCCTGACGGGGCACAAGATCAACCGGTTTACGCACCTGCATCAGTCCACGGAGGACCTGATCAACAAGGTGAAGATGCAGCGTCTGCTGGGCCAGAAGACGGCCAGCTGCTTCCAGCGGTGCGTGGGTATGGACTCGTTCAACGCGGTGTTCTCCACCACGTACGAAGTGGACGAGAAGTACGGCACGCATTATCATGAGAACTTCAAGAAGTTCCTGACCTACATCCAGGACGAGGACCTGGTGGTGGACGGCGCGATGACGGACCCGAAGGGTGACCGCTCCAAGGCTCCCCACGATCAGGCGGATCCGGACATGTACGTGCATGTGGTGGAGCGCCGTCCGGACGGCATCGTGGTGTGCGGCGCCAAGTGCCACCAGACCGGCTCCGTGAACAGCCACTGGCACATCTTCATGCCCACCATCTCCATGGGTGAGGCGGACAAGGACTGGGCGGTGAGCTTCGCCTGCCCGACGGACGCCGAGGGCATGTACATGATCTACGGCCGTCAGTCCTGCGACACGCGGAAGCTGGAGGAGGACGCCAGCATCGACGTGGGCAACGCGAAGTTCGGCGGCCAGGAGGCCCTGGTGGTGCTGGACCATGTGTTCATCCCCAACGAGTACATCTTCCTCAACGGCGAGTATGAGTTCGCGGGCATGATGGTGGAGCGGTTTGCCGGCTATCACCGTCAGAGCTACGGCGGCTGCAAGGTGGGCGTGGGCGACGTGGTGATCGGCGCGACGGCCCTGGCAGCGGAGTACAACGGCGTGGAGAAGGCTTCTGCGGTGAAGGATAAGCTCATCGAGATGACGCACCTGAATGAGACGCTGTACTGCTGCGGCATCGCCTGCTCTTCCCAGGGCTTCAAGACCAAGGCGGGCAACTACCAGATCGACCTGCTGCTGGCCAACGTGTGCAAGCAGAACGTGACGCGGTTCCCGTATGAGATCGTGCGGCTGGCCGAGGATGTGGCCGGCGGCCTGATGGTGACGATGCCGTCCCAGAAGGACTTCCACTCCGAGACGGTGGTGGGCCGGAACGGCGAGACCATCGGGGAGATCTGCAACAAGTACTTCAAGACGAAAGAGGACGTGTCCACGGAGGACCGTCAGCGTGTGCTGCGGTTCCTGGAGAACATGTGCCTGGGCGCGGCAGCAGTGGGCTACCGGACGGAGTCCATGCACGGCGCAGGCTCTCCGCAGGCCCAGCGGATCATGATTGCCCGTCAGGGCAACATCCAGGCCAAGAAGCAGCTGGCCAAGGATATCGCAGGGATTCAATAAGGACTACGACCGTGCTGCGGGGGAGACCCCCGCAGGCGGTCTTGCCGCGATATGAAAACTTATTCCGCCACTCGGAATAAGCAAGAAAATATAAAGAAGGAACTCCAGCCGAACCGGCGTTCAAAAATCTGATATAAGGAGAAAACAACATGGATTTCAATCTGAGCCGTGAGCACCAGCTGATCCGGAAGATGATGGCGGAATTCACTGAGAACGAAGTGAAGCCCATCGCAGCGGAGACGGACAAGACCAGCCAGTACCCCCGGGAGAACATCGAGAAGCTGTTCAACCTGGGCGTGATGGGCATGTGCATTCCCAAGGAGTACGGCGGCACGGGAGCAGACCCTCTGGCCGCAGCGATCTGCGTGGAGGAGCTTTCTAAGCAGTGCGCATCCACGGGCGACATTGTGGCGACGCACAACGGCCTGTGCTGCGACCCCATTCTGACCCACGGTACCGAGGAGCAGAAGAAGAAGTATCTGCCCATGCTGACCACCGGCCATAAGGTGGGCGCATTCGCGCTGACGGAGCCCAACGCCGGTTCCGACGCCTCCAAGAGCCAGACCGAGGCCCGCCTGGAGGGTGACCACTATGTGATGAACGGCAGCAAGATCTTCATCACCAACGGCTATGTGGCCGACGTGTTCGTGGTGTTTGCCATGACGGACAAGTCCAAGGGCACCAAGGGCATCTCCGCGTTCATCGTGGAGAGCAGCTTCCCCGGCTTCTCCGTGGGCAAGCACGAGGAGAAGATGGGCCTGCACGGCTCTCCCACGGCGGAGATCGTGTTCACGGACATGATCGTGCCGAAGGAGAACCTGCTGGGTAAGGAAGGCAAGGGCTTCAACATCGCCATGCAGACTCTGGACGGCGGCCGGATCGGCATTGCCGCCCAGGCTCTGGGCATTGCCGAGGGCGCCCTGGCTGAGGCCAAGGAGTACACCAAGGGCCGTGTGCAGTTCGGCAAGCCCATCAGCAAGTTCCAGAACACGCAGTTCACCTTCGCGGATATGGAGATGGGCTGCGAGGCCGGCCGTCTGCTGACCTATCAGGCAGCCGTGATGAAGGGTGCCGGCGTGCGGTACACCAAGGAGGCCGCCATGGCGAAGCTGTTCTGCTCCGAGCATGCCATGAAGACCACCACGAAGGCGCTGCAGATGTTCGGCGGCTACGGCTACACGAAGGATTATCCCATGGAGCGCATGATGCGCGACGCCAAGATCACTGAGATCTACGAGGGCACCTCTGAGGTCCAGCGCATCGT
>CALXDJ010000033.1 GCA_944387035.1 uncultured Oscillospiraceae bacterium | reverse complement strand
CGGCGCATACAGGAAGGCGATCCAGAGGCTGCTTCACTTCTGCTTTCCCAGAACGAGGGATACCTGACCATGCTGGCCACAAGCTACTGCGAACAATTTTCTCAGGATTTTCTGGTGGACGATCTGAAGCAGGAGGGTGCGCTGGCATTACTGGACGCGGCACAGCGGTTTGATGCATCCATGGGAACCAGGCTGCTGACCTACGCCACTCCCGCCATTGAAACGGCCATGAAGGACTGCGCCGCCCAAAGTTCTTTTTCTCTGTCCTTCCCGCTGGATCGCTACTACCAGCTGCGCCAGGTGGCGTTCCTCTATGCCGCACACGAGCAGGACACCGAAGCAAATCTTCTGACCGTCATTCAAGCGAAGCTGGAAGTCTCCGTCAAAGTGGCCAAGCGTCTGCTGGAGGAATATCGCACTGCGTTCCAGATCGAGTCGTTGGGTGAGCGTGTCTTTGATATTAGTTTTGGCGGTGATCCCGCCAGAGCCTATGACCATTTCATGCGCCGGACGCTGCTCCTCCAGCGCATGGAGGAGGTGCTCAAGCCCAGAGAGTTGAACTTGGTGCGCTGTTATCTGGGGATCGGCCAGCCCAATGAGCAGGGCATGACCTTTCAGGAACTGGCCATCCGGCTGAACTACAACGGCCCCAGCGGCGCGGAGAAGGCGTATAAGAGCGCCATTCGGAAACTGAGAAAGCAGCGAAACGGTGGTGCTTACGGTCAGTGGCTCTCCATCCAGAAAGCGATTCAAGCCGCACGCCGGGAGGCCAGCAGAGAGATAGGGTACTGTTCACCCCAGTCCACATGGCTGGATGAACAGGAGTTGATTCGGGGTTTTTTGCGTAAGACAGCAGTGTTAAGTCGTGCGTATCATATTCTGCACACAGCAAATGAGGGGGATCCCAGAGGGTAGGCTAAAGCAACAGGGAGGGGCCGGAATTTCCGGTCCCTCCCTGTTTTGGGTGGTGTCAATAGTATAGTTGTTTTTCGGTGAAGCAATTAATTGTTTTTCTTGACAATATCGCGAGGCGATATTACAATATCATTAGGCAATATCATGTCGCGATATTAGGAGGAGGTGCCGAAATGAGTGGGAAAGAACGGGCCGCATTGACAGAGCCTATGTTTTATGTGCTCATGTCTTTCCTTCATCAGGATATGTGCGGCATCGAGATTACAGAATTTGTAGAAAGAAAGACTGGTGGCCGACTGCGTCTTGGTCCAGGGACACTTTACACATTGTTAGGCAAATTTCAGGATGAGCGCCTCATTGAGGAGACCCAAATTGAGGGGCGAAAGCGAACTTACCGCCTCACCGAGAAAGGCCGCGAGGCATATCTGGAGGAATTGGAACGGCTGCGAGCCTGCGTTCGTGACGGAGAGGAGGAACTGTCATGAAAAAAGCAAGCGTAAACGTAATTCCCTATGGTGGTTTTGATATTCCTGGACTGGAGAATTGGCTGGCCGCTATGGCGGCCAAAGGCCTGCGCTTTCAGATGACAGCCGGTCCGATTGCCATGTTTGACAAGGCACCGTCTGAACAGGTTCAGGTTCACTTGGAGCCCATCCGAGGCGGAGCCGAAGATGATCCGGAGCTGAACGCCATCTATGAAGAAGCAGGGTGGCAGTACTGGGGCATGTTCCGGAGCAGCTTTTACATCTACGCGTCCACTGACTTGGAAGCTCAGGCTCATACTGACCCGGAGACATTGGATTATGCGCTAAAGAAGTTCTTTCGCCAAAAGCTGGTAGTGGGGGTACTGCTTCTTTTAGCAAACCTTCTGCTGCTTGGGCTTTATTGGCAGGGCGCACCCTGGGAAATTGATCTTTTATGGCTTCGCTACTACCCAGTGGAGACCCTATCCAACGGGAGAACTATTCCCTTCCTGCTGGCAGCGTTAGGATTTCTACTTATCGACCTCTCCTATTTGCTGGGGCTGTTCCATCTTTTGAGCTACCGCCGTGCAGTGAAAAACAACCGAACTTCCCACGGGCACAGGGGCGTGGGCTGGCTGCTGGCGGCGGGGTTGCTTATTCTACTGCCGGTGCTCATCAACACCGCTCAGTGCTTTGCCGGAGTTGACTACCGTCCCTACGACTTGGAGGGCTCCGGCTTTGTTACTCTGACCGACATTGAGGGGGAGGACTTCTCTATCAGCAAAAGGCAATTATATAACATGGATCACATTTCCCACGGGGGCACCCTGCTTACCCCGAAGCATTGGTACTTCCAGCAGTACGGAGCCTTCCAGAAGGACCAAAGCCCAAACGATGTCCCCCGCCTGGAAATCTCCATTGTCCGCTATCCACTGGACATGCTGGCGGAAATGCGGGCCGAGGAGTGGAGCCGCCAGTACCTCAACGGTTCCGGTGATTTTGAAACTCTGGCCTCTGACTATGGACTGGATGAAATCCGCTACGCCCCTCGGGAGGAGCGGGTCCATACCAGTGAAATCACCGGGGAAACCCGTGTCTTTCTGCCCGGTGGAGTTTTGATCATGCGCCGGGGCAATACCGTTCTCTTCGCCGACTACCACGGCTATCAGGACCTGACTGGGCATCTGGAAGCGTTTGCCGCCATGCTGGAGAACCTTTGAACGGAGGTCTGAGCTATGAAACGGGATGATGCGTTGATAAAGAAATTTGTTCCCTGCGCACTGTGGGATTTCGCTGGCCTACAGGCCTGGCTGAACCAGCAGGCCCAAGCCGGATATGCCCTGGAGCGCTGGCCGGGGAGGTCCTTCATAGGCCGGGTTTGCTTTCGGAAAGACCCAGCGGCGAGCCGCACCCGCTATTGTCTGGACCCTATCGGGGAGAGGATCGGCGAAGCGGAGTTACAGGATCGGAGCGCCAACTACCTGGAGTACGGCTGGCACTATGTGGGCAGGATCGCCAAGTTGTATGCCATCTATCGCTGCGACAACCCGAACGTGCCGGAGCTGTACAGCGATCCGGACAGTCTGGCCCGATCCATGAAAAAGCAGCTGCAGTGGGCCTGGATCAATATGCTCTTTTGGTTTTTGTGGGCTGCCGTACTGTTTCGCAACGACTGGCCCCTGCTGATTCGCTGGCCGGAGGAGTTCCTCATGAATTTGATCCTCCGGGCAGAGATTCTGATTCCTCTCTACGGAATCCTGTTGATCCTTGTCATTGATGCCGTCTCCGGTGGGGTAGGCACTTTTCTGGGCATCCGGCGGACCAGGGCATGTCTGCGCCGTGGTGAGTGGCCCACTGCCAAATCCCGCCGCTATCCAGAAGCCCTGCGGTTTTTCTTGGTATCGATTGTCGTGGGACTACTCATCTTATTTCTGGTATACTTGGGCGTATCCGGTGCAAGACACACCGAGGTATTGTCTGGATCCGACGAGTGGGACTTTCCTCATGTGACCCTGGAGGAGACACTGCCCACCGCAACCAGCCTGTGGGTGTACAGCAATCAGGAAATGCTCCACAGCGACACCTTCGATCACTCTCTTCTGGCCCCGGAGCAATACGATGTGGCCCAAGGGGGAATGGTAGTTCTGGAAGATGGCACGCAGATGGATTCCAGGATTTATCAGGAGTATGTCCTGGCTATATCTCCAGATCTGGCTCAGTCTGTGTACCGGGGACGAGTAACCGCCCACCGTCATTCTCTGGAGGAGTATCGCATCAACTGGGAGGAAAATACCTCCTCACTCCATATGAATTTTCCAAACGCCTACGACTTTACCCAGGAAGAAGAACTGTCCCGCCCGGAACTGGACGGTCTGACGCGTTTTGTCTATCAGTTCTCAGATGAGACGCACCCCAATACAGTCTACATCGGCCTGGCTGGCAACCAGGTGTTTGTCTTAAACTGTGATGGCGCTGTTGACAGTGAGACCGCCCTGGAACTCCTGGTCCAGCGGCTTACCGAGAAATAAACGCAGATATGTTCCTTCTGATTCGTGCGGAAAGGAGCTGCTATGAAAAAAATTCGGAAATTTCTCCCCTTGTCCATCTATGATATTCCCGGCATCGAGCACTGGCTGGAGGAGCAAGCTAACGCTGGCCTCTTCCCTGTCTATCTAAACAGTTGGGCTACATTTGAACCAATCGGAATACCAGGTACCCGGTTCCGTCTGGAGCCCTGGGGCAAGGAGGGTACCGCCCCCACTGAGGAACAGATGGAACTCATGCACGAGGCCGGATGGGAGTACGCATTTACCATAGGTCAGGTTTATTTCCTGTTTTACACCACAGATCCGCAGGCTCCTGATCTATACACCGATTTTGAAAGCAGAGGGCTTTCTCTGGAGCGGCTGGAAAAGCGAGTAAGGCGCAATCGCCGGTTCCGGGCCATTATCTGGTCGGTTCTGGGCTTGCTTTTGGTATGGGCATTGTTCTTCCACCAGAGCAAATACGATGTGCAGCCGGACCGTTTTGCAATCCTACCTCTGCTTTTGTTGGAATTATTTAATCCAATTATTTTGTTCTTCCTGATAGCTGCCTTCTTTTCCTGGAAGCACAACCGGCGGGACAGACGTATTTTGGAAAAAACCTGCCGGGCGTTGAAAGAAGGCCTGCCGCCGCCCCCCTCTGCCGGCCCCAGCCCCGCCCTGGCCCGGGAGCAGAAGATTGCTTTGATTCTAATTCCCATTTTTCTGGCGGCATGGATCTTTCAGTTCATGAGCAATCACGGGCAGCTTACCGTCCCTGTGGAGGACTTCACCAGGCCCTATGTATCTCTTCAAGCACTGGAGCAGGTTGAACTTGTATCCTCCCAGGAGATATTTGGACATTCTTCCTTTCACGAGGACGAAAACCGGGCTGAAAATCACATTTCCCTCCTCTCTCCCGTGTGGTACTCCGTCACACAGGACGGGTGCGAAACCGCCGAAGATGACTATGAAGGATATTCTCCTGATCCCCAAGGTGGAAAATACCGCTACTCTCCAAGCCTGAATGCCACCTACTTCCATCTTCTACTTCCCGCCCTGGCCAGACCGGTTGCCCAGTCCCAGATGAATCAGGATCGGGCGGTCAATGTATACTGGACCTACGAGGAGCTGTCTTATCCAGGCCTTGATTTCGTAATCTTGGCAACCGAACCAGACGGAATCTACCAGGGGTTGGCGTTGGGAAAAGGTGGTCGTGTTGCTGTGTTCCACTACGGTGGCGTAGAACAGCTTACCGATCATTTAGACATCTTGGCAACGATGGTTATGTAAATAGCATTTTAGGCATCCATCTCTGATTTTTCATCTCGAGATGGATGCCTATTATTGATTTCATAATGGTTCAGGTCGTTTGCCAGGTTCAGCGCCAGTTTGAATCCGCAGAGGAAACTATCCAGAGAGCGTTCTTCAGTGATAAGATTCTGGGCATCCATGATCCGTAGCACCAGTTTTCTCTCTGGCTTTTCCAGTCGCTCAATGAGTTGCCGGTGGCAATCTTCAATTTCCTGCTCAGACTCTCCCATGGGCAGTGGAGCATAAAATCTGGTGTAGAGTTGATTTAGAATGTCGTTCATGTATCTTACCTCCTTGCAGCAAGACAACATACCACAGGTTGGCTGATAAAGCCACAAAAATATTTGAATGGTTCCTAATCGTTTGGAGGCTTTGAAACATAGGCATAAAAATAGCCGCAAGCCACACAAAGTGGCTTGCGGCTATTTCCCCATTTTCGTCTGGGGTGACACCCCAGGGCCTCTCTCAATCGGTCATTCTTGGATTTATCTCAAGATGTCCTTATGAGGAGTAGCCCTTCACCGTCCCGTTTTTCTTATTCTGCCGCTTCCACGGAAACCACCGTTCCATTCAGGCCGTCCACTTCCGAGAGCGTTCCGGTGTAGGTGACGGTGACCCGGTCACCCACCGACACATCCGCAAGACCCTGCGGTGCGTTCCCTTCTTCTGTGGGAAAGACATACGCACTGTTTTGGTCATCTGTGACCACAAACATGAAGCTTTTGACCTCATCGAGCGTGCCCGTCAGCGTTTGCTGCTCTTCTGCAGCGTCTGCCTGCTTGGCTCCGCAGGCGGTGCCGAGCATCAGCACCGCTGCCAAAACCAGACAAACCAGTCCTCTTCTCACTTCAGCAGTCCCTCATAGACGGATGCGGGGATGACAAACTCCGGCATTCCCATGTATCCGGCCGCGATGGAATACTCATCGAACACCAGCACCAGATCCCCATCTGTATTCCAGTAGAAATTCTGCTCCGGGTCAATGGCCGTGAACTGATCCGTGAAATAGGCCTTGCTCTCATCCTGCGCCATCTGCTCTTCCATCTGACGCAGCACCTCTGCGCTCAGCGCCTCCACATAATTGGCGTCGTCCGCAAAGAGGTCGCTGAGGGTAGCGGTTTCCCCGGTGGCCTTATCAATGTGATAGAACCGGCTGAACTCATAGCCGCTGGCCTGGGTCTTGGTGGCGTCAATGCGCAGCGTAAACCACTTGTCGTTATCCGTCACCACGGAGCTGGTAATATCCAGCCCCTGATAGCCCTCTCCGGTTGCCTCGCAATCGGCCTGGAACTGGGCAATCAGCTGGTCCGTGTACGCCTGCACCTGGTCGTTGATCTCATCCGCCGCCTGGCTGCCGCTCAGCTCCGGCACTTCCACATCCGCAATGTTGTGGCCGTCATTGTAGCTGTATTCACGGAACGTGACAATTTCCACCAGGCTTCCCAGTACCGGGATCTCCGACATGGCTGCCGCCGCAGTGGGAGACACATTCGGCACTGCAACCAATACCGCCAATGCGGCCGCAACCGCACCGCCCCAACGCCAGGCGTTTTTCTTCGTTCTCTGTTGATTTTTCATTGATGATTCCTCCAGTCCGGCACATGTCTGAAATACCCGGCCGGCATAACCTTCCGGAATGGGAGTGCCCTCCCGTTCCGCCCGCTTGCGAAGCTCCTGATCAAACTGCTCGTCGATCTCATTGCGCTTCATATTGCACCTCACTCTTCTCTCAACAGCTGCCGCAGCCGCTCCCGGCCCCGGGAAAGCCGGGTCTTGACTGCCGCCTCGCTGATTCCCAGAACGGTTCCGATCTCCCGGACAGAAAGCCCGTCATAATAGTAAAGCGTCACGGCTGCCCGCAGATCATCGCTCAGGCTCATGACCGCCTGCCACAACGTCAACCGGTCTGTGGGATCCGTCCCGGCAGCGGGCAAATAGTCCTGAACCTCTTCCAGATCCACAGACGGCCGCTTTTTCCGGTACGCATCATAGCATTTATTGGTGAGAATCCGCAGAATCCACGGCTTGAACTTTCCCACATCCCGCAGTCCATCCCGGGCCGCGAATGCGGCGCAGATCGCCTCCTGTACGGCATCCTCCGCATCCTCATCCTGCTTCAAAATCGCTTTGGCAGCACGGAACATGGCCTCCTGGTGCCGAATCACCTGGGCACAGAAGGTTTCTTTATCCATACGAGTTTGCTCCATGTTCCGCGGCGCTCCTTTCTTTTTTAGACCGGTCATTTATTATGAGTCCCCCACACGGCAAAAGGTTACCGCGCCACTGGAAATTTTCCGGACAAGAGGGGCTTTTTCTTCTGATGAGAATATTGTATAATGCAAACAATGAATTTTTCTACATCCGGAGGATTTTTTCATGATGCAAACCAATGAGATGCTGCTTTTGAAGCTGGGCGAGGTGGTCCTCAAGGGACTCAACCGCCGCTCCTTCGAAGACAAGCTGGTCTCCAACGTCCGCCGCCGGCTCAAGGGCTGCGGCAGCTTCCAGGTCTATGTCCGGCAAAGCACCATTTATGTCGAGCCCCAGAGCGATGCGTGCGACATGGAGGCCGCATACGCCGCCGCCCGTCAGGTCTTCGGCGTGGCCGCCGTGGCCCGGGCCGTCCCCTGCGGCAAAACCGTGGAGGCCATTGTGGACACTGCCCAGACTTACCTGGCCGATGCCTTTGCCCAGGCGCACAGCTTCAAAGTGGAGAGCAAACGGGCGGACAAGGCCTTCCCCATGACCTCCATCCAGCTCAGCCAGGCCGTGGGCGGCGAGCTGGCCGAGCGGTTCCCCAATGTGACGGTGGATGTCCACCATCCGGATCTCACGGTATATGTGGAGATCCGGGAAACCGCCGCTTACGTGCACGCTCCCTCTGTCCCCGGCGCCGGCGGACTGCCGGTGGGCATGGGCGGCCGCGCCGTCAGCCTGCTCTCCGGCGGCCTGGACAGCCCCGTCTCCTCCTGGATGATGGCCCGCCGGGGCGTGGAGCTGGAGATGGTCCACTTTGTCTCCCCGCCCTATACCTCCCAGCAGGCTCAGGACAAGGTCCTGGAGCTGGCCCGGCTGCTCACCGGCTACTGCGGCCGGATGATTGTCCACATCATCCCCTTCACCAAGATTCAGGAGGAGATCCGCAGGCAGTGCCCGGAGGAGTACTTCACCCTCATCATGCGCCGCTTTATGATGCGTCTTGCCCAGGCCGTGGCCAAGAAGGCCGGCGCCGGTGCCCTGGTCACCGGTGAATCTCTGGGCCAGGTGGCCAGCCAGACCATGCTGGCCCTGGGCGTGACGGAGGACGTGGTCTCCATGCCGGTGCTGCGCCCCTTGATCGGCATGGACAAGGTGGAGATCATCCGCATTGCCCGGGAAATCGGCACGTACGAGACCTCCATCCTCCCCTATGAGGATTGCTGCACCGTCTTTACCCCCCGGCACCCGGCCACCCGTCCGGCGCTGGAGGATGTGCGGGCGGCCGAGGCCGCCCTGGACGTGGATGCCCTGGTGGCAGAAGCCCTTTCCGGCGAGACCTGGATCCGGGTCAAAATCACCGACGAGCCCAGAATCTGAGTTTTTCCGCAGTCCAACCGCCGGGCACCTGGTCCGTTCAGGCTGTTCTGCATCCCGTCCGGCCTTCCGGCCCGCGGGTATCCCTGCGTTCCCCATCCCGGGCGGTTTTCCGCCCGGGAATCGATTTTGCCGGACTTTCCGGCGTCAGGAGGTCCTGATTCCATGTCACACACCGCAGAGCTCATTGCCGTAGGCACGGAGCTGCTTCTGGGCAACATCGCCAACACCAACGCCCAGACCATTTCCCAGGCGCTCTCCGCCTTGGGCATCAATGTCTTCTGGCACACCGTGGTGGGAGACAACCCACAGCGGCTCCGGGAGGCGCTGGACATCGCCCGCCGCCGGGCGGATATTCTCATCACCACCGGCGGTCTGGGCCCCACCTATGACGATCTGACCAAGCAGACCATCTGCGCCGCCTTTGACCAGCCGCTGGTCCTCCATCCGGACATTCTGGAGGAAATCCGGGTCTTCTACGAGTCCGCTCTCCACGTTCCCATGCCGGAAAACAATGCCCAGCAGGCCATGCTGCCCCAGGGCTGCACCGTGTTCGACAATCCCGTGGGCACCGCCCCCGGCTGTGCCTTTTCCTGCAACGGCGTCCATGTGCTGATGCTGCCCGGCCCGCCCCACGAGATGGAGACCATGCTCCGCCGCTGCGCCATCCCCTATCTGCGCCGTCTTTCCCAGGAGGTCATCGTCTCCCGGGATATCATGACCTTCGGCATGGGGGAGTCCTCCGTGGATCAGCTGCTCCATGAGACCATGTCCCACATGGAAAATCCCACCCTGGCCACCTATGCCAAGCCCTGCGAGGTCCGGCTGCGGGCCACCGCAAAAGCCGCCGATACCGCCCAGGCGGAGGCCATGCTCTCCCCGGTGGTGGAACAGGTGCGCACCGCCCTGGGGGATATTGTCTACGGAATCGATGTGGAGAACCTGGAATCCGTATGCCTGTCTCTTTTAAAGGAGCGCCATCTGACTCTGGCCACCGCCGAGAGCTGCACCGGCGGCCTGGTGGCCCAGCGCATCACCGCCCTGCCCGGCGCCTCCGCCGTGTTCCGGGGCGGCGTGGTCAGCTACTGGACGGAAATCAAGGCCGCCGTACTGGGCGTTCCCCAGGAAATTCTGGATCAGTACGGCGCCGTCTCGGAACAGACCGCCCGGGCCATGGCCCAGGGGGCCCGTCGGATTACCGGGGCAGATCTGGCGGTCTCCGTCACCGGAGTGGCAGGCCCTGACCCCGACGAGCGGGGCACCCCCGTGGGCATCGTCTACATCGGTCTGGACACCCCCACCGGCACCTTCTGCCGGAAGATGGACTCCGGACGGCGCCGCCGGGACCGGATCCGGGGCCTGGCCGCCAACCACGCCTTCGACGTGCTGCGCCGGTATCTGACCGGCCTGCCGGTGGAAGAACTTCTCTAAAATCAAGGGCGCGGCCGTTGGCCGAAAAAGCCTCGCAGAGTTCGCACCCGCAGGCGCGAAAAAAGGAAAATCCGTTTTCAGCCGCGACATGTGCGTGACTGAAAACACCTCTTAGCCTGCAAGCGTGGAATCTGTTTGCCAAAGGCGGACAGATTCTGCGCGCAGCAGGCTGCCGTTAACTCGAAAAAGTGGCAAAGCCACTTTTTCGACAGTCCCAAGGGCGCGGCCGTTGGCCGCGCCCTTGCATGTACCCAGGTATTGCCGTTACCCCAGCGCCACATCCAGGGTCATCATCACGGCAAAGCCTACCACAAACCCCCAGGTTCCGGCCCGGCTGCGGGCCTGTGGGACCAGCTCCGCCGCCACGGCATAGAGCATGGCGCCGGCAGCAAAGCTCAACAGCCACGGCATCAGCGGAGTGGCCCAAGCCGACGCCAGCACCGCCAGGATCCCGAACAGGGGCTCCACCGCGCCGGAAAGCGTCCCGCCCGCAAAGGCCTGCAGCCGGCTGTATCCCTCCTGGCGCAGCGGCAGGGCCACCGCCGCCCCCTCCGGGAAGTTCTGAATGCCAATGCCCAGCGCCAGTGCCGACGCAGCGGCAAACCCCTCCCCGGTGGCCGCCAGGGCAAAAGCCAGACCCACCGCCATTCCTTCAGGGATGTTGTGCAGGGTGATGGCCGTCATCAGCAGCGCGTCCTGACGCCAGGATTCGTCTCCCTGCGCCCGGCGCAGCCGGGCGAGCAGAGCATCCAGCACCGATAAAAAGCCCGCGCCCAGCCCCATTCCGGCCGCCGCCGGCAGCCAGGCCGGGATTCCGCCCATCTCCCCGGCCCGCTCAATGGCGGGCAGCAGCAGACTCCATACCGACGCCGCCGTCATTACTCCGGCGGCAAACCCCAGCATGCCCCGCCGGGTATGGGGATGGGGCACCCCCGCGAAAAAGAACACCACGGCGGCTCCCAACGTCGTCATCAAACAGGTAAAGCCGGTGCCCAGAGCGGCCCAGCCAATGGATTGCAGCATCCTCATCAACGCCTCATCTGAATTCGGACGGAGCACCGCCCGTATGCCAGTATAAGCCGCAGGGGCCGGAAAGGTGCCGGGGGCTTGCACTCTCCCGGGGAATATGGTATGATATCAGTACAATCTCATCTGCTCATATAGTTTCGCAAAACGGTGCGAAAGTTTCTACGGGGCCGCCGAACGGCTCTGCTATGAGTGTCCATCCGGCAGCGGCCCTGCCGGCGGGCGCTCTTTTTCTTTTGCTCCGAACTGATTTTCAATGAGGTGATCGTATGTCTGTCACAATTCTCAAGGGCACCATTGTCTCCGCTCCCGCACTGGGAAAGCTGGAAATCACCGAAAACGGCTACCTGGTGGCCCGGGACGGCCGCATCGAGGGCGTCTACCCGGTACTGCCGGAGCAGTATGCCGGAGCCTTTGTGGAGGATTTCGGCTCGGACCTGATCCTCCAGACCTTCGCCGACCTGCATCTCCACGCACCCCAGTACCCCATGCTGGGCATGGGCATGGACCTGCCCCTGCTGGACTGGCTCAACGCCTACGCCTTCCCCACCGAGGCCCGCTTTGCCGACCCGGACTATGCCCGGGCAGTCTACCGGCGTCTTGCCCGGGAGCTCATCGCCGGAGGCACCACCCGGGTTTGCATGTTCTCCTCCCTCCACCGCCCTGCCACCGTCATATTGATGGAGGAGCTGGAGCGGGCCGGCATTACCGGCTACGTGGGCAAAGTGAACATGGACCGCAATGCCCTCCCCGGTGTGCTGGAGGAAACCGCGGAGGAATCCATACGGGAGACGCTGCAGTGGCTGGAGGAATCCGCCGCCTTCCACCATGTAAAGCCCATGCTCACCCCCCGGTTTATCCCCTCCTGCTCCGACGAGGTGCTCTCTTTCCTGGGCAAGCTGGCCGCGGAGCGGGATCTACCCATCCAGTCCCACCTGTCGGAAAACCAGGCCGAAATGGAATGGGTCCGCCAGCTGCACCCGGACTGCAAGCAGTACTGGGAGGCCTATGCCAAATTCGGCCTGTGGAACAGCCGCACGGTCATGGCCCACTGTGTCTGGTCCGACGCCCGGGAGCGGCAGGCCATGCACGATGCCGGTGTCACCGCCGTGCACTGCGCCGACTCCAACCAGAATATCTGTTCCGGCACCGCGCCGGTACGGGTCATGCTCCAGGAGGGCGTTCAGGTAGCTCTGGGCAGCGACATTGCCGGCGGCGACCACTTGAACATGTTCGACGTGGTGGCTTCCTCCATTCGCGCCTCCAAGGCCCGGCGGATGCTGGACAACTGGCAGACGGACTTCCTCACTGTGCCGGAGGGCTGGTACCTGGGCACCTCCGCCGGCGCCGCCTTCTTCGGCGAGGCACCGGGCTTTGCCCCGGGCAATCCGCTCCACGCCATGGTGGTGGCCGACGATGCCCTCCCCCAGCCCCATCCCCTTACCCCGGCGGAACGGCTGGAACGGTGCGTCTACCTGCGCCAGCAGGGCGCCGTCCGGGCGGTGTGGAGCGCGGGCGAAAAGGTCTATACCGCTGAATGAGCGAAAAAAAGAGAGCCCGTGGGGCTCTCTTTTTTCTTATTCCAGATTCAGCCGCCGCTTGAGGAAGGCAACGGTCACGCCATAGAAGATGGCTCCGTAGACAATGCACAGGACAATCATCATCCCGAAGGCCAGATGCATCTGCGCCATGGGCGTCAGCACCCAGGCATCCACCGTCCGGAACATCCACTCCGCCAGGCCGGTCTCGTCGAGAACCACCATGGCCGCGCCAAACAGGAACTGTGTGGCAAAGGAAAACACGAAGAACCAGAGCACGGACCAGGCCATCTTGTGGGTGGGAAAGCTGTGTCCCACCGCCAGGGCCGCATAGAAATGCAGGCACATGGCGCAGCAGCCAAAAAAGCACAGGGCCACAAATTCCACCGCCATCGCCGCGCCGTTGAGGGCGTAGTAAGCGGTCAGCTGCTCCAGGAGTTCCCCAATGCCGCGGAAGAACGCCGTCAGGCTGCCCACATTGAAGCTCACCATCAGTGCTGCCAGCACCACCGCCAGGAAGGTGGCCGCAAACCACACCGCCGAAACGATCAGCTTGCTCCACACCTGCTGGTGCAGGTTCACCGGCAGCGTCAGCATCACATAGCCCTCATCGCCCAGCAGATTTTTATAGAACCGCTGGACCATCACCACCAGGCTCATGACGCACACACCGATAATGGCAATGCCGAAGGCCATGGCCAGCAGCGCACCGAGCAATCTCAGAATCTGGTAGGAAGAATTGGACAGCCCCTGCGTTGTAATGTTGGCGCCCACCGCCGTGACCAGCAGCACCAGATACAGCGGCAGCATGATCCGCGCTGTGGCGCGAAACTCGTGCTTGAGCAATTTTCTCAGCATTTGAACACCTCCCGGAACAGCGCATCCACGCTCATGCCCTTTTCCTCCCGGATGTCGTCCACCGAGGACTGGAGCATCAGACGTCCCTGGTTGAGGAAGAGCACCTCATCCAGGACTTTTTCCACATCGGAAATCAGGTGTGTGGAAATCATCACGGCCCCTTCCGGATTGTAATTGCCGATGATGGTGGAGAGGATATAGTCCCGGGTGGCCGGGTCCACGCCGCCGATGGGCTCATCCAGCAGATACAGCTTCGCGGCCCGGCTCATCACCATGATGAGCTGCACCTTTTCCCGGGTACCCTTGCTCATCTGCTTGATCCGCTGCCGGGGCTGAATCCCCAGATGGTGCAGCATCTCCTCCGCCGCCTCTTTGCGGAAGTCCTGATAAAAGTCCTGGTAAAAATCCACCAATTGCTCTGTGGACATCCAGGTGGGGATCGCCGTCCGCTCCGGCAGATAGCTGACCTGGGCATGGCTCTCCACCCCCGGTTCCGTTCCGCAGACCAGAATGCTGCCCGCCGTGGGGGTCAGCAGGCCATTGGCCAGCTTGATCAGTGTGGTCTTGCCGCTGCCGTTGGGGCCCAGCAATCCCACAATGTGGCCCGGCTCCACGGCAAAACTCACATGGTCCAGCGCCGGCATCCGGCCGTACTGTTTGCAAAGATCCTTACACTCCAGAACCGCCATGGTTCGTTCCCTCCTCCTGATGTTCCTGCTCCAGCAGGGAAATGATCTCCTCTCGTCTATAGCCCAGGCGCAGCATTGCCGCCAAAAAGGCGTGAATATGCCGCTGGGCCAAATCCCGCTTCGCCGCTTGAATCACCGCATGATCCTCCGTTACAAACCGTCCTGCGGTCCGCTGGCTGTATACCAATCCGTCCCGCTCCAGCTCCGTCATGGCCCGCTGCATCGTATTGGGATTCACGCCGGCCTCCGTGGCCAGATCCCGTACCGACGGCAATCGTTCCCCCGGCGGAAACATGCCGGAAACGATGCCGATCTTAATCTGCTCCACCAGCTGGGAATAGATGGGCATCTCATTGGAAAACTGCCATTGCACCGGCTGTTCCGCTCCTTTCGTGTGTTATTGTCTTAAGTGATTAATACAATAACACATTTCAGCAATTTGTCAAGACCTGCGGGCAAAAAAATTACCCTGGCCGCAGCCAGGGTAATCCGCTGAAATACAATCCGTCAGGAAAAGTATATGCAAGTTTCTTCCGCCGTATGTCAGGGCTCTGCGCCGGAACCGGGGTGCTCCTGCGCGGCATCCGCTTTTTGGTCAGGACGGTCCATCCGAGGTCCCAAGAGGACCACCGCAAGACCCAAAAGGGCCGTTCCCACGGCAAAGGGCACCTCGTCCCGGACAGCAAACCATACATACCGGGACATATTCTCCCACATTTCTTCTATCGTCCGGAGGTACCAGACTGTCAGCCCCGTCAGAATCAGCAGATCGCAGACGCCCCAAAAGAACACGATCCATCCGGAATGATACCACCGCAGGGAACCCCGCCAGCGCCGCCCCAGAATAATAGTCAGCACACCGGCCAGCACCAATGCGGCAACCCCCGTCGTATATTCCCGCACACCGTAGCCCAGTAAGACCGCAGCCTGAATCCAGGACTTGCCTCCATCCATATAGTTTCGCATCATGGCAGGGGCATCCCCGCGGGTCAGCCCCAGCAGCAGCCATACCCCTAGTACGACCAGCCCCACGCCCAGCAGCCAGCCGCGGCTGGAAACCCACATGCCCAGCCCCGCCGAGGTGCACTTGTTCTCGTTGGCCGTGGGGCATTCTACCTCATCCAACAGCAAATAATCCGTAGTAACGGAAAAATACCGGCTCAGGCGGATCACTTTTTCTGTCTCGGGCAGCGTCTCGTTCCGCTCCCACTGGCTCACCGCCTGACGGCTCACATCCAGCGCCTCCGCCAGGGCATCCTGACTCAGCCCCCGGCGGGTACGCAGCATTTGCAGTTTCTCTCCGAAGGTCATGTACCGTCCCCCCTTTCTGCTTCCACGATAGCAAAAAACCGCGCCGGTGTCCAGAACACCGGCGCGGAAAATGCGCAACTTCAGGTTGCGGCAGCACAAATGCCGCCGTTTTCAGCGGTAGATCTCCTCCAGAATCTCCACCACATCCGCCAGGGCGCTCTCCCGGGCATGAGAGACGATGGTAGCGCCGCAGGCACGGACCGCATCCACACAGTTGTCCGGCGCAAAGCCCCGGGCCGCAGCAGTGAGCATGGAGATGTCGTTTGCCTCATCGCCCACGCAGTACACGTGGTCCATGGAAATGCCCAGCCGGTCGGCCAGGCGGCGGATCATGCCGCCCTTGTTGGCGCCCCGGACTGTCATCTCCAGCAGCGTCTTGCCGGAGAAGATCAGCTCGTAGTCCCCGCTCCAGCCCTGCTCTTCCAGAAAGGTCCGAACCCGCTCCAGAGTCTCATGATCCGATTCAAAGAGGAGCTTGCCCAGCGGCAGCGGAACCTCCGGCAGGGAGGGCGCTTCCGTCACCATCACCTGGGTGATGCGCTCATGCTGGCGGGTATATTCGTTGGGATGTACCGCGTGAATCACATTGTCAATATGGTACGCTTCCACCGCCACCTCCGGGAAGTGCTCCAGAACTACCTGTCCCCTTTCCCGGGCGCTGGCGTCCAGGGTCGCGGTCTCCAGATATTCCTCCCGGGCAAAGTCATACAGGGCGGCACCATTGCACACGATGCCGGGGGCATTCATGGGCACCAGGGGCGCGTACTTGCGGAAGGCTGCCAGAGCCCGGCCCGTGGCCACGGCAAACCGGCCGCCGCCGGCCATAAACCGCTCCAGCGCCGCCCGGTTCCGCTCCGACAGCGGCGGCACCGGTTTTCCGGTGCGCAGAGCCTCCTCCGTATAGATCAGGGTATTGTCAAAGTCGCTGGCCAACAGCACACCGTCAAATCTTCCCATGAATCGTTCCTCTCCTTTTTCTTACCATTCCATCCAACGCATTGGCAAAGCGGCCCGCCGCCCGAACATGGGACGGCGGGCCGCTTTTGACTCCATTACTCGCTCTTGGGCGCGGATGCTCCGCCCTCTCCGGGACCCTTTCTGCCCCGGCGGCGGCCACCCCGGTGCCGGGGACGGCGGCGCTTGGCTTCCTCTCCCTCCGCAGCGGGCACCTTGGCCGCCTGCTGGGCGGGCTGGGGTGCCTTTTGCTGCTGGGGCTTGGGGCTGGCAGGGCGGGCTGTCTTGCCTTTTTTCTCTTCTCCGCCCCGGTTTTCCTGCTTCGGCGCGGCGGGCTGTCCTTCACCGGCAGGCTTTGCGCCGCTGCGGCGGCGGCCGCCCCGATGATGGCGGCGGGCCTTGTTCCCCTCGCCTTCCATGCCCATTTTCTCCCGGACCGGAGCATCCTCCAGCTCGGGCGCCACATAAAAGGGCGTGGCCGTAATGACCGGTGTGAGGAATTCCTCTTCCGCATTCTCCTCCACATAGCGGGCGGGCCGCTCCGGGATCTCAATGCCTTCCCGGCTGCCCTTACCGTTGCGCAGGATGCACACCTCACAGCCGTGATAGGTCTTGAGCGGCTCAGGTGCACTGTCCAGGCTGACCTTCATGGTCTCCCGCAGCAAATCCACGCTCTTGACATTGCCAGGTCCGTCCGGCGTCTGCACAAACGACTCCACCTTGGGCATCCGTTTGGCAGCGTCTTCATAGGCGTTTTGCTCATACTTCAAACAGCACATCAGCCGGCCGCAGGTGCCGGAAATCTTGGCCGGGTTCAGGCTCAGATTCTGGGTCTTGGCCATCTTGATGGAAACGGGCAAAAAACCGTCCAGGAACTGAGAGCAGCAGAAGGGCCGTCCACAGATCCCCAGGCCGCCGATCATCTTGGCTTCATCCCGCACACCGATCTGCCGCAGTTCGATCCGGGCGCGGAACACGCCCGCCAGATCCCGCACCAGCTCCCGGAAATCCACCCGGCCGTCCGCGGTGAAATAGAAAATGATCTTGTTGCCGTCAAAACTGGCCGATACGTTGACCAGCTTCATCTCCAGCCCGTGGTCGGCAATCTTGCGCTCGCAGATATCGAAGGCTTCGCTCTCCTTCTTTTTATTCTGCTCCACGGTGCGCCGGTCATTGTCCGTCGCCATGCGCAGCACGGCGCACAGCGGCTTGACGATGGCGGACTCGTCCACCTCATGATTCCCTTCCGTACAGGTGGCAAATTCCGGTCCCTGGGCCGTTTCCACGATCACCTGGTCCCCCATTTTCACCTGGGCACCTCTGGGATCAAAATAATAATTCTTGCATCCGCCCCGAAAGCGAACGCTGATGACTTCAGTCAAAGGATACCCTCCAATTCTACCGCCAGGGCGCCCAGCACATGGCCGGCGCCGACGTTATAGCTGCATTCTTTTCGATAGCGCTCCAATAGCTCTATTGTGCGCATAATTTGCGTTTTTGTCAAGTTTTTCGCCGCTGCCGCCGCGGTTTGGGACGCCGGGCCGGGAACCCCTTCCATGGCCAAAAGCGCCGCGGCAAACGCCTCCCGGCACTCTTCCAGCAGCGCGGCCAGATCCTCCCGGGTCAATCGCCGCCGTTCCAGCCCCACGGCCACCGCGGTCACGGCTCCCCGGCGCCGGGACGCCACCGCCCGGCAGAGCGCCTGCGCATCCTCCCGGGCCTGGGCTGACGGAGCTGCTTCCTGCGCCGGACGAAGCTTGAGCTCCACACACCGGGACCGCAGCGTCGGCAGCATCTGCGCGGCGCTCTGGGCGCAGAACAAAAACGCCGCGTACGGCGGCCCTTCTTCCACGACCTTGAGCAGCACATTTTGATCCTGCTCTGTCAGCACGCCGCAATCCGGAAAGAGATAGACCTTCCGCCGTCCCTCGTTTGGCCGGATATGCGCATCGCTCCGCACGGCACGCACCACATCCACGGCAATGTTTTTGTGCTGCTCATCCTGCACCGTGATCACATCGGGATGAATATCCGCCAGCACCTTGCGGCAGGCCGGACATTGTCCGCAGGGACGCGTCCCCTCTCCCTCACACTCCAGAGCCGCTGCGGCAAAGCGGGCCGCGGGCATGGGCTCCCCACCGGTAAACAGCAGGGCATGGGAAAGCGTATCCCGGGCAGCAGCCTCCCGAATGCGGATCACCGCCGGGTCCTGTTCCGGCAAACCAAAGGGATTCATGGTCGGACTCCTTTCCTCCGGCGGCTTCCGGCCGCCTCAACGGCCCTATCATACCATATCCCCAGGGAAAAAGGAAGCAATCTTCTGTTATGACTCCGGTGACGATGGAGGCAGTCAGCAAGCTTTTTTCGTCAGAATCGCACATTTTTTCTCACTTTATTATCATATTTATGAATTGTTTTCCAGTTTACTTCCTATTATAATATTATAGTCAATTTGGACAATCGTTTTCCTGGCGTATTTAATCGTTTATCTGTCCTATGGGCAGTGATAACAAAACGGAGGAATGAAAATGAGCAAAAAGTATTGTTACCTGTTTACCGAAGGCAACGCCAACATGCGGGAACTGCTGGGCGGCAAGGGTGCCAACCTGGCCGAGATGACCAACATCGGTCTGCCCGTCCCGCAGGGCTTCACCATCACCACCGAAGCCTGCACGCAGTATTACGAGGACGGCCAGCAGATCAACCCCGAGATCATGGCCGAAATCATGGAATACATTGAGAAGATGGAGCAGATCACCGGCAAGAAGTTCGGCGACCGGGAAAACCCCCTGCTGGTTTCCGTCCGTTCCGGTGCCCGGGCCTCCATGCCCGGCATGATGGACACCATCCTGAACCTGGGCCTCAATGAGGACGTGGTGGAAGTGCTCTCCCGCAAGTCCGGCAATCCCCGCTGGGCCTGGGACTGCTATCGCCGCTTTATCCAGATGTACTCCGACGTGGTCATGGAAGTGGGCAAGAAGTACTTCGAGCAGCTCATTGACCAGATGAAGGAGCGCAAGGGCGTCACCCAGGACGTGGAGCTCACCGCCGAGGATCTCAAGGAGCTGGCCACCGCGTTCAAGGCTGAGTACAAGTCCAAGATCGGCCAGGACTTCCCCTCCGATCCCAAGGAACAGCTCATGGGCGCTGTGAAGGCCGTGTTCCGCTCCTGGGACAACCCCCGCGCCAACGTCTATCGCCGTGACAACGACATTCCCTATTCCTGGGGCACTGCCGTCAACGTTCAGTCCATGGCCTTCGGCAACATGGGCGATGACTGCGGCACCGGCGTGGCCTTCACCCGCAATCCCGCTACCGGCGAGAAGAAGCTCTTCGGCGAGTTTTTGACCAACGCCCAGGGCGAGGACGTGGTGGCCGGCGTCCGGACTCCCATGCCCATCAGCCAGATGGCCGAGAAGTTCCCCGAGGCCTTCGCGCAGTTCGAAAACGTCTGCAAGCTGCTGGAAAATCACTATCACGACATGCAGGACATGGAGTTCACCGTGGAAAACGGCAAGCTCTACATGCTCCAGACCCGTAACGGCAAGCGTACCCCCGCTGCCGCTCTGAAGATCGCCTGCGACCTGGTGGACGAGGGCATGATCGATGAGAAGCAGGCCGTGGCCATGATCGAGCCCCGCTCTCTGGACACCCTGCTGCATCCCCAGTTCGATGCCGAGGTCCTGAAGAAGACCCCCGTCATCGGCTCCGCTCTGGCCGCTTCTCCCGGCGCTGCCTGCGGCAAGATCGTCTTCACCGCTGAGGACGCCAAGGAATGGGCTGCCCGCGGCGAGAAGGTCGTTCTGGTCCGTCTGGAGACCTCTCCCGAGGACATCGAGGGCATGAAGGCCGCTCAGGGCATCCTGACCGTCCGCGGCGGCATGACCTC
>CALXDJ010000032.1 GCA_944387035.1 uncultured Oscillospiraceae bacterium | reverse complement strand
CCAAGCAACGTGCTCACGGGTGTCTCAAGTGCTTCCGACAGGGCGATGAGCAGATCCGCATCCGGGACGGACAATCCCTGCTCCCATTTTGAAATCGTTTGCCGCACCACATTCACTTTCACAGCAAGTTCCTGTTGGGAAAGTCCTTTTGATTTTCTGACTGCCTTAATGTTTTCGCTTAACATGCGGGATAACTCCTTTCGTTCAGGTGTTACCGCCATTGTAGAGAGAATGGCCCGTTGCCGCAAGCAACGCAGATTGACACGGCCTATTTCAGCAATTCCTTCCGCAGATCGTCCAGATACCGCTTCTGCTGCCGCTTCAGATAGCCAGGGACAAAGGGGCGCATCCACCAGCGTTTGGCGTTCACCGTCTCGGTGCAATGAAGCCGGGTGCCGCCGTCTGCCACTGCCTCGAAGACGCCCTTCCAGGAGCCGGACAGATTACCGTTCTCCATCGTAAAGGCCCAAAGGCCAAACGGCTCACAGGCTGTGACAATAAACTTTATGGCATAGCCGCTTTTGCTGTGCTCCACAAAATGGGTTTCGTCCAGGACCTCCACCCGTTTGAGATCGCTGCGCCAGGCGGTATGGGCAAGGTCCGTCACGGTACGCCATACCCGCTCCACCGGGCAGCGGAAATAGGCTGTCACCTTGGAAGTCGCCATGCGATCATCCCTTCTTCGGTTTTTTGTTCAGCTTCAGACTGATGCCCTGACGGTCTGCCGCCGCCTGAAGCAGTTGTGCGGCGGCAAGGGCCCGCTTCTTGCCTGCCGGCTCACCCAGCTCCGGCCAGTTGTTCAGGGAATCCATCACAGAGCGCAGCTCCTCCAGAGGCAAGAGATAAACTGCCGTGTTGAAAAGGGTCTTGCGGCGGCCATCGTTGTAATGGGCCAGAAGCTCATCTAAAATTGCCTGCTTTTCCCCCAATCGGGCAAGGTGGGCCTCCAGTCCCAGTTCCCGAACCCGGGCAATATCCTGCTGCCGGTTCCGATGCGGGACAAAGGAATCTCCCTCGTCAAAACCCTCGTAGCGGGGGCATGGATACTCCGGGCACTCCCAGCAAAACGGAACGCCGCCGTGCTCCAAGGAACACTGAGCCAGGGCACAGCTCTGGTTCCCGGCTCCGCCGCCGCAGCCGGGACAGTAGCCGCCCAGGTGCATGGAACACAAGGCACAGTTCAGGCCGCACAGGGAAAAGCGGGTTTCCGCGCGGGTAAAGCCTTTCACGCTGTTCCCCTCCCCTAAAACCACAGTGCCTGCTCTTCCCAAAACACCGGGATTTTCCCCTGGGCATAGGGATCATATCGGGTTTCGTTGCAGCCGAATTCCTGCAAAAAGCAGATCCGTCCCGCCTCATTCCAGCGGATAAGGGAGATGCCTTCAAAGCTCTGGATCACGTCATCCGTCATGACGCACCGGAAAGACCATTCCACCACCGTCTGGTCCCCCTTGTGGAAATACTGCCGGATGTCCCAGCGCTGTACCTCTCCCCGGCTGTTCCACTCATCAAACCACAGCTTGATCTTCCCGCTGCCGTGGTACTCCGGCCCCCAGCTCTCAATGTAGACGGCATCCGGTGCAAAGAGGTCCGCAATGCCCGTGTCCTGCTTGTCCAGCCACATGGAAAACCACTGCCGGATTTTGGCTTCTCTCTGTTTCTCTATGGTATGTTCCATATCCGTATCCTCCTGTTGCACCGTCCGGGTCATGTCCCGCAGCATCTGATATTCCGTGCCTCTTTCCGCTAAAATTCGAAATCCCTCCCGCTCATACAGGCGCAGAGCTGGGTTCTCTTTTTGAACCGAGAGGGATGCCCGGAGATATCCGTTTTCCTGCAGCAAACGCAGGAGGCCGCCGAGCAGCCGGGTCCCGATGCCCCACCCCCGGTATCCCGGCAGCAGCGAGATCGCCAGCGAGGGCGTATCGTCGTCAATATGGCCATAGTCCTCCATGATGCGGCACCACGCCGCGCCGATCACTGCTCCCTCTGCCTCGGCGACAAGGCAATGGTCACCGGGCCGCGCGCCAAAGCCCGCAAGATACACCTGCAGCTCCGGCAAATCCACCACCGACCGGGACGGCGGCTGGACTCCCTCCGGGAGATAAATGGCCTGATAGAGAAATTCCCGCAGAAGTCCATATTCCTCCGGGTGCATTTTACGAATGGTCACATTCATATTTTTTCTCACTCGACCCTCTTAACCGGGTGGCGGATGACCGTTTTCAGCCGCTCCGGCTGGCACCGCCGCACGTCGCTCAAATAGATCTCATGGTGGAACCGGCCTTCCCCGAAGTCCTCTTCGTACCCCTGCGCCTTGGCATATGCCTCCATGGCGGCCACGGTGGCGGGTTCGTCGTCATAGGGGCCTAGGCGCATGCACTGGACACACGCCCTCTCCTCCCAGGGGAAGAACTCCACCGCTGAGAAGTCCTGCTGTTTCTTCTCCTCAGCCTCCCGGACGGCCCAGCAGAAAACCTCTTTCGTTACGAACTCCGGCAGACGGATGAGGGAGATCCATTGAAACTCCTGTTTATGGGCATAGTCCATCCCGTGAACACGCTCCTGCCACCACAGGCCCTCCAGCGGCGGTACCACATAGTCGAAGTAGCCCTCCAGCTTATGCTTGCCCAGTTTGCTCATCTTGATGGTGAAAGCCACAGCGTAGAGCATCCCCAGTGCCTGCTTGTAGGCACCATCCTCTTCATTGGGATCACCCTGCCCCCGCACGGCCAGGAAGTTCATGGCAGGTACGGTGACAATGCCCGGCATCTTAGGCGGCAGATAGAATTCCTTGTACTCCTTCTTGTAGTCAAAGGCCATGGTCATTTCCTCCGTTTTTTGGGCTGTTCCTGAAGCGCCAGACAGGTAAGGCGGGTAAGCGAAGTCATGGTATCCGGGTCATCCACATCCTCCACCCAGATGTAATCCCTGGCCCCCTCGTAAGGCGGAGCCTTGGGCAGGTCGGGAAATGCCGCCTCACCTGCCGGAGTGACCTTTACGAAAAACTGGTCGTCACAGATGACGGCAAAGAAGACATCGTCGCAATAAAGGCCGTATTCGCCGAACATTTTCCGGCTGCGGATGGCGCCCGCCTCCCGCAGCTGCTCGGCCACATAGTCCACAAAATCCTTATGAGAGGCCATGCTGATCCCCCTTTCGGTAACGATGGGCCAGTGTTTCGGTCAGCTCCCTCAACTGTTCCCGCAATTCCTCCGGCTCCATCAGCTCCGCCTTGTCCCCAAAAGTCAGCACCCAGCTGAGCACGCTGTCGGCGTCTGGGAAGCCTCCTGTAAAGCGCAGCCGCCCGTCCGGGTCCACCGTGAAGCGGTCCGCTCCATACTCCTCCACCAGCCGCCAGCGGCAGGCGGGATCAAAGAGGACCGTGACCTGGTATTTTACTGGAAAGACCCTCTCCGGTTCCAGGTCGGGCAAAGGTGCGGACCGGGGCGCAAAGGGTTCACCGGCAGTGAGCTCCGTCATGCGGTTGAGTTTGAACAGGCGGAAATCCTTGCGGCTCCGGCACCAGCCCCACACATACCACGTGGACCAGTGGAACACCAGGTAATAGGGCTCCACGGTGCGCACCGACTCCCCCTTGGGGGAAAAGTAGGTAAAGCGGATGGCACGGTGCTGCTCGATGGCCCGCTGAATGCACTCGATCTTCGGCGGCAGGCTGGTCTTGTACCAGGAGGAGAGGTCAATAAGCATGTGGGCCCCGCCGGGCACCAATCCGCCTGTCCCCGCGGACAGCTTCTCCATCAGCTGGGCATAGCGCCGGTTCCCGCTGACACTGTCCAAACTGCGCAGCCCTGCCAGGATCGCCTGCATCTCCGGATCGGTGAGCACCGTACGATCCACCCGGTATCCCTCCATGATGGAGATTCCGCCGCCTGCCCCCTGGGTGGTGGAGATGGGGATACCCGCCCGGCACAGGGATTCAATATCCCGCTGGATGGTCCGGCGGGACACCTCGAACTGCTCCGCCAACGCCGGGGCGGTAACCTTCTCCTGCTGGAGCAAAATGGACAAAATGCCGATGAGCCGCTCCATCTTCATAGGCTGGACCGCCTTTCCTGTTTTCTTGTATTATAGCACAGGAACCGGACAACTGTCTGTCATGTTTCTTTTTGTCTTGTTCTTTTCAGGGTGCTTGGGTACAATAGTGGCAACGGAGGGGGATTGTCATGGGAAAAATCGTATTATATCTCGCCGTAAGCCTAGACGGGTATCTTGCGGATGAACAAGGCGGTGTGCGTTGGCTGACGGGTGACGGCAGTGAGCCGGACGCTCCCGGCAGTTACCCGGCCTTTTTGGACACGGTAGACGCCATTGTTATGGGCTGGACCACCTATCACCAGCTGATCACGGAGCTCTCTCCGGACATCTGGCCCTATGAGGGCCGCCCCTGTTATGTGGTGACCCACCGGCAGGAAGCGGATCGGAAAGGCATTTCCTTCTGGAATGAGGAGCTGCCGATCCTGGCGGACAAGCTGAAGGCGGAGCATGGAGGCAATGTCTGGATCTGCGGCGGTGCGTCCGTGGCCGGACAGCTGTTGAAAGAGAACCGCATCGATCAGCTGTGGCTGTCGATTATCCCCACCGTACTGGGCAAAGGCGTACGGCTGTTTCCGGAGCTCTCTCGGGAACTGCCGCTGCATCTGGTGAAAACGGAACATTGGAACGGGATTGTGGATCTGATTTATGAAAAGCGGTGATATGCAATGAGCGAGCAATTTCTCAATCTGACGGAAGAAAATCTGGATCAGGAACACCTGTGCTGCATCATTCGCAGCAAAAAACCCCACCCCGGCGTAGAGGCCAAGCGGGCCTGGCTCAGGGAGCGGCTGCGTGAAGGTCATGTGTTCCGCAAGCTGGACGCCAAAGGCGTGGTATTCATCGAGTACGCTCCTCTGGAGACGGCCTGGGTGCCGGTGGCGGGCGAAAACTATCTCTATCTCTACTGCCTGTGGGTTACCGGGGAATTCAAAGGCAAGGGCTACGGCAGACAGCTGATGGAGTATTGCCTGGCCGACGCCAAAGCCAAGGGGAAGTCCGGCGTGTGCATGCTGGGAGCAGAAAAGCAAAAGGCCTGGCTCTCGGACCAGGCCTTCGCCGAAGCGTATGGGTTTGAAACGGTGGACACCACTCCGGATGGTTACCGGCTGCTGGCACTCTCCTTTGACGGGACGACCCCCCGCTTTGCAGAAAACGCCAAGCGGCTGGAGATTGAACGCCAGGAGCTGACCATCTACTATAGTCCCCAGTGTCCCTACATCCATCAAAGCGTGGAACTGGTGCGCAAGACATGTCAGGAACTGGAGGCACCCTATACCCTCATCCCGGTGGACACGCTGGAAAAAGCAAAGGCTCTTCCCTGCGTGTTCAACAACTGGGCGGTGTTTTATGGAGGCAAATTCGTGACCGTGAATCTGCTGGACACCGCCGCGCTGAAACGGCTTTTGAAACAGTAAGGTACGCCCATGGAGATTAGAAAGGTTGAGAAGGATAAAAAACAGCATCTGGAGTTGCTGTTGCTGGCGGACGAGCAGGAGGATATGATCGACCGCTATCTGGAGCGCGGGACCATGTATGTGCTGGAAGATGACGGAATCAGAGCCGAATGCGTGGTAACCGACGAGGGTGACGGCGTGCTGGAACTGAAAAACATTGCCGTTCAACCAGACTGCCAGGGCAAAGGCTATGGAAAAGCACTGATCGATTTCCTCGTCCGAACCTATACAGGACAGTATACTGTGCTGCAGGTTGGCACCGGGGACAGCCCGTCCACCATTCCATTTTATGAATCCTGCGGCTTTCGTCGGCATCATCTGGTCAAGAACTTTTTCACCGATCACTACGACCACCCGATCTATGAGTGCGGGGTTCCGTTGGTGGACATGGTGTATCTGCAAAGAGTGCTATAAAAATGTGGAGTGTCCATTGGGACACTCCACATTTTTTCAAGATCCGGGATACATCACAGCTTCAGCCCTTCTGCCCAGGTCCGCAGTTCCGCCTCGTCCAGACGGCCATTGAGCATCCGACCGTCCATGATCTTGGCGCCGGGGGCGCTGACACGCAGTCCGGAAGCCGCCTTGCCCAAACCACTGCCGCCGGAGGTGGCGAAAAGGACGATGGTCTTGCCGGTGAAATCATAGGCCTCCAGGAAGGTGTTGAGAATGGTGGGGGCCACATACCACCACACGGGGAATCCCAGGAAGATCACATCGTGTCCGGCCACCGGAGCATCGGTGTCAGCCAAAGCAGGACGGGAATGGGCGTCCTTCATCTCCACACTGGAGCGGGAGTTCTTGTCCATCCAGTTCAGGTCGGCACTGGTGTAGGGAACGGCGGGTTTGATCTCATAGAGTTCTCCACCCACAGCGTTTGCCAGAACCTTGGCCGCCTTTGCGGTAGTACCGGTAGCGGAAAAATAAGCAACCAATGCGTTCATACGAATAACCTCCTTACGCATCTTCTGGCTTCATTGTAAATCCAGTGCCCAGAAATGTAAAATACTCATTTTCTATTTGCAGCTATTCTGGGAAGGCATTTTTATCTTGCGGGAGCGAAACAGAAATGATAGGATGAAACAAGGAGGGATTCCCATGGAACTTCGTGTTTTGAGATATTTTCTGGCGGTAGCCCGTGAGGAAAACATCACCAAGGCCGCCGCCCTGCTCCATCTGACCCAGCCTACCCTGTCGCGGCAGCTGATGCAGCTGGAGGAGGAGCTGGGGGTACAGCTTTTTCACCGCAGCCGCTACCACATTGTCCTGACCGATGAGGGGATGCTCTTGCGCCGCCGGGCGCAGGAGCTAGTAGACTTGGCGGACAAAACGGCCCGGGAGTTTGCCGTCCGGGAAACAGAGCTGATGGGCGAGATCGCCATCGGCGCGGGAGAAACCCGGAGTATGACCTTCCTCTCCCAGGCTATCCGCACCTTTCGGGAGCGCTACCCCAAAGTCACCTTCCGCCTCTTCAGTGCCAATGCCGACGATGTGAAGGAGCGGCTGGATATGGGCCTTCTGGACATGGGACTGCTGACGGAACCGGTGGACGTGGGCAAATACGCCTTCTTCCGGATGCAGGAAAAAGACCGCTGGGGCGTGCTGGTGCGGACGGACTCCCCCCTGGCTGAACTGGACGCAGTCACACCGCAGGACTTAGAATCGCTCCCCCTCCTGGTCAGCGGACGGGAAGGCGTACAGCAGGAGCTGGCCAGTTGGTTTGGAGACCGTTGGGACCGCCTGCAGATCTCCGCAACCTTCAACCTGATCCTCAATGCCGCCAATATGGTGCGCTGCAGCGTGGGAGCGGCGCTGGGCTTTGACCTGAACCTGGCCTTTGATGACCTTCGGTTCCTGCCCCTTTCTCCAGCCATGGAGACAGGAACGGTGCTGGTCTGGAAAAAGGATCAGGTCCTGACTCCAGCCGTGGAGGCCTTCCATCAGCACATCAAAAATGTCCAACAGGCATATCAAGAGAAAGAAAACAAGCATTAGACATTGTGAAAGAACCATCTTAGAATGTGGGCATCCGGGAACGGACGCCCACATTTTTTATTTGGAGGCTTTGGCATGACCATGCAGGAGGCAAGCAAGCGCTATCACATCCCCATGCACATTCTGCAGGAATACCAGCGTTGGGGGCTGTGCGGCGCGGTGAAAAACGTGATGAGCGATTGGCAATATGACGATGCCGACCTGGAGCGGCTGAGTATCATCATGACCCTCCACGACATTGGATTTACTGCGGAGGAAGTGGAGACCTATCTGCGCCTTCTGCTGGAAGGAGATCATACGGCAGCCCAGCGGCTCAGCATGCTGGAGAGAAAGCGCAGCGCTGCCCTGGAAGAGATTCATTTCAAGGAGCGCCAGCTTCAGCGGCTGGATTATCTGCGCCATGAGATCCGAAAGACACAAGGAGGGAAAAAGGGATGAAACGAATCCTTGCTTCTCTGACTGCTTTAACCCTATTCTGCGCCCTGACAGCATGCAGTTGGGTGGCGGACCAAAGTGCCCCCGGTCCCTCCCCGTCTGACCAGGAGGAACCTCTGTCCGAAAACGGAACCTCCTCCACGCCGGACGAACAGGAGCCGGCCGCAGCTGCGGAACCCCGTGTATTGGTAGCCTACTTTTCCGCCACCGCCAATACCGAGCATATCGCCCGGCACATCCAAACCGTTCTGAACGCCGACCTCTATGAGATCGTCCCGGAGGAACCCTACACAGACGACGATCTTCATTACAGCGACGACAACTGCCGGGCCAACCGGGAGCAAAATGACCCCGATGCACGGCCCGCCATAACCGGAACACTGGAACATCCGGAGAACTATGATGCGGTGTTCTTGGGCTACCCCATCTGGTGGGGGCAGGCACCCAAGGTGATGTACACCTTTCTGGAAAGCTATACCTTCGAAGACGCCACCATCGTGCCCTTCTGCACCTCCGGCTCCAGCGGCATCCGTTCCAGTGCCGACCTCCTTTACCCCCTTGCTCCTGATGCCAGCTGGCTGCCAGGGCAGCGGTTTGACGGCAGCGCATCTCAAGAGGACATAGCCGCTTGGGTAGAAGAATTGGAACTGCCCGAATGATCGTTTTTAGTTCTATCTCCTCCCCGCTATCACGTACAGCCACCGTCTGGGATTGCTGCATGGACGCAGCAGACCCAGACGGTGGTTCCCACTCTGCGGGCCATCGCTTCCAATGGAATACCACGATTTACACCCACGATTTTGGCCGCACCGTATCAATTTTACAAAACAAGAAACGTACAGCTGCCTGGTGCAAGCAAAACTGCTCCCTGGGGTTGTGACTCCGGCGCAAGTTCAGGGAGCCCGCAAATGTCCGAAATGGTTAATTCCTTTCCGTTCAGCAGCATCGTAGAAGCGCGCATCGTTTGGGCATGCAGAGTGTAGCGCAGGGCATCTTTGGGAATCGTCACGGAAATGGTGTCCGTGAGGGAATTGTTGATGATCAAGTATACGACCCCGCAGGTCCCGTCTCTCCGGGAGTGACAGTAAACATGCGCGTTTTCCCGATTGAGGTGCCCACAGTCATATACGGCAGTCCCCATCAGCCGGTTCCAGAGCAGAACGGCAAAGTAATTGGGACGGGGCAAAAAGGTGCCGTGTTCCAGAAAACCGTAGTCGGAGGAAGCCAATGTGTTATGGAAGATGATCCCGTCGGTGATGGTGCCATAGCTGCCCAGTTCGTTGAGCGTGCGCAGAACATCCAGATACGTGGAGGCCCAAGTATCTCCGCCTCCGCCGGCGTCGCCGGATTCCGTAACCCACATCTGCCCGCCGGGGACGAATTTGTCCCTGAGCGCGGCATGGGCGCTGGCGCAGTCCGGAGCCACAGCCAGATATTCGTCGCTGTGGGCCAGATGTCCGGGCCAATGGGCGGCCGGCATGACCCCGGCAATTCTTTCAGAGACGCCATTGTAATAGTGATAGCTGAACACATCCAGAGGAATTTGCGTACCTGTCAGCAATGCTTCTGTGGTGCAGGTCTTGGTCATACTGGCAATTCCGGCCCCGAACCCTTTGCTCTTTGCACCTGCGGCAGCAGGATCTCCGGTGGTGCAGGGCCCGACCAGGAGACAGTTGGGGTAATTGGCCCGAACCCACCGGTATAGAATGTCCTGGTCCCGGGCATAGTCCGCGGCGGTATAGCCCTGGGGAGCACCGGATAATTCCAGCATATTGGGCTCATTCATAAATTCCACGGCATCAATGTCCCTGCCATGCTGATGGCTGAAATCAAAGATCTTCTTTGCCTGGGTCAGATCCAAGGGTCCCCCATTGGGATGGTCACCGGCACAGTTGCTGACCGAAACCAGCAGCTTGGCGCCGACATAGGCCGCAAAGTCCAAGACCCCGATCCACTGTTCACCGGTCAGGACACTGCTGTAACCGTCGGGCACCCTTCCGCCGGTCACTCCTTCAAAGTCGTAATAGGTTTTTGTGGCCCATGTGCCGGATACGCGGATCCAGGCAGGACCCAGCGCTTTGGTAAGCTCCCGCAGCCGCTTGTTATACAGATCGATGGGGGGATAATACTCCATCAGTTCCGGCATGACAGTCACATCGGCGAACGATGTGACTGCGGGAAACTCCGCTGTACCGGCAATCTGTTCTTCGGTATAGGTCTTCCAGAAAGTCCCGCCGGTCACCTCCGTCATCTCAATGTTGTAGGACATCAGGCGTTTGTCCACATGACGGATCAGATGAGATGGACAACTAGTCAAAGGGATGCTTGTTCTTGGACTTTGATGTTCATTTTTCATACCTTGATACACTCCCCTGTCTGTGGGCAATTGACAGCTTCCTTAACATGCCGATACAAGGCTGCGGCCAGCGGAACACACAACAGCGTTCCCGGAATCCCGCCCAGCATGACGGCCGCCAGCACCCAGATAGCCGGCAGCCCAAAGGAGAAACCGACGTAAGAAATATTGTAATCATAAAATCAGCTCATTTCACTGGGCAAAGCACTGCTTGCGTTACACTTTTTCTCATTTCCACTGTCAGTGTTACATTTTGGGACAACCCCCGCCGTTTGTCCCAAAATTCTCAGGAAAGAATTCTTGATAAAACACCGCTTCCGCTGTAAAGGTAAGGCACTTTTTGCACTGCATTACATTCCGTTGGGAATGTGAGTTCAACAGTACAAACTGAACAGGCGATGACACTTGGTCATTTGCCGGGCCATGCTGGGTTTTCCCGTAATGGACTCCGTGGCCAGCGTGGTAATCTGCCTATTCATTGTCAAGGCTTCTTACGATATTTTGAAGGACGCCGTGGTCAAACTGCTGGACACCTCCTGCGGCAAAGGTTATGAGGTGCAAATGGAACAATACATCGCTGCGCAGGAGGGCGTGGTCCGTGTGGATTCGCTCCGTTCCAGGATGTTCGGCAACAAGGTCTATATTGACCTGGAGATTCAGGTGGATGGGGAAACGTCCCTGCGGGATGCTCACAAGGTGGCAAAGCATGTCCACGATGAAGTGGAACATACCTTCCCGGATGTAAAGCATATTATGATCCATCTGAATCCCGTCAATGGAACCGGCTGATCGCCATAAGAGGTGCACAGAAAAAATCGGGACAAACAAACGGATTTGTCCAAAGATGAATGCTGAAATTGTGTTGAGAATCTTCCAGCAATGTGATATACTTGCTGCTATGTAAGGGAGTAGTCAGCACTTTGGTGTGGTGATACCAACATCCTGGAACGTTCCTGGTATTATCTTAAATGACGAGACTTACCTGTTTGGGCAGGTAGGTCTCTTTTTTTACCTGCCAACTCCATTTTTTGTTCTTTGGGAGGTAAAAAATATGGGAATCGGAGAACTCATGGCCATTTCAATTGGCGTTTCCATGGATGCCTTTGCCATTGCGATCTGCAAAGGTCTTTCCGTGGAACACGCGGAGCCAAAACACCTTCTCTCTGCGGGACTTTGGTTTGGTGGCTCACAGGCGATCATGCCCCTGCTGGGTTATGTCTTGGGCAGCGGGTTCCGCTCCGCGATCGAAAGCCTGGATCACTGGGTCTCCTTTGTCCTGTTGGCGGCAATCGGAATTCATATGCTCCGGGAATCCCGGGAGCCTGTCAGGAAAATGGACGCATCTTTCGCTCCGCGCGTCATGTTCCCTCTGGCTGTGGCCGACAGTATCGACGCATTGGCTGTGGGCGTATCCTTTGCCTTTTTAAAGGCGGATATTCTTCCGGCTGTTCTTATGATTGGACTGACAACGTTTGTCTTTTCTATGGCTGGTGTAAAAATCGACAATCATTTGGGAGCCAAATATAAAGCTAGGGCCGAGGCAGTGGGAGGAATCGTATTGCTTTTCATGGGGGTCCTGATTTTGGCGGAACATTTGCAGACGTGATGAAAGGAGGCTGTGTATGGCAGATTCCAATATTACAAAGCGGGCATTGGCAACTTCTTTGAAAGAACTGATGGCAGAGCAGCTCTTTGATAAGATCAATGTGGCGCAGATCTGCGAGCGCTGCAACATGAACCGAAAGAGCTTTTACTATCATTTCAAGGATAAATATGACCTTGTAAATTGGATCTTTGATACAGAATTCATCGAACTTCTGAAACACGAAAATCTCAGTGCCGGATACGCAGAACACTGGGCTTTTATCGAAAAAACCTGCCGGTATTTTTACCAGAACCACTCGTTTTACCGCAAAGCCCTGCAAATCAAAGGACAAAACTCCTTCAGCGATCACTTCCGGGAGTATATTCGGCCGCTTATCGCGGAGCGTATTTCCACCTTGTTCGGCGAGGAACAACCAGACGAATTTACTCTGGATTTTTTGAGCGATGCGATGATCTGCGCCATGGAGCGCTGGCTGCTGAGCAAAGAATGCATGCCGCCGGAACAGTTTGTGAACAAGCTCAAAACGCTGACAGAAAAGTGCGCACATGCTATCTTTCAGGAGATGTCTCAGGCGGAACAAGGGCCTTCCTGATGCGGGAATCAACCAGCGCACACAACTGGCCACCGGCCAAATAGCGGTGACACAGGAAACGATTTATGTGAAAGCCCCCAGTGCAAGTTTCCATTATCACAGTGTGATTGTAACAGGCCGCTATGAGCGGCAGACCCCAAAACATGCGCATGGAGCGGAAACACTCAGCGGGGATGCCTGAACATCCAGGCAAATTATGAATGCCGCCGCAGCCCTCTCGGCGGACATCAATCGTATCATTGGAGGAAACGGGAATGTGGTTGGCGGCAGCAATTTTATCATCCGTTTTTGCGGGATTAACTGCCATTCTCGCCAAATGCGGAATCAAAAAGACGGACTCCGATATTGCCACCGCCATACGGACCGTTGTGGTGCTGGCATTTTCCTGGCTGATGGTGTTTGTGGCAGGCTCTGCCAAAACCATCACACAGATCAATTCAAGTTCGCTGCTGTTTTTGATTCTGTCCGGGGCTGCAACGGGCGCTTCGTGGATGTGTTATTTTAAGGCGCTGTCGATCGGAGATGTCAACAAGATCGTTCCCATTGACAAATCCAGCACCATCCTCTCAGTCCTGCTGGCAATCATTTGCTTTGGGGAGACAGAACATCTTTTCGTAAAACTGCTCAGCACGTTCATGCTCGGTGCCGGGATCATTTTAATGGTGGAAAAGAAGAACAACAGCAGTGAAATCACAGATCGCACATATATTTTCTATGCAATCGGCTCAGCAGTGTTTGCTGCACTGACATCCATTCTGGGAAAGGTCGGCATAACCGGAGTGGAATCCAATCTTGGGACGGCAATCCGGACGGTTGTCATTTTGATTATGGCATGGGTCATTGTCTTTATGAAGGGCAAGCAATCACAGCTCCGGCATCTGGATAAGCGGGAATTGATTTTTTTGTTCTTTTCCGGTATTGCAACAGGTGCTTCGTGGCTGTGCTATTACTACGCCATTCAAAACGGAGTGGTAAGCATCGTTGTTCCGATTGATAAAATGAGCATTCTTCTCACATTTGCCTTTTCCTATTTTGTATTTGGAGAAAGACTGAGCAGAAAGGCCGGAATCGGCCTTTGCCTTATGACAGTCGGAACTCTGACGATGACCTGTTTCGGATAGCGTTCCACAGGGGCGCGCATTCAAAAGCAATGAGGCCGCTCCACACCAAAGAGCGCGCATCGCATAGATATGCGATGCGCGCTCTTTTCTTTTATTGAGAAGATGCCGGCGCAGACTTGGGATAGGCCCGCTGAAGGAGGGGCATCAGTCCCTCCCGGAACAAATCACCCAAGGATGCACAGTCAGGATGATCCAGGGCAAACAGCTGCCCTCTCCCGTCAAAAAATACACAACAGGCGTCATCCGAGATAATCTCATTCAGGTTTTGGGTGTCGCAGGAGAGCTCCCAAGGGACTGTCTGATAGGATTGCCCCGTTCTCACTTGTATAGCCGCCCGATGGACCCGAGGCTGAATGTCTGCCGGGCAGTCCGGCTTGGCCGCCAGTACGGTGAACAGCGGATGCAGCTGCTGTGTCTCACAGAATAGATCTCCATCCAGAATGAATGGCAGGTCTTTTTGTGAGTAGGGGTAATAGACCGAATAGGGCAGCTGGGCGTTTCTCAGCATGATACAGGCCTCATCCGCCCCATCGTCCCACCGAACCACTGGCATGAGGTGCTTGAGGGAAGCGATCTCATCCACAATCGCAGGGGTTATATCTTCCGGCCGGCAGAAGAGGAAAAACGCGCTGTCCGGGTGGCGCTCAATCAGCGGGAACAGCTCCAGTGGGTCCCAGTGAGCCAGGAGGATCCAACTATAAATTCCAAGCTGCTCCCCCTCTCGGATGGCGAGGTCATACTGGGGAAGGTATGTGGAGTACTGGGGATCGTCTATTTGAAAGAGCACTGTCCAGGGAATATGGAAGCCCAGTCGGTTTTCATTCGTGCGAATGCGCTGGGCCCCCCAGGTGCAGCTGTTGTAGCCCAGGTTCATGCCGAATTTTACCAGGTGCTCTGTCTCGATGTGGTTGACGGCATCCTCAATCAGTGCATAGTACGCACTTTCCTCATGCTCCAACATGGTGCGGGCCGTCTGAAAAAAACGGCTCTGAAATCGGCCTTCCGAAAAATGCAGTGCCATATCCACTAAATTCCGGATACTCCGCTTGGGGTCTTCTTTCAACCCCTTCAAGGTTTGCCGGACGGTAGTCTCAATTAAAATACGGGATATACTGTTTTCCATAGATGGGTCTCCTTCCCCATTGGCTATATACGATAGAGATAAAAAAGCTTAGTGCCGCGCAAGTGCGGGAACAAGGGACAATTGATGCTCACTGTCCCAAAAAGTAACGGCGGCTATGGGCTGTCGTAATTTTTGACTGGCGGTGCAGTATGTCCCGTGACTTTTTGTGGTGATTCCCTATAATGTGCCTTAACCAGCCGGAATCAGGCAGCGAAAGGATGAACCACATGAACGTGAAAGACAATATGCAGAACTTTGCCATCAATCAGGCGTTGAAGTATATTGAAGGGAACCCGGAAGAAAACATCCCAAAGCTCATGTCCCTGGTGGACCGGTTTACCCCGGAGGGGTGGTATCAGAGCCAGCGGGATGCCATCCGCCAGGCCATTGAAGAAAAGAACAACTGGTATCAATTGATCCTGCGGATCTACGAGCTGGATCCCGGCGTACGCCGCGCCTTTTTCCAGAACTTCCTGTTTAACGCCAGCCTCAAGGGCAGCGCCACCCAGGAGGAAGTCAAAACCCGGGAGAATTGCAATGTCCCCTGGGCCATTTTGCTGGCCCCCACCTCCGCCTGCAATATGCACTGCACCGGCTGCTGGGCGGCTGAGTATGGAAACCAGCTCAATCTCAGCCTGGAAACCATTGACTCCATCATCCGCCAAGGCAAGGAACTGGGGACCTACATGTATATCTACACCGGCGGCGAACCAATGGTGCGGAAGTCAGATCTCATTAAGCTCTGCGAGATGCACCCGGACTGCGAGTTCCTCTCCTTCACCAACGGCACCCTCATCGACGAAGCTTTCTGCCAGGAAATGCTGCGGGTGAAGAATTTTGTCCCCGCCATTTCTCTGGAGGGCTTTGCGGAGGCCAATGATTCCCGCCGTGGCAAAGGCGCGTATCGGAAAGTGCAGAAAGCTATGGCTCTGTTGGAAAAACATCATCTCCCCTTTGGCATCTCCACCTGCTATACCAGTCAGAACTATGCGGATATTACCAGCGAGGCATTCTTTGACTACATCATCGACAGCGGCGCCCTGTTCGTCTGGTTTTTCCACTACATGCCCGTGGGCAACGACGCAGCCACCCAGCTGCTGCCTACCCCGGAGCAGCGGAAGGCGGTGTACCACCGGATCCGGGAATTCCGTCAGAGCAAGGCCATCTTCTCCATGGATTTCCAGAACGATGCAGAATATGTGGGCGGCTGCATCGCCGGCGGCCGGAACTACCTGCACATCAACGCCAAGGGCGATGTGGAGCCCTGTGTATTCATCCACTACTCCAACTGCAACATCCACGACACCAGTCTGCTGGATGCCCTCAAGAGCCCGCTCTTCATGGCGTACCACGACAATCAGCCCTTCAACGAGAATATGCTGCGGCCCTGTCCTATGCTGGAAAATCCCGAGGCGCTGCGGACCATGGTGAAAACGGCCGGAGCCGTGAGCACCGACTATCAAAGTCCGGAGAGCGTGGATCATCTCTGCGAGAAAACGACACCCTATGCAGAAAGCTGGAAGGCCACGGCGGAGGAGCTTTGGAAAGGATGCGGCAGCTGCGCTGCCTGCGGGAAAAAGGAGTAACTTGCGATGGCCCCCTATCAGATCTTCACCGATGCAGCGGCGGATTGCAGTCCCCAATGGTTTGCATCCTTGCCTCCCATTGGCGTCATCCCTATGCAGGTAGGGATTGGCAGTCAGGAATGTACATACGCTCCGGAACGATCTCCGCTAAGCATTTTTACGACCTCCAAAAGGCGGGTAATTATGCTTCCGCCTCGCAAATCACACCCATCCAATATTTTCAGTCTTTTGAACCAGCTCTGAGCGCGGAAACAACTTTTGTATCTGTGTTTTCCTCCGGCATGTCCGGAACTTTTCAGTCAGCTCAAGTGTGTGCGGAGGAATTACGAGAGGACGCCTTTTTGCAAAAGGGCGTCCTCTCGTTTATATTGTAAAGGAGCACGGTGCGTTCTTTCACCCAAGCACCCTTTTAAGCGCCGTACGGAAGCCTCTGCGTGTTTCCCTAAAATGCAACCCTGTTTTGGGGAATCCGCTCAGGGATTTGCTGCAAATGTATATGATGCCTTCCCCACCCTTCATCTGCCCCGGCGGAGGGTTCAGAAACGCAATGCAGGCGGCAGTCCCGCAGACGCTTTAAAATCAGACTCCCTGCCTTTTTCCGCACCAGACTCTTTTCCTAAACTTTGGTACGGCACTCTTCCTGAAATTCCCTTGGGAAGGTGGATTCGTTTCGAACATCCAGCAGGCAAGGAAGATCTCTTCTGAAATCGGAAGCATTGTTATAAACGCCAGTTTGAAAACCGGGCCAACCGGAACATCTGATTGTTCAGCAGGATGTCTTCAGCCCTTGTCACAGAATTGCTGATTCAGTATAATGAAACAAATTGCAGCTTCGCAATTCTGGCTCCGTACACTGTTTTAGGAGGTATTTCGATGAAATTCATTCACCTCTCCGACCTGCATTTGGGCAAGCGGGTCAATGAGTTTTCCATGCTGGAGGATCAACAGTACATCCTCACAGAAATCCTCCATATCATAGATGCAGAGAACCCGGACGGGGTCCTGATTGCCGGAGATGTCTATGACAAGTCGGTGCCCTCCGCCGAGGCAGTGGCCCTGCTGGATGACTTTCTGGTGCGCCTATCTAGGCGGAACCTGCGGGTATTTCTCATCAGCGGCAACCACGATTCTCCGGAGCGGATGGCCTTCGGCGGGCGCCTGATGGAGGGCAGCGGCATCCATCTGGCGCCGGTCTATAACGGCAAGGTAACGCCTGTCACGCTCACCGATGAATACGGGCCGGTGAAGGTCTATCTTTTGCCCTTTGTCAAGCCGGCCCATGTACGCCGGTGCTTTCCTGAGCAGGAAATCTCCACCTATACGGACGCTCTGGATGTGGCCATTCAAGCCATGGATGTGGACCCAACAGGAAGAAATGTACTGGTAACCCACCAGTTTGTCACCGGCGCTGCCCGGTGCGACTCGGAGGAACTATCCGTGGGCGGCACAGACAATGTGGATGTATCTGTCTTCGATCCCTTTGATTATGTGGCGCTGGGCCATATCCACGGCCCCCAGCAGGTGGGCCGTACAACGGTGCGCTACTGTGGTACGCCTCTGAAATACTCCTTCTCGGAAGCCCGTCACCAGAAGTCTGTGACTGTGGTGGAACTGGGAGCGAAGGGCTCTGTGTCTGTTCGCACGGTCCCCTTGGTTCCTCAGAGAGACCTGGTGGAATTGCGGGGAACCTATGAGGAATTGGCCTTCCGTGGTTTCTATGAGGGAACAGGCTATCAGGAAGACTATGTCCACATCACCCTCACCGATGAGGAGGACATTCCGGATGCCGTGCGCAAACTCCAGATCATCTATCCCTACCTGATGAAGCTGGACTATGACAACAAACGGACCCGTGCGGAAATCCGCCTGGATGGAGCGGAAGGCGCGGAACGCAAATCTCCTCTGGAGCTGCTGGAAGAATTTTATCAGCAGCAAAACGGACAGCCCATGGGCGAAGAGCAGCGCGCTTTCGCCCGGACGTGGATGGAGCGCATTTGGGAGGAGGGCGAGGAATGAGACCGCTGAAATTGACGGTATCTGCTTTTGGCCCCTACGCAGGAACGACGGTCATGGATCTGGAACAACTGGGCGACCAGGGGCTTTACCTGATTACCGGAGACACCGGTGCGGGCAAGACCACCATCTTTGACGCCATCACCTATGCCCTCTATGGGGAGCCCAGCGGAGATGACCGGGATCCCTCCATGTTCCGCTCCAAGTATGCCCAGCCGGAGACACCCACACAAGTGGAATTGGTTTTTTCCTACGGCGGGAAAACCTATACCGTCCGCCGGAATCCGGAGTATGAGCGTCCCGCCAAAAAAGGCGGCGGAACAACTACCCAGAAGGCAGACGCGGAACTGTTCCTTCCGGACGGCAGTCTGGTCACCAAAGCCCGGGAGGTCACCCGGGAGATCACCGAAATTATCGGCCTCAACCGCAGTCAGTTTTCTCAGATTGCCATGATTGCACAGGGTGATTTCCGCAAGCTGCTGCAGGCTGACACCAAAAGCCGCCAGGAAATCTTCCGGGAAATTTTCAAGACCCGGTACTATATGGTGTTTCAGGAAAAAGTAAAGGGTGAGGCCATCAGACTCCAGCGGGACTGCGAGTCTGCCCGGGCCAGCGTACAGCAGTACATCGGCGGCGTGGTCTGTCAGGAGGCGGATCTGCTGAGGCCCAAACTGCTGAAGGCTCAGGCGGGTGATCTTCCGTATCAGGATACAGTGGAACTGATCCAACGGCTGATTGATCAGGATCAAAAGGAGGAGACATCCTGTCAGGAGATTTTGGATCAGCTGGATGACGCGCTGAACAAAGCCTCTGCCCTGTTGGGAAAGGCGCAGGAAGCCCAAAAGGTCAAAGAAAAACTGGAGCAGACCCGCAGGGATCGGGAAGAACTGGCCGCTCAGGCAGAGACCGCACAAAAAGCGCTGGAGGCAGCACAGGAAACCATGCCCCATCAGGAAAACCTGGGAAAGAAACTGGCTGCTTTGGAGGCGGAACTGCCCCGCTATCAGGAACTATCCAAGCAGGAATCTGTCCTCACTGCCTTGGCAGAACGCATTTCGGAATTGGAGAAAAACTGCATTCAGCAGGAAAACGAGCGGATCGCATCAGAGCACTTACTGCAAGAATGGAAACAGGAACTGAATGGACTGTCTTCCGTGGATGCTGAGCGGGAGCGCCTGCTGCGTGAACGGGCTCTGGTCGAAAGCCGCCAAACCGCGCTGACCGCTTTAAAAGCCCAAATCGAGCAATGGCAGGCATGCCTTCAAAAGATCGATGCGGAGCAGCGTCAACACGCGGAACTGGCGCAACAACAGGCGGAACTGACCGCCCGGCTGGCAGAAGAAGGGGAAATACTGCGGGCCAATCAGGAAACCTTCCAGGCCTCTGCCGGGCTTTTGGGAGAAAAACTGGAATTGCTCCATCACCAGGAGCAGGTGCAGAAGCGGCAGCAAGCCCTGTCTGACCTGTTATGTGAACTGGATGAATACGACGAAGCGGAACTCTCCCTGCAAGCAGCCCAGGCAGACTACGAACAAGCCAGAGAGCGGTCCGAGCAGTTGGGGGAAACGTACCGCCGGAAAAACCGCGCTTTTTTAGACGAACAGGCCGGTCTGTTGGCGCAGTCGCTGGCAGAAGGCCAGCCCTGCCCGGTATGTGGCTCCCTCCATCACCCCTCCCCCGCCCAGCTGTCCGGTGACGCCCCTACCGAGGCGGCGCTGGAGGAGATCAAAACCGCATGGGAGAGGGCGCAGCAGAAAACACAAGATGCCAGCATGGCTGCCGGAAGGCAGCGGGCCGCCCTGGAAGAGCGGAAAAAACAGTTGATCCGGGCCATGGCAGATTATATCGATTCTCCCGCTTTGAACACCGCCCGGGAACAGCTTGCCGTCTGTCAGACAGATGTGGCAGAAGAACTGGCCCGGCTGCACCAGGCACTGTTGGAGAAGGAGGCCCAGCTCGCCCACCAGGGAGAACTGGAGCAAGAGATTGCCCGTCGGGAAACGTCCCTGGCAGAGTTGGACGCGCAAGCAGCGGAATTAAAAGAAACCATCAAGCAAACCGAGGTGTCTCAGGGCATTCTGAGCGGTCAGCGAGAGCATCTGGAGGACAACCTTCGCCGGGAACTGTCAGCTCATTTGCAAGCCTGCCCTCTCCAAGACGCTCCGGCAGCGATCGCACAGGCTTTGGCGGAAGCAACGGAGACGCTCACACAGATGGACGAGCTGAAACAGGAACTCGGGGACAAACTGCGAAAAAAGCAGGAGTTAAATCAGAACATTCCTCTGAAGGAACAGGAACTGCGGGGATTGGAGGATACCGCCGGGAAGCAGAAAGAAGAATTAGCAGGTGCCCGCAGCCGGCAGGAAGAACTGGCCGGACAGATCCAGGCACTGCGTAACCGGCTTCCCTTCCCAGATCAGGATGGCACACAGCAGAAAATCACCGCACTGCAGGAGGAACTTCAGGCACTTGCCGCCGCATTGGAACAGGCCAGAAAAACTGCAGCAGACCGGCAGCAGGAACTGGCCGCTGCTGATGCTGCGATCAGAGAACAGGAAGATTTTCTGAAAAGCACACAGGCAGTGGACACGGAGGCCTTGCAAACACAAAGCCAGGAGTTGACCCGCCAGCGTACGGAGGCAAGCGAGGCACAGAAAACCATCCACACCCGCCTGGTTACCAACCTGACCGCATTAAAAAATATCTGTGAGAAAGCGATAGACCTGGAAAAACTGGAAAAACGGCACCAATGGATGCAGGCTCTTTCGGATACTGTAAACGGAAGGCTGCGCGATCGGGAAAAAATTGCCCTGGAAACCTACATCCAAATGACCTTCTTTGACCGGATCCTTCAACGAGCCAATCTCCGGCTGCTGGTCATGTCCGGAGGGCAATATGAACTCAAGCGCCGAAAAGAAGCAGACAATAACCGCAGCCAGAGTGGTCTGGAATTGGATGTTATTGACCATTACAACGGATCCGAGCGCAGTGTAAAATCCCTTTCCGGCGGAGAATCCTTCAAGGCGTCCCTCTCTCTGGCCTTGGGGCTCTCCGATGAAGTGCAGTCTGCCGCAGGAGGAATTCGGCTGGACACCATGTTTGTGGATGAGGGATTCGGCTCTCTGGATGAGGAGTCCCTTGCCCAGGCCATCCGCGCCCTCACAGGCCTTACAGAAGGAAAGCGCCTGGTAGGTATTATCTCCCATGTGACGGAATTGAAAGAAAAGATAGATAAGCAGATTATCGTAACCAAGGAGAAAACCGGAGGCAGTCGTGCGGACATCGTGGTGTAATGACCCGCAAGTGCTGCAAAACACTTTTTGAGAAAAGGAGCAGTTTCCATGTGCTTTTACAGGAAACTGCTCCTTTCTTGTTTTCGGCCAACGCCTTTATGGGGTAACCCCAGGGCATGATGTCAAAATAGGGTCTACTTTCTCTCCTTTATATCTGCAATAACGGGATGCTAAACAATTGCATATGGTCAGAACCGTGGCTGTCTATAAATCGTTATAATTTTTATGCGATTGTTTCACGGATGATTTTCCCATTTGCTGAATGTTACCCATCTTTTTGCAATTCACTCGTTTCTGTTGCTTAATTGCTCCCAAA
>CALXDJ010000031.1 GCA_944387035.1 uncultured Oscillospiraceae bacterium | reverse complement strand
ACCAGCTTGTCCCCGGCGGTGTCGATGGCTGCCTGGCTGATCTCCAGGATCTTGGTGAGCCACCCAGGCACCGGGGCGCCCAGGTTGACCGCGTGCTCCAGGAGGCTGCCCAGCTCCCCGATGACGTACCACACGATCACCAGGGGGCCCAGCAGCACGGAGTAGGTAAAGGGCAGCGAGATCCCGGGGATATTGGCAATGATCGTGGCGATGAGCCAGTCAGCCACCAGGGCGATGGCCACCACCAGGATCATGCCGCCCTTGTGCCAGGCCCCCTCCCGCATTTTGGCGCTGGACCAGCGGCCGTCCTTGGCAGCTGCCGCGCTGCCGATCAGCCAGTCGGAGAGCATCAGCAGCACCCAGGCCACCACCAGCCAGCCAAACCACCCCCACACCGCTGTCAATGCGGCCACACCGGCCGCCACGGCGGCCTTGATCCCCAGCAAGGTCATATCATCCATTGTTTTGTCCTTTCCCAGCGGTTGATGCCGCCGCTCTATCAGTTCTGCCTTTGTGCGCCCAAAGCTGCCGCCTGGAGCATCGCCAACTGTGTCTCTATATAAGTGCGCTGTGCCATGGACACGGTAATGCGTTCCTCATAGACCGCCGGAGCCTCCGCCGTGGCGGGCGTTACCTCCACCGGCTCCTTGCCCAAAGCGGCCCGGACGGTGTACGCCTTGTGAATGTTCTCGGTTCCGCTGTCCTCCTGGATGGTAATCGTCTCACAGTTGGCCGTCGAAAACACCGTGTCCAGGGCCTCCATGCTCTCCGATGCCGGGAAGATAAAATTCAGGGTATCCCGGGTTTGCCCCTGTACGTAGCGAGGGCCGCCGGTAATAGAAACGGGGGTCAGCTCGGATCCATTTGCCAATCTAATTTTCATAGGAATTTTTCCTCCTTAAAATCGATATAGGGCGCACTTGACCTCACCGGCATAAGTGACAAATTCACTTGGGCTTATAACGGTCAAATTGGTGTCCAAAATCAGATCATGCTGCTGCCGTCTCCCAAGGACATATACTATACTCGGGGTGCGGATGGAAACCATAGTGTCCGCAGGGAGGGACAAGTTGTCAATGTTACGATTGTTCCCTTCCGAATCTGTATATAAATATCCGGCCATACTGGATGTTCCGGTCCCTTTTTTCAGAATAATTTGCCTAACGCCATATGAGTCTCCTGTAAATTTCCGTGCGACACCGTTGACCCCGATATAACCCGCTTTCGCCACTCTGCTCACGCCCCCCACGCCGATATGTATCGCTCTTCCCATGGTATCTCGCCTCACTCATAGCACAGGTAAACCTGTCCAGTTGCCAAACCGGTCCCCGCTCCGATATCCGCTGTGCCCGCATTGATGTTCTTCAACGTAGCGGAGCCCGGGTCAGAATTTGCTGCAACAGCGGCACTACTTGCATAGTTCACAGACTGTGCCCCGATGTTTCCGCTGTGAATGGCAGTATTTTGTCCACAGATATAAACCGGTTTATCTGGATGTCTGTAATTGAGCCACAGGCTCCCGTCATAAGTAGACGCATCACTGGCTTCTGCCCCCTCAATTGCCCGTACATAGATGGCCGGGTCCGCAGAAAACCGCAGGGTTCCAAGGGCCGAATCTCCTGTTTTGCATACGGCCCCTGCCTGCGCCGCCGTCACTCCGTGGGGATTGTTCCTGTTCCCGGTGTGAGCGGTCAGATCAGTAGCTGCTGCCGCCCCGATCTGTGCCGCCGTCACTCCGTGAGGGTTGCTCTTATTCTCCACGTGGGTGGGCATCTCCTTGAGCGCGGCGTTGAAGGCAGTCTCCGTTCCGGTGTACCCGGCTTCTACCGCGCTTTGATACGCGCTCTTTCCATCCTGGCCGGAGACGCCGGGAACGCCCTGGGGGCCTTCCGGTCCGGCCGGGCCCTGGGGGCCCTGGACTCCCTGAATGCCCTGTTCCCCTTTTGCTCCCTGGATTCCCTGCTCCACCTGCGGCCCCTGAACGCCTTGAGGACCAGCGGGTCCCTGGGGCCCCATCGGACCCTGCAGCGCGCCCACGCTGACCCAGTCCTGCCCGGATTCACTCCAGATGTAGCACTCATTGTTGGCCCGGATCTGATACATCTTGTCATTCCCGCCGGGGAACGCGGCGCGAAGCTCAGCCAGCGTATCGTACACATCGTCGATGTACAGGCTCCGGCCATCCCGGCCCGGGGCGCCGGCGGGTCCCTGTGCTCCGGCAGGCCCCTGGGCGCCTGCCACGCCCTGAGGGCCCTGGGGACCGGCGACTCCCTGGGCCCCCTGTTCTCCCGGCGGTCCCTGGATTCCCGCAGGACCTTGGATGCCCTGGGGTCCCGGAACACCCTGCGCGCCCTGCTGCCCCTGTACCCCCTGGGGGCCCTGCGGTCCGCGGACCGACACGCTGGCGGGCGCCGTCGCCGTCTCCTGAATGGAAAAGCTCATCACGCCGTTGGCATCCACGCTGGGCACAATGGCCGGACCGATCTTCCCTTGGGGCCCGGCAGGCCCCTGCGGCCCTGCGGGACCCTGGGGGCCGGTATCGCCCTTGACTCCGTGGACGACGGTCTGGGTGCCGTCGTCCTCCACGGTGCCTTCGGCAAACTGCATCCGCCCGCGCTGCGGCAATACGGTGCCGGCAGCGTCTACAATGATGTGACCGCCGGAGCCGGTTGCCTGCCAGACAATTCCGTCCGTGCTGACCTCCAGGACCCGGTCTGCGTTGAGCCGCAGGAATTTCACATCTTCGCTTCCGTACTGAACCGACTTTTTCAGTCCGTTGACCTTCTCTACCACCTTGTTGTGTTCCGGAACGATCAGCTCCCGGGCCATCTTATCGAATACGCCCTTGTTCTCCGCCGTGGTCCCGTTGAGCACGTCCGGCGCAGACACCACGCCCACGGCGTCCATCTGTTCCGTTGTGATCTTCTGCAAATCGCTCATAGCCTTCTCCCTCACCGCTTGTAATTGCTGCCCGGCTCCTTCCATTCCACGCCGAAGGCATACAGCCCGAAGGGCTCGTTTTTCTCGCTGTTCTGGAGGCGGAACCGGGTCTTGTCCACCTTCTTGATCTTCACCTTTCCGCTGAGGGTCCGGGGTGTCCGGTCCGTGGAAAAGACGAACTTGGCAAAGTCAATATAGCTCCAGTCGAAATACCGCGCCCGCTCCTTGGCGTCAAATACCAGGCCCCAGATACCGCGCCGCTGCGCGTAGATCTTCACGCCCGTCAGCACCGCCGCGGCCAGGCGAACGGATACGGAGGTAAAGGTCTTGTTTTTGAAAAAGGCCTCTCCGTCGAAGTCGCTGGTCTCCCAGTAGGCGTCGATGGCCGCGCCGTCGTCGTTGTAGCTGGCCGGATCGTCTACATTGGAGGCAAAGGCCTTGAGCTTTCCGTCCGCCGTCCCGAACCACAGCACGCCGTCTTCCACCCAGGTGATCCGGGCGCCGATGTCCGGCCAGTGATAGGCTTCATACTGGTAGGAGCTGTACGGATTGTTCTTCTCATAGGTCTTTTGCTGCCCATCGAGCAGGTACAGTGTCCCGCCGATGGCCAGGACATAAAAATCCCGGTAAACCGAGGCAGCGGCTTCCTCCTTTCCGGCCATTGCGGAGAGCGCCGTGGAGATAAAATAGCTGCGCTCCTGGGTGTACTTCTCCCCCGTCAGCTCCTCGGCAGTAATGGCATAGACGCCCCGCTCCGTTAAAAAGAGCGGCTCCTTGCCCAGATACGCGAAGCTGCGGGGCGCCACAGGCGCCTCTCCCAACAGTGTGTTGGTCACCCGGAAGAGCGCCTCTCCGTTTTCATCCAGGCTCCCGGTGCGGATCACGGCGTTTCGGCCGATGCCCTTTCCCTGCAGGAATGTGGCCAGGGTGTTTCCCAAGATGGCATACCCCACCACGGCGCCCCCGTCCCGGCTGACTTTGGTATAGGCCGTATCCGGCCAGAATGTGGGATCTTCAAAGCCGGAGTACCAATCCTGTCCCGGTTCGTCGGGATTGCCGGAGAGGAATACCCGGTCCTCCGCGCCGCCCACGCCGTAGACGGCAAAGACGCGGCAGCGGTTGATCTTGTCGGCATATCCCTCCCGGGCCTTGTGGGCGGTGATGCGGACATTGTCCTGGCCCTTGACCGGGGGCTCTCCCGGCGCAGTTTGGAAGGTGACAAGGCCGGTGGAACGGTCCACGGTAAAGTCCGTCCCCTCGGTCTTCTCCGCCCATGTCCCGTCCTTCCCCAGGACCTCGGCCGTCACCGGCTCCGGTCCCAGCTCCACAGTTGTCAGCTGATACGCCGTGGCGTCCGCCGTCCCCAGGAAGGACTCCTTCCAGGCCGTGCCGATGAGGTTGAGCGCCTCGTAGCTGGTACCGCCGCCGTCCGGATTCCGGGAGATGATGATGGTGGGCACATAGGCGTCCTGCGACACCGGATGCACATCCGTCCCGTCGTAGACCCGGAAGACCGCGCCATCCAGGAGATAGAGTTTGCCGTCAAAGACGAAGGCCGCAGACAGTGCGTCCGCCATATCTCCGGCCAGCTGCGTCCACTGCGTGTCCTGAACCTTGTACAAACCGGTTCCGGCGTGGATCAGGCGGTCCTGTCCCAGGAAAAATACCCCGTTGATGCGCCCGCCGTTGGGTGCGGACGTACGGGTGGTATAGCCCATGCGCTTGCGCACTTTTCCCACCTGATCCCGCACCATGTTGGGCGCTGCCGGCGAACGGCTGCCGTCCACGTTGGAGGGGCTGTTGAGCAAGTCCACTCCCCGGAAATACTCCATGGTCACGGAGTAACGGGACTCCGCCGCCGGAATGGAATACTGTGCCAACCAAAACGCCTCCTCTCCAATTTGATCCGGTGTCCGCTAATCGTGCCGCCCTGCATCGAAAGCCCCTCGCTTCTTCTGCCGCTGGCAGCGCTTCGGCGCTTTCCTCGAATTGACCATCTCCGCGCTAAGAGCCGCCCTGCGGGCGGTTGCGCTCCGAAACGCGCCTGCGGGCGCAGTCGCTTCATCCGCCACAGGCGGCGCTTCGGTCACAAAAAGGTTTCACCGTCGCGGCAGTGCGATTCCCGGCCACTTCGTGTCCGCCAATCGCGCCGCCCTGCTCACCGTTGGGCCAGCCGGTTCCCTGGCCCTAGCGGGCCAGCCAACCGGGGCCCTGCCTCGAAAGCCCCTCGCTTCTTCTGCCGCTGGCAGCGCTTCGGCGCTTTCCTCGAATTGACCATCTCCGCGCTAAGAGCCGCCCTGCGGGCGGTTGCGCTCCGAAACGCGCCTGCGGGCGCAGTCGCTTCATCCGCCACAGGCGGCGCTTCGGTCACAAAAAGGTTTCACCGTTGCGGCAGTGCGATTCCCGGCCACTTCGTGTCCGCCAATCGCGCCGCTTCCTCGAATTGACCTCGCTTCATCCGCCACAGGCGGCGCTTCGGTCAATTCCACCATTTTGTCGTATTCTTCGTGCGTCCGCCGCCACCGGCGGGACGCTCCGCCCCCGCCTGCTGGAGCCGGGAAAGCCCCACTTCAAACTCATTGAGCATCTGGGTGCTGATCTGAATGTCGTCCTCCCGATAGAGCTGTGCCCCGATATACAGCGGCATCAGCTCCGCCGCCTCCCGGGGAACCCCCAGCTCCTGATTGTCCGGCGTGGACGCCGTCAGCGGCGGCACATACGCCCGGTAATACACCGTATAGACCCCCGCTTCATCCACCGGCAGCACCAGGGTATCGCAGCCTTCCACGCTCCAGGACCCGGCGGGTCCGTAGCCGTCCCGTGCCGTCTCCCAGTAGAGTTCCCCAGACTCCAGGGCCCGGTAATCCGCCGCGGCTTCCCGCATGTCGATCCGGGCCACGCCGTTTTCCGTCAGCGGGATCCGCAGCGTTTGGCCGTCCTGTTCCGGCTCCGTGACCGCTTCGCTGACCTCCACCGTGAGCTTCTTGAGCAGCGGGATGCCCACCCCGGTGATGATGGAGAGCGCCTCATTGGCTACCGCCGGCATGGCGTTCAGGTACTCTTCGTTGCTGTCATCGCGGTTGAGCGCCGCGCCGTCGTTGGAAAAAATCCGCTGCAAAGCGGCCAGCTTTACCTCACCCCAGGTCATGGCCTGTCTCCTTTCCAAAAACGCCCGGGAACCTGCCCGGGCGTTTGCTCTTATGCCAGCTCGGTACCGCCGGTCATGCCGCCGGCAGATACAAAGCGCCAGTCGGCAAAACCGCCGGAGAACCGGGCCCGGCCCTTCCAAAGGTTGTTGTCGTTGTTTTCATCCAGCACGGAGCGGACGTTGAGCTTCACCCGGTCCTGGAAGATGGCGCCGTCATTCTCCTCCAGAAATGCGCCGTCGAGCAGGAACCAGGGCTTGTCCGTCTTGCCCATGAGCTGCAGCACCCAGGTGAGATAGGGGTCCACCAGAATGTTCCACCGCCCCACTTGGTAGTTGAAGGCGTTGTTGCTGCTCTCGGGGTCCTTGTCGGAACCGGCAGCGGCAAAGGCCTGGCGCTTGAGCTGGGCGTCGTTGGGGATCCAGATGGTATTGGGGGTAATGCTCAAAAGCTCTCCGTTGTCGCCCTTGAGGTTCTGCATCTTCTCCTCCAGGCGGCCCAGGTTGTCGGCGGTGAGCTCCCCGTCGAACAGGTTGGACTGCGCCTTCTTGTCCACCTTGTTGGGGTGACTCTTGGAAAACAGGGGCTGCTTATCGGCGCTGGCGCAGTCAAAGGTCTTGGCCCCCACCTTCACACTGGTGCCGTACAGTCCGCCGGCATACAGATAGCGGCCGAACTTCTCCCGGGTCCGGTCATAGGACGTGATGAGCTTGTTGGCCCGCTTCTTCATGGTGCTGATGCGGCCATCCTCCACCAGCTCCTGGGTAATGGCGAACTGGCTCTTCCACGTCTCATTGACAATGGCCTTGGGGAATCCCTCCTCAAAGCCGGTCTCCGGATAGTTGCCGCCCTCGCCCACCGGCTCGAAGTCGTCCATGGCCGTCTCGCCGGTATACTGCTCCGCCCAGTGCTTGCTGGTCTCCATGCGGAAGAGCTTTTTCAAAATCGAGCGTTCCTCAAAGGCCTCTCCCCGCTTTTCCAGATAGCTCTTAATGGGAAACTGACTCTTGCCATACAGGCCGTCCACCAGGCCGGAGCCGATGGACACAGTACAATACGCCATTTCTTACATCCTCCTTTATCCGAATCGCACGCGGACGCTCTCACCCTCCGCGGTACCTTCCAGGGCCACGATGGAGGCCACACCGCTTTCCGTGGTGGCGGTCACCCGCAGCCCGTCTGCGTCCAGCGTCACCTTGCTGCCCGGCTTGAGATCTGCTCCCGCCGCGCTCAGCTGCGTCCGCCACACCTGATAGTCCTGCACCCGTACCACAGGAACCATATCCTGCTCATCCTGGGGACCCGCCGCCACATATTCCGGCTTTGCCGTAGCGCCGCATTTGGTCAAAAGGCCGGCGGCATTGGTCACCAGGGCCTCACCCAGGACAACGGTCTCCTCTGCCGCCGCCTGCCGGTATTCCAGGGGCGGCGTCTGGCCCACGTCCATGCTCTGCATCATAAATGCCATAATTTACGGCTCCTTTCTGTAAAATCATTTCACTTTACTGCCGCTGATCTCTTTCAGATACCGGGCATATGCCTTCTGAATCTCCGCATCTGTGGCGCCGGGCATCATCTCCCGGTAGCTCTCGGCCATCTCTGACGGGACCTCCACGGCATCCCCTGCTTCCTGGGTAAGTCCCGCGCTGAGATGGCGCTTACCCTGGGCGGCATTGATGGCCGCCTGCCGGCTGGCTGCCCGGCGCCGCTGGTCCATCTCCCGGCGGTTTGCCAGATAGAAGGCGTCCTCCAAAGAGAGCCCCTTCTGCACCAACGCATTGAACCGGTCCGCTGTGGGCATCTTGGCAATGTCCTCCAGGCTTTGGATCTCCGGAAACTCCCGCCCGATGGCCTGAATGCTCTTTCGGATGGCTCCGGCCGCCTGTTCCCGGACCGCCTTGGCCCGCTCCATGGCTGCCGCCATGGTGGCCTGCCGGGCCTGCATCACTGCCGGGTGGTTCTCCACCTCCTGGCTCACCATCTGCCGCAGCGTGTCTGCCGGCAGCCCCGCCCGGGCCAGTTCCTGCTGCGCCTTGAGACGCTGCTGCGCGGCGTTTCGCCGGTCCCGCTCCGCTTTCCATGCCCAATATTCCGCCTCTGTGGTAATCGGTTTTCCTGTAAAGGGATTTACCTGTCCAGCAAAGATATCCGCATAGATTTTATCCCGTCCAGCCTGTTCGGCCGCCTGGCGCGCCTGCGCTTCCTGCCGGCGCACACCGGCATTGGTCCCCTCCGGCTCATCGGGCAGCTCTTCCGCGCCCTCTTCCTCCATCTCCGCCCCGCCGGCCGGTTCTTCCCGGCCGCGTTCTTCCCCTTCAGGGGCGCCGCCGGCGTCCTCCAGACCGCTTTCAGGCGGAGGCGGCGCATCCTCCTGCTCTGTTCCGAATACCTCCTGATACTCGTCCATACTGTCTCCTTTCGCTTTCCGGCTTACTTGCCGCTCTTCCCGCCGGAACGCAGATCCGTACCGGTGATGCGGACGTTGCCCTTCCGGTCACGTCTGCCGCTGCCGGGGGCCTGTACGTCCTGGGTGCCGCTGTTGGTGATGCGGCCAATGTAACCCCGTGTTTTCTCTTTGTTTTCCTTCATGGTGGCTCCTCCTTTCCGTCCTGATTTCATGGCTGCCGTTTCCGGTATGGGTCAGCGCCGGTCTACGCTCTGACGGCCCACGGTGCGCCCATAGTCCGGGCACCGCTTGTTGCGGCACCGGAACTCCAGCACCCGAACGGTTCCTTCCGCCCGTTTCTCCGTCCATGCGTCCATGACCGCGGCCTCCGTGCCGCATGCGGGACATCTCACACCACCGCGCCTCCTTCCGCTGCGGAATCACCGGCTGCGGCCGCCCAAGACAGCGGCTGGTCCGCCATACCGCTCAGATCCTGCGCCATGCCCGCCGCCGTTTGGGCCTGTTCGGCTGCCTGCTCCTCCCGGGCCTGCTTCTGGCGCTGCAGCTCCGCCTTGATGGTCCCCGCCATGGGATAGTGAAGCTGCTCCATCATGGACCAGTAGAGGATCAGACTGTCCAGGGCCGTGGGATCTCCGAAGGCCCCCTCCGCCCGCTGGGCGCGCATCTCCTGCCACATGGCCTCCCGGTTTGCCGCCAGGGGCGCCGAGGTGTCACAGGAGAAGAGAAAGCAGTCGTTCCAGTAGGGCTTGCCGTCCGCGTCCAAACGGAGGAAGTCCCAGCGGTTGAAGGTCTTGTACTCCCGCTTGCCCTGGGCATTGTAGGTGACAATGGGACGGGGCTCATCGGCATAGGCCAGCTTCCACTTGAACAGGCGTTCGAACAGGCGCTGATAGAGATCATTTTTCATGATCCGCTTGCTCTCCAGCCGTCCCGCCGCCTGAGCCGCGGAAAACTGCTTGGCCTTGCCGGAGGTGGCGGTGGCATCCCGGCGCCCCTGGAACGAGTCCGTAATGCCGATGATGTTGCGGGCCTCCTCGTAGATCTCCGCCCGGTACCGCAGATCCGCCGAGATATCCACCTGGGTGTTGTAGGTGCGGATCATGTCCAGCTGCTGGGGGCTTTTGACGGTCAGGGTCCGGCCGTCCTGATCGGAAAACTCATACTTGAGATCGGCGGGCTTGGTGGTGAAGCTGCCGCCGCTCATGACCTTGGAAGAGAGCTTCGTGGCAATCTTGCTCATCTCGTTTTGCTCTCCGGCAATGGCGTCGGCGTCGGAGCCTCCCAAAAGCTGTCCGGCCATGGATACGTTGCGGCGCATGATGATGGGATACATTCCTGGCGTGTAGCAAGGGATGCGCCGGGGCCGCTGCTTCGGCGGCCGCCCCAGCACCACCGGCGGCATTCCGCCGGGCAATGACTCCTCCCCCAGTACGCCCAGAATCTCCGCCTCCGCGGTCTCGTCCGGGACCGGAAGGCCGGATTCGTCCGGTTCCTCCTCCCAGGCGGAGAGCACGGTCCCGTCAAAGAGAACCAGATCCTCGTAAAGCTCTTCGTACTCCTGGACCTCATCCCGGAAGCGTGTGCCGCCGCAGTGGATGCACCGCATGCCGTCCCCCTCCGCGCCGCAGCCTTCGCAGATCTTCCGCCGCCGAGCCTGGCAGTCCTCCAGATCCTCCAGCAGCGTGTCCCGCACCCAGGCTATACGGCCGATGCCGCCCCGCTCATTGCGGTAAAACACCAGGTATTCCGTCACGATCCCCTCCGGCACGGAGCCGTCCACTTCCGAGCGGATGCTCTCATCCTCCTCGGTCTCGTCCCGGACATCCACGCCGTACCGGCGCTGAATGAACTGCCAGGTGCGGGGAATCTTGAGGCAGAAGTGCTCCATCTCGTCGATGTCGTACACGCCCGCCTGGGGAATCAGCTGCCGGGGATGGATCTCCCGCACAGCGGCATCCCCGATGGTGGTATGGGTACAGATGGTCTGATCCCAGTCCACCCACAAAAAATCCGCGCCGTGGGTGGGCGTCACCCGCTCCTGCAGATCGTTGATGACCTCCATGGGCAGCCGGTCCAGCTCATTGCGCAGCATATCCTCGATGATCCGGGCCAGGTCCTCGTCCTCCTGGTACAGCGCCGTCACCTTGGGCTGCGGGATGTTGGAGTCCACCTCGGTCTCAATCATCTCCTGCACCAGATTCCGGCTGCAGGATGCCTGCCGGTCCGCCACGGTGCCGTCCGGCGCCGTGATCTGCGCGGTGCCCCGCAGGAGCTGCTCCTGAACGCTCAGGTGGTCCCGGATGCCCTGCCAGGCATTCTCGTCCTGCCGGATCACATCCTGCCAGTACTGCAGCCTCCGGCGCTTGTGTCCGGGAATCTTCTCCTGGTTCTTCTTCATGTCTCCTCCCGTCATTGACCGCCCAGCAAATCCTCGTAGCTGTCCGCGCCGTCCTCCTGCCCCAGTCCCGGCAGCATCCTGGAGAGCATCTCCAGGGCCCGCAGGGCGCCCTTGCTGTCAAACTGCCACACGCCGGAGGGCACCCATTCCCGCTGGGTACTGTCCCACTCCAGCACCGGCTTTTTCTCCGTACACCGCCGGTAGACCTCCCACACCTCCGCTGCCAGGGAGTGCCTGGTCACGCCGATGGCCTCAAACTGCTCCTGGAGCAGCGCGTCCCGGTATGCCCGGATTTCCGGCCTGCGCAGAAGGCGGCTGGCCTGACTGGCGGCGCTCTTTTCGCTGTACCCGGTGCGGATGGCCGCCGCCGTCCCGTTGAGATCCTGCAAATATTCCCGTACGAACTGGCGTTCCCGGGGCCGCAGCTTCTTTCCCAGTTCCTGCACAGCATCGCTTTCCGCCAGATCCATGCCGCTCTCCTCCTTCCGCCGCCGTCCGTTTATAATCCCTGCTTCTGACAGCCTACCACGGTATGACCTTCCGTTATCGCCAACTTCCCCATGCGGAAAAAGCGCCGGAGATCTCCCCCGGCGCTGTGCTGTTTCGGCCCTTTTTCAGGCGTTTTGGAAGCCCGCTTTACCCATGCGGGCTCCTGCGGTCCCAGCTCTCATAAAAGTGCTTTCTGGCCCGGTAGAGTGTGCTCTCACTGACATAGTGGGCCTGCGCAATGGCCGTAATGCTCCGCTTGGTGCACATGACTTCCCACAGGGCCTCGCTGGCAGCGCCTCCGCATGTGTCACACAATCGACGAATTTTCTCCCGGGTCCTCTCCGGGGCGCGGTCATAGTTCAGGCAGATATACCGGATCAGGCCCTGCTGTTCCTCCGGAAGGGAGACCCCCCGCAGTTTTCTAAATCCCACCGGAATCGCCGTCCTCTCCTGCCAGGGCCAGCTCCCGGTGTCCCCCGATTTTTCGTCCCGCCTTTGATTTTGCTGGTATGTAGCGCACGAAGTTCTGCCCTTTTTCCGGGTCATACCGGGTACCCGGCAGTTCCAGGGCCCCGGGCGGGACACGCAGCTGCGCGCCGCTGGCAACGACCTCCCGCCGGATGACGGGCTTTTTCATGTTGCGGGAGCATGTCCATTTTTTCTCATCCGGCACGCCCCGGCTCTGGTTGACGATGTAGTCGGCCAGGGGCTTGTAGTCCTGCTGATGGCGCAGGAACTGCACATCCACGCACCCCAGGCCCCAGATATCGTCCACCAGCTCCTCCCCCAGGTAGAGGCGCTTATTGCGCAGGGCGAAGGCGTCGCCGCTGATGATGATATGCACGTGAGGCCGCACCAGTTCCCCGGTCTCGCCGTCGATCTGAGACGGCGCCAGCACCCACCGCGTCACAAGCCCCTGTTTCCTGAGCCGGTATACGATCCGGTCAATGAAGCGCTTTCCGGCGGCTTTGGCCCCCTCAAAGGTCCCGCCGATACGCTCCAGCCCCTCCGGGTCAAACTTGGCAGTAAGCCACACATCTCCGGCCGCGAAATTGCAGTTGAGCACCCGGGCCAAGGAGAGCTTTGCATACTCCCGGTTCCCCACGATCTTTTTCTCCCCGCTGTTTCCCCGGATGCGGCCGCCCCGCTTGGCAGGCTGCCGGGTGATGCGGGACTTGCGCCGTTCCACCACCGCCCCGGAAATGATCTTTGTCACCATGTACAGTCCCTCCGTTTCCTTGCTGTTTTTCATGTTTCCGCTCCCTCCCGCGTGATAAAAGCAGAAGTACCCGCGCCCCTCCGCGCGAAGCCCCTTGTCTTTTCTGGCACTACCCGTTATCCCCGTTTCATCATCCGCTCCCCTTCGTCCTGAACATTCCTGTTCCTCCCTCTTTCCCCACAAACTTAGGCGTTTAAGAGCCCCGCAGATACGCGCGTGCGTATCATAACGAAACCTCTTATGTGGCATATGTTTCTTTACAAGCGTCGAGAATTGGGATATATTGGAACAAACCATTTTGGAGGTGTTCTATGAAAAAAGGTCATAAATTGACTGAATTTGTCCAGGATCACTGGATCAGTTTTTATTTTGCTGCTGCCCTTATAGTTGCGCTCATTGTCAATCTGGGAATGAGCTTCCCCTTTGCATCATTTAATTCATATTTAGATTCCGGGAACTGGCTAGGCTTCTGGGGCAGCTACCTGGGCGGTGCCATCGGCTGTCTGCCTGCCATTGCGGCTTACCGCCACAGCATCGATGAGTCCAAACGCCAACATGAGGAAAACGAGGAAAATCGCAGACTCTCTGTGATTCCGGTATTTGACTGCCGCATCCGTTATGTCTCAACTAAATATGCTTGGAAAAACTCTTTAAATTTTTTCCTTATTGATCTCAATGGTAAATTACAAGAGGCCGATGAAAATGGTGATGATTGGTCCGAGTTAGATTGCTCCCCAAAATGTAATTTCATAGATCTCTGCAATTGCGGTCTTGGTCCAGCACTCCAGGCGAAGCTTTTTTTCAACGATCATTGCGTAGATCTATTCAATCTGCAAAACGGCTATACAGCCCATTACATTTTTCTCCCAAGCGATAAATATTTTCTCTCAGCTAATGCCGAGAGCACTGTACAGTTTACGATAGAATGTCTAGATATCTATGGTAACCACTATGCGCAGGACATTTCCTTCAAAGTATCCAAGTGTTTTGAAGACAAAATAAACTATTTGAGTTTTCAAACCGTGTCTGTCGGTACCGCCCGATTAGTCAGCTATTCATAATACATTCAGCAACTTCCCGCCGGGCTCCGCCGGAGGCCATCCCATGGCCCCCGGCGCGGCCCGGCGGCCGCGCATTTACTCCTCGTACAAGATCGTCAATCCATAGGCCACCGCCGCCTCATGCTCGATGCGGCAGCCCCTGGCCTTCTCCCACCCTTTGCAGAAGTAGGCCGCATGACACAAGGACATGTTCTCCAGGGACTTTGCCAAAAAGCACAGCGGAATCTGTACCACGCCCCGTGCCTCCATGCTCTCCCGGCTGTACCACTCGTCCGTAAACAGTGTATTGACTACCTCATAGCCCTGGGCCTCCAGGGCCTGCACCGCCCGCTGCCGGGCAGCTGCGATTTCCGCTTCTGTCTTTCCCGCCATAGGCTGGGACAGCATTGCCTTTTTCATCTTCTCCCACCTCACTTCACGCCGTGGACTGCTGTCTGGAGCAAAAAGCCCAGCAGCATCCATACCTTGTCCCGGATCTTCTCCATGCAGATCTCTGCGCCCAGCTGCTCGTCATAGTTCTCGGCGCTGACGCAGGCGCTGGACTCTACAATTTCAAAGCCATTGCGCAGTACCGCCCGTACCACGGTTGTCTTTCCGCCCATGGTGACAACCTCTGTTTTCCGGATGAAGTCCTCCACCATCTCCCGGCTGATGCTGGGGGCAGCTGTCCGCAGCTCCGGATTGACGGTCAGCGGCAGATAAGCCGCTTCAAATACATTCTGGGGACTCCAGCTCTCGTATCCATCCGGGTAGCGCACCCGATATCCCATGTCGCACATCTCCGCACGGCCGATAAATGCCGCCTCCGCCGCCGTTTTATTCCGGCCCAGTTCCACCACCATGGTCTCCTTCCCATCTCTGTACCGCAGCGCGGGCGCCGCCTCAATGAGCTTGGTTCCAATGTACTGTTTCATTCTCTGTTCCTCCTTATTTTTGAAGGCCCTCCGGGCCTTTTCTTTTTATCTTCCATGTGACCACAGCTCCATCAGCCTCCGCCTGCCGGCTTCATCTGCTGCCCGGTAGTCCTCCCACATATCCTCCGTCCAGTGGGAAGTGTCTGCACCGGCGTCCTGTTCCAGGGTCACACGCTGCTGGGTTCTGGCAAAGTGGCAGATGGCCGCCGCCATGACCAAATCGTCATGTTCCCCCTCCTCGGCCTGAGGCTTGTGCTGCTCGTCATAGACGAAATGCAGCATTTGACGCAGCGTGTCCCGGCTCACCACGGCGTCTGCCGTCTCCTCCATCACTGCGTGAAGTCCTGCCAGAATCACAGGCCGGGTCCGGGGCGTAGTCTGGAAGCCGAAGGCCTTCACCGTTTTTCGGGTGTAGGTGTCAAAGCGCTCCCGCACATAGAGGCAGGGATAGTCCCATTCTTCCAGCTTGCGCTCCGGATAGGTGGAGAAGTTGGTCTCCACGGCAATGAGCGCCTTGTTGTACCACATTCCCAGGCAATAAAGCTGCCGGGCATAAAGCAGCTCCGAAAAGGTAAATTCCAGCTCCGCCGCCTGGATCCCGGTGCGGTTGTCCACCACCCAGGCGGTGAATTTGTCGCTGCCCTCTCCTGCCGTATCGCCGCCGATGACATAGGGAACGCCGGGTTCCGGCGGCGTATAGACGCGGATAAAGCCGGTGCGCCGGTCACTGCTCCATGTCCACTCCGCCGGGGCCTCTCCCGCCTCCGGCTCCGGATAGGAGAACAGGCCCACATCCTCCGGTTCCGGCGCCGCGGCCAGATGCAGCAGGATCTGCTCGTTATCGAAAAACGGCGTGCCGGAGAAGAGAAAGGCCTCTTCCGGGGTAGAGGGATATTCCTGCTGGAACTTTCGCTTGTCCCCGTGGCAGTTTACCCGAATGCACCACCGCCGCCAGGCCATCTGCTCCGGCTCCAGGTGATAGGCCTCCATGAGGGCACGCTCGTCTTCCTCCCAAACCGTCCCCTCCGGCACCTCCATCCGGTATTCCGCTTCATGGAACCAGGCAATAAACAGCGGCACCCAGCCATTGGTACCGGCTACGGCACCGTCCCATAAGTCCTTGAACTCGTTGTATCCGTTGGCGGTGGACTCGATCACCACCAGGGTGTTCACATCCGCCGGAACGGACTGCATCACGCCGTCCAGAATCTCATTTTTGTTTCCCTTCCAGAAGGCAAACTCCGAGAGATGAACATTGTTGAGCGTCTCGCTGCGGCCCATGCCGTCGTTGGCGGTCACGCAGCGGATCGAGGACATAAGACCCGGCCGCTTCCGCTTTTCGTCCGGATTCCGGGTTGGATTCTCAAAAACCAGCTCCTTGGCGTTGGAATGCTTGCACATGGGCTGGAGCTTCCGGGGCAGACAGTCGTAAAAGAGCTTGTTCATCCGGAAAAGCTTGGTGGTGGAGTCGTCCCGGTGGGCCACGATCAGCGTCTGTACCAGCTTCCCCGTCACGCTGTCGTGGAACATCACGCCCTCCGTGATGGTGGACAGTCCCAGCTGGCGGGCCTTCAGAATCAGGATCCGGGGCGGCCTGCCCGCCGCCCGTTCCCGCCGGATGATGTCCAGCAGCATCTGCTGGGCGGGCTTGGGCCGCAGGGGTGCCAGCGCTCCGCTTTTGGTCCGGATCTTCAAAAATTGCGGTATGTATGCACTCATGTCCCGCAGATTCACCCCATCACCCTCCTGTAAGCTCCAGCATTTCTTCCATGCTGCGGAAATTCCAGTCTGCCGTTATACATCCCCTCCTTGAAAGCGGAATGCCTCCCGCACGGTTCCGCCGGGCAATGCAAACGCCACAATGTAAAACCACCTCCTGGGGTGGATGTACACAACCGTTCCCTCCCGCTCATTCCGGTCCCCCTGCCCCGGACTGCCAGGACCGGAAAAAGCCGGACTCCGGACAACACGCTGCCCAAGTTCAATCATGGCCGCTTCCTCCGTAGTCCCAGATATATCCCTTTAGCGGTTTTCCGTTGATACATGCCACGGATATCTGGCCAGGATGTACCCCCACGGCCCGCGCGGCATCTTTGACTGACGGGTATTCCGTAATACTCCCGTCCGGTGCCGCCGCAACCACGGCCTTGGGATGCCGCCCGGTGCGAATGGAGTCGATTTTCTCCAGCCGGTCCTCATAATCCGCCACAGTCTCAAGAATCAGCGCCCCTGCTTCGCCGGTGTCATCGGCAAGCAGCTCCGCACGCCAGCAGGCACGACCTTCTTTGTCCCGATGGGTAAGCCGTCTCATGAATCAGCCTCCTTTTTGCAATCCGTCCTTGTACCATGGCTGCCCACCATACTGTTGGCCGGCAGCCCCCAGCGCCGCCTCCAGGCACACACCAGCTGCGGTCTGCACCCCAGCGCCCGGCCGATCTGTCCGTCGTTGGCCCCCTGGCCGTAGAGCCGCCGGGCCTCTTCCCAGTCATACTTGGGTTTTGGTCCGGGCGTGCGCTGCTGCCTGCGGGGCATCCCATTCCGCGCCTTCTGTTCCGGGGCACACGCCTCTCGCTTTTTGTCCGGGGTGCTCCGGGACTCTCGTTTGTCCGGATCAATCCGCTCCCCCTCCCGGAACTTCCGGCACCTTCCCGGCGGCACCGCCTTGCGGGTATGACCGGTAATTGCAGCGTAATTGCACCGGTAGGGCATGCCCGGCGCGCTGCGATAGATACACCGTTCACATCTGGATTGTTTCATCGCCGTCCCCCGCCGCTCTTACGGCGCCGCAGCAGGCGCACACAAAGACGCCGCCGACCCGGGTAAACAGGGTGCATCCGCACACCCGGCACGCTTCCCCGCCCCGGCCAGTCCTGTCCGGAGCAATTCCAGGACGTGTCCGACAGGCCCGGCCTGTCTCCGCCTCTTTCGTGACCTTGCCCCTTCCGCAGCGCACCCCAGTAAAAAACAGAACCACCGACATCCACATCCATCCCGGCAGCAGCACCAGCATTCCCAACAAAAGTTCCTGGTTCCAGAAGTTCAGGGCGCTGATCAGCAGCGCCAGCAGCCCCACCGCCGCGGAAAGCGCGGCATCCAAATGCGTTCGTTTCATCCGATCCTCTTCCTCTCTAAAAAAATGTTTTCCAATCCACCTGCACGGCCCGGCGGGGAAGCAGCGGCTCCAGCAGCTGGTCCAGCACCTGCGTTCGAACCCGCTCCAGCCTCCCGCCGTAGTCCTTTCCGTAGGAGATCCCGAAGGCCCACCCCTCCGCCGTCCACAGTACGCTGCGCAGACGGCCCACGGCGTCGCTGTCCATTCCCAGGCGACGCAGTGGGAATCCCGGGACGATCATCTCATCCGGAATCTCCACGCAGATCCGCACGCCCTCCACAGCGTCCTTGGGATCAAAGAACGATGTGTGCTCCAGCTTTGCATAGGGGTCCTTTTTCCCGCACAGCACCGTGTCCGGACTCACCCGGCTTTCCCACCGGAAGAGATCCACGCCCGTCAGCACGAACCGCCCCCGGGACCAAGACTTCTCGCAGGTGAACCGCTCCCCCAGCCGGCAGGGCGCTTCCACCTTCATGCTTCCGCCCCCGTTTCCGGCTCCTGCGCCGCCTGGATAATGGCATCCGCCAACGCGCGCAGGGCGGTGCGCATTTTTTTCTGATTGTCGGCGCTCTCCTGACTCACGGCGTCCGCCAGCCGGTTCACCAGATCCTGGGTAGACTGAAACAGCACCCCAAACTTCATCATGCGCTCACTGGAAGCCACTGCTGCCTGCTTTCCGGAGCGCTCCGCCCGCTGCTGGGCCTCCCGGGCGTCCTGCCGGGCCTGCCGCAGCTGCGCATTGGCGCTTTGCACCTCCGCCCGGGCCTTCTTCAGCTCCTCCTGAAGCGTCCGCACCCGCTCCCCGGCCTGCTGCTTTGCCGCCTGCAGCGCCTGCTTCTGCCGGGCCTCCGCTTCCTCCCTGGCTTCCCTGGCGCCGTCGGCCCTGGCGGCCGCCAGCTGCTCCGGCGCGGCGTCATGGGTCTCCACCGCCACCTCCACCGGGCGCGTGCGCAGCGCCTGCAGCTCCCGCCGGGCCTCTTCCAGGGCCTGGCTCTTCTCCTGTTCCGTCTCCCTGGCGGAGGCGAGCAGTTCCTTGAGCTGACGCATATCCTGCGCCATCTTCTCTCGGGAAGCCTCCGCCGCTGCCGCCTCAGCCTTCCTTTCCTCCGCCTCCCGGCGGGCCTGCTCCCGCTCCTTGATGGCGGCCTTGAGCTCCCTGGCCGTCATCTCCGAAACGGTCTTTTCCTCCCCGTCCACCAGGTGCCGCTCCCCGGCAAAGCGCTCCCGCTCCGATTCCGGCAAAGCCAGCAGCGCCAAGGCTTTGCTGGCTCCCAAATCCGCAATTTCCGCGGATTTGGAATACTCCCGCGCAATGCGCATAAAGTCCTGGGCGCGCCGTTCGGAGATGTCCACTTTCTCTCTTAGCCAGGGCAGCCATTCCCCGTGCCCCAGCTGGGCTTTGGCCTCCAGCAGCCGCTTTCCGATCTCAATGATGGCACCCCCGGCCTGCCGCTTGTAGAAGAGGATCTCCTGGGTAATCAGCTCCAGCGGTTTGTCGGACTCCGGCATCTGCCCGTTCATGCCGAAATCCCGGGCCAGAATGGCCCCCTCTCCGTCATCATCCGGGGGCGCTTCGGCGGCCCGGGCCTCCATCTGCTCCCGGTAGTAGGAATCTGTCATTTTGTAGGCGGCCTCCATGGGATCTACCCGGGAAGGCTCGTCCAGTCCCAGCTCCCGGGCCAAATTTTTTGCCTGCTCCAAACTCATGCCGCACCCTTTCCTTTCTTCGTTCTTCTCATGGACCGGATGTGCTCCAGCCACGCTTTTTCAAATGCTTCCACCGCCTTGGTCCTGTCACAGTTGCACTTCCCCCGGTTCTGCAGGACCGTAAGCCCGGCAAGCTCCAGTTCCAGGGTGAACCAGGGCTTGTCCGGCTCAGCGGCGCGCCGCAGGAAGAATATTGCGCTTTTGCCGCCGGCGTGCTTGTTCTTGTAAGTGGCCACACAGTGGTTCAGTGCCTTTCCCTCGGCGTCCAGCTCCTCCGGCGCGGCGCAGGGACGGATTAAAATGCCGCCGTGCTTCCAGGCCAGCGGGGCCAGCTCCTCCAACCGGGCGGAAAACGTCTTTTGAAGCTGCCTGTTGTGCTCCTCCCGTTTCCGGGCCTGCCGGGCTTCCTCCCGGACCCGCCGCTCCTCGACTACCCGGTCATGGGCACGCAGCAGGTCCTTGGGGAACCGGACATGCTCGTCCGAGAGGTCATAGCCCTCGCCCCGGGCAATGTTCCAATAGTCCTCCAATATGCCGCCGTCCGCACGTTTGTCCCGCTTTTTCTGGCGCTTCAAATACCGCACTGCCCGCATCAGCGGTACCCTGCCTTCCTCCAGTATCCGGCGGCACCAGAAGAGACGGACAGCCCGGCAGTCCTCCAGATCCTCCGGCAATCGCAGTCCCACGCCCTGTTCCCGGCACAGCCGGTAAAAGCCAAGATCCTCCGGCGTCCAGTGCATCTCCCGGCAGAAGCGGAACTCCTCTCCGGTGAGCCCCAGCATTTTGGTGGGCCGCTGTTCCTTCCAGCAGATCTCCGCCAGCTTCGGCACGCCCTTGGCGCGCTCGTAGCTGTACCGGTAGGACTCCGCCCGGATCATCTCTCCCACCAGGGCGCCGCAGCCCTGGGTAATGAGGTTTTCGATGTTCCGGTGCCGCTGCCAAAGCCGCAGGTATGTCACCGGGTACGGCTCCTTTGCCGCGTGCATGTACAGATCCAGCTTGCTGTTCTCTGCTGTGGAGCCGATCAGCAGCCGCTTGTCCCATGGGAAGACCAGCCCCGCTTCTCCCCAATTATCCAGGCAGGTCTTGCGCTGCTCCCAGTGTCCGAAAAAGCTGATAGCAGAAAGACACCGGAGGTATCCCATCAGGCGCACTACCTTCCGCTCCTCCACCACATAGGCCTCGTACCGCTGGCAGGAAATGTGCTCCTCCCCTTGGCAGGAGATGAACTTTTCCACGCACCACCCCACCAGGGCCAGCCTGCTGCCCACCCGGGTCACCGTCAGAGGCCAGGCGCTTTTTCCATGGTGGCCGCCCCGGCCCCGGCCAATGTGCAATGCCTGGGCCGCACAGCCGCACATGGGGCAGCGGACGAGGTTCCCGCCGGTGACCGGGTGTCCGCTCTCCGGGTCCAGATAGCCGAAGGTATGTCCTGGATTGGGAAGCCTGCCGGCGTACATGGTCTGCCCGCAGGCAGAACAGTGCAGCTGTGCCATCCGTTTCCTCTGTCCGGTCAGGGGATCATACACCCAGGCAGCCTTGTACCAGATCACGTGCTCCTGGAGATACCCTTTCTTCTCCAGCCAGGGAATCAGCCCCTCCGGCGGGGTCTGGGGCAGTTCCTGCGCATAATCATGCTGTTCCATCCGTTCACCCCAGGAAATCCGCAAGGTTGACCGATACGGCGCCCCTGGGACGCCTGCCTGCATCCGGCTCCGGCAGGCCGTAGAACTTCCGCAGAATGCCCTCCGCCTCCACCGGCGTCACACAGGAAAAATTCCCGGTCTTGTGGGCGTTGGCAAAGGCTTTGATCTTCTGTTCTGCCTGAACAATCCCCATCTCGGGGCTCTCCAGATCCTGGGCGATCAGCTCCGCGCTCAGCGGTTCCCGCCGGCAGATGTCCATCAGCTGCTCCGCCACCATCCAGGGGGCGGAGCGCTCCTTCACCTTCGATTGCTGCTCCCGCAGCTTTTGAACCGCCAGATTCTCCATTGTATCTTGCTCCTTTCCCTCTCACGCCAGCTTTCCGGTGCGGTACGCCTGTTCCCGGGACCGGCGCAGCAGCGCTTCCTCGGTCTTGACCGTCTCCCGGCAGGCGCCGCACATGGGCGGCGGGCCGAAGTAGGTTTTCTTACACCGGCAGCAGATGTTTTTCGGTGCTCCCACGATCCTCTGCTTGCACTCGCAAAGCGCCGCCACTTTGCCCCAGGGGACGCCCCAGAACCTGGCGGCCTCCACCGTGGCCAGCTCCCAGTCCGGCGCAAGGACCCAGGCGTCCACGTGTCCCCGGCACCCCACTTCCCATAAGATTTCCCGCTGTGATGCCATCCGGCATTCCTCCTTTCCGCCCGGCGGCTATTTCCGCATGGCAAACCGGCTCCGGCTCTCCCGGATGTACTGGGCGCTCACCACCACATCCATCCGCGCCTGCCTGGTCTGATGCAGATACGCCGCCTTCTTCTCTTGGGCCTCGCCCCAGATGGGACAGCGCCAGGCGCCGTTCTCATCCTTTCCATGGCAACCCACAAACCGGTCCGCGCAGTCCTTGCATCCCCCGTCCATCAGCTCCAGTCCTCCGTCACAAAAAGCGCCTCATAGACCTGCTGCCCGCAGGTCTTGCCGCACCACTGGCTGTTGACCCGCATGGTCAAAAAAAGAACTACCAGCACTGCCGCCGCGGCAGCCACGATCACCTGTTCTGCCGTCAGGCCGCCCCGGGGCCGTCTGCCCCGGTATCTAACACGCTTCATCCTCTGCATCGGCTCCTCCTCTTTTGTAAAGCGCCCAGGCCTGATCCCGAATGGAGTGGGCCTGTTCCCAGTCCACCAGCTCCACCGCCCGCATGGCGTCCGCCAGGCCGCAGATGTTCCCGTAAAACATCAGAGCCGACGGCTTTTCTCCGTCACGCAGCGCCTGAAGCATAGCCTCCCGCCGCCGCTCCAGCAGCTCCCCGAACTTCCGTTCCAAATCCGACTTTTTCATATGTACCTCCTACATCAATCCCCGGGCGATCAGCTCCTGGCACTTGCGCACAATCGCTTCCCGCCGCTTCTGCTGGGCCTCCGGG
>CALXDJ010000030.1 GCA_944387035.1 uncultured Oscillospiraceae bacterium | reverse complement strand
CTCCCAGCTGAGCTACGAGCCCAAGTATTTGATTTTCACGCCAGAACTATCCCCTCGATTCTGACGACAAGAGGTATTATACCATAATTTTTGCAGTTGTAAAGCACGTTTTTTACAATTACAAGAAAATTTCGGAAGAAGCAAATTTCCGGTTGCCAATTCCCGCCGGATATAGTAAAATATAAAGGCTATTATGATAAGTCCTCCGCATGCAGCTGCGGAGCCGGTCTCGCGCAATGGGACCCCGTGAATCATGTCAGGCGGGGAACCGAGCAGCATTAAGCGGGATGTCCCATGTGCCGCGAGGGTGCCGGTTCCGCAGCTGCATGCGGAGGACTCGCATGTTCCGGGAGGGAAAAAATCCATGTACCAGGCGCTGTACCGTAAATGGCGGCCTAAAACGTTTTCCGACGTCATTGGACAATCCCATATTACCGACACGCTGAAAAAGCAGGTAGCAGAAGGACGTACGTCCCATGCCTATCTTTTTACCGGTACCCGCGGCACGGGAAAAACCACCTGTGCCAAAATCCTGGCCAAGGCTGTCAACTGTGAGCATCCGGTAAATGGAGACCCCTGCTGTCAGTGTCCTTCCTGCGTGGGAATCGAAAGCGGCAGCTTTCTGGACGTGCTGGAGCTGGACGCCGCTTCCAACAATGGTGTGGATCAGGTCCGTGCATTGCGGGACGAAGCCATCTACTCCCCTGCCAATGTCCGCAAGCGGGTCTACATCGTCGATGAGGTCCACATGCTCTCGACGCCGGCTTTTAACGCCCTTTTAAAGATTTTGGAGGAACCTCCGGAACACCTGATGTTCATCCTGGCCACCACGGAGCTGCATAAAGTTCCCGCGACCATTCTTTCCCGGTGCCAGCGCTTTTCTTTCCGGCGCATCACCCCGGCAGATATTGCTGCCCGGCTGCAGTATGTGGCCAGCCAAGAGGGAATCGATCTCAAGGAAGACGGTGCCGAGCTGCTTTCCCGCCTGGCCGACGGCGCCCTGCGGGACGCCTTGTCTCTGCTGGATCAGTGTGCGGCCTCCGGCGGCCAGATCGACAGCAACTCCGTTCTGGAAGTTTTAGGACTGGCTGGAAACCTGCAGACCGCCCAGTTGATGGAGCATATCTTGCGCCGAGACTCCAAGGCCGCTCTGCTGCTGCTCCACCAGCTGTACACCGGCGGCAAGGACGTCGGCGCCGTACTGGGTGAGCTGTCTACTTTGACCCGGGACCTCCTGCTGCGGCGCACAGCCCCCGAAGGCGGCGCGGCGCTGCTCAGCGGTGGATATGACACCGCCACTTTGGACCGTTTGGAACAAAACGCCTCGGGAAACCGTCTTCTATATTTGGCCTCCACCCTGCAAAAGGCATCTGCCGATCTCTATTTCAGTGCCAACCGGAGAATGGATGCCGAGCTGTGCCTGCTGCGTCTGTGCGACGAATCCTTGTGCGGGGACTTGACCGCCCTGGAAGCCCGGATTCAGCGCCTGGAGGAATCCGCTGCCCGCGGGCAAATCCTGCGCAGCGCTGCCGCGGCCCAAGCCGCGCCGAAACCCGCTCCTGTGCGGCAGGCCGCTCCACGCACAGTCCCTGCTGCTGACGACCTCCCACCCTGGGAGAATCCCTCCAGCACGCAGCAAGCCGCTGCCGCCGAACCGAAGGAACTTCCTCCCCAGGAAGAACCGCCGCTGCCGGAAGAACCGCCATTACCGGAGGAGCCCGGTGAACGGGTACTGGATATTCCCGAACCGCCGCCCCTGCCCGAAGAACCCGGCGAGCGGATCCTGGATGTGCCGGACGCCCCCCCTGCCCCAGCAGGCAATTCCGCGTGTGACCCCAACTGGTGGCGCGCACTGTCGGAGAGCTGCAAAGGCCGCCTGCCGCCCATGTACCGCGCATTTTTGGACATGTGCCAGGGAGTATGGGAAAACGGCCAGCTGACAATTTACGCGCCGGATGAAATCACTCTGGGGCGGCTGGACAATGACCGGGTCAAAGGCGTTTTAAGCGAGGAAACGGAACGGGCCACCGGCTCCGCTCCGCGCATCTTGTTTCATGTGGGGGAACCGCCGCAATCCGCCCCCAAAGAAAATCTGAAAAATCTGCTGCAGTTCGGCAGCCGGTTTGACAATATTGAAATCAAATAATTATACAAAGGAGATCAGAAATCATGGGATACAGTGCCCGTCGTGGATTTACCAACGGTAAGGTGTCTGGCGCACAGCGTCAGGCCGAGATGCAGCAGAAAATCCAGCAGATGCAGGAGCAGATGAATGCTGCACAGGAGGCTGTGGAAGCCCAGGAATTCTCCGCCAGCGTGGGCGGCGGTGTTGTGGAGGCCCGTGTCAACGGCAAGAAGGAGGTCCTCTCCATCACGATTAAGCCCGAGGCTGTCGATCCTGAGGACGTGGAGATGCTCCAGGACCTGGTGGTCTCCGCCGTCAATGAGGCTCTGCGTCAGGCCGGCGAGGCCATGGACAAGGGCCTGGAGAGCGTCACCGGCGGACTGAACCTGGGTGCGTTCGGTCTGTAAGTTACCGTGTTGAAAAAAGAGCGGGGCCAATGGCTCCGCTCTTTTTGGAAGGAGTCATTGATGAAACGACAGCTACTGGCACTCATCCTGCTTTGCAGTCTGCTGACGGGGTGCGGCGCAAAGCCGGTAACTCTGGCACCGGCTGAGGACTCTGCTCCGGCCATCGCCTACGTCCCCCTGGACGACCGCCCGGATAACGTGGAGCGGGTGATTTATCTGGCGGAATCTCTGGGCTACACCCTGCTGATGCCGGAAGCGGATGATTACCGGACCCGGCTGAGCGGTCAGCCCCTGAATGAAAACGGCACGCAATCCGGCGACCGGGCGGACCTCTACGAATGGGTACTGGCTCAGGAGGCGGCCGGGTGCGACCGCTTCATTCTCTCCATGGACCAGCTGCTCTCCGGCGGACTGGTCAATTCCCGTTCCATGGCCGATCATGAGGTCATCACACTCTCGGATGGGACCGAGCTGACGGAGTTGGAACTGCTGGAGTCCCTGATTCAAACCCTGGCCGCCGACGAGAACAACCAGGTCTGGCTGCTGGAGAGCATCATGCGTCTGGCTCCCACCGTGGGTTATGACCACTGGGATCTGGAAGGCTACAACGCCCTGCGCGCCTATGGCATGGAAGGCCGTCCCGTGCTGACCGGAGATGCCCTCAGCGTAGAGGCCATTGAGGCAGACTACCGGCTCTCCGGCAGCGGCACCCTGCTTGACCCTGCGGACTTTGACCTGGAGCAGTGGGAAGTGGACGAATACCTCTCTGCCCGGTCCCGAAAGCTAGAGTTGTCCAGCAGGATGATGGAACTGGTGGACCAGCCGGAGTGTGCGCAATTCCGGGTGCTCATCGGCATTGATGACTCCTCGGAGGAAGACAGTATCCAGAAAAACGAGATTGCCTACCTGCGCAGCCTGCTGCGGGAGGGAGACGCCTTACTCTCCGGCGTGGATGACCTGGCCTTCAAAGCAGTTGCCAAGCTCTACCTGGAAGAGACCAACTGGTCCGGCGCCAAGGTATCCGTCCGCTATTACGGCGGAATGGAGGACCAACCGGCCTGTGCCTATGACTATCAGCCCCTGGAGACCATCGTGGCAGAGCATGCGGACTTCTTCGATCTCACCCTCACCTCCGCCGCGGAGGCGGAACTGAGTGTGCTGGTCCTGACCCAGCCTGCCGATGAGACCCAGAAAGCCGCTTATTACGATCAGCTGATTGACGACCTCAACGACTGCCGCCAAGCCAAGCAGCCTGTGATTCTGATCGATGCAGGCAACGGCCTGTACGGGACCGATTTCCACGACGCCCTGACCGAGCGGACCGAGCTGGGCTGGCTTTTGAGCTACGCGGGCTTTTTGGACATGGCCATTGTCACCGGCACTGCGGTCAGCCACGGCATTGCCCGGTATGCATTTCTCCAGTCCGGCACCCCCACCACCGCCACGGAGAGCGCCTTTGCCAAAACTCTGGCAGACAGTGTGCTGAAGGATTTTTGCTATAAAAATGTCGTCCGGGAGGACATTCTGACCTTTGTCCGCAATGATCTGGCCGGCAATCCCGATAACTTCTGGCAGCCTGACATCGACCGCGAGGCAATCCTGGCCCGGCTGGAATCCGGCATGGAGGCTGAAATAGCCCCTGTCATCGAAAATCTGGAGCACAGCAATTTCATCTCCGCCGATTCCTCCCGGCAGTCCTATGCAGAACTGGGCTGGGGCAGCATCACGTTGGGCAACTACCGTTTCCCCTGGGACCGGGCATTTGAAATCAGCATGGACATCCAATTGGGAGATTTCACACAGCCTCATCAGCAATTTCTGGGAATTTACTATCGTTAATCCTTCGATTCGCCGCCCGGCCATGCAGCTTGCATGGCCGGGCGGTTTTTCGCGCCCGCTTCCCCCTTGACATTAGTACGATTTCATACTATACTGCAATAGTACGATTTCGGACGATTGGGAGGACATTGCCATGCAGCACACTCACGCACAACTCAAACGATATAACCACCTGCTTGGAGAACTGGAGGCCGTATATCACGACTTATCCTACCAACTGGGCATGTCCGACAGCGTCTCCAAAATTCTCTACACGCTCTGCTGTGAGGGCAGTCCCTGCCGCATCAGCGACATTTGCCTGTGCAGCGGGCTAAGCAAGCAAACAGTCAACTCCGCTCTGCGCAAACTGGAGGCTCAGGGTCTCATCTACCTGGAATCCGCAGGCCGAAAGGCAAAAACCGTATGCCTGACAGAAGATGGAACCCGTTTTGCTCAAAAAACTGCCATGCGCATTCTGAACATGGAAAATGAAATTCTTGCCTCCTGGGCACCGGAGGAAGTTGCCCAGTACATGGATCTGACGGAGCGGTTTTTATTGGCCCTGCGGGAGCGAGCCGCAAAGCTTTGAGTTTCCTCACGGAAACATTGTTTCACCCTGATTTCGAATTTGATACAACGCATACAGGCCGGCACCATCCGACCGCCGGCCGGAAGAGGAGTCTATGATCCGGCTTTCCGACCATTTTTCTTATTCGCGCCTTCTGCGCTATACCCTTCCGTCCATCATCATGCTGGTATTTACCTCGATTTACGGGGTAGTGGACGGCTTTTTCGTCTCCAATTTTGTGGGGAAGACCCCCTTTGCCGCTGTGAATTTCATCATGCCTTTTTTGATGATTCTGGGGTGTGTCGGGTTTTTATTTGGCACCGGAGGCGGCGCCTTGATTGCCAAAACCATGGGCGAAGGCAAACCGGAGGAGGCAAACCGTCTGTTCTCCATGCTGGTATGGGTCTCCCTGGCCTGCGGTGTGATTTTGTCCGCGGCAGGCTTCCTTCTTCTGCGTCCTATCGCCGCAGCGCTGGGAGCCCAAGGTGAGCTGCTGGAACAAAGCGTCCTCTATGGGCAAGTCATCCTGGCCGCCATCCCTGCCTACGTGCTTCAATTTGAATTTCAATGCCTCTTTGCCACCGCTGAAAAGCCAAAGCTGGGCCTTTACGTGACCGTAGCGGCAGGTATGACCAACGTGGTGTTGGATGCCCTCTTTGTCGCGGTATTCTCCTGGGGACTCCAAGGCGCGGCAGCCGCCACTGCCCTGAGTCAATGCGTCGGCGGCATCCTGCCTCTCATCTACTTTCTCCGTCCCAACACCAGCCGGCTGCATCTGACCTGGGCCAAACCGGACCGCCGCGCGCTGCTGCGGGTCTGTCTCAATGGTTCCTCCGAATTGATGAGCAACATCTCCGCTTCGATCGTAAGCATGCTCTACAATGCCCAGCTGCTCCGCTATGCCGGAGAAAACGGTGTGGCGGCCTACGGCGTTTTGATGTACGTCAATCTGGTATTCCAGGCCATTTTCCTGGGCTATTCTTTGGGCACCGCCCCGGTAATCAGCTATCACTATGGAGCCGGGCACACCGGCGAGCTGCACAGTCTGCTGAAAAAAAGTCTGATTCTGCTCTCTCTGTTCGCCGTCGCCATGTTCTCCGCCGCATTGATGCTGGCTTCTCCCCTCTCGCGCCTCTTTGTGGGATATGACCCGCAGCTGCTGGCCTTGACCCTCCGCGGATTTGCCATCTTTTCGCTCTCCTTCCTGTTCTGCGGATTTTCCATTTTCGGCTCCTCGTTCTTCACCGCCCTCAACGACGGTCTGACCTCTGCGCTGATCTCCTTCCTGCGCACCCTGGTTTTTCAGGTCATCGCCGTACTCGCCTTTCCCCCGCTCCTGGGGGTGGACGGGATCTGGCTGTCCATTGGATGTGCAGAGCTGCTGGCCCTGACGGTCACCATCACCCTGTTGGTCTGCAAACGCAAGCGCTATCATTACTGGGACCCAGCCTGACCGTCCCCTGCTTGACAAACGACAAAAACCGATGTAGAATACACAACTGACAACGGGGGGCCCATGAAATGGGCTGAGATACGGATGTGGTTCCGTGACCCATGACACCTGATCTGGATCATGCCAGCGTAGGGAACATAACGGTCTTTTGTTCGTGTGTTTGCACGCCCTTGCCGGCTGACCCGGCAGGGGCGTTTTCATTTTCCGCGCGGGATTCCGCGCCTATTTTCAGGAGGTATTGATTATGACTGCAAGTGTTGCCATTCAGACGCTGCCGGCGGCAAAGGACGATGAAGAACTGGTCCGCATTGTAGACGAGGTCATCACCTACATCAAGAGCACCGGATTGAACTGCTATGTCGGCCCCTTCGAGACTACCATCGAGGGCAATGACTATGACCAGCTGATGGACATTGTCAAGGAGTGCCAGCACATTGCCATCCGGGCCGGCGCCCCCAAGGTCTCTGCGTACATCAAGGTCGTCTACGAGCCGGAAGGAGAGATTCTGACCATTGACAAGAAAGTTACCAAACACCATCAGGCGTAACGGCCCCGCTCTGGCCGCTGCCGCCGTACTGCTGGCGGTATGGCAGGCCGTGTGCTCCGTGGGACTGGTGCCCGGATACATGCTGCCCTCTCCCATCGAGGTGGCGTCAGCTCTGGTCAAAGACTGGCCCGCACTCTGGGAAAACGCGCAGATCACCCTGCAGGAAGCATTCTACGGACTGGCCCTGGGCGTAGCCATCGGCTTCGTCTTTGCCGTGCTGATGGATGCCTTCGACGTGCTCTACCGGGCATTTTATCCCATTCTCGTCATCACCCAGACCATCCCCACCGTGGCCATCGCTCCGCTTCTGGTGCTCTGGTTCGGCTACGAGATGACACCCAAGATCATCCTCATCATTCTGGTGACCTTCTTCCCGGTGACGGTAGGCCTGCTGGACGGCTTCCGGGCCGTGGACCCCGACGCTGTGGGCCTGCTGCGGTCCATGGGCGCCGGACGCTGGCAGATCTTCCGGTATCTCAAGTGTCCCTCTGCCCTGCCCCACTTCTTTTCCGGGCTGCGGATCGCCGCAGCCTACTCCGTGGTGGGCGCTGTCATCAGCGAGTGGCTGGGCGGCTTCGGCGGTCTGGGTGTTTACATGACCCGGGTGAAAAAGGCTTACGCCTTTGACAAAATGTTTGCCGTGATCATCCTGATCTCCGTCATCTCTCTGGCCCTGATGGCCCTGGTGGAGCTGGCGGAACGCCGGTGCATGCCGTACCGGCATCTGCGCGAAAAATCATGAGTCATTCCCATTTGGAAGAGAGGATATTCCCTATGAAGCGTTATAAACAGCTGTTGGCCGCTGTGATGGCCCTGGTCACTGTATTCAGCCTGAGCGCCTGCGGCGGCAGCAAGAGCAATGAGCCCACTCCCTCCGGCGACGATTCCCAGGAGGATCTCCAGACCATCACCTTCGTGCTGGACTGGACGCCCAATACCAACCACACCGGCCTCTACGTCGCCATGGCCAAAGGCTATTTTGCCGATGCAGGTCTGAATGTGGAAGTGGTCCAGCCGCCTGAGGACGGCGCGGAAGTCCTGGTGGGCTCCGGCAAGGCCCAGTTCGGTGTCTCTTTCCAGGACACCATGGCCCCGGCCCTGATCGGTGACGATCCCCTGCCCATTACCGCCGTGGCCGCCATCATTCAGCACAACACCTCCGGCATCATCTCCCGCAAAGGCGAGGGCATGGATCACCCCGCCGGTCTGGAAGGCCACAAGTATGCCACCTGGGATCTGCCGGTGGAGAAGGCCACCATCCAGCAGGTGATGGAAGCCGGCGGCGGTGATTTTTCCAAGGTGGAGCTGATTCCCTCCACCGTCACCGACGAGGTCTCCGCCCTGCAGAGCAAGAGTGTGGACGCCATCTGGATCTTCTACGCCTGGGCGGGCATCGCCTGTGAGGTGGCAGGTCTGGAGACGGATTACTTTGCCTTCGCCGATATTGATCCCGTCTTTGACTTCTATACTCCCGTGGTCATCGCCAACAACGACTTCCTCGCCCAGAACCCCGACACCGCCAAGGCCTTCCTGGCCGCTCTGTCCCAGGGCTATCAGGACGCCATTGAAAATCCCCAGGAGGCCGCAGACATCCTCATGGAGGCCGCGCCGGAGCTCCAGGACAGCTCCGATCTGGTCTACGCCAGCCAGGAATATCTGGCAGAGCAGTATGCAGCCGATGCCGCCCAGTGGGGCGTGTTTGACGCCCAGCGCTGGGGCGCGTTCTACACCTGGCTCAACGACAAGCAGCTGCTGGACGCCCCGCTGGACCCCGAGGCAGGCTTCAGCAACGACTACCTGCCCGCTGCCTGAGATGGAAAAACTGGAAGTCCGACACGTCAGCAAAGCCTTTGACGGCCGCAGCGTACTGGAGGATGTCTCGCTGACCTTACGGGAAGGCGAACTGGTGTGTCTGTTAGGTGTCAGCGGCGGCGGCAAGAGCACCCTGTTCAACATCATCTCCGGCCTGCTCAAACCCGACGCCGGACAGGTTTTTCTGGACGGTGAGGAGGTCACCGGCAAGCCGGGCAAAATCAGCTACATGCTGCAAAAGGACCTGCTGCTGCCCTACCGCACCATCGTGGACAATGTGGCACTGCCGCTGCTGCTCCGGGGCGTTTCCAAACAGGAGGCCCGGCAGCAGGCGTCGGCTCTGTTTGAGGAATTCGGTCTGGAGGGCACTCAGACGCTTTGGCCCTCTCAGCTCTCCGGCGGCATGCGCCAGCGGGCAGCCCTGCTGCGCACGTATCTCTTTTCCCAAAACGTCGCCCTCCTGGATGAGCCCTTCTCCGCTCTGGACACTCTGACCAAAAGTGCCGTTCACGAATGGTACTTGGCGGTGATGGAACGCATCCGCCTGTCTACCTTGTTCATTACCCACGACATTGACGAGGCGATTTTGCTCTCGGACCGGATCTACCTGCTCACCGGCCAGCCTGGCCGGATTTGCGATGAAATCCGGATTACCCAGCCCAAACCCCGCCCCCACGATTTCAATCTCACGCCGGAGTTTCTGGTCTATAAACGGGCGATTTTGGAACGGCTATAAAACAGCAAACGCGGCCACCCCATGGGGTGGCCGCGTTTTTTATTTCTGAGGTGCGCAGCAGAAAGGCACCTGAATCCAGGTGCCCTTCTGCCGGCAAAAAAGTTTGGAGATTGGGAGGTGGTCTATCTGCATTCGGCTTGCACCGCTGCATTCTTGAAATGAGTTCGCTCCCCAGCGGAAACGAATCAGAGGGCGCAGAGCTTCAGAAGCTCTTCCCAGTTGCGGTCCACTTCCTTCTGGACTTCTTCGATCATCCACTCGTTGCCGGGCTTGAACATGTGGGCAAAACGCCCCTGCATCTTCAGATACTCCTCCACCGGCAGCTTGTTCTTGGGCTGGTAGCTGAGGATGTACTTGCCCTCCACCACTTCGTAGAGGGGCCACACGCAGGTCTCCACCGCCATCTTGGTGACCTCCATCAGCTTCTCGCTGGGATACCGCCAGCCGCGGGGGCAGGGCGCCATCACATTGAGGAAAGCGGCACCGGGAGTATAGATGGCCTTGTGGGCCTTTTCCGTAATGTCCTTGAAGTTGCCGATAAAGGTGGTCTGGGCCACATAGGGGATACCATGGGCCACCATGATCTTGGTGAGGTTCTTCTTCTGCTGCAGCTTGCCGGGCACCACTTTGCCCACCGGAGAGGTGGTGGTATCGGCGAAGTGCGGCGTAGAGGAGGAGCGCTGAATGCCGGTATTCATGTAGGCTTCGTTATCATAGCACACGTACACCATGTCGTGGCCCCGCTCCATGGCGCCGGAGAGGGACTGGAAGCCGATATCATAGGTGCCGCCGTCACCGCCGAAGGCGATGAACTTCCACGTCTCATCCAGCTTGCCCCGCTTCTTCATGGCCCGGTACGCCGTCTCCACACCGGAGATGGTGGCCGCCGCGTTTTCAAAGGCATTGTGGATGAAGCTGTCCTTCCACGCCGTGTAGGGATACATGAAGGTGGACACTTCCAGGCAGCTGGTAGCGGAGCAGACCACTGCGTGGTCCTCCGGCTCCAGAGCCCGCAGCACCGTCCGCACCGCAATGGGAGAACCGCAGCCCGCACACATTCTGTGGCCGCCGGACAGGCGGTCCTCCTTCATGACATTTTCTTTGAGATTGTAGCTCATGTTGCGTCTCCCTCCTTATTCCCGGACATCCAGATAGCGGTAGGTCTCGCCCGTCTCGCCGGTGGCGGAGATCTTCTCCAGCTCCGCAAAGACATGCTGGATGCTCTCCACCCGCACGTCCCGGCCGCCCAGGCCGTAGATGTAGTTGATGCCCTTGGGGCCGCTGACCCCGGCGGCGTACAGCGACGCAGCTACCTCAGCGAACATGGGGCCGCAGTGGGCATTGAAGCTGTCATCCTTGTCCATGACGGCAAAGGACTTGATGTGGCGCAGGGCCTCCACAATATCCTCCGCCGGGAAGGGCCGGAAGGAGCGGACCTTAATGAGACCCACCTTCTTGCCCTGGGCACGCAGCTCGTTGATGGCCTCCTTGGCGGTGCCGGCGGAGGAGCCGATGATAACGATGGCCTCCTCGGCGTCGTCCATCTGATACTGCTCGATCAGCCCGTAAGTCCGGCCGGTCATCTCGCCGAACTCAGCGCCCACTTTGCGGATCACGTCCTTGGCGTCCATCATGGCCTGCGCCTGGAGCCGCTTGGACTCCATGTAATACACCGGCGTTGCGTAGGCGCCCACGGCCATGGGCTCATCCTTGTTGAGCAGGAAGTGCTGGGGATGGTACTCACCCACGAAGGCCTTGACCTTGTCGTCCTCCACCAGCTCGATGTTCTCGATGGCATGGGAGGTGATGAAGCCGTCCTGGCAGATCATAATGGGCAAGCTCACCGCCTCAGCGATGCGCATGGCCTGGAGATAGTTGTCGTAGGCCTCCTGGTTGGTCTCGGCAAAGAGCATCAGCCAGCCGGCATCCCGGACGCCCATAGCGTCGGAGTGGTCGTTGTTGATGTTGATGGGGCCGCTGAGCGCCCGGCAGCTCACCGCCAGGGTGATGGGCAGACGGTCGGAAGCTGCCACATACAGCATCTCCGTCATGTAGCACAGGCCGCAGGAGGAGGTAGCGGAAATGGCACGGCAGCCGGCAGCCTGGGCACCGATGCAGGTGGACATAGCGGAGTGCTCGCTCTCCACGGCGATGAACTCCGTGTCCACTTCCCCGTTATCCACGTAAGTGGAGAAATACTGGGGGATCTCCGTGGACGGCGTAATGGGGTAGGCACCCATCACATCGGGGTTGATCTGTTTCATGGCATAGGCAACAGCCTCATTGCCGGAAAGTCTTTCTCTGATTCCCATAATCGTCCTTCCCCTCCTTTATTTCTCGTCCTTGACCATGGTGATGGCGCCGAAGGGGCAGGCATTGGCGCAGATTCCGCAGCCCTTGCAGAAGAAGTAATTGAAGTCCTCCCGCTTGCCCTCCTGGTTGACCGGGATGGACATGTCCGGGCACACCGGCACGCACAGCAGGCACTGGCGGCACTTGTCCCAATCCAGCACCGGCTTGAGGGTGCGCCAGTCGCCGGTCTCCACCATGGCGGAGGTTCCGCCTTCAAAAATGTTGCAGCCCGGTGTGATCTCCTTCCAGGTCACGTTGGGGGTCATATCCTTTGCCAGATGGCTCATCCTACCTGCACCTCCTCCAGAGATCTCTTCAGTGCCCGCATGTTGCCCTCGATGACCTGGGGCTTGCTGGCGAATTTATGCCGGAAGGAACCCTCCATGTCATGGATAAACTCCTCCAGACCGATGACGCCGGAAACCTTCACGATGGCCGCCAGCATGGGAGTGTTGGGGAAGTTCTTTCCCAGCTCCTCTTCGGAGATCTTCCCCGCGTCGATGGTGCACACCTTTCCCTTGTAGCCCTTGAGCAGGGGACGCAGTTCGGCGGGAGATTTGCTGGAGTTAATGACAATGGCGCCCTCTTTTTTCAATCCGGCGGTCACGTCCACCGCCGAGAGCAGCGTCTCGTCCACGACCACGACATAGTCGGGCTCATAAATATTGGAGTGGACCGTGCTGCGTTCCGCGCTGATGCGGTTATAGGCGGTAATGGGCGCGCCCATCCGCTCCGGGCCATACTCCGGAAAACCCTGGACGTATTTCCCCGTGTTGAAGGCCGCGTCCGCCAGCAGCAGAGATGCGGTCTTGGCACCCTGGCCGCCCCGTCCGTGCCAGCGGATTTCCACGATATCTTTCATACCTCGTTCCTCCTCATGATCTCAGAATGCTCTTGCAAACACATTCAGCTCCCGGCGCAGCGGGTTTTCCCGTGCCGCAGTCCGAATCCAAGCGCTGCTCTGGAAAAGGTGCGCCGCAAAATGTCAAATTTTGCGGCGTATCTTTTTTATTGTATCATGACTTTCCGGGAAGCGCCAGTCTTTTTACACCAGCGTATCCAGAACGGCCTTGAAGTCGGCAATGATATCCTCGGGATCCTCCAGACCGATGCTGATACGGACCAGACCCTCGGAGATGCCGGCAGCCTTGAGCTCCTCCGCAGAATAGGTGGAGTGGGTCATGGTGGCGGGATGCTCCACCAGAGTCTCGGCATCACCCAGGGACACTGCGATGACGCACAGCTCCAGCTTGTTCAGTGCGGCGGCAACGGCGGCGCGGTCAGCCTTGAGCTCCACAGAGATCATGCCGCCGGGCAGCTTCATCTGCTTGGCCGCGATCTCATGACCGGGGAAGCTCTCCAAACCGGGATAGTAGACCTTGTCCACAGCCGGATGCGCAGCAAAGAAGTCCGCCACCTTCCGGGCGTTGGCACAGTGACGCTCCATCCGGATGTCCAGGGTCTTGAGGCCACGAGCCATCAGGAAGGCATTGAAGGGACTCATCACCGCACCGGTCATATCCTTCAACCCGAACATGCGGCAGGTACCGATGAACTCCTTGCTGCCCACAACGACGCCCGCGATGACATCGCCGTGGCCATTGAGATACTTGGTGGCGCTGTGGACCACCGCGTCGGCACCCAGCTCCAGGGGACGCTGGAGATACGGCGTGCAGAAGGTGTTATCCACGATCACCTTGATGTTTTTGTTGTAGGTATGGGCAATCTCGCTGACTGCTGCAATATCCACGATCTTCAGCGTGGGATTGCAGGGCGTCTCCAGATAGACCACCTTGGTCTTGTCGCTCAGGGCGGCCTTCAGCGCCTCCAAGTCCGTCATGTCGATGAACTTGACCGTTACGCCAAACTTGCAGATGCCGTGATTGAGCAGCGCATACGTACAGCCATAGAGGGTATCGCAGGCCACGATCTCATCGCCGGCTTCCACACTGCTCCAGAACGCGGTGGAGATGGCGCCCATACCGGAAGCGGTGGCCAAAGCATCCTCGCCGCCTTCCAGCTCTGCCAGCTTGGCCTCCACCACGCCTACCGTGGGGTTGCCCAGCCGGGAATAGATGTATCCGGACTCTGCGCCGGCAAAGCGGGCACCGCCCTGCTCCACGGTCTCAAACTCGAAGGTAGAGGTCTGGTAGATGGGAGCGCACAGGGCACCGGCGTCATTGGAAACTTTTCCGGCGTGGATCTGACGAGTGGCAAAACCCAGATTCTTCATGTTCATAACGTGTTACCATCCTTTCTAAACGGTCCGTGGAGCGGATTGTTCCCGCCATTTCATGTGTTATCAGTTTTTTCGTTATCCAGTTGTGTGAAAAAGTGGTTGCTTCCCGCTTTTGAGAGAAGAAGAGAGGCGGGTCGTCGCAGCAGGATGATTCGTAAAATTGAACAGGTTTCCTCCCGTTTCTTTCATCCTTTCTGTCCCTTTTCACCTATATCCTACCACAAGCCTCCGCCAGAGTGTTAATATCGTATTTCCGGAATCCATTCACGGTTTTAACGATAGCTGTTTGACAATGCATTCAAAAAAAGTTATAATCATGTATGGAATCGATTTTATAAGGAGAGGGGTTGCCCGCCCATGACCTTTCAGCAGCTGACCTATGTGGTAGAGATCTCCAAGTGCGGCTCTATCAACAAAGCCGCGCAGAAGCTTTTTCTCTCTCAGTCCGGCATTTCCACTGCCGTCCGGGAGCTGGAGGAGGAACTGGGCATCCAGTTTTTTGTCCGCAGCAACCGGGGTGTGGAATTCACCCAGGAGGGCAAGGAATTTCTCAGTTATGCCGTTTCCCTTCTGGAGCAAAAGCAGCGCATTGAAAGTCTCTATGGAGAGGCCCGGAATTCCTCCGCCCCTGTGCGGTTTTCTGTTTCCACCCAGCGCTACCCCTTCACAGAAGACGCTTTTTTGCGGATGCTCCGGCGTACCACGGACAACCGGTACGTATTTTCCATCCGGGAGGCCGGGATGGATGCCGTCATTGACGACGTCTACGATCACCGGACGGACATCGGTGTCATCTTTCTCACCGAACTGACAGAGAAGATCATTCGCCGTCTGCTGGATGCCCGGGATCTGGATTTTCACGAAATTGCGGCCGTCTCTCCCTGCATTTACGTCCGAAAAGGCCATCCCCTGGCCAACCGGGATGAGGTCACAGAGGAAGATCTGGCTGGTTTGCCGTACGTCTCCTTTGAACATAATCAAGGCGTGGGATCTGACTACTCCGAGGAGTATCAGCTTTTGTCCATGAAAAAACCACCACGGCGAATCAGCGTCAACAACCGCGCCACCATGATGAATGTATTGGCCGCTACAGATGCCTACACCACCGGCAGCGGCCTGTTGGTAGAAGGAATCACCAGCCAAGCAGTGGTCACCATGCCCCTGGCGGGAAAAACCTGTATTCGCATCGGATGGATCCGCCCCCGCAACAGCAAGCTGACGCCTTATGTAGCGCAGTTTGTAGGCCTGTTGGATCAATCCATTGCGGAGTCCATCGCGTTTACGGAATCTGTTCACCAGTCTCTATGCCACAGCGGTGAGGAATCTTCATAAATGTTTCTTCGAAACAGAACGCCGGTCCGCAGGGACCGGCGTTCTGTTTCAATCAATTATGCTTCTTCCGGATGAGCAGCCACTTCCGCCGCGGCAGCCTCCGCTTCCAGGGCGGCCTTCTTGGCAGCTACGCCAGACTCCGCCACATCATACTCCCAGTTCCAGGGATCCCGGCGGCACACACCGTCGGCGAAGGGGATGAAGATGGACAAGATACCCACGATGGCCAACACCCAGCAGTACCACAGGTTGGGGATCACATCCGTGGGATTCATCGGCACACCGTTGCTGGTGGACAAGGTCGCGGCCGACAGCAGCTGCGCACCATAGGGGATCATACCCTGGAGCACACAGGAGAACACGTCCAGCAAGGAAGCGGTGCGGCGGGGATCCACGCCGTATTCCCGGCTGATATCCTTAGCCATGCTGCCGCTGAGGACGATGGCCACCGTATTGTTGGCTGTGGCGCAGTCCGACAGGGACACCAGGGCCGCAATCCCCACCTGTGCGGACTTCTGGCCCCGCATCATGCCCCGCAGCTTATAGATCAGCCAGGTAATGCCGCCATTGTGCGTCACCATTTCCGACATGCCGCCGCAGAACAGCGTCAGGAAGAACACCTCATTCATACTGGTAAAGCCGCTCCAGATATTCTGGGCAAATCCGAAAATATCCAGCGCGCCGGTGGCAATGCCGATAATCCCGGCCGCAAAAATTCCCAAGGTCAAGACCAGAAATACGTTCATGCCCACCAAAGCCAGAATCAGTACCAGCAGATAAGGCACTACCTTAATGATGCTGTATTCCAGGGCGTCCATGGTAGGAGCCACTTCCGGACGGCCCACAATCAGCAAAATGATCACTGTGATAATGGCAGCAGGCAGGGCAATGAAGAAGTTTACCTGGAACTTGTCCCGCATCTCGCAGCCCTGAGACCGGGTTGCCGCAATGGTGGTATCGGAAATCATGGAAAGGTTATCGCCGAACATGGCGCCGCCCACGCAGGCGCCCACCATCATGGGAACACTCAGTCCGCCCTTATCCGCCAGACCCACAGCAATGGGAACAATGGCACTGATGGTTCCCATGGAGGTACCGGTAGCCGTGCCCATAAAGGCGGAGATAATGAACACACCGGCGGCCAGGAAATGGACAGGAATCAAAGACAGGCCCAGATTCACCGTGGAATCCCGGCCGCCCATAGCGGCAGCTACTCCCGAAAACGCACCGGCCAGCAGATAGATCATCAGCATGGTCAGCACGTCCTCATTGGCCGCACCTCTTGCAAAAATCCGGAAGCGGTCATTGATGGAACCCTTAGTCATTAAAAATGCCACCAAAACCGCAATGAACATCGCAGCAACGGAGGGGAACTGGTAAAACGCCATATCCACTCCCTGAGACTGCAGGATCAGACCAGCGCCCAAATAAATGATGACAAACACGAGAAACGGGATCAGTGCGGAGCCTCTGCCTTTTTTGTTCAGGTTGTTATCCATTCCTTTCACCTCTTATAATTCTCTTTTTCCCGTAAGCGCCTCTAGTTTCGTCTGATTGCATAAAACATATGGACAGTGCTCTCTCTTCTCTGTGCAAAAATTATATCATTTTTTGCCTGAAAGCTGTTAATACCAATCTACCATAATCCATTCCCTGTTTTTTTGATAACCAACACCGGTTTTGCTTCTCTGCATTTTCCCCGCATTTCGTCTATATTGTTAGATTTTTCTCAAACGTAATCGATACCGGATGACATTCTCTCCTTACCAGTTCCCATTCTGCACTCCAGCTCTGCTTCTGGCGCTTTCCCATATATAATAGGTCATATCTGTACTTCAATAAGTGCCCCCATCTCTGGCCCCGCAAACCGAGATTTCTCCACGTCCTCTTTTCGCCGAAAACCTCATGGATTGTACAGGCAATCTATTCGTACCGCCCGCTCACAACCGCCATATTGCCGTCACAGCATCTTCTCTTGCAATTAGGGGGATCCGCGCACATACACAGAATGTTCTTCCCTGTCCACGCTTCATTTTCCGCAAAGCATGTCCCCGCTCGTCAGATCATGCAAACCTCTGGCCATTCGGTTCCACCGCGGATCCTCCAAAATATCAGAAAAATTATCAGCCGTTGCACGCAGATGCCTCCTAATGGCCGCTTTCACTGCCTGCCGATCCGCACTGCAAAGCGCATCCAAAATGGCCTGGTGCTCCGCAACTGTCCCCGTATAACGCTCGGGTGTAACCATCGTGAGAAACCGAAGCCGCTGCACCTGCCGGTCAAATGTTTTTGAGATTGCAAGCATTCGGAGGTTTCCGCCAAACTCAATGATCGTTTGATGAAACCGGGCATCTTGAGAAAAGTTCTCATCAAATTGTTTCTCTTGAACTGACTTGCACAATTGCTCATGAATGGAGCGAAGCTGTTCCTGCTCCCCGTCAGTCAACCCTCCGCGGCGCAGAATGCGGCTGGCACTGGCAATCTCCAGCGCTTCACGAATCTCCAAAATCTCATAGATATCTGACAGCGTCAGCGGCTTGACCACAACTCTTGTGGATGTGCGCTGCAAAATCCCGTCATTGATCAGCTGCATCATCGCCTCACGGACCGGTGTTCGGCTCATGCCCAATTCTCCGGAAAGTTCTGCATCCGATACAACGTCGCCAGAAAGCAGCTCATAATTGTTAATCTTATTCATAATTGCGTCCACCGCTGTTTCCAACGCATGACTTCTCACTCTGGAAATAAAGATCCCTCCCTCAATGATCTGACTTCTATCTCTATCATATTCACAACCCACAGCTTGTCAATGCCAGTCCTGTTCACTCCTGCCGCCCGCCAATCTTAGAAAAATTCCTTCCTCGGTCCATTGCAAAGCTCTTCATTTTAGTATACAATAATTAAAATAAATTGTAGACTATCAAATAACTTTGCCGGTATTACAAAGGAGGTCTTGGTTCCCAGATCTTTTTCCACTGCCCACCAAATTTCTTTCTCGTAGCACAGCGAAATTTTCAGAAAGGAGTATCACAGGGTGCAGATCCCTGTGACAGATGTGTCATGAGCCAAATTCAGCGCATTGAAACCCGATATTTTCGCGTCCCTCTACGGGATTGTCTGGTGGATGCCCTGCACGGCATCCATACGCATTTTGAACTGATCACCACCACGGTTACAATGGACGACGGAACGGAAGGCACAGGATATACCTACACCGGCGGCTTCGGCGGCGCCGCCATTGCCAAAATGGCAGAAGCGGATTTAACGCCGCTGCTGATTGGGCAGGACATCCAGTCTCCGGAGCAAATGAATGATTTCATGAATCAGAGGATTCATTATGTTGCCCGTGGCGGAATCGCATCTTTCGCTATCTCGGCATTGGATATCGCCTTCTGGGATGCCAAACTCAAGCGGGAAGGGCTGCCGCTTTGCCGGGCGTTCGGCCGGGAACCGCAGCCTGTCCGCACCTATTACGGTGGGATTGACCTGGCCTTTACCCAGACACAGCTTCTGGAAAGTTTGGAAGCCCAGCTCAAACGGGGACACACCGCCGTGAAAATCAAGCTGGGCAAACCCGGCGATCAGGAAGATTTGGACCGTATCCGCGCGGTCAGGCAGCTCATCGGGGACGACGCTTTGTTCCTGGTAGATGTCAATATGGTTTGGGATGTGGAAAAAGCCATTCGAATGGCACGGCGCATGGAGGAATTCCGTATTCACTGGTTGGAAGAACCTACGAATCCGGACGACTATGAAGGATATGCCCGAATCGCGCAGGCCACAACCATTCCCATTGCCATGGGTGAAAATCTCCACACCATTTACGAACATGAATTGGCGCTGAAACTGGGAAGAATCTCTTATCCCATTCCGGACTGCTCCAACATCTGCGGCATTACCGGCTTCGTAAAGGTTGCCAAGCTGGCAGATACTTACCATCTCCCCGTCAGTTCCCACGGAATGCAGGAATTGCACGTCAATTTGCTGGCCGGGCTGAAAAATCCAGGACTGCTGGAATTTCACAGCTTCCCGATCTGGGAATACACGCTGGATCCGCTGACCGTAGAGCACGGCTACATTTCTCCCAATCTGATTCCCGGCGTGGGCGTTCGCTTTGATTGGGAAAAACTCAAGCCCTATCAGGTGAATTGACAACATCCCTCAATTATCGGCAGCACGGTGTCTGTTGATGAATCCTCCGTTACTGCCCGCTGCCCGGCAACTATATCAAAGCCGCCGAAACCCGTAGGGGTTTCGGCGGCTTTCGTTACGCCCGGCCGGATTCAAACCGGCAGTCTGTCGAGCCGGAGCATTCCGGTCTTGATCTCATAAATTTGCGGCTCCATTTGCCAAGTACGCCCTGCTGGAAAGCACGCCCTTCAGCGGGCACTCGGTTGGCAAAACTTCTTCACGGCCCTGGTGTCAGGGGGAAACTCACCTGAACGGTGAACAGGTCCGCCACAGTCTCCACAGCCAACGTCCCGCCGCAGGCCTCCGTGAAACTCCTGGCAATGGAAAGGCCCAGGCCGCTGCCCCCATCGGTGCGGCTCTCATCCCCCCGTACGAAACGGGCTGTGAAATCCACACCCTCCGGCAGCTCCTGGCGGGAGGTGTTGCGCACTGCCGTCTCCGCCCGTCCCCCGGAGACCGTGAGGGTCACATACACCCGGCTCCCAGGCAGGGCATATTGCAGGGCGTTCTGGATGAGGTTCTGGAACACCCGGTACATCCGCTTGCCGTCCGCCGTGATGGGTACCTCCGTCTCTGGCAGATCCACCCGGAAGGCAAGGCCGCTTTTTTCAATGGGATCTGCCATGTCCGCCAGGGTCTGGCGCACCAACTTGGCAAAATCCAGCCGCTCCAGATGTACCGGCAGCTGATCTGCCGCCGCCTTGGAGACCTCGAACACGTCCTGGACCATACTTTTGAGGCGCTGGGCCTTTTCGTCGATGATCCGGGCGTAGTCTGCCGCTGCGCCCTCCAGGGGCTCCTGGCGCAGCAGCTCCGCGTAGGAGAGGATGGACGTGAGGGGAGTCTTCAGGTCATGGGAGACGTTGGAGATCAGTTCCACCTTCATCCGTTCGCTGCGGGTCCGGTCTTCCAGTGCGGCTTGCAGGCCGGACTGGAGGTTTGTCAGATCTTCCACCGCCTGCCGGAGGTCCGCATCCTCCGGCAGGGACAACGAGGCGGTGAGATCTCCCGCCCGGATGGCAGCGATATGGTCGCACACAGATCCGATGTCCCGGGCAAGGGACAACTGCCGTCGGGCAAAAAGAGCACAGAAGAGCAGGACCAGAAAATAGAGCGTTGCCGTGGCGGCAATCGAGATGCCGTATATATCCCACCACCAGAACTGGCTGCCCACCAACAGCACGGCCACACCCAGAATGCCTGCCGCGGCCATAACCATCATGGGAGCCATGGCTTGCCAGCGAAGGCGCTTTTGCACCGGCCGACGCAGCTGCTCCGCCCGCAGAGCCCGGAAAGCCCTGCGCAGCAGGCTCCGCCGCCCCGCTTTCGGGTTGTGGCGATGATCATTATGAATGAGCCAGAGCACCAGGCAGAGGAACAGCAGAATCGGAAGGTTTTCTACCGCCATGCAGATGCCTTCGGGTAAATATCCCCGTACCAGGGTGGTGGGAGACACGTTTCCGATACTGGAGAGGAAATGGGACAGCAGCCAGATGGGCCGACCCTGATCGGTGTAGCCGAAAATCAGCCAGAGCAGGCATACCGCCACTGTCAGAAAGCGAACCTCCGTCCAAACATATACGGTTTTGGCGGTAATGGCTGCCTCCGCCCGCCTCCGGTCCTCCCGGAGGCAGCGGGCCAGCACCAATAGGCCCACACCTGCCGCCAAAGCCACGGCGGCCTCCAGGTAAAGAATCCGGACCTGCTCCAGTCCCTGGTACAGATCATACAGCAGGCTGCTGTCAAACACATATCCATCGGCGTACTGGCCCTGGAGATAGGGGATTGGGATCTGCCGGACCGCCATACGGACCTCAACATCCTCTACGCCCTCCCCGGCAGTGAAGTTCTCATAGCCGGGCAGATACCACTCGCAATCCTCATTGTAGACACCGTCGCCGTACAGGTCCAGCTCCTCCCCGTCCTTCCATGCCTGGGCCTTGCCGTCTTTGAAGATCAGCAGGAAGTTGTACCCCTCCGGCAGTCCCTGGACATATGCCAGCGCCTGGTCGGTGTTGGTATAGAGGGGCTTGCCGTTCTGCAAGATCTGGTACAGGACGTTCTTGTCCCATTGATAACCGGCATCCGGCGCCGCATCGACGGTCTCTTCCACTGCCGGTTCACTGATGGACAGTTCTCCCCACCAACCGCCGTCGGTCTGCAGGACGGTGCCTTCCAGCACCGTATTATACCAGTCCAGCTCGCCCCCGGCCCCCAGGGTCAGAAAGTCCCGCACATAGTCGCTGATCGCCTGACGGAAGGCGGCGGTATCCTGCCAGTCGGACTTCCAGAAATCCTCATCGTCATGGGTGATCCACCGCCCCAGTGCGGTACCCAGGCTCCCCACCACCAGGGCAAAGCCCACCAGCAGAGCTACCAGGCCCGTCCAGGCCCGCAGCCTGGGATGCTTTTGTGGTTTTACCCGGACGACGCCAGGGGCCTCTTCCACTCCCTCTACGGCCTCCTGGATCTGGGAGGCTACATAGTATTCCAGATCCACCCCGGGATCATGGTTCGTGCCGTTCCATTTTGTATCCAATTCCCCACACCACCTTGATGTAATCTGGCTCTTTGGGATTGAGTTCCACTTTCTCCCGAATGCGGCGGATATGCACCATCACAGTGTTCTCACAGGCGTAGGCGGTCTCCTCTCCCCACACCCGACGGTAGATCTCCTCTGCCGGGAACACCCGGCCGGGGTTGCGCATGAGCAGCTCTACGATCTTCGTCTCTGTAGCCGTGAGGCGCACCGGCTCTCCATCGGCGGTGAGCTGGCGGCTTTCCGGGTCGTAGGTGAGGCGTCCGTTCACCAGTCCCCCCGCCCGTTCCTGGGCGTGGACATCTCCCAGCTGGGTGTAGCGGCGCAGCTGGCTTTTCACCCGTGCCAGGAGCTCCTGGGGATTGAAGGGCTTGGTGACATAGTCATCCGCTCCCATGGAAAGACCCAGGATCTTATCAGAATCCTCACTTTTTGCAGAGAGCACGATCACCGGCAGGTTCCGCTTCTCCCGGATGCGCATCAGGGCGGACAGGCCATCCAGCCGGGGCATCATCACGTCGATGAGGATCAGCTTCACCGCCGGGTCCAGGCACAGGTCCATGGCCTGGAGGCCGTTGTAGGCCTTGAGACACCGGTAGCCTTCCCGCTCCAGCGTGATGGCGATGGCGCCCACAATTTCGGCGTCGTCGTCCACCACCAGAATGCATTCGTTCATGTTGCTTCCCTCCTTGAGCCAAGGTCAGTATCCCACGGAAATCTTACAGCAACGTCAGGAAAATCCTTACGGTTTTCTTACAAAATCATAGGATGTCATTCTTTTCTCTGCTTGTAGTCCGCTGCCAGCAAACGGCTGCTTGCCAGCGTTTTGTGAAATCAATGTTGCTTCTTGA
>CALXDJ010000029.1 GCA_944387035.1 uncultured Oscillospiraceae bacterium | reverse complement strand
TGCTTCCAGTCATACTGCAGGGGGTTGGCCAGCTGGATCTCCAGGCCGTCATACCCGATTTTCTTGGCCTGCTCACAAAGCTGCTCAATGGGCCCCCGCAAAATGATGGGTGCGGTGGTGGACACATCGTTGAGTGAGCAGGCTACGCCATATTTGAACATTTGTATCGTCCCTTTCTGCATAGATTTCCGCATGGCACATAGCAGACTTGCACGTGGTCACAATTTGTTCACACCTCTTGACTTAATATACCATTAAGGGAGTGAATATTCAAGCAAATTTGTGCACTTTTGCGCCGCCTGCCAAAGCAAAAAATCAGGTGCTGGTTTGGGGCGGAATACTGACCAAAAGGAACGGGGGAAATTCGTCAGATTGGAAGAAATCCAGGAGCTTTCTTGACATCGTCCAGAAATTGCCGTATTCTCTAAAAAGGTGATATCTGTTTGCGGCTTTTTTGTAGGGTACATCAAAAAAACCTATGAGAAGTTCTAAAAAAGTGACATTTCGTATTGCACGTAACAGGAGGTACAGAGATGAAGCTGGAGAACAGACGGGCGATTGTGACCGGGGCTGCCCAGGGACTGGGATATGCCATTGCCAAGCGCCTCAATGAAGAGGGGTGCCGGGTGGCCATGCTGGACATCAATGAGGAAAAGGTCTGCGCGGCAGCCGCGGAGCTGAAGGACTGCTTTGGCGCCAAGTGCAATGTGGGCAGCGCAGAGGACATTGCCCGGGCCGTGAAGGAGTGCGCGGAAAAATTGGGCGGCATTGACATTGTGGTGAACAATGCCGGCATCCTGCCCAAGTCCCGGGTGTTCGATGTGACCGAGGAGGACTTCGACCGCACCATGGCCATCAATGCCAAGGGCCCCTTCTTCATGATTCAGCAGGCATTTCCGTATTTGAAAGAGTCCCAGCATGCCCGGGTCATCAACATTGGCTCTCTGGCAGGCCGTATGGGCGGCTTTGAGACCTGCATGGCGTATTCTGCGTCCAAGGGCGCTGTGGGGGCCCTGACCATGGGACTGGCCCGGCAGCTGGCGCCTTATAAGATTAATGTGAACGCCGTCTGCCCCGGTACCACCGAGACCCCCATCACGGCGGCCTTTTCCGATGAGGCCATGGCACGGCTGCTGACCCGGATTCCTCTGGGCCGTCTGGGAAAGCCTGCTGATATGGCTGCGGCTGTATGCTTCCTGGCTTCCGATGATGCCGAGTGGATTACCGGCGCACAGCTGGATGTCAACGGCGGCATGTACATGGGCTGAGCACCATTTTGTGACCTCAACTTTGGAGGATTGAACGATGAATTATTTGGAATGGATCAATCAATGCACCCCCACCCGCTGGTGGCATGATTCCGGAAACCCCGCAGAAATTGATCTGGCGCTCAAGCGCGGCGCTACGGGTGTGACCACCAATCCCGTGCTCACGTTCCGCTCCTTTACTTCTGAGCCGGACTTCTGGACGCCCAAGGTCCTGGCCCTGGGGGATGATTTCCCCACCACCGAGGCACATGCCGAGGCACTTTTGAAGCTGGTGGCAACCTATGCGGCTGATAAGGTCTGCCACATTTACGACGCCACCGACGGCGCCGACGGCTACGCGCTGGGCCAGCTCAATCCCGGCCGCGCCGGTGATGCCGAGGGCATGCTGGCCCAGGGCCGCCGGGTGCACTCCTGGGCGCCCAATATCGCGGTCAAGCTGCCGGCTACGGCCGCCGGTGTGGAGGTCATTGAGCATCTGGCGGAAGAGGGCATCCCCATCTGCGCCACCATCAATGTCTCCGTGGCCCAGGCCATCGCAGTGGCGGAGGCCTATGAGCGGGGCAAGAAGAAGGCCATTGCCAACGGCGTCAAGCCGCCTCTGTGCATTGTGGTGCAGCAGGTGGGCCGTCTGGATGATTACCTGCGGGATGTGGCACAGGACATGAAGCTGGGCCTGCCGGAGTCCGTCATCACCCGGGCAGGACTTGCCGTGGCCAAGCGGACCTACGGCATTCTGGAGGAGATGAAATCCGACTGCATCATCATGCCGGCAGGTCTGCGGGGCGCGTATCATCTGACGGAGATGGCCGGCGGCCGTCTGCTCTATACCATCAACACCCGGGTGCAGGATATGATCCTGGAAGAAGATCCGGAGCAGGTGGAAAAGATCAACGAGCCGGTGGATCCCAAGATTGTGGAACAGCTGCAGAAGATCCCCGAGTTCGTCCGGGCCTATGAGCCTGACGGCATGAAGCCCAGCGAGTTCATCACCTTCGGCGTGACGCAGAAGCTCCTCAGCCAGTTCATGGAGACCGGCTGGGCCCCGCTGGAGACGTACCTTTCCAAGAAAACAACCGGGCGCTGGATCTGATCCGGCCTCAGCTGCATGTTGCCTCTGCACCAACCGTGCAGAGGCGACATGGATATTGTCTGTATGCAATAAAGATTTGTACGAATGTAGAAAGGACTTGATTGACATGATTCAGGATTATCGGAAGTTGTTCTCCCTGGAGGGAAAGCACGCACTGGTGACCGGCGGCGCCCAGGGACTGGGATTGTCCATTGCCGAGGCCTTCTGCGCGGCAGGCGCCGTGGTGACCATTGCCGACATCAATGAGGAATCCGTCAACGCCGCTGCCAAGGAACTGTGCGAGCAGGGAGGAACGGTGTATGCCGTGACCTGCGATGTCTCCAATGAAGAGCAGGTTGCCGCCATGGTCCGGACTGCCGCGGAAAAGATGGGCGGTCTGGATGTCATGGTGGCCAATGCCGGCGTCAGCACCCGGGCTCCCGCTGAGGAGATGACCCTGGACCAGTGGAACCGGGTCATTGACATTGACCTCAAGGGCGTGTTCCTGTGCGACCGGGAGGCCGGCCGTTATATGCTGGCCAACGGCGGCGGCTCCATCATCAACATGTCCTCCATCATCGGCATTGTAGGCAATACCACCGGCAACTCCAACTATGCCGCGGCCAAGGGCGGCGTGTCCTCCCTGACCAAGGTCATGGCAGTGGAGTGGGCACAGCGCGGCATCCGGGTCAACGCCATTGCGCCCGCTCAGACGGCGACCAAGCTCATTGAGGGCCTGATGCGGGACAACCCGGCCACCCGGAAGTATTTTGAGGAACACATTCCCATGGGCCGTCTGGGCAAGCCCTGCGAGATTGCTTCCGCTGCGGTGTTCCTGGCTGCGGATGCCACTTCCTTCGTCACCGGCCAGACCATCGCGGTGGACGGCGGCGTGACCTGCGCATTCTGAGAAACGATAAGGAGAGACGGCGTTGTATACACGGTCTGAAAACTGTCCCAGAAGGGAATTGTGCATTCAAAACGGCAAGGGGCTGGTGGAGCTCAAGGATCTGACGGATCAGGAAGGGCTGTACGGCCACGGGCGGATGTTTGCCCATGTCACCATCCGTCCGGGCTGCTCCATCGGAGACCATCCTCATGTCCATGAGACGGAATTTTATTACATCCTCAAGGGCGAGGGTGTGTTCAACGACAACGGCAAAGAAGTGGTGGTTCACGCCGGCGACATCTGCGCCACGGGATACGGCGAGGTGCACGGAATGGAGAACCGGTCCGATGAAGTGCTGGAAATGATTGCCCTGATTGTGATGGAATAAGCGTTCCCAAGAAAAAAAGAGCGGCCAAGCCGCTCTTTTTTTCTTGGGAGTGAAAGACCTGGGCATGCTGAATCGTATCCATGATGAGCGCGCTTCAAAGGAGTGATAACAATATGACCTGTCAGCAGCGGGCGGAATATCTGGCGCAGACCTATTCAGATGCGATTCTCCGCCTGAGCTATACCTATTTAAAAAATACCAGTGATGCCCAGGATATTTGCCAGAGTGTGTTTGTCAAACTTCTGACGCAGCCGCAGGAATTTGAATCTGTGGAACACGAGCGGGCCTATATTCTGCGGATGGCGGCCAATGCCTGCAAGGACCTCTTGAAAAGTCCGTGGCGCAAGCGAACCTGCGGCCTGGAGGCCTGCGGAGACCTGCCGGCGCCGCAGGCGGAAGAAGGAAGTGTGCTTTCGGCGGTCAATGAACTGCCGGCACATTACCGGTCCGTAATTTATCTGTACTATTACGAGGGGTATTCGGCCGGAGAGATCGGCACGATCCTGGGGATTCCCCGGGCCACGGTGCACACCCGTTTGGCCCGGGGCAGAGAAAAACTACGGGGAATTCTGGGAGGAGCAGACGATGAACAGACAGTTTGATTACCAGCAGGAACTGGATGCTCTGCATTTTACACAGGAACAAAAGGAGACCATTGCGGCGCGGGCTGCGCAGGCCGCCCAGGCCCAGATGGCGCAGAAAAAGCATCACCGTCCCGTGTGGCGGACGGCGGCCATCGCGGCGGCATTGGCGGTGGTTTTGGCAGTGGGCGCGGGAGCCAGCGGCGTACTGCGCTCGGCGGCTGAGGTGCTGGGTCCGATTTTTGGCGCCAGCAGTGCCCAGACCGAAATCATTGACAAAATCGGCTACCCGGTTGGCGCTTCGGATACGGATAACGGCATTACCATTACCGCTGAGGCCGTGATGGGCGACCGGTACAACGCGGCCATCGTCTATACGGTTTGCCGGGATGACGGCACCGCCCTGCTGCCGGACGGCGTCAGTGCCGAGAGCCTGCTGGTGCGCGGCGGCGGAACGGATGTTCAGATTCTGGGCGGCAGCCACGGCGGAAGCTGGTTTGTGGACGAGGTGCCCGGGGATGACCGGGTTCAGATTGTGCAGACCGTCAGTTCGGACCAGGAGCTGATCGGCGCCGGTGCCACGGCGGAGTTTGAGAATCTGTACTGGTGGGACGAGAGCAAGGGCGAGAGCGTTCCCGTACTGGAGGGACATTGGAAGTTCCGGTTTGACCTGGACTATGAGGACAGTGCCTTCACACTGAACGGCGGCCAGACCTTTGCACAAAACGGCATGACCTTCACCATTGACGAGATCACCCTTTCCCCCGTGGCCATCAAGGTGGACTATACCGTGGATCAGGAGGTGGAGTGGAGCAACTCCGGCAGCGGACAGATGGCCGATGAGGACCAGGCGGCGATGAAGCGGTATTTTGAAAATGTGGAAATCCTTCTCACCAAGACGGACGGCACGGTGGTGGATTTCTCCGGCGCAGGCGGCAGTGTGTCCCCGCAGGATGGCACCACGGTCTGCTCCAAAGGAACGGTGTTTTCTCAGATTATCCCGGTGGAGGAGATGGCAGGCCTCAGCGTGGGCGGCGTCGAGTTTTCCCTGGAAGCCTGAGAGCAGAAAGCGGATATCAAAAAAACCGGGAGACCCTTCTGGGGTCTCCCGGTTTTTCGTGTGCCGGATGGGCTGGTGTCGGCTCTTTACAGCTTGGCCAGCAGGGCCTTTGCCCGGGGGACATCCTCCGGCCGGACACAGAGATAGTAGGTGTGGCGGTCAATGGGGCCATTGGGACCGAAGTCCCGGTGATCCAGCTTGGCGCCGCAGCCGCATATGGGAGCTTCGGTATCATAAAACCCGCTTTCCATAATCTTAATTCCCTGCTGTTTGAGCGCAGCCCGGGCCGCTTTCCACCGCGGGGCATCGCCCCAGACTTCAAACACCTTTTCCCGTTTGCCGAACAGTGCCATGATCCATTCCTTCCTGAGTCGTCGTGGCTGCCTTCGCCGGGCAATCAGACCCGCAGAATGCGGCCGGGCTTCCGGGGCTTGGGAGCGGGAATGGGACCGTCCGCGTACCCCAGAATGCAGTTTCCAACGCCCCGCATGGTTCTGGGCAGCCCCCATTTGTCCAGAAGCGCCTGGCCTTCCGGCAGATCGAACAGCTCCGTGGCCCGGTTGATCCAGCAGGAGGCGACACCCAGGGAAGCGGCGGCGTTCATCAGGTTGCCCATCACCAGGGAGCCGTCTTTGAGCCAGTTGGGATTTTCTCCATCTGCCAGGACAACGACCACAGTGGGGGCACCGTAGAAGGGATCGGTTCCACTCTGCCCCATGATCTGTGCATTCAGTCGGGACATCAGGGCGATGGTTTCCGGGTCCTGCACGGCGACCAGAACACTGGCCTGCGTTCCCATGCCGCTGGGTGCCCAGGTGCCGGCCTCCAGAATCGCGTTCAGGGCAGATTCTTCCACCTGCTGGTTTGTGTAGCGGCGGACACTCCGGCGCTCCTGCAAGGTTTTGAGCGTTTCATTCATGAAAATCCCGTCCTTTCACAGCTGTTTATCATGATTATCATAGCACGTTTCCCGAAAATCGCCAAACAGAATTTACCGGAATCGCCGCAAAATCCGCCCCCGAGTGCGGAGAAAAGCGCCCGGATGCACATATCCCGCCCAAGCGCCGCATAGGATGGACCAACAAGAGGCGGGGAGTGTTGTGTGTTGAAAGGAAATATGGAGGAGCGGGCCGAGCGCCTGGCTCTTTACATCATAGAGAACCGGACCACGGTCCGCGCCGCCGCGCAGAAATTCGGCATCAGTAAATCCACCGTCCACAAGGACATCTCCGAGCGACTGCCCCAGTTCAATCGGGCACTGTACTTGCAGGTCAAGGAGGTGCTGGACGTCAACAAGGCCCAGCGGCACATCCGGGGCGGAATTGCGACCCGGCGCAAATACCGTGGGGCCTGAGCAAATCTTGAGATGGAGGGATCGGTATATGGCAAATCATTCTTGTGGACGCAACCGGCGGATGGTGCCGGCGCATACGGCCGCCAGTGAGCCGGCCATGCGTCGCTGGCCCCACCCGGTGGATGGGACGGAGCCCATGCAGTGTCCGGACCCATCACTGCAATATATCCGCTGCGCACTGTCCTATCAAAATCAGCTGCTGGCGGAGATCCGGTCCCTGCTGGAGCAGATGGCAGCGTCCGCACCTGAAAAATAGCGGCTTGGCCGCTATTTTTCAGGTGCGGCGGAAAGGGAAGTTTTGCTTGCGTTTTTCCCCTTGGAGCCGTATAATAAGCGTTGATTTTATGTAAATCGTGCAAAAGATATCGCCGCGGGCCTTCCGCGCATCCAAGGAGTGTTTTTTATGCCAAATCGTGTCCGCCGTAAGCGCCGCCGTCGGAATCCGGCCCGGATTTTATTGGCGGTGGTCCTGATTGCTGCCGCCGCATATGCCGGAATCCATTGCCTGCTGTTCCAAAAGCCCCAGCAGGTACAAGCTGTGGAACAGCTGAATGAAGAGGAGCAGAATGCGGAGCAAGCGCAGGTGGATGAGGAAGCGGAGGCCCTGCGGTCCCATCAGGAGCGCAAAGCGGATTTCTACACCATTTTGGTGTCCGGTGTGGATGACGGCAACGGCAACAGCGACACCAATATTCTGGTCGCCGTCGATACTGCGGGAGGGTCCATCTATGGCGTCAGCATTCCGCGGGATACCAAGGCGGTCTGGAATGGGGAGAGCCATAAAATCAATGCGGCATTTGGCAGCGGAGGCATTGAGAAGCTGGCGGATGTGATTGGCGATCAGCTTGGGATTCCGGTGGACTATACGGTACAGGTGGACTTGAAAGGCTTTGTGGCTCTGGTGGATGCCATTGGCGGCGTAGACTTCGATGTTCCCATCGATATGAACTACGAGGATCCCTATCAGGATCTCTACATTCACATTCCGGCAGGCATGCAGCACCTGAGCGGAGAAGAGGCCCTCAAGGTTGTGCGGTTCCGGGAGGGATATGCCTCTCAGGATATTGCCCGGATGGAGACGCAGCAGGCATTTTTGAAGGCGGTGGCGCAGCAGACGCTTCAGGTATCCAACCTGACCAAAGTGGATCAATTTGTGAAGATTTTCCAGCAGTATGTTGAGACGGACCTGACCCTGGGAAATCTGGCGTGGCTGGGCAGCAAAGCCATTTCCATCGGCGCGGAAAATGTGGCCTTCTCCACTCTGCCCGGAGAGTGGAAAAGCCCTTATATTTATTTAAATAAGGAAGAAACCCTGACATTGGTAAATGAGCATCTCAATCCCTATGTAGAGGATCGGGTGGCGGAAGACCTGAATATTCCGGATTAAGGATTTCGGGAAAAGAAAGGAGAACCCATGAAAAAGCGGATTGCCGCACTGATATTGGCGTGTGTGCTGATGACAGTGCCGGTGCTGGCTGCGGAGAATACAGCGGACAATTTTACCCGGACCCGTACCTATGCCGGGGAGTTCTCCGATTTGACGTCCGACAGCCCATTTTATGAGAATGTGACGGCGCTGTATGAATATGGGTTGACGGTAGGCAAAGGAGATGGAACCTTTGGCCTGACCGATACCATGACCGTCGGGCAGATCGTGATTTTTGCCGGACGGATTCACAGCCTGTACCGTACGGGAGACCCGGAGGCCGGTGCGGCCGCGCAGGGCGGCGACGGCACGACGGCGGAACCGTATCTGCATTACTTACAGGCCGAAGGCGCACTGGGAACCGAATTGGATGGGCTGCTGACCACCACGGCTACCCGGGCACAGGTGGCCCATGTGCTGGCGAACACGCTGCCGGAGGGGGTCCTGACCAAGATCAACGACGCCCAGGTGACGGAAGGGTATGCTTCCCGGCGGTACATCACCGATGTGACGGAGTACACACCGTATTATCAGGATATTTTGCTGCTCTACCGCTGGGGAATCAGTCAGGGCAGCGATGAGACGGGAAGCTTTTACCCCGACCAGCCCATTACCCGGGGCGCGGCGGCAGCCATGCTGACGCGGCTGCTGGACCCGGAGCTGCGGCTGACCCTGGAGTGGGATGTGCCTCTGGCCAACAGCGCAGTGGGGACCACATTGGCCAGTCTGGTGGAGCCGGGGACGTATATTGCCTCTCCGCAGACGGAGGCGGAAATGGACGAGAGTGTGCGGTATATGCTCTCCTCCGGCGACCATACGCTGACGCTGTCCTACCCGGATATTTCCATGATCGGCGCCCGCCAGAAGATGCAGGAGGCGCTGGCTGTGGTGAAAAGCTACTGCGAGCAGAGTTATAACACCGTTTCCTGTGCGATTATGCCGGACGGCCGTCTGCGGATGACCTTTTCCGCCGGCGGAGGCGGCAGCCGGCTGGAAGAGTACCGGACGGCCACCATGGAAGCTGCCATTGCGGTCCATGACCAGCTGTGGGAGAGCGGAGAGCTGACCGCATCCATGACAGAGACAGAAAAGGCCCGGGTATATTATACCTGGATCTGCGACAACTGCGTGTATGACTACGGCGCAGGGGACGAGTCTCTGAGCCATATTGCCTATAATCTCTTCTGCAATGGAAAGGCAGTGTGCGACGGGTATACCGGTGCGTATAATCTGCTGCTGAAATTGGAGGGAATTTCCTGCACCTCCCTGTCCAATGAAGGACATATCTGGACGGTGGCGGAGCTGGACGGCCAGCAGGTCCACATCGATACCACCTGGGGCGACAGTGGTTCCCAGATCGACTATGATTATTTCGCTATGACACCGGAGGAATCCTGGCAGGCACATGCCTGGTAACGGAATCAACCCCGCGCAAACTGACGGCCGGTCAGTTTGCGCGGGGTTTCTGTTTGGAGCCTCCAAATGATTAACGCCATATTTGCATAAAACCGATTGACAAGGCAGGCTGTTTTTTTTATAATCAATGACAGCTTGTCATTTTGTGACAACATGTCATTTTCAAAAGAGGGGAATTGCATGTGTAAGGAGACATTCCTGCGGCTGCCGGAAGAGAAACGGAATCGGTTTCTGGAGGCTGCCTGGGAGGAATTTACCCGGGTCAAGTTTGCCGACGTGTCGATTAACCAGATTGTTCGGCGGGCAGGAGTCCCACGAGGAAGCTTTTATCAGTATTTTGCCGATAAGAAGGATCTGTTTACCTATCTGGTATCCATGTCCCGGGAGCGCTTTGCCCAGGGATTCCACGCGACGGTAGAGGAGGCCCATGGGGACCTGTTTGCAGCCATGCTGTCCTGCTTTGACCGTTTTCAGCGCCGGGAGAGTGAAGAGCCCCTGGTGGATCGCGCCATTCAGCTGCTGCATATTAATTTGGGGATGGATATGCGCAAGATGATGCTTCACCCCTCTATGGATACATTGTTGGAGCGGATTTGGAGCCAGTTGGATCTGAAAAAATTTGCGCGGCAGGATCCGGACTATATTCGTCAGGCGGTAATGCTGCTGCTCTTGGTGCTGGCAGCGGCGATTATGGACTCTTTGGCCTGTCCGGAGCGGGCAGACGAGTACCGAAAACGACTGCAGGAGCAGTTGGAGATGGTTCGATGCGGCATAGGGCACAGGCCCTGCGCTGCGGAAGCATAAAGCAGAAGGAGGACACTATGAGACAACGGATACGATCCATGCTGTTGGCATTGGCTCTGGCACTGTCCCTGGGGGCAGTACCGGTTTTGGCGGATCAGACCCCGCAGCCGGAACCATCTGCCGCAGACCCGGCGGAGACAGAACAGACCCAAACTGAGGAGGGGGAGACTGCCCCAGCGGAAGGCGCAGAAGAAACGGAGGAAGCGGCTCCGGCGGATTCTCCCGCCGGACCGGATCAGGAGACCACGGGAGAGGAACTGGAGATTGTACCGGACCCGGTGGGGACCGTGAGCTTTGAGAATCTGGAGCGGCGGATCCGGGAGCACAACTTGCAGCTGCTGGCGCTGGAGGAGAATGTGGCCAGCCTGGAGGGCATGGACTACGAGGCCATGCAGGAGAGCCTGCGCAAGTCACTCCATGACCTCGCACAGATCAAATGGGGACTTACTAAGGAGCAGCAGGGAGATTCCTATGCCTACGCCCAGCTGGACCAGGGCTATGATGCCCTGCGGGAGCAATTTGACGCCATCCGGGATGGAGAGCTGCAGAAGGACAACGCCGGTGTGGTCCGCCAGCTGAAGAACCTGCAGGACCAGATCGTGATGTCCGGCGAGACCCTGTACATGGCCATTTACGCCATGGAGACCCAGGAGACGGCACTGCAGCGGCAGCTGGCGGCCATGAACCGGACGGTGGAGGAGATGGAGCTGCGCTATGAGCTGGGACAGATCTCCGCACTGCAGCTCCAGCAGACGAAGTCCGGCCGGACATCCCTGGTCAGCGGGCTGGAGACTTTGCAGATGAACATCCGCAATTATAAGCTTCAGCTGGAGATGCTGATCGGCGCGGAGCTGACCGGTGAAATTGAGCTGGGCGCCATGCCGTCCGTGACGGATCAGGAGCTGGAGAAGATGGATGAGGAAGCGGATCTGGCGGCGGCCAAGGAGCAAAGCTATGAGATCTATGCCGCGGAGCAGACGATGAAGGACGCGGAAGACGCCTATGTGGAGAACATGACCGCCGTATTGTATATCAAGGATTCCGTGGAGCGGACGCTGGAGGCGGCCAAGTATACATACAATGCCTCAATTCAGGATTATGAGCTGCGCTTCCGGATGCTCTATGCCCAGGTTCAGGATTACCGGCAGATTCTCTCCGCAGCCCAGACCGCCCTGGCCTGCGAACAGGCCTCCTATGCTGCCCAGGAGCTGAAGTATCAGCAGGGCAGCATTTCGGAAAATACTCTGCTCTCCGCCCGGGATACGCTGCAAGAGGCGGAGGAGACGGTGGAGTCTGCAAAAAACGATTTGTTTTCCGCTTATAACAGCTATTGCTGGGCGGTAGAACACGGAATCCTGAACGGATAATGGAGGATCAAACGGCTATGAATCATAAAAGAATGACGTCCTGGCTGCTTGCTGCCGGGGTGATGGTGTCCCTGGCAGGCTGCGGCAGCCAGACTCCGGTGCAGGAGGAGCCTGAAAGTGCTGGAACGGCAGTTCAGGTGGAGACGGTAAACGCCGATACCATCTCTGCGGAAAACCGCGTCTCCGGAAAGATTGCCGCTGAAAATGAAGAGACCATTATGGTGGCGACCTCCGCCAAATGCACGGCGGTCTACGCCCAGGCCGGCGATATGGTCCAGGCCGGGGACGTGCTGTGCACGCTGGATTTGGGCAGTGCCCTGGCTTCCCGGAATGCGGCCCAGATCAGCTATGATGCTGCGGTGCAGAGCTACCAGGATCAGAAGACCGTGCTGGATTCTCAGGTCAGCCTGTACAGCAAGACGCTCGAAGACCTCAAGGCACTCTACGAAATCGGCGCGGCCTCCCAGCTGGAGATCGACCAGGCCCAGCTGCAGCTCTCCTCGGCTCAGGCCACCCGCAATTCCACCCTGGCTCAGCTGGAGGCAGGTGTGCAGAGTGCCAAATCCAGTCTGGAGCAGGTTTCCACGGCCCTGGAAAATGTGGATGCCCAGGGCAATGTGGTCGCTCCCATGACGGGAACGCTGGTGACCATGAACGCGGTGGAGAACGCGTTTGTTTCCACTGCCATGCCGGTGGCGGTGATTGACGGCGCGGATCAGATGAAGGTGGAGGTCTCCGTGGCGGAGACTCTGGTGCCCAAGCTGGCCGCAGGGGATGAAGCGGAGGTTTCCGTCTCCGCTGCCGGCGTTTCCTTTACCGGCACCATCCGCTCGGTGGAACGGGCGGCCGACCAGCAGACCAAGCTCTATACGGTGACGCTCTCGGTACCGGCGGAAGTGGAGGGCCTCCTCTCCGGCATGTTTGCCGACGTGACCTTCCGCACCGATGTGTCTGAGAACGCGCTGGTCATTCCCACGGAGGCGATCCTCACCAACGGGCAGACCCAGTATGTCTATGTGGTGGAGGAGGATACCGCCCGGTACACGGAGGTGACGACAGGACTGACCGGAAACGGCGTCACCGAGATTACCTCCGGCTTGACGGAAGGGGATCAGCTGGTAACGGTGGGACAGACCTACCTCTCCGACGGCGACCCCGTCCGGATCGTCAGCGGGGAGGCGTAAGGGCGGATGAGTACGGCAAAATTCTGCATCCGGCACAAGGTTTCCACCCTCCTGGCAGTTATTATGATCGTGATATTCGGCGCCGTGTTTACCACGCAGCTGCAAATGTCACTGCTGCCGGATATGGAGGCCCCTATGGCCGTGGTGGTATGCTATTATAGCGGCGCTACTCCAGGTGATATTGAAGAGCTGGTCAGCCGTCCGCTGGAGACGGCGGTACTGTCGGTTCCCGGTGTGGATGAGGTGTCTTCCACCTCCTCGGACAGTGTCAGCCAGCTGCAGATTACCTATGTGGACGGTACGGACCTGGACATTGCGGCCACCAAGCTGCGCGAGCAGTTTGACATGCTCTCCCTGCCGGATGGCGCGACCAAGCCGGTCATTGTGAACCTGAATATCAGCGACCTGATGCCCACAGCCATGATTGCCCTGACAGGGGACGATCTTTCCCAGCTCCAGTCCCTGGCGGAAAACGTGGTGGCTCCCGCTTTGGAACGCATTGACGGCGTGGCCTCCGTGGATATCTACGGCGGTGTGGAGCAGCAGATCAATGTGCGGATTGATACGGCCCGGGCCGCAGGATACGGCCTGTCCAACAGCTATATTTCGCAGCTCCTGGCGGCGGAGAACCTGCTTTATCCCGGCGGCGACGTGTACAGCGGCTCCAAAACCCTGACTGTCAGTACCGACGCCAAATTCCAGTCTGTGGAGGATGTGGCCAACATGCTGCTGCCCCTGCCCACCGGCGGAACCGTCCGGCTGGGGGAAGTGGCGCAGGTGGCTCTGGAGACGGCAGATGCCGACACCGTGGCCCGGATGGACGGCGGGGACTGTGTGCTGCTGCAGGTATCCAAGCAATCCGGAACCAACGAAAAGGCGGCGGCGGATGCGGTGGAGGCGCGGATGGAAGAGCTGGCCCAGGAGAACTCCAGCCTCCATTACAGCTTCCCGTATCTGGCTTCGGAATACATTGATCTGTCCGTGGAATCTGCACTGCAGAATATTTTGCTGGGTGTGATCCTGGCGGCAGTGGTGGTATTTTTGTTCCTGCGGCGCTGGGGCGCAACCATGACCATTGCCATCTCTATGCCGGTGTGCATTCTGGCCGTGTTCGTGCTGATGAATGTGTTTGATCTGACGCTGAACATGATGAGTCTGGGCGGCATTGCCATGGGCGTAGGCATGATCGTGGATAACTCCATTGTGGTACTGGAGAATATTTACCGCTTTGCTTCCGAGGGACACGACCGCATGAGTGCGTGCGTGGAAGGAACCAAGGAGGTGACCTCCTCCGTCATGGCATCCACGCTGACCACGGTGGCGGTGTTTTTGCCCCTGGGACTTTCCGGCGGCATTGCGGGCATGATGTTCAAGGACTTCTGCCTGACCATTGCCTTCTTGATCCTGGGCTCTTTGGCCATTGCGCTGACGCTGGTGCCGCTGCTGTGCTACATGATGCTGGATGAGGAAAAGGTCCGTCAGGATGCTTTGCGCCGGGCGGAGAAAAAGCCTTCCGGCGCGGCGGCCAAAATCAGCGGTTGGATTCACTGGCTGTATGAAAAATATCTCCATCTGCTGGAGTACTTTACCCGCCATCTCAAGGTGGGAATGCTGGTGTCGGTAGGACTGGTGGCTCTGTTTGCGGTCAGCTGCCTCACCACCAACATGGTGCTGATTCCGGAAATGGATCAGGGCCAGGTATCGGTGACCATCGGAATGCCCATCGGTTCCAGCCTGGAGGAGTCCACGGCCATTGCCGATCAGGTGGCCGCGGTGGTGCAGGAGGATGTTCCGGAGCTGGAGAGCTTTTACTATATGGCCCAAAGCGGCGGATCCGGGATGATGTCTTCCGGAAATTCCACCACCATGGGATTGACTCTGGTGGATCGCAGTCAGCGCACCCGCACGTCCTCGGAAGTCGCCGATGACCTGCGGGAACAGCTGCGGGATATTGCAGGCTGTGAGATTACGGTCAGCGCTTCGGATATGAGCGCGTCCATGTCGGGCAGCGATATCAGCGTGGAGCTTACCGGCGATGACTATGAGACGCTGACCGCCATTGCCGAGGATCTGACGCGGCAGATTGCCGCTTTGGAGGATGCGGTGGATGTTAGCAGCACCGTGGCGGAACAGGTCCCGCAGGTAGAGGTGACCATGAACCGGGAAGCGGCTTCCCAGTATGGCCTGACAGCTGCTGCGGTAGGTGCTGCGGTGCGGAATGAACTCAGCGGTGCTACCGCCACCACGGTGACCATCAACAATGAGGAACTGGATGTAGTGGTGATGGGTGACGGTACGGCGGCAGAGAGCCTGGATGCCCTGCGCTCTATGCCGGTATCCACCGCGATAGGGGGATATGTGCCGCTGTCTGCTGTGGCACAGGTGGAAGTGATCCAGGCGCCCCAGAGCATTCAGCGAGTCAACCAGTCCCGCCAGGTGACCATCAGCGGCGATACCATCAGCGGCAATACCGCTGCCATGACGCAGAGAATCAATGCGCTGCTGGACCAGTATCCGCTTCCGGAAGGATATACCGCACAGACGGCAGGCGCCTATGAGGACATGATGGATAGCTTCGGGGATCTGCTGCTGGCGCTGGTGGTGGCTCTGGGCTTGGTGTATTTCGTATTGGCGGCCCAGTTTGAATCCTTCCTGATGCCGGTGATCATCATGATGATCCTGCCGGTAGCCTTTACTGGCGCGCTGTTTGCCCTGCCGCTGACGGGACGGGATCTGTCCATGATCTCCCTGGTGGCGTTGATTATGCTGGCGGGCACCGTGGTCAACAGCTCTATCATTCTGGTGGATTATATCCGGATCCGCCGGGAGGCAGGGGAGAGCCGGGAGGAGGCCATCCTGCGGGCGTGCCCCCTGCGTGTGCGGCCGGTCATGATGACGACGCTGACTACCATCCTGGCCATGGTTCCCATGGCACTGGGGCTGGGGGACAGCAATGAGATGATGAGTGATATGGGTGTGACCATGATGAGCGGTATGATCATCTCCACGGTGGTGACGCTGCTGTTTACCCCGGTTTATTATTCCGTCATCGACAATCTCAGCCACGTTTTCCGCAAAAATAAGCGCAAATCGGAAAAGCAGCTCATAGAGAAGTGAGCAAAAAAGGTCCCGCCTTCTGTTTGAAGGCGGGACCGTGCTGTATACGGACGGGAACCGTCATGGACGAGTTCGGTGCTTTGCAGGCAAAAGACAGCGGATTACTGCTTTGTTTTTGCGGGACGGCGCGTTTTTTTCTCCTTCATCTGAAGCTGTTCCTGTTCGGTAATCGAGGCCAGGTTTCCGGAAAGATGGCGATACATATATTCCCGGGCGGCATCAGAATCGTGTGCGGCGATGGCATCCACCACCTGACGGTGCGTCTCAATGGTTTCCTGGTAAATCCTTTGGTCATTGAGTTTGCCAAAGAGCTGTACGGAGTATGTAATCACCGGCAGCAGCTTGCATACCACGCGGTTTTGGGTACAGCGGGCAATGCGCACATGCAGGGCTTCGTCCCGCCGGAGGTGATTTTCACCGGCATGAATCAGAGCTTCAACTTCCAGGCAAAGCGCCCGCAGCTCCACAACGTCCTCGGCGGTAGCCTGCTGCGCGGCCAGGGAGGCGACCCACGGCTCCACATTGAGGCGAATATCCAGTAGTTCATGGGCCAGGCGCAGCTGATCGGGCATGTAGGCAAAGCCCAGCGGATCGTGCACGACGCCAGTCTGATGGGCAACGAAGGTGCCCCGGCCCCGGCGAATCTCCAGCACATTCCGGGCAACCAGCAGCTTCACGGCCTCCCGCACGGTGCCGCGGCCTACGTTGAGCTGTTCGGCCAGCTCAAACTCATTGGGCAATTTTTCCCCGTTGGTGAGCTGACGGTCAATGATGAGCTGACTGATCTGCTCAGCTGCCTGCTCCGCCAGCGGGCTTTCCCGATCTTTTACCGTTTCAAAAATGGAATCTGACATGATGCCCTCCCACCCTGACGCCTATGTCATGGACAGGCCATAGCGTAGGACATCCAACGTGCGCTGTATGACTTCTTTATGTCTAATATATACTCGATTTTCCTAGGCCATGTCAAGGGATTGACATTCTCTTAACGACGAAAACGATTGGCATTCAGCGGATTCGGAATACTGTACAGTTTTTATTCGCAACATTTGGTGATTAATATGTCTGGTATTTTTAGGGCTTCGCGCTTATAATTGAGACATAAGACGTGTGACGTCTCGGAGCGAATTTTGGGTTCCGTTGGACGGCACGGAACGACATTGAAGAAAAGGGGAAATTATTTATGAAAGCCATTAAGTTTGCCGAGCCCTGGAAGGTTGACTGCGTCGACCAGGCGATGCCCGAGCCCAAGGAAGGAGAAGCTCTGATCAAGATTCACTGCGCCGCCGTCTGCGGCAGCGACATTGGCGCCTTCCGCGGCACCAACGGTCTGGTCAGCTATCCCCGCGTCATCGGCCATGAGCTCAGCGGTGAGATCGTCAGCATTCCCTCCGATCCCGCCCAGAATCCCAAGGGCCTGAAGGTGGGCGACCGCGTGGCTGTGGACCCCTATATCTACTGCGGCCATTGCTATGCCTGCTCCATCGGCCGGACCAACTGCTGCACCAGCCTGAAGGTGCTGGGCGTGCATGTTGACGGCGGTATGTGCGAGTATTTCTGCCATCCTGCCAATCTGCTGGTCAAGCTGCCCGAGGGCATGAGCTATGAGATGGGCTCCCTGGCTGAGCCTCTGACCATTGCCCTGCACGGCATCCATCGCGGCGGCCTGAAGGCCGGTGAGTATGTGGCCATCCTGGGTGCCGGCCCCATCGGTCTGTATGCCGGTATGGCTGCCGAGGCTTACGGCGCTCACGCCATCATCATCGACATCGTGCAGGAGCGTCTGGACTTTGCCAAGCAGATGGGCGTGGAGTACATCATCAACAGCAAGGAAGTCAACGCCGTGGAGAAGGTCATGGAGATCACCGGCGAGGGTGCTCAGCTGGTCATGGAGTGCTCCGGCGCCAACATCCTGATCCGTCAGAGCCTGGACATGGTCTGCCATGCCGGCCGCATCACCTTCACCGGTTGGCCCAAGCAGGAGACCAGCCTGCCCACCGACATGATCACCCGCAAGGAGATCGACATCCGCGGCGCCCGTACCAGCGCCGGCGAGTTCGAGGAGGCCCTGGAGCTGCTCCACACCGGCAAGGTCAAGCTGATGGATACCGTCACCAAGATCATTCCCATGGAAGAGGCTCCCGCCACCATCATCGACAATGAGAAGAATCCCGGCGATTACATCAAGGTAATCGTGAAGGTTGCCGACTGATTCCGGCAAACGCCTGTGCTGCGGCCTGTCCCCTGGGGGGCAGGCCGCGCCGTGGGTCCGGAGCTTTTGCGGGCGGGCCCGCCATACCATGAGACGCGAATAGGAGTAGCAAACATGAAAGAGCTGTATTATACCGACCGGGCCGGCATCTCTTTGGATAAAGTCGCCTCCATGTGCGACGAGCTGCTGGCACAGTATACGGGCCTGAAGAAGGTCCTGATTGTTCCCCCCGACTATACCCGCTGCTACAGCTTTGCCGGTGAGATTACGAAGATCCTCTATCCTCGGCTCAAGGCCATGGGCGCTGAAGTGAAGGTCATGCCTGCCCTGGGAACCCACATGCCGGTCAGCCCTGAGGAAAAGCAGAAGTTCTTCGGCGATGTGGTGCCCGATGAGGATATCCTGGTGCACCACTGGCAGAGCGATACCACTGTGCTGGGCAAGGTGCCCCAGGAGGTGGTGTCCGAGATCAGCAAGGGACTGTACGTGACGGATATCGAGGTGGAAGTCAACCACCTGCTGGTGGACGGCGGCTTCGACCTGATTTTGTCCGTGGGCCAGGTGGTGCCCCACGAGGTGGTGGGCATGGCCAACTACTCCAAGAACCTGTTTGTGGGTCTGGGCGGCCGTGCCATGATCAACAAGAGCCACATGCTCTCCGCGATCTGCGGTATGGAGCAGGCTCTGGGCGTGCGGGACTGCCCCGCCCGGGTGCTGTATGATTATGCCCAGCAGCACTTCATTGACGGCAAGCTGCCGGTGGTGTTCCTCCAGACCGTCACCACCCGGGAAAACGATGTGACGTCCCTCAACGGTCTTTACATCGGCGACAGCCGCGTGCCCTTTGAAAAGGCCTGCGAGCTGGCACAGGAGCTCAACATTGTTCATGTGGAGCGCCGGGCCAAGAAGGTGGTCACCTACCTGGATCCCGAGGAGCTCAAGACCACCTGGGTGGGCAACAAGGGCATCTATCGTACCCGTATGATCGTGGCCGACGGCGGCGAGCTGGTGATTCTGGCCCCCGGCGTGCGGGCCTTCGGCGAGAACGAGGAAATGGACGCCATGACCCGGAAGTTCGGTTACAAGGGCCGGGACTATGTGCTGGACCTGTTTAATAAGGGAGCCTTCGGCACGGACAAGATCATGAGCGCCGCCCACCTGATCCAGGGCAGCACCGACGGCCGCTTTACCGTCACCTACTGCACCAAGCCTGAGCTCATGAGCAAGGAAGAGATTGAGTCTGTGGGCTACCAGTGGGCCAACTATGACGAGATCAGCAAGCGCTATGATCCCCACACCCTCAAGGAGGGCTGGAACACTCTGCCCGACGGCGAGGAGATCTACTTTGTCGGCACTCCGGCCCTGGGCCTGTGGAAGTGCGACGACTGAGACAATACGACAGGAGGAAAACCGCGTATGAAAATGACATTCCGCTGGTACGGCGAGGGCCGTGACCCGATTTCTCTCAAGAAGATCAAGCAGATCCCCGGCATGAGCGGCCTGATGGGCGTGCTGGATGAGAAGGCCGCTGGTGAGGTTTGGACCTATGAGGAGTGCAAGGCCTATGTGGATCACATCCACGAGGCGGGCCTGGAGTGCGAGGTCATCGAGTCCGTCAACGTCCATGAGGACATCAAGATGGGCCTGCCCACCCGGGACCAGTACATTGCCAACTACTGCGAGACCATCCGCAACCTGGCCAAGGTGGGCGTGAAGGTCATCATCTACAACTTCATGCCGGTGTTCGACTGGCTGCGTACCGATCTGGCCCGGGAGATCCCCGAGGACGGCTCCAACTCCCTGTACTTCGATGAGAAGGAACTGGGCGAGATGACCCCCGTGGACCTGGTGAAGAAGACTCTGGACGACTGCCACGGCATCTCCCTGCCCGGCTGGGAGCCCGAGCGTCTGGCAGACCTGGAGCGGGTGCTGGCCATCTACAAGGATATCGATCAGGCCAAGCTCCGGGAGAACTTCAAGTACTTCCTGGACGGCATCATCCCCACTTGCGAGGAAGTGGGCGTGAAGATGGCCTGCCATCCCGACGATCCCGCCTGGCCGGTGTTCGGCCTGCCCCGGATCACTCACAGCCAGGCCGACTATGACATCATGGTTAAGCTCCATGATTCTCCGGCCAACACGCTGTGCCTGTGCACCGGTTCTCTGGGCTCCAATCCGGACAACGACATTCCTGCCATCATCCGTCACTTCGGTGAGATGGACCGCATCGGCGCTATGCATGTGCGCAACGTCAAGTACCTGGGCTACCGCAAGTTCCGGGAATCTGCCCACCTGTCCAGCTGCGGAGACCTGGATATGTACGCCATCATGAAGGCCATCTACGATACCTGCCCCGATACCTACATCCGGCCCGACCACGGCCGCATGATCTGGGACGAGGAAGGCCGGCCCGGCTATGGTCTGTACGACCGCGCTCTGGGTGCCACCTACCTCAACGGCCTGTGGGAGGCCATCTGCCGCGAAAACGGCCATCCTGAAATGGCCAACTGACGGCCTGAACCGGCGGCCGGAAGGCCGCCGGTGTAATTTTGACGGAGGTTTGAACATATGAAACTCAACCGTGCTTCTCTGGCTGACAAGGCCGGCTGGGCCGCGGCCCATGTGGCTCTGCCGCAGTACGATGTGGCGGCGGTGGCGGAGGCCACCAAGAAGGCCCCCACCTGGGTCCATTTTGGTACCGGCAACATCTTCCGGGCTTACATTGCCGCCCTGGCCCAGCGGATGCTCAACGAGGGCCTGACCGACAAGGGTCTGCTTATGGCCAACACCAACGATCCGGCCATTCTGGATATCGCCTACACGCCCTTTGACAACCTGTGCATTGCGGTGACGCTCAATCCTGACGCCACCACCAGCCGGGAAATCATCGGCAGCATTGCCGAGGGCATCAAGGCTGACAGCTCCAACGAGGCGGCCATGGCCCGCTTCAAAGAGGTCTTTACCGATCCCGGACTGCAGATGCTCTCCTTCACCATTACGGAGAAGGGCTACAAGCTCTACAATCCCGACGGCACGCTGCTGCCTGCCGTGGAGGCTGACATGAAGGAAGGCCCCCACAACACGAAAAACGCCATGGCCACGCTGACCAAGTTCCTCTACTGGCGGTATCAGGCCGGCGGTTATCCTCTGGCGGTGTGCAGCTTTGATAACTGCAGCCATAACGGCGAGACCTTCCACAACAGTGTGTCCGAGATCGCCGAGACCTGGTGCAAAAACGGTCTGGTGGAGCAGGGCTTTGTGGATTGGCTCAACGACGAGTCCAAGGTCAGCTTCCCCTGGAGCATGATCGACAAGATCGTGCCCCGTCCTTCCAAGGTGGTGGAAGAGAGCCTCACTGCCGATGGCATCGAGGGCATGGAAGCCATCGTGACCAAAAAGGGCGGCTATACCGCGGCTTTTGTCAATGCGGAGCGGCCCCAGTATCTGGTCATTGAGGACAAGTTCCCCAACGGCCGTCCGCCGCTGGACAAGGTGGGCGTGATGTTCTGCGATCGGGAGACCGTCAACAAGGTGGAGCGCATGAAGGTTACCACCTGCCTGAATCCTCTGCATACCGCCATGAGCGTCAACGGCTGCCTGCTGGGGTATACCAAGATCGCTGATGAGATGAAGGATGCGGATATTGTGGCCCTGGTCAAGCGCCTGGGCTATGTGGAAGGCCTGCCTGTGGTGACCGATCCCGGTATCATCAAGCCCAAGGACTTCCTGGATGAAGTGGTGGAGCAGCGTCTGCCCAACGTCTTTATGCCGGATGATCCCCGTCGGATTGCCACGGATACGTCCCAGAAGGTGGGCGTCCGTTTCGGCGAGACCATCAAGAGCTACCTGGCCCAGGGCCGGGATCTCAACAGCCTGGTCAGCGTGCCTCTGGCTTTGGCCGGCTGGATGCGGTATCTGCTGGGAATCAACGACGAGGGCCAGGAGATGGAGGTCAGCGATGATCCTCTGAAGGAGACCCTCCAGGCGCAGCTGCAGGGCATCGTGTGGAACGATCCTGCCAGCTACCATGGTCAGCTGCGGCCCATTTTGTCCAATGCCAGCATTTTTGGCGTGGATCTGACGACCACGCCTTTGGCCGAGAAGATCGAGAAGATCTTTGTGGAAGAGCTGGCCGGTCCGGGTGCTGTGCGGGCCACGCTGAAGAAGTATCTGGCGGAATAAGCACTCCACTGAATGAAACATGGCCGTCCTCCCTGCAGTGCATGCAGGGAGGACGGCCATTGTTTATGGGATAGCAGTGAAAAAAGGTGCCCGTGTCGGATGACACGGACACCTTTTTTTCATTAGCCGATGGCAATGGAGGTGCTGGCGGGCAGCTCCTTCTTGACCTGCTTGGGCAGGGAGAGCGTCAGAATACCGTTTTCATACTTGGCGGACACATCCTTGGATTCCACGTCTCCGACGTAGAAGCTGCGGCTGCAGGCGCCGGCATACCGCTCCTGACGGATATACTTGCCCTTCTTGTCCTGGGTATCCTTGTCCAGGCCCTTGGCCGCGCGGATCGTCAGATAGCCGTCCTTGAGATCCACATGGATCTCGTCCTTCTGGAAGCCGGGCAGATCGACGTCCAGTTCATAGCACTCGTCCGTTTCCCGGACGTCCGTCTTCATCAGATTCTTGGCGTGCTTGCCATAAAGCGGGCTGTGCTCGTTCCATGCGGGGAAGAATCCAAAGTCATTGCCGAAGAAATCATCAAACAGATTCTCACCAAAGATGCTAGGTAACATAAAACATTCCTCCTATTAAAAAACCATAAGATTACAATTGAAAAATCGTTCCGAGAGAGGGGAACGAATGAAACTTGATTGTGGAGACTTATCTGGTTTTTGAACCATTCAGCTCGTTCTCTCAAGCTCTGACTGTATTATAGCTCTGGATTTAGCACTGTCAATAGGAGAGTGCTAATGTTAACATAAGTACAATAATCTGTTCATAAAATATGCGATATTTTGGAAGTGTCCGCGGTCAGATAGTCTGCCGTTACGCAGGAAATATGGCACGGTCATGGGACGATGGCAAATAAAAAGCCGGCAAGCCTTGTTTAACAAGGCTTGCCGGCTTTTTTATTCGTTTGTCATTCCCATTCGGCAAATTCAGATATATAGGAGTGTATTTGAGATGATTTCACGGGTAAAACATTCGCAAATATGTTAACGTTTTACCCGTTATTCGGGGCAACTCATTTTCTTAGTATCAAAATAGTATCACAGAAACGGAGGAAAAGCAACCTTT
>CALXDJ010000028.1 GCA_944387035.1 uncultured Oscillospiraceae bacterium | reverse complement strand
ATTCGAACCCTCGAGACCCTTTAGGGGCCTACATGATTTCCAATCATGCGCCCTCGACCAACTAGGCGACTTCTCCAGGTGGTCCAGCAAATCCGTGTTGATTCACTTTTTGCCTTGAACAGACAGCGTTATTATTATAGCAGACAGTGCGGGAAAGTCAAGCCCTATTTTTGAGTTTTCTGAAAAAAGGCGGAGGGCCCCAGCCCTCCGCCCCTGCGCTCAGCGCATTTCGGAGACAATGTTGTCCACAGCATGGTCCACAGCGACACCCATTTTGTGGATCCCTTTTCCCACTTGCGTTTTCATGGAATCACTGCTGTGCGGCATCATCAGCCCCACTGCGGCGCCGGCCATCAGGCCCGCGCTCATACCGACCCAAAATCCGGTACTGTTTGTCATATTCCGTCACTCCTTTTCCGGCACAACCATAGTATGACCAGACGGAGAGAAAAAAATCAAAAAAAGTTTCTTTGCCAAAAACTGTCGGATGCACTATACTAGATATCATTGTATGTTTCAAAACCAACTGTTTGGGGGAACCGCCATGACCACACTCTATCTCATCCGCCATGCCGAAGCGGAGGGCAATCTCTACCGCATTGCCCAGGGACAGCACGAGAGCATCCTCACTGACCGGGGATGGCGGCAGGTGCAGGCCCTGGAGCGCCGCTTTGAAGGGGTACATATTGACGCGGTATATACCAGCGACCTCTACCGGACCTGCGCCACCGCCAGCGCCATCTGCCGGCCCCGGGACCTCAAGCCCATCCGGCGCAAGGATCTGCGGGAGATCTGCGTGGGCGACTGGGAACAGCGCACCTGGGGCGAGATCTATCGCCGGACGCCGGTGCAGATGGCGGATTTCAGTACGCACCCCGAGCGGTGGTATGTGGAAGGCGCGGAGACGCCCGCCCAGGTCCGGGACCGGATGCTGGCCGCCCTGCAGGACATCGCCGCGGAAAACGACGGCAAAACCGTGGCGGTCTTTTCTCACGGCTATGCCATTCGGATGGTGCTGGCGGCACTGCAGGGCATGACCCTGGCGGAGGCTGGAACCACGCCCCACGGCGACAATACCGCCGTGTCGCTGCTGGAGGCCAGCCACGGAGTGCTGCGGGTGCTCTGGCGGGACGACAACACCCATCTGCAAACGCCGGAATTCCTGGCCGGGGAAAAGGTGCGCCGCCGGGCCACGGCCCTGGAGCCGGGGCTGTGGTTTGTTCCGCTGGATCTCCAGGCCCACGGCGCGGTTTTTGAAACGTGTGCCGCGGAGGCGTGGGAGGATGCCGGAGAGAAGTGCCCATTTTCTCCCCAGCGGCTGCGGGATGGCATCACCAGCCGAACCACTTTGGTGGGTTTCCGGGACGAGGAACCGGTGGGTCTGGTGCAGGTGGGGCCGGCGCCGGGCTGGATTTCCCTGCTGGCAATCCGGCGGGAATACCGGGGCCGGGGCTTCGGCGTGCAGCTCATTGGTCAGGCGGTGCAGCTTGCCCGGGGCCGCGGCGCGCAGACTGTGCGCATTGCGCCGCCGGAGGAAGCCGCTGCCCGGACGTTCCTGGCCGATTACGGATTTGCGCCTGTCGAAACAACTGCGGCGGACCGGACCGTTCTGGAAAAGGACATCGCATTCCGCAAAGAGTTCCTGGGAGATTGAATAAAGCGGCGGCACGCGAAGGCGTGCCGCCGCTTTTTACATTCAGGCTTCGGCCAGAGACCGCACGATCCGGGCGGTCATGCCCCAGATTATATGGGGGCCGTAGTGCCATACCGGGACCTCCACCCAGCCGGAGGCCCAGGGATAGTTCCGTGGAATGCCCACCGCCTCATAGGGGAAGGTGTCCGGCACCTGGGGTTCCAGGGCATAGCGATAGCATTCCGGCGGGGTCTGCCGGAAGAAGGACAGCGGGACGGTGAAAACCTCCGCAACCTCTGCCAGGGAAGGGCGCAGGGCCTCCAGCCCTTTGGAAGAAACCACCCCCAGTACGGGGTGGAGCAAAAAGCCCCGCTGATTGCAGATGAAATCCGGGGTGCCCAGCAATTGCACCTGCTCCCGCGGGATGGCCAGCTCCTCCTCCGTCTCCCGCAGGGCGCAGGATTGCGGTGTCTCGCCGGGCTCCATCCGCCCGCCGGGGAAGCAGACTTCGCCGCCCTGACTGACCGTACGGGAGCGGACTTCAAAGAGAAGATGCACGCCCTCCGGCCGTTCCACCAGAGGACAGAGGACGGCATAGCCCGCCCGGGCGCCCAGCAGGCCCGGAACATGACCGCCGAACCGGCGGCTCAGATTCTCCAACTCTCCCATCACAGCAGCATGGTCAGGGCCTGTTGGCAATTGGTGATGTCTACGGAAGGCATACTGGGGGCATACTCTCCATCCAGGGACCAGGGAAGGTCTTCCTCAGTTTCCAGATGCAAGGACCGGACATGGCGGAAAATCACGCCGTCCCGGTCGTAACGCTGCTCCAGCATGGCCAGGACCAGATTCTGCAGCTCGGCGGGGGTCTTGGGGCAGCGGATGAGCAGCAGCTCAAACCGGCCGTCGTCCAGCACCACCCGCTCCGGGTCCAGCTTCATCAGCCCGCCGATGGAGGTGGAGTTGCACACCGCGCCGAAGAGATACTCACCGTCCAGGGTGTCGCCGTCGGCCTGAATGCGCAGCCGGTAGGGACGCAGGGAGTTGAGATCCTTCATCCCCTCCAGAATGTAGGCAAAGTGACCCAGGGCGTTTTTGGCCGCCTGGGAGGCGGTATAGGACGTGCTGGTAAAGGCGCCGAAGGACGCCACGTAGATAAAGTGGCGCTGGTTCCAGCGGCCCACATCCAGCATCCGGGGCTGGTGCCGGACAATGGCCTGAGCGGCCTCGGCAGGGTTGGAGGAAATCCGCAGGCTGGCGGCAAAGTCGTTGGTACTGCCCTGGGGCAGGTATCCCAGCAGCGGCGGATGCTGGAGCTGCATGAGGCCGCAGGCCACTTCGTTGAGCGTGCCGTCGCCGCCCACGGCGACTACCACGTCGTACTGACCGCCCTCCCGGGCGGCATAGGCGGCAGCGTCCCCCGGAGCAGTGGTGCGGTGGATGGAGAGCAGATATCCGCTCTCGCAGAAGATGGCGGCGGCGTCAAACAAAGGTGCCGGGGACTTATTCCGACCGGCCCGGGGATTGACGATCATCAAAAGGGTTTGCTGTGGCATAATTTGATCTGGCCTCCTCCCAAAAACGCAGGGAACGCACAGCGTTAAAGGCATGTGAAAGTCAGTATAGCACGGGAAAAACGGGATTGCAATTCCCCGGGGGGCCGTGTAGAATAAATCTTAACGGAAAGGAGGCGGAGCCTTGGCTCGGAAGAACCGGTATATCAAATGGGGGCTGACCGTTTTCTGCGTGGTGGCCGCGATTTTACTTTTTTATGATACGCTCTTTGGCCACCAGGTCCTCCAAAAGTTTATCAGACAGTTTTCCGGGGCGGTCCGCCCCGTACTTTACGGCGCGTTTATGGCTTATTTGCTGGTGCCGGTGGTGGACTTTTTCGAGCGGCAGTTTTGTTCCATCCAAGCTGTGAAAAAAGCTGTGCAGACGGGAAAGGCTGCTATGGCAGTCCGGGCGCTGAGCATCCTGCTGACCTGGGTGGTCATCGGCGTGCTGCTGTATCTGCTGGCGTCGGTTTTGCTGCCGGAACTCTATAAAAGCGTCTTGCAGTTGGTATCCAATGCCGAGACCTATTACTGGACCATCAGCGACTGGGTTCAGCATTTGCTGGAGACGAATCCCACTCTGGAAACGTGGGTGGCCGCGCAGATGGACGGCATTTATGCCGATATCAGCCACTGGGTGAAAACCGATATGCTGCCTCAGGCCCAGATCCTGATGCTGGCCCTCTCCGGCGGTGTATTCAGTGTGGTGGGCTTTTTCGGCGATCTGCTGGTGGGAATCATTGTTTCGGTGTACTTCCTGGCCACCAAGGAGCGCTGCTGCGCCTATGCCAAGAAGGTGATTTACGGCCTGTTTTCCCTGGAGAATGTCAAGTGGATTCTGCGGGGCGCGGGCAAGGTGGACCGCATCTTCTCCGGCTTTGTCCGGGGAAAATTGCTGGACTCCTTGATTATTGGTATCTTGTGCTTCTTTGGGTGCAGTATTCTGGATTTCCCCTATACGCCGCTGGTGTCTGTGACTGTGGGCGTCACCAATGTGATTCCCTTCTTCGGCCCCTTCCTGGGCGCGATTCCCAGCACCTTCCTGATTTTGCTGGTCTCGCCCATCAAAGCACTCTACTTTGTGATCTTTATTCTGGCACTCCAGCAGCTCGACGGCAATGTGATCGGCCCCAAAATCCTGGGAGACAAGACGGGCCTTTCCAGCCTGTGGGTCATTGTGGCGATCCTGGTGGGCGGCAGCTTCTTCGGCATTCCGGGCATGTTCTTCGGCGTGCCGGTGTGTGCCTGTTTGTACAGCGCGGCCAACTTCCTGGTGGAGACCCGGCTGCACGCCAAACACCTGCCGGTGGACGCGGAGTCCTATGGCCCGGAAAAGCATCCGGCGCAGGAGCAGGAGCCGAAATAACGGGCTGAAAAAAATCTTGCAATCAGCACTTATATCGTGTACAATACAGCCTTGCAGGTTTTGTCGTTATTTTTATAACAACAAAGTCCGCGGGGCTGTATTCACGTTTGCGGACGCACCGCAAAGCGGCCCAAAACTGAATAGAGCCGAATCATTCTGTCTGGGTGGGACAGTCCCCGCCCAACACTGACCCACAGCGGCAGTGATGAAAAGGAGAGCAGTATGAAAAAGCACCTGATGGCGCTCCTTCTTCTGGTGAGCCTCCTGTGCACCGTACTCAGCGGATGCGGAGACGGCAGCGCGGAGCAGACCCCGGAGGATCGGGCCCAGGCCAACACCATCAATGTTGGCATCGCACAGGATCTGGACGAGAGTCTTGACCCTCACAAGACCGTGAAGGCAGGAACCCGCGAAGTCATGTTCAATGTATTTGAAGGGCTGATGAAGCCCACTTCCAACGGAGATCTGACCCCTGCCGTGGCGGAAAGCTACACGGTTTCCGACGACCATAGAACCTACACCTTTACCCTGCGGGAGGGTGTCAAGTTCCATAACGGAGACGCGGTGACGGCGGAGGATGTGATCTATTCCATTCAGCGCTGCATCGCCCCTGCCGAAACGGGAATCGTTCCGGTGGAGGCGTTTTCTATTATCACCGACATCCAGGCCCTGGATGAGCGCACGGTGGCCATCACCATTTCCGAGCCCAGCAATGAGTTCATCTCCTATCTGACCACCGCCATTTTGCCGGCGGACTACGATGAGCAGGATACCGCCCCCGTGGGCACAGGCCCGTTCCGGTTTGTCTCCCGGACCGCGCAGGACTCCATTGTGCTGGAAAAGTTTGACGAGTACTGGGGTACGCCCGCCAATCTGGATAAGGTGACCTTCAAGATCATCGAAAATGCCGACAGCCTGCTCATGAGCCTGCAGAGCGGCGCCATCGATCTGTGCGCCCACCTCACCAGCACCCAGGTTGCCCAGCTGGGCGAGGACTTCCAGATCGAGGAGGGTACCATGAACCTGGTCCAGGCCCTCTACCTCAACAACGCCGTGGCGCCCTTTGACAATGAGCTGGTGCGCCAGGCCCTGAGTTATGCAGTGGACAAGCAGGGCATCATCGATCTGGCCTTCGACGGCTACGGCAGCCCCATCGGCTCCAGCATGTATCCTGCCTTCGGCAAGTACTTCGATGAGAGCCTGACGGATTATTACACCTACGATGTGGAAAAAGCCAAGGAGCTGCTGGCCCAGGCCGGTTATCCCGACGGATTCGACATGACCATCACGGTTCCCAGCAACTATCAGCCCCACATGGATACGGCGGAGGTGCTGGTGCAGCAGCTGGCCGCCGTGGGCGTTCGGGCGACCATCCAGCCCATCGAGTGGGAGAGCTGGATCTCCGACGTGTACACCGGACGGCAGTTCCAGTCCACCGTGGTGGGTGTGGATGCCGCCAACATGACGGCCCGGGCCCTGCTGGAGCGCTTTACCTCCACGTATGGTTCCAACTTCATCAACTATAACAATGCGGAGTACGACCAGCTGTTCCAGCAGGCGCTCGCCACCTATGACGACGCCGAGCAGACGGCTCTGTACAAGCAAATGGAGCGCAACCTCACCGAGCATGCCGCCAATGTCTATATTCAGGACCTGGCGGATCTGGTGGCGGTGCGCAGCGGACTGGAAGGCGTGACCTTCTATCCCATCTACGTACTGGACCTGTCCAGTATCCGATATACTGCCTGATATGAACGGCGGCATGTTTGGTGCCGCTGCGCTGAAAGGGAGGCGAAGACCATGAAATACGCGGCAAAGCGCATCGCCATGCTGCTGGTGACCATGGTCATCGTCTCTCTTTTGGCGTTTGTGGCCTTTGATCTGATCTCCGGTGATCCCGCCACCGCCATGCTGGGTACTGCCGCCACCCCGGAAAAGGTGGCGGCCCTGCGGGCGGAGCTGGGGCTGGACCGGCCGCTGCTGGTGCGTTATGGCGAGTGGCTGGTGGGCTTCTTCACCGGGAACCTGGGTATCTCTTACAGCTACGGTCAGCCGGTGTGGGAGCTGATTTCCTCCAAGGTACTGGTTACCCTGGTGCTGAGTCTGATGAGCTTTGTGCTGATCGTGGCGGTCTCCATTCCCCTGGGCCTGCGCTCCGCCGTAGGCGGCGGGAAGCTGGAGGGCGTGCGGGATGGTGTGCGTACCGTGATCAACCAGCTGTGCATGGCGGTGCCGCCTTTCTTTACCGGGATTCTGCTTTCCTGGCTGTTCGGCACGGTGCTGCACTGGTTTATTCACGGCCAGTTTCCCGGCTTTGCACACGACCCCTTGGGGTCTCTGGGATACCTGCTGTTCGCGGCAATTTCCCTGGCCATTCCCCGCATTGCCATGACCACCCGGATGCTCCGGGGCACGATCCGGGAGGAGCTGCAAAAGGACTATGTCCGGACCGCCATCTCCCGGGGCAATGACCGCAAAGGCGTGCTGCGGCGGCATGTTTTGAAAAACTCCCTGGTGGTCACGGTGACCTTCCTGGCTCAGACCATGGCGGAGATTGTGGCGGGCAGCATCGTGGTGGAGCAGGTCTTTGCCATTCCGGGGCTGGGACGGATGCTGGTGGCGTCCATTTCCAGCCGGGACTATCCCACTGTGCAGGCCATCGTGGTGATTCTGGCATTTTGGGTGGTGCTGGCCGGAACGGTGGCAGACCTCATCAACCAGCGGATCGATCCCCGCCTGCGGTTAGGAGGGCGTCCGGTATGAAGCGAAAACAACGAAACGGCTATTTGCTGGCCGGCGGAATTCTGGCCGGCTTTCTGGCTGCTGTGATTTTACTGGGCCTGTTCTGGACACCCTATGATCCTGCGGCCATGTCCGTGGGACCCAAGCTGGCCGGGCCCTCCCTGCTGCATCCCATGGGGACGGACAACTTCGGCCGGGATATTCTCAGCCGTGTCATGCAGGGGGCAGGGACCACCTGCACCATTGCCCTGGCTACCGTGGCCATCGGCGCGGTGGCGGGCACCCTGATCGGCGCTCTGACGGGATACTTCGGCGGCCTGGTGGATGAAGTGCTCATGCGGGTGGGCGATGCCCTGACCGCCTTCCCCAGCATTTTGCTGGCGCTGGTGGTGATCTCCCTGCTGGGACCGGGCAAAAAATACAATGTGGTGGTGGCATTGGGACTGGTGTTTATCCCCAGCTTTGCCCGGGTGACCCGGACGGCCTTTGCCTCTTTGCGGGATGTCAATTATGTCAAGAGTGCCCGATTGATGGGGGCTTCGCCGTGGCGGATTCTGGTGGTGCACATGCTGCCCAATACCACGTCCGTCCTGCTGCCGGCCCTGACCATCGGATTCAACAACGCTGTGCTGGCGGAGGCCTCCATGAGCTTTCTGGGCATCGGCGTCACGCCGCCGGATGCCTCCCTGGGGTACATGCTTTCCGAGGCGCAGAGCATGCTCACCACGGCCCCGTGGTACGCGGTGGCCACCGGCGGGACCATTGTACTGCTGGTGTTCAGCGTGGGCCTTCTGGGTGAGGGCCTGCAGCGCCGCGACAAGGGGGTGGCATGATGCTGGAAATTCAAGACCTGCATGTGCAGTTCCACACCCGGAACCGGGAGGCGGTCTCGGGTGTGTCCCTGACGATCCACGATGGGGAGATTCTGGGCCTGGTGGGCGAGTCCGGCTCCGGCAAAAGCGTGACGGCTATGGCGGTGGCGGGGCTGCTGCCCCGCAGACAGTGCCGCTATTCCGGCCGCATCCTGCTGGACGGCACGGAGCTGCTTCATGCCGACCGGGCGCAGCTGCGCCGGGTACAAGGCAAAGCCATCGGCGTGGTGTTTCAGGAGCCTATGACCAGTATGGACCCCTTGATGAAGGTGGGGCGCCAGGTGGAAGAGGTGCTGGAGCTTCACACAGATCTGGATCCGCAGCAGCGGCGGCAGGCGGCGCTGGAGGCTCTGGCGGCGGTGGAACTGCCGGACCCGGAGGGTGTGTATGAGAAGTATCCCCATGAGCTCTCCGGCGGCATGCTGCAAAGAGCCATGATCGCCGCGGCCATCGTGATCCGGCCCCGGCTGCTGCTGTTGGACGAGCCTACCACGGCGTTGGATGTGACGATTCAGGCGCAGATTCTGACCCTGCTGAAAAAACTCAATCAGGAGTCCGGGATCTCCATGCTCTTCATCTCCCATAACCTGGCGGTGGTGCGCAAGCTTTGCGGCCGGGTGGCTGTGATGCAGCGGGGGGTGCTGGTGGAGGAAGGGGAGACGGATCAGGTTTTCTACCATCCGCAGGACCCCTATACCCAGCGGCTGATTGCCGCCATCCCCACCCGCCGGAGAAAGGAGGAGCGCCATGAGTGAAGATTTGGTACTGTCGCTGCGCCATGTCACCAGCGGCTACCGGGACGGCGGCCTGTTCCGCCGCGGAGCGGTGCAGGAGGTGCTCCATGACGTCTCCTTCGACGTGAGGCACGGGGAGATTCTGGGCCTGGTGGGCGAGTCCGGCACGGGCAAATCTACCCTGGCCCGGACGATTCTGGGTATGCTCCGCCCGGACAGCGGGGAAGTGGTCCACTATACCAAGCGGCCCCAGATGATCTTTCAGGACCCGTACAGCTCCCTGAATCCTGCGTACAGCGTGGAGTGGACGCTGGAGGAGCCCCTTCGGATTTACGGCAAGTATGACCGGGCGGAACGCAAGCGCCGGGTGCGGGAGATGCTCTCCCGTGTGGAGCTGCCGGAGGAGTGCCTGAAGGCCCGGCCCGGGGAGCTCTCCGGCGGCCAGCGCCAGCGGGTGAGCATTGCGGCGGCGCTGATCCGGCGACCCCGGTTTTTGATTGCCGACGAACCGGTCAGCGCCCTGGATGTGACCATCCAGGCGCAGATTCTGGAGCTGCTGCGGCAGCTGCGGCAGGAGCTGGACTTGAGCTATCTCTTCATTTCCCATGATCTCAATGTGGTCTATCAGCTCTGTGACCGGGTGCTGGTGATGAAGTCCGGCCGCATTGTGGAGCAGGGAACGGTGGAAGAAATTTTTGAGCATCCCCAGGACCCCTATACCCGGCAGCTTCTGGAGGCGGCCCAATGACGCGGCTGCGGAGGCTGCTGGGGCAGCATCCCCGGCTGTATGGCTGGCTGGCGGCGGATCTGGTGGTGTTGGCGGCCTACGGTGTGTGCCGGGGGAACCGGGCGTGGATGAATGCGTTCGCCTCTCAGGTCACAGGACCTCTGAAAGAAGCGCTGGGACGTCTTTGCTACCACACGGAGATTTCCGTCATGGAGGTGCTGGCGGCGGCGCTGGTGATAGGAGCTGTGCTGTACATCCTGGGCAGTGTGGTGATGGTGGTCCGGACTTCCCGGGAACGCCGTGGACGGCGCGCCTGGGGGGCCGTTTTAGGGGCATTATGCACCGGCCTTTTGATCTGGGACGGATTTTGCCTGCTGTGGGGCGTCAATTACTGGACGGACAGTTTTCAGGATCTGTCGGGTATCTACGCCCAGCCGGTGCGCCAGGAGGATCTGACGGCCGTGACGGCGGAGTTTGCCCAGCAGCTGGCCCAGGCGGCAGGGGAGGTTCCGCGGGACGAAAACGGACTTTTTGCCGTCTCACGGGAGGAAATTCTGGCAGACAGTCCCTACGTCTATGATGCGCTGGAGCAGCAGTTTCCCTTCCTGGCCTTTGACGATACCGGGGTCAAGGGAATGTATTTCTCCCGTCTGATGAGCATCATCGACTTTACCGGCTTCTACTGCCCCTATACGGGGGAAGCCAATGTGAATGTGGACAGCCCGGCCTGTCTGCTGCCATCCACGGCGGCCCATGAGATGGCCCACCAGAGGGGAATTGCCTCCGAGCAGGAGTGCAACTTCCTGGCGATTTTGGCGTCCACGACCTCGGGGAATCCGGCGTATGTGTACTCCGGTTACCTGATGGGATTCATTCATCTGGGCAATGCCCTCTACCGGGTGGACCCGGAGACTTACTGGACCATCCGGGATCAGCTGCCGGAGACTGTGGAGGCGGACCTGGCGTACAACAACGCCTACTGGGACCAGTTCCGGGATTCGGTGGTGCAGCAGGCGTCCAACCGCATCTATGACGGCATGCTCAAGGCCTACGGCGACGAAAACGGAATTGCCTCGTATGGAACCGTGGTGGATTTGCTGGTGGCCTATTACGCTACATAACAATACCGCCCGGCGCACACATGCGCCGGGCGGTACATTTTTAAGTGTGGGGCAATCCGAAGAACGTAAGCGCCGTGCGGATGGCCTGGTCCCAGTAGTCGAAATTGTGCATGCCGGGATCGATTTGGAAGGCATGGTCCAGGTTCGGGCAGTGGTCGGCAAAGAAGGCGGCCAGGTCCTCATTGGCAGGCAGAAGCGGATCATCATCTCCGCACAGCTGCAGCAGCCGGGGCTTGGGGCCGGAAGCGCCGTTCAGCCGCCGGGCCAGAGCCTTTAGGCTGTATGGGGAAGACTCATAGGCATTCTCCGGGCCGAAGATGCAGCGGAAATTCCGGTCTACTTCCTCCAGGGGCGGAATGGCCAGGCCGCGCTCCGCAGCCCGGGGAAGATCCCACATCTGGTCCAGTCGTACCGCGGTGGACAGCCCTGCGGCGGCCGCATACCGTTCCGGGTGTGCCATGGCGGCCCGCAGGGCGCCGTATCCGCCCATGGACATTCCGGCAATGAAGGTGTCCTCGCGCCGGGGGGAGAGATGAAACCAGTTTCCCAGGGCCAGGGGCAGTTCCTCCGTCAGATAGGTGCCGTAGCGATGGGACTGTTCACCGTCCACATAGCAGCCCCGGCTGCCGTTGGGCATGACCACCACGACATCCGTGTTTTGCAGATAGGATTCCAGCCGGGTCAGACGCAGCCAGCTGGTATGATCCTGCCCGTGTCCATGCAGCAGATAGAGAACCGGATAGGGCTGGCCCTGCCGGGAAGTGTGAGGGACACCCCGCCGCTCCGGAAGCAGCAGGGTAATCTGGGTGTTCATCGCCAGCTCATAGGAATAGAGATCCAGCTGTACCACGGCCATGGGAAGACCTCCTTTGGAATCGGATGCGGGAAAACGGGTCAGCCGTTTGCCTGCCAGGGCAGCAGGCGGCGGCTGTCGGATTCCCCGCTGCTGTGGGTTTTGGCATAGCTTTCCGGGCTGACACCCATGATCCGGCGGAATGTGTTGTAAAATGTGCAGTAATTCTGGAAGCCGACCTCCATGGCGATTTCTGTCAGGGGGGTGCCCTTGCCCATTAAAAGGGTGGCGGTATTGATGCGCTTTTCATCAATATAGAGCTTGAGTGTGCTGCGGGTGATGCTCTTGAATGTGCGGGAGAGGTAGGTGGGGTTATAATTGGTGACCCGGCCCAGGGTCTTGAGACTCAGGTCTTCGCCGATATGAAGATTGATGTAGTTGATGAGCTCACACACCAGATTGTCCTGCCGGGTCAGGGGGGCGCCGCCGCTGTTGAAGCGCAGGAAATCGTCCTGCAGATAGGCCAGCATCTGGTGCAGGATGCCCAGTTGGAAGACCATCTTTCCGTGCTCCAGAGTACAGTCCTGAAACGCGTTGATCAGATCAATATACTTGTGGATATCCAGAGAGCCCAGATGCAGCACAGGGTAGCTGTTGCCGTTGCGGCTGAAGATCTGAATGAGATTATCGCTCTTGGTGGAGCAGGACATGACGAAGTTGAACGTCAAGCCCACGCAAAACCGCATGTGCTGTTCGTTGTCGCCCACCAGCCACATGTGCTCGTCCATCAGATCACAGCGCACAATGTCGCCGAAATTGATCTCGTATTCCTGGTCCAGCAGCCGGTAGCGTGCCGGTTCCTTGCCCAGATAGATGGCAAACTCATAGAAATCGTGAAAGTGGAACAGGGGAGCTTTATTTTTGCCGCTTTGATGCAGCTCCGCGTCAAAGCCGAACTGATCTGTATTATTGGAAAAATGAGCGGCATTGGTCGAGACGGAAGTGGGTTTCATCTCATGCTGCATAGCAAGACACCTAATACGGCGGGGAGCCGCCGTCCTTCCTTGAGATGTAAAAAACCGATTTTTTCATATGGAAAAAGACGGATTTGTTGAAGTGCAAAAACACGTTAAAAAAGTAATGAAAATTGCAGTGTACGCAGAAAAGCACAAAATTTTACACAAAAAATGCGTAAAAATATCAAATGACCAGTTGGAAAAGCGTACTGCAATAATCAAAAACTGATATCATTATAGCATCTCAGGAAAAGAATTTCAATCCCGACTCCGCAGACAAAAACACCCTCCCGCGTTGCACGGGAGGGTGTTTTTATGCAATTAGCGAATGTCTTCTTTGGCCAGCAGTTCCAGAATGCGGGCGTCATCCTCAATGGTGGCGTTGGGCATGGGGAAGGTACCGGCGCTGGAGGAGGCAATGCCGCGCAGCTTAATGGCTTCCTTCAACACGGGGAGGAAGGGGCTGCGGATGGAGTAGAGATCCATCAGACGGTCAATCTTCTGCTGACCCAGGGCAATGCCTTCCAGATCGTTTTCGCGGAAGGCGCGCACCCACGCGGAGGTGATCTCAGGCACCAGGTTGCTCAGAGCTGCGATGCAGCCGTTGCCGCCGGACATCACGTTGCGGGCGAAGTTGTCATCAAAGCCGGAGTAAATCTCAAAGGAGGGCACGCGGCTCTTGACAATCTTGATCAGCTCCCGGGTGTGATCCATTCCCATGATGGTGTCCTTCAGACCCACAATGTTGGGATGCATCAAAGCCAGCTGCAGCACCGTCTCGGGGGGGATGGTGTAGCCGGTGTTATCCGGGAAGTTGTAGATGTAAATGGGACCGTGGATCTCCTTGGCCAGCCGGTCATAATACTGCAGCAGGGCCTCGGGACCGAAGTGGAAGTAGTAGGGAGGCAGGATCATGACGGCGTCGGCACCGGCGTCCAGGCAGTAGTTGGAGAAGGAAACGATCTCGTTGGCCACCATGCTGGAGGTACCGATGATCAGCTTGGTGCGGTGGGCGACCTTTTCGATGGCGAAGCGGGCCATCTCCCGGCGCTGCTCCATATCCATGGCAAAGAACTCGCTGGAGCTGCCCTCAACCAGGATACCATCCACACCGTTTTCAATCAAATTGTTGTACAGCCGCTCCTGGCTGACGAGGTCCAGCGTGCCGTCCTCATTGAACAGGGTAATTGCGGGAACAAGATAAGCCGCATTCATAAAGTGCTTCCCTTTCTTCATCGTATTCTGTTTTGTGTCGGAATGTTGTTTCGTGCCGGTCCGCTTGGACCGGGTTTTTTTGGATGTATTGTTGGCCATGGATGGCGTGGATTATTCCAGGCCGCCGCCCTGCATGGCAGAACGGGCATGCTCGGTGTACATCCGGTAGAAGCCCTTGCGAGGCTCGCGGGGGATGATGCCCTTTTCTGCACGCTTGGCCAACTCAGCAGTGGCTTCTTCCACCGTGCAGGGAACACCGTGGATACCGGTCATGTTGATGGTACGGTTGGCCACGCTGTAGGAGACCAGGTCGCCCTCCTCCAGGAACGCAATGGGGCCGCCGGCAGCAGCCTCGGGGCTGACGTGGCCGATGGCGGCACCACGGGTGGCGCCGGAGAAGCGGCCGTCGGTGATCAGGGCGACAGAGCCGTTGATCCGCTCATCGCAGCAGATGGCTTCGGTGGTGGCGACCATCTCGGGCATACCGCAGCCGCGGGGACCCTCATAACGGACAATGATGACCTCGTTGGGATTGATCTTGCCCTTGGCCACGGCATCATACGCATCGTCCTCGGAGTTGAAGACGCGGGCCTTGGCGTTGACAACCTCACGCTGATCCTCGGCACAGGCGGCGTACTTGACCACGGAGCCGTCGGGAGCGATGTTGCCCTTGAGGATGGCAACGGAGCCCTTCTCGTGAGCCTTCTCCACGGGGAAGATCACCTGGTCGCGGGTCAGGCCGTAGTTGGCCAGATAACCCAGGTTGCGGTCGAACCAGTTGTCCTTCTGCAGGTCTTCCAGGTTCTCGCCCAGGGTCTTGCCGGTGACGGTCAGCACGTCCAGATCCAGCATATCCCGCAGCATCCACTGCACCATGGGAACGCCGCCGGCGAACCAGAAGGACTCGGTCAGCTGCGTGCCGGAGGGATAGATGTTGCCGATGTGAGGCACCTGGTGGTTGATCTCATCGAACAGCTCGATGGGCAGCTCATAGCCCATCTCACGGGCGATGGAGGGCAGGTGCAGGGTTGCGTTGGTGGAACCGCCGATGGCGCTGTGGATGATGATGGCGTTGCGGAAAGCGGCGGGGGTCATGATCTTGCTGGGGGTGATGCCCTTTTCGGCCAGATCCATGATCTGACGGCCGGCCTGGCGGGAATACTGCAGCAGATCCCGCATGGTGGCGGGCACCAGAGCGGCGCCGGGCAGGGTCAGGCCCAGAGCCTCAGCCAGGCACTGCATGGTAGAAGCGGTGCCCAGGAAGGTGCAGGCGCCGACAGAGGGGCAGCCGGTGAGCTTATAGTCGCGGACTTCCTGCGGGGTGATGGCGCCGTCGCGCTTTTCGCGCAGGGAGATGTCGCCGGCCACGATGGAAGTGGTCATGTTGGGGCCGGGACGCATGGAGCCGCCGGGCATGAAGATGGTGGGGATGTCCAGACGGGCAGCGGCCTTGAGGTGAGCGGGGATGGACTTGTCGCAGCTGGAGGCCAGGATCATGCCGTCCCAGGGCACTGCGCAGCCGTGGATCTCCACCATGTTGGCGATGGCTTCCCGGGAGGCCAGGACGAAGTTCATGCCGTCGTGGCCCTGGGTGCAGCCGTCGCAGATATCGGTGGCATAGTACTTGGCAGGCTTGCCGCCTTTTTCATACACGCCGTAGACAGCCTGCTCCACCATCTGATTGAGGTGATAGCTGCCGGGGTGGGAGTCGCCGTATACGCTCTCCACCATGATCTGGGGCTTGGTGATGTCGGACTCGTCCCAGCCGGTACCCATTTCGAGCGCATCAAACTGCGCCCAGAAGCGTCTTTCATTCAAGCTCTTCTGAATCATAGATAATCTCCTCTTTAAAAAATGTATATCAACACAACGGCAGTGCCGAAAACAGCGCCCGGATGCCGTTGGTTTTTCCGGTGTGAAAAGGAACAGGGGAAAGGCTCGTCCGCCGGAGAGGGGGACTCTGCGGAAAAGCGCTCAGAAAATATGGGGTCGGGATGCTTTTGGGAAAGACGACCACCGCCGCCGCCATGCAGGCAGGGCGGCGGTGGTCGTTGAATGCGGAAGGGCTTGCTCGCAAACCAAATGATAGGATTAAAGAATGCGCTGCCGGATGAGGCGGCCGTCAGCCGCCTCATCCAGCCACGGGAACATTACATCACATCGAGCATGATGAACACGATGCCAGCGATACCGGCGAAGACACCGGCGATGCCGCCGACCAGGGTGTTGTACTTGAAGGTACGGGGAGCATCCATGTTGAACATGGACATGCTGACCCACCAGCCGGAGTCGTTGACGTGAGAGACGATCATGGTGCCGGCACCGATCATGACGGCGCAGGCCACGGGGGAGATGCCCAGGGAAGCCAGCATGGGCAGGCACAGACCAGCAGCGGTCATGCCGGCGGTGGTACGGGAGCCCACGGCGCACTCCATAGCGGCACCGATGACGAAGGGAACCAGGAAGCCGGGGAAGCCGGTAGCGGCCACGATGTCACCGAGCTGGGTAGCAGCGGGAGCGTCCTTGATGATCTGAGCGAAACCGCCGCCGAAACCGGTGACGATCAGGGGGATCAGAGCGACTTCCAGAGCCTCGCTGACCCAGCCGTTGAACATCATCTGGAACAGGCTCTTCTCGTTCTTGCCGCTGGTCTGGTTGTAGTTGGCCAGAGTCTTTTCCTTATGAGAAACAGCCAGCAGCCAGCCGCAGACCACGCCGATGAACATGGAGATATTTCTGGAACCGATAATATCCAGGAAAGTGCGGACGGGATCGCCCTCGGCCATGGTCATGTCGGCGAAGGAAGCCAGAGAAATCAGAATAACGGGCAGCAGGATGGGGGACATGGCAGCCAGAACGTTGGGCAGACCCTCTTCCTGGATCAGCAGGTCGCGGTAGTCGTTGCTCTTGGCCTCTTCCACACCCTCGATGTACTCGGGCTTGGGAGGATAGTAATCCTTGGCAGCCCAGCCGCGCATCAGGACCCAGGTCAGCAGATACGCGATCAGGGAGCAGACAATACCCCACAGGATGACCAGGCCCAGGTCAGCGCCCAGCAGGACGGACACGGCCAGGATGCCGGGGGTGGGGGGAACCATGGAGTGCGTCAGGTTCAGGGGCAGAATGGTCATGGAAGCCATCAGGCCCATGGGCCTGTTCTGCCGCTTGGAGATGATGGCGCACAGGGGGCTGATCAGAACCATGGTCACATCACCGAAAACGGGGATGGACATGATGTAGGCAGCCATACCGGTGGACAGCTCCAGGTTCTTGCCACGGAACAGCTTGATGAAGAAGTTGACCATGGACTTGGCGGCGCCGGAGTCACGGATGGAGCAGGCGATGATAGAACCAAAGATGATGGTCATACCGATGCTGCCCAGAGTGGAACCGAAGCCGTTGGCAATGGTGGTGATGGTCGTCAGCGGGCTGTTGCCCAGAATGGAGCCGCACAGCATGCCGCCGACAAACAGGGAGATGACGGGGTGGACGTTCAGCTTGACGATGAGGAACACCAGCACCGCAATGGAGATGATGATCGCCAAAACGAATTGCGTCATGATTGTAGTACCTCCTAAACTTTTAACATGGCCACTGGGGATGCCTGCGGCTGTTCGCCATGGCCGGAGCGACAGCCGCCCGGGGAATGGGGTGGAAATACCACGCCATTCCGGACTGATGGATGGCGTGCCACATAGCACGTCATACGTCCGCCGGAGGATCAAAATCCCGTGTTGCCACGGGATCATCTTCCCATACCACCGCGCGGACCTGTTACATTTCCCTCCCTTTTCTCACATTCTCTCTTCTCTTTGGTGCAAGCCGATTGGTTGGTATTCTTGTCGGAATCGACATTTACCAGTTCTCATTCTACCACAATATATGAACTTTTCAAGAACTGTATGGTTGTAGAAAGCATGCTTTTTAATTTCGGTTTGATACTTTGATATTTTTTTGATTTTATGCAATTTGGAGCATAAAATTTCGCGAAAAATTCCTCCTTTATTTGAACAGCAAACGTTTTTTTGATGTTGAATTGCATATTGAAGCTGCTGTGTTTTTCAATGCGTATGTGAAAGATGCACAATAAATTTTATATCGTTTTTTGATTTGAAGATATAAATATTTGATTTTCCAAACAATCCCACATTTTTGCAGCCGCTTTTTAAAAATAGGAGAACCGGTTTTGCTTATTACAAAAGTGAAGGCGGATATATGAAAATAAAATTTTCTGTACGGTGTTAAATTTGAAAAAAGATAGCAAAAAGAGGGCGTTTTTTAAGATAAAAGGTTCTGATTTGTAAATTAGACAAAGCGCGGCGGCGCTTGGTGAGACAAAAAACTGAACAAGATATGTAAAGAAACGAAAGGAAAAAATCAAAAAACATAAAATTAAATTGACAAGAATATCCATAAGAATATAAAATATTAGCGGCAATTGGTTCAATATTTTCACAATTTTTTTAGGCAAAACTCTGAAAAATACCAAAAAGGCGTCAAAATGTGCATAGAAATCCGGTAACAATTCACATCGGAAATGGTGTCTGCATTTGAAATCAAGACCGCCGTAAAGGTTATCGACCCCGTTGGGTAAAAAAGCTATATTATGTATTGATAGCAGTGTTCCGTTGCTTTTTGAAAGTACGCAGATTGCTGTTCCGGTGTTTGCTTCATGATTTTGTATTCCGACAGACTGCCCGGAGATGGGGAGTCGTGTCGCGTTGCATCCTTCTTGCAGACGCCCGTTTTTTTGTCCATCATTGTCAAATAATTATCAAGCAGCCCGGCGCCGGGCTTTGCTTCCGGCAAAGGGCAGGGGGGCTTGGTGATTGTTTGGCCGTTGGCATGCAAACCTGTCATCCAAGTTGCGATCACTACTACCCAGAGAAAAAAAGAAGAATCGAGGATCAAAAATGGGACACAAAGTTGTAATGGATGGTAACACCGCTGCGGCTTACGCTTCCTATGCGTTTACCGAAGTCGCGGCCATCTACCCGATCACGCCCTCTTCTCAGATGGCTGAGGCCGTCGATGAATGGGCGTCTCAGGGAAAGAAGAACTTGTTTGGAAAGCCTGTCAAGGTCATTGAGATGCAGTCTGAGGCTGGCGCTGCGGGCACCTGCCACGGCTCCTTGCAGGCCGGCGCCCTGACCACCACCTATACTGCCTCTCAGGGCCTGATGCTGATGATTCCTCCCATGTTCCGGATTGCCGGCGAGTTCCTGCCCGGTGTTTTCCACGTTTCTGCCCGGACCGTGGCCCAGAACATGTGGTCCATCTTTGGCGATCAGTCCGACGTGATGACCTGCCGCTCCACCGGTTTTGCCATGCTGGCTTCCGCCTGCCCCCAGGAGGCCATGGATCTGGGCGCTGTGGCGCATCTGGCTGCCATCAAGGCACGTCATCCCTTCATGCACTTCTTTGATGGCTTCCGCACCTCTCACGAGCTGCAGAAGATCGACGCTCTGGACTATGAGGATCTGCGTCCCCTGGTGGATATGGATCAGCTCAACGCGTTCCGCAAGCACAGCCTGAACCCGGAGCATCCCCATGTCCGCGGCACGACCGCCAGCTCCGAGACCTTCTTCCAGGGCCGCGAGGCCGGCAACGGCCATTATGACGCCATTCCCGACATCGTCCAGCACTACATGGACGAGATCAATAAGCTCACGGGCCGCAACTACAAGCTCTTTGACTACTACGGCGCTCCCGATGCCGAGGAGGTCGTGGTGGTCATGGGCTCCGGCGCCGAGACTGCCCGGGAGACCGTGGATTATCTCATGAGCCAGGGCCGCAAGGTGGGCATGATCTCCGTGCACCTGTTCCGTCCCTTCTCCGCCAAGCACTTCCTCTCTGTCCTGCCTGAGACCGTGCGCAAGGTGGCGGTGCTGGACCGCACCAAGGAGTCCGGTTCCGTGGGCGAGCCCCTGTACCTGGATGTCAAGGCCGTGCTGACCGGCTCCGGCCGCAGCTTCGACGCCATCGTGGGCGGCCGCTTCGGCCTGGCTGCCAAGGACACCACGCCCAGCCAGATCATCGCTGTGTACGACAACCTGGAGCAGGCCGAGCCCAAGAACGGCTTTACCATCGGCATTGTGGACGATGTGACCTTCACCTCCCTGCCCTGCAAGGACATCATCCTGCCCAAGGAGGGCGAGATCTCCTGCAAGCTGTGGGGTACCGGCGGCGACGGCACCGTGGGCGCCAACAAGAACTCTGTCAAGATCATCGGCGGCCTGACCGAGAAGTACGCCCAGGCCTACTTTGTCTATGACGCCAAGAAGTCCGGCGGCGTGACCCAGAGCCACCTGCGCTTCAGCGACAACCCCATTCATGCTACCTATCTGGTCCAGTCCGCGGACTTCGTGGCGGTTCACAACCACGCGTATCTCGAGAAGTTCGATGTGGCGGCGGACCTGAAGGAAGGCGGCACCTTCCTGCTCAACTGCCAGTGGAACGACGAGGAGCTGGAGCAGCACCTGCCCGGCAGCCTCAAGCGTGCCCTGGCTGAGAAGAACGCCAAGTTCTACACCATTGACGCTTCCGATATCGCCATGCGTCTGGGCCTGGGCAACCGGACCAACTCCGTGCTCCAGGCGGCCTTCTTCAAGCTGGCCAACATCATCCCCATGGATACGGCCATCACCGCCATGAAGGATGCCATCAAGAAGACCTATCTGGTCAAGGCCGGCCAGAAGGTCGTGGACATGAACTGTGCCGCTGTGGATGAGGGCGTCAGCGCCCTGCATGAGGTTCACATCCCCGAGAGCTGGAAGAACGCTCCCGTGGAGAACAAGGACGACGGCGTCCACGACTTCTTCCATGACATTTTCAAGCCTCTGGATCAGATGCAGGGCGACAAGCTCCCCGTGTCCGTGTTCCAGAAGTACGGCACGGTGGACGGCACCTGGCCCAACGGCACGTCCAAGCACGACAAGCGCGCCGATGCCATCATGGTTCCCGAGTGGGATCCCAGCAAGTGCATCCAGTGCAACCAGTGCGCTTATGTCTGCCCCCATGCCGCCATCCGCCCCGTGCTGGTGACCGAGGAGGAGAAGGCCGCGGCTCCCGCCACCTTCGAGACCATCCCCGCCAAGGGCCCCGGTCTGGAGAAGTATACATACCGCATTCAGGTTTCTCCCTATGACTGCCTGGGCTGCGGCTGCTGCGTCAACGCCTGCCTGGCCAAGGACGGCGCTCTGACCCTCAAGCCCGCCGAGTCTCAGGCCGTGCAGGCTGAGAACTGGACCTACGGCATTGAGACGGTGCCCGTGAAGAAGGATGCCGTCAACGTCAAGACCGTCAAGGGCAGCCAGTTCGCCAAGCCCTACTATGAGTTCCCGCCCGCATGCGCCGGCTGCGGCGAGACCGCTTACATCAAGCTGGTCACCCAGCTCTTCGGCGATCGGATGTACATCGCCAACGCCTCCGGCTGCACCGCAGCCCACGGCGGCTCCCTGCCCTCCACGCCCTACTGCACGGATGACCGGGGCTTCGGTCCTCCCTGGGAGCAGTCCCTGTTCGAGGACAACGCCGAGTTTGCCTTCGGCTTCCTCAACGCCCACGAGACCGTCAACGGCGAGCTGGTGGATGCCATCCAGGAGCTCAAGGACGCCGGTGTGGCGCCCGAGGCATGCGAGAAGTATCTGGCCGGCAAGAACGATGCCGAGGTCTCCCGTCAGGTGACCGATGAGCTGGTCGCCGCCCTGGAGAAGGTCGACGTCAAGCCCGAGGCCAAGGCTTCTGTGGACTTCGTCCTGCAGAACAAGGAGTTCCTGAGCAAGAAGAGCGTCTGGGCCTTCGGCGGCGACGGCTGGGCCTACGATATCGGCTTCGGCGGTTTGGATCATGTCCTGGCCTCCGGCATGGATATCAACATGTTGGTTCTGGATACCGAGGTGTACTCCAACACCGGCGGTCAGTCCTCCAAGGCCACCAACGCCGGCGCTGTGGCGCAGTTCGCTGCCGGCGGCAAGCGCACCAAGAAGAAGGACCTGGGCATGATGCTCATGAGCTACGGCTACATCTACGTGGCCCAGGTGGCCATGGGTGCCGATCCCAACCAGACCCTCAAGGCCATCCGCGAGGCTGAGGCCTATCCCGGCCCCTCCGTGGTCATCTGCTACGCTCCCTGCACCGCTCACGGCATCCCCCACGGCATGAGCAACTGCCAGCAGGAGATGAAGCGGGCTGTGGAGGCCGGCTACTGGCACCTGTATCGCTACAACCCGGCACTGCGTGAAGAGGGCAAGAATCCCTTCACCCTGGATTCCAAGGCGCCCACCAGCGACTTCCTGGAATTCATCCGCTCCGAGCGCCGCTATGCCTCCCTGGAGGCAAAGTTCCCCGAAGAGGCCAAGAAGCTCTTCGCTGAGGCGGAGCAGGGAGCCAAGGACCGCTATGACAACTATGTCAACATGAGCAAGCGGTAATCCACTACAAGTCCATACCATTCCTCCCTTCCCTTCTGGGCGGAGGAGCCTATGCCCGGCTCCTCCGCCCGAGGCTGGGGAGGCACTGTCGTATCAAGCACTATATTATTTATTACTGATAAAAAGAGAGGCTTAGATTATGAAAACTGCTCAGGAGTACAAAGACAGCCTGCGGGAGCGGAAGATCCGGGTCTATGTGAAGGGCCAGCTGCTGGACAGCCGCGAAGTCATCGATCATCCTTTTATCCGCGGCCATGTCAACTCCGCCGCCATGACCTATGCTCTGGCGGGCAATCCGGAGTACGCCGATCTCATGACCACAACCTCCCATCTCACCGGTCGTAAGATCAACCGCTTCACCCACATCCATCAGTCTGTGGATGACCTGATGAAAAAGGCCAAGATGCTGCGTACCATCTCCCAGAAGACCGGTACCTGCTATCAGCGCTGCGTGGGCTTCGACGCCATGAACGCCACCTACACCGTGACCTATGAGTGCGACAAGGCTCTGGGCACCAACTACCATGAGCGCTTCAAGAAGTTCCTCATCCAGGTGCAGGACAACGACTGGATGGTGGCCGGCGCCATGACCGACGTCAAGGGAGACCGCAGCCTGCGGCCCGGCCAGCAGGTGGATCCCGACATGTTCGTCCACGTGGTGGAAAAGCGGGAGGACGGCATCGTCATCCGCGGCGCCAAGGCCCACATGACCGGTATGGTCAACTCCCACTGGATGCTGATCATGCCCACCATGGGTATGCTGGAGAACGAGGCCCAGTACGCCGTCTCCTGTGCCATCCCCGTGGACGCCCCCGGCGTGACCCACATCTTCGGCCGTCAGACCAACGATGACCGCAAGTGCGAGGGCACCATTGACCAGGGCAACGCCAACTACGGCATTGTCGGCGGCGAGTGCCTGACCGTGCTGGATAACGTGTTTGTTCCCTGGGAGTACGTGTTCATGTGCGGCGAGTATCAGTTCTCCGGTTTGCTGGTGGAGCGCTTTGCCTGCTATCACCGTTCCAACTACGGCGGCTGCAAGGGCGGCGTGAGCGACGTGGTCATCGGTGCCGCCGCGCTGTGGGCCGATTATCAGGGTACCAGCAAGGCCAGCCACATCAAGGATAAGCTCAACGAGATGATGCACATGACCGAGACGCTGTATGCCTGCGCTGTTGCCGCGGCTGCCATGGGCGGTCCGACTCCTTCCGGCGCCTACTTTGTGGACCGGCTGATGGCCAACGTCTGCAAGCACAACGTCACCAAGCTCATCTATGATATTGACCGTCTGGCCCAGGATATCAGCGGCGGCATCATTGCCACCATGCCCTCCGAGTCCGATCTGCGCAATCCCGAGATCGGCAAGTGGGTGGAGAAGTACCTGCGCGGCGTGGACGGTGTTCCCACCGAGGACCGGATGCGGGTGGGCCGCCTGCTGGAGAACATGACCGGCGGTACGGCTCTGGTGGAGTCCATGCATGGCGCGGGCTCTCCCCAGGCGCAGAAGGTGATGTATTCCAAGCTCTCCGGCCTGGAGGAGAAGAAGAAGTTCGCCGCTCACATTGCCGGCGTGGGTCACACCGGCAAGTAAGCGTTCCCGTTTAATCAGCGGCCGGCCCCGACGTTTCTTTGTTGAAAAGCCGGGGCCGCGCTGCAAAAAATACATGGAAAAGGAATGAAAAGACTATGGATTTTTCTCTGACTCGTGAACAAGCTCTGGTCAAAAAGATGATGCAGGCCTTCACAGAGAACGAAGTGAAGCCCATCGCCGCAGAGATTGACCGTACCCACCAGTATCCCGCTGAGAACGTGGCCAAGCTGTTCAAGCTGGGCGTCATGGGCATGACTGTGCCCAAGGAATACGGCGGCATGGGCGCCGATCAGGTGGCTGCTGCCATCTGCACCGAGGAGCTGGCCAAGGCCTGTGCCTCCACCAGCGATATTGTCGCCGGCCACACCCTGTGCTGCGTGCCCATTCTGGAGCACGGCAACGAGGAACAGAAGAAGAAGTACCTGCCCATGCTCACCAAGGGCGGCGTGCTGGGCGGCATGGGCATCACCGAGCCCAACGCCGGTTCCGACGCTTCCAAGAGCCAGACCGAGGCCAAGCTGGAAGGGGACCACTATGTCATCAACGGCTCCAAGATCTTCATCACCAACGGTCCCGATGCCGGTGTGTTCGTGATCTTCGCCATGACGGACAAGACCAAGGGCAACAAGGGCCTGTCCGCCTTCATTATTGAAAGCAGCTTCCCCGGCTTCTCCGTGGGCAAGATCGAGGACAAGATGGGCCTGCACGGCGTCCACACCTCTGAGATCGTGTTCACCGACATGATCGTGCCCAAGGAGAACCTGCTGGGCAAGGAAGGCGCTGGCTTCAAGATCTGCATGCAGACCCTGGATACCGGCCGTATCGGCATTGCCGCCCAGGCTCTGGGCATCGCCGAGGGCGCCATGGCCGAGGCCATTGAGTATACCAAGGGCCGTGTGCAGTTCGGCAAGCCCATCAGCAAGTTCCAGAACACCCAGTTCACCTTTGCCGATATGTGCATGCGCATTGAGGCTGCCCGTCTGCTGACCTATCAGGCAGCCGTGCTGAAGGGTACCGGCGTACGCTGCAGCAAGGAAGCCGCCATGGCCAAGCTCTCCGCTTCTGAGACCGCTATGTGGGTGACCACCAAGGCGCTGCAGATGTTCGGCGGCTACGGCTACACCAACGACTATCCCATGGAGCGCATGATGCGCGACGCCAAGATCACTGAGATCTACGAGGGCACCTCTGAGGTCCAGCGCATCGT
>CALXDJ010000027.1 GCA_944387035.1 uncultured Oscillospiraceae bacterium | reverse complement strand
GCTTGAAAAAAGCGCAGAAAAACAAAAACACAAGTTGCGCAAAACCCTGAATCCATTGAGCCGCAAGGCTTTCCAGGGTGTATCTTTTTCGGCAACAAAAGACATCGGAGTGACCAAGTTTGGTCACTCCGATTTTTTGTTTCTGCAAGCTTTCTCTTGTCGTTGTGCGGGAATGTGAGGCTTTTCCGCCCGGAGCCCCTGATTTTATAAGAATCCAGACATCCAGTATTGGCTTGCTGAGTACCTCGACGGTGTACCCGAGTTTCAATGTTTTCAGAGAGGGGGGGCATGAATATGGAGGTGCGCTACTTTCCTTATCGTCCTGAAGCCTGGCGTTTTAAAACCATCAGCGAATTCAAGAACAGTGTAAACCGTGGTGCGGAAATCAATTTTGAATGGAGCGGACGAGAATATCATATTTGCCCTGTTTGGCCAAACGGAGAAGTGAGATATTGTATTACGCTCTTGGATACCCGGCAGGATACCGTCTATCAAAATGCGGAGGACATGCTGGAATATATGATTGACGATACCCGACTGCGTGACATTATTACGAAGGTGGAAGTAACTGACCGCACTCTATGAGAATACCACCTGCCAACTGCTCACAAAGTACTGCTATGACTGAATTTTTGCAGATTCTTTCATGACACTCGGACCAGCTCATGATACTCCAAGCTGCATGATCCAAGTGGGGATATGTGTTCGGATTTATCATTTCTGTTGAAAATATCCTTTGATAAAAGGGGAGGACAGGAAAATTCCTGTCCTCCCCTTCTTTATGCTACCCGGTATCATCATTCCCGGTGTGTAACATGTAAGAAGAGGAAGATGCGGTTTTTAATACATGCTTGAGTCACTCTTTTGTGAGTGGTTCCAGCCGCTTTGCCTGCCGGATTCATACATGCTGCAATATAAAAAACAAGAAGCAATTTCTTTTCCCTTGTGTTCTTGCAATTTCCCAATGGAGTGATTAGAATAAAAAAGGAAACATATTTGTGGACAGGCCGCAGGGCGCGCCAACACCTTACGACTTTGTGGGAATGAACACACCACTCAACACAGCAGTCTCTGATTGTACCGTGGGGCACTTATGTCTCTTTCACAGCGTGGTTGCAAGAAGTGAGAAACAGCCTGTGTTACGCATTGATGGCTTCGAAGCGATGTTGAGTTCACAGACTCGGCATCGCTTTGATGTTTCCCGCGGATATTCCACGCGCAAATCATGAATTGGAGGAAAGCAGCATGAGAAAGCATCTTCGTTTTTGGGCCTTGACTCTGTCGGTTTGCCTGGCCCTGTCAACCACAATCATGGCGGTTTCTCCATCATTTTCTGATGTGCCAACCACACACTGGGCGTACACAGAAATCACAGAAGCGGTCAACCGGGGAATCACCAACGGCTATGACGACGGGACGTTCCGTCCCACCGCCAGCGTCACCAACGGCCACTTCTCCGCATTCCTGGCGCGGGCATTCTACAAGGGGGAGTATGATGATTCTAACGCGAACCCCTGGTGGAAGCCCTACACCGACGCGCTCGACCGTCACGGCGTACTGGAGGATACCACGCTGGGGACGACCATCCGAACGGTTACCATCAATGAGCCTATCAACCGCTACGATATGGCGCAGATGATGTATAACATTCTGGTGGATCAGGGTGCGCAGATCCCTGCCCAGGCGGAGCAGGAAAAAGCCCAGGCCGCCATCGGAGATTGGACGAGTGTCCCCACCGAGTACCAGAATGCGGTGACCGCTTGCTATGCCGCCGGCGTGCTGAACGGGCAGACCGATGGAAACTTTGGCGGAACGAACCTGATGAACCGCACCCAGGGCTGTGTGGTTGTGGATCGGCTCACCAATTACATTGCCGAAAACCCCGGCGATGGAACTGCCAATCCCGACCAGGGGAATGACGGGGATGATGATACTACCCCGCCGGCTTCTACAGGAACCCTGGCAAATGGAGAGCCTGCGACTGTCGAGAATGTCTTGGCCATGCTGGACGAAATCAAGGAAAAGTATCCGCAGGGAACTCCTTGGACTGTAGCCAACAGCTATTATTCTCCCGCTTTCGGCACAAATAGTACAGGGTGTGCTGCGTACGCCTATACTGTAAGTGACCTGATTTTTGGGGACTTGCCTGTACGGAAGCACACCGACTATTCTTCTATCAAACCGGGAGATGTCCTGGAGATTAAGAATTCCAGTGGGCAGACTTTTCACTGGTCTGTCGTCGCATCGGAAGTCGATGACGAAGGGTGGTTCCAAACCACAGGCGGCGGAAGTAATCCTGGGGATACCGTCCTTTGGAATAGCTGGGGAGATATCAACAGCGAAAGTGCAAACTGGGTAGTCTACACCAGATACCCTGAATAAACAAGTCCCTCATCAAGAGCAAGACTTTCATGGAAAACCATGGGAGTCTTGCCCCTTCTTTTTGCGCGTTTGAGAAAGAGAAAAACACACTCTATGAAAGGAAGGGAAAATGCTTATACATGCTCTGGCCGGACTGGAGGAGCGGTCTGTTTTAGCGGAAAGGCTGAGCGGTTTGGGATATTTGACGCCCTGGAGCAGCAGGTTTTGGAACGAAAAAACAGGAAAATTGTAACAATTTGTTGTTGACCTTTGCGGCAGATCGGATAAAATGACCTAAACAGAACCCCGACGCCGAGGAGGTGAACGGTATGCGGCTGTATAGCGGAAGCGGAAGACGGCTGAGCGGAAAAAAGGGTGGAAAACGGCTTGCCGGAGGCGGAAAGCGCCTGCGTTCCAAGGGCCTCGGCCTGGCGCCTGTGGCCGGAATGCTGGCGATTGCTTGCTGCCTGGGCGGACTGCTCTGGTGTGTACGAGCTGGATTTCCCAATCGTCCGGCGCAGCAGGCGCCGGACGATTCCGACTCTCTGTTTTATCCGCTTCACCTGTCGGTGCCGGGGCAGAAGGAAGAGGAAACTTCTCAAGAGACGGCTCCGGAAGCAGAGGAACAGGATCCCCAGGCGGACCGGTTTGTGCTCAGCTTTGCCGGCGACTGCACACTGGGCGCCGAGCATGACACCTGGAACCGCCCGGGCAACTTCCCGGACGTGGTGGGGGACGACTACGCCTATCCCCTGGCAGGTGTGAAGTACCTGTTTGCCGGAGATGACTTCACCTTCGTGAATTTGGAGTGTGCCCTGACCGATGCAGACACACCTGCGGACAAGACCTATCGCTTCCGGGGACTGCCTGCATACGGGCAGATCCTCACGGAAGGCAGTGTGGAAGGGGTTACCCTGGCCAACAATCACAGCCTGGATTATGGAACGGAGGGCCTGGCGGATACCCGGCAGGTGCTTGCGGAACTGGGAATTGCCGCCGGCGGTGACGGAGAGACGTTCCTCTACACCACGGACCGTGGTTTGAAAGTGGGGGTTTATACCGCTTACCACCTGGGCCGCACGCAGATTCAGAAAGGCATTGCATCCCTGCGGGAGGCGGGAGCCGAAGTGGTCATCGCGGCTTTCCACTCGGGAACGGAGAGCTCTTATACCCCTACAGAGAACCAGAAGAGCCTGTTCCGCTATGCCATTGACTGCGGGGCGGACATTGTGTATAACGCGCATCCCCACGTCCTGCAGCCCATAGAGTCCTATCATGACGGCGTGATTTTCTACAGCCTCGGGAATTTCTGCTTCGGCGGAAACCGCAATCCCTCGGATAAGGATACCGCTGTAATCCAGGTGACGGTGGAGCGGACGGAGGAGGGAACGGTTCGCCTGACGGAGGTGGATGCCATCCCCTGTTCCGTCAGCAGCCGTTCCGACCGGAATGATTACCAGCCCACCCCATACGCAGAAGGCAGCGCGGGAGCGGACCGGGTGGAACGCAAGCTGGCGGGTACATACCGCAAGCCGGCGGCTGATTCCGCACAGCAGGCAGCAGACGCGCCTGTGGTGCAGACGATTGCGGCCACCACAGTATCCGCGGAGGAGAGCAGCGAAAGGGAAATGTAACAGCGAAAACAATGCGGCCCCGGAGCGTCATGCTCCGGGGCCGTGGTGTTTATTTGGATTTGAGACGGGCTTCATAGTCCCGCAGGGAGGACAGTGCTTCCGAAGACATGGGATAAAGCACAGCCAGGTTGAAAATGGTCATCAATCCGATGCCCACATCGCCCAGATCCCAGACGAAGGTGTAGGTGGCCAGGCCGCCGACGAAGAGCATGACCAGAGCCAGTAGTTTATATGCGGTTTGAGAGCGCCAGTTGTCACCGAAGAGGTAGGCGATATTGGACCGGGCGTAGAAGAGAATGCCGATGAAGGTGGAGAAGCTGAACAGCCACAAAATCAGGGCAATGAAGATGACTCCGAACTGCCCCAGATGATAGTCCATGGCGGCCTGCAGGAGATCCATGCCCTCCAGTCCGGCCACGGTGGATTCCGGAGCCAGCAGCATGATCATGGCGGTGCAGCTGCAGATGACAATGGTATCGATAAAGACGCCCAGGGCCTGCAGCAGACCAACCTTGGCAGGATGATCCGTATCCGCGGCGGCGGCCGCGCAGGGGGCGGAGCCGGAACCGGCCTCATTGGAGAAGAGCCCGCGCTTGACGCCGTTCATGAGCACCGCACCGAAGCCGCCGGCCACAGCCTGACGCAGTCCGAAGGCCTCCTGGAAGATCCGGGAGAAGACCGCGGGCAGCAAAGAAGCATTTTTGATAATCAGGAAGATGGTCAAAAAGAAATAACAGCCTGCCATGATGGGGACCACCAGGTCCAGCACCTTTACCGTAGCGTTGCGCCGCAGCACGATGACGGCCGCGATGACCACCAGGATGATGGTGGTGTACAGAGGCGGGATGGAGAAGGCGTTGTAAAAGGCGGAGGAGACGGAATTTCCGATGACCTGACTGATGCCGCACCAGCAGATCAGACCGGAAATGGCAAAGAGGACCGCCATGGGGCAGCGGCGCTTCTTAGCGGATTCGGGATGCCGGGCGGCAAAGAAGTCCCGGATAAAGTAGGCCGGTCCGCCCCGATAGCCGCCGTAAAGAGGATCCTTTTCCTTATGCAGCTGGGCCAGCGTGGCTTCCACAAAGGCGGTGGAGGAGCCGATGAGGGCGGTGATCCACATCCAGAACACCGCACCGGCACCGCCGGCGGAGATGGCGGCCACGACGCCCACCAGGTTGCCCATGCCCACCCGGGTGGCAGTGGCTACCACCAGGGTCTGAAGGGAGGACAGGGCTCCGCCCTCCCGCTGGGGATGCTTGTCCAATGTGACCCGCAGCATTTCCGGAAACATCCGCACCGGCAAAAAGCGGGTGCGGATGGTGAAGTAAATGCCCGCGGGAATCAGCAGCACCACCATGAAGGAAAGCTGCAGGCTTCCGCCGCCGGGAAGGGGAATGGAAAAGAGATCGCCCCAGAGCAGGCGGTAAACAAATTCGATCAGCTGAATCATATGTGCCTCCAAACCACGGCCCCGGAGAACGAACCGGCAGACCGCTGAGTTATGCCGTTGTTACGGCTGTCGCACCACGAAGGGCAGGAAATAACGGATTTGCTTTTTCCACCAGGGCCAGTCATGGCTGACATCGTATCCCCAGTAATCCACCCATGCCCGAATGCCTTTTTGCTTGAGCACGGCGTCCAGGCGGCGGGTTCCCGCCAGCAGCGGCTCCTCCCAGGCACCCTGGCCCACGCAGAGAATGATCTTGCGCGCATTGAACATGCTGATATAAGGGTGATCCTCCGGCATGCCGGAGAGACTGGCGCAGGGGTCGTTGGCATAAACCACCTCATCCATATATCCGCCGTACATATCCTGGGTGTCATAGATGCCGGAAAGGGCGATGACGCTGTCGAACAGATCCGGACGGCGGAAAAAGACGTTGGCCGCATGATAGGCTCCCATGGAAAAACCGGTGGAGAGCAGCGCATCGCCGGTGCCGTTGATCTCGTGGATGCGGGGAAGCAGCTCCTCGGTCAGATAGCGGTACCATGCTTCGTGCAGGCGGATGCGCTGATAGGGATCGCCCTCCCGGAATGAGACGGTCTGGGCATCGATGGTGTCGGCGGTGAAGAGCTGAATCCGCCCGGCATCCAGATAGTCCTGAAGGGTATCGAGCATGCCGAAGCCCTCCCAGTCAAAAAAACGGCCGTTCTGACAGGGAAATACCAGTACCGGCTTTCCGCCGTGGCCGTAGACTTTGAATTCCATATCCCGCCCCAGATGGCGGCTGTATTCTTTATGGTACTCCGTGTGCATAAACACGCCTCCTTCTGCGATACCTCCATATCCTACCATAAAGCGATGCCGCAGGCAAGCAAAAGGAGAACGGCGCTTTTTTCTCTTGCGTTTTCCGGAAAATTGTCCTATAATTCAATACTATAAAGTGGTAAATTGGAGGGGCTGAAAATGAGTAATTTTGTGTTTATTTCCCCCAATTTTCCGGAGGCGTATCGCTGGTTCTGCATCCGTCTGCGGGAAAACGGCGTGAATGTACTGGGTGTGGGCGACGCATCCTACGATGAGCTGCATCCGGATTTGAAGCGGGCGCTGACGGAATACTACCGGGTGGACAGTCTGGAGAATTACGACCAGGTGCTGCGGGCTGTGGGATACTATACGGGCCAGTATGGGAAGATCGACTGGGTGGAGAGCAACAACGAGTACTGGCTGGAACTGGACGCGGCCCTGCGGACGGATTTCAACATCACCACCGGACTCAAATCCGACGAGATTGAAAAGTACAAAAGCAAGATGCGGATGAAGGCATACTACCGTCAGGCGGGGATTCCCTGCGCCCGCTTCGCCCCGGTAACAGACCGGGAGGCGGGACTGGTCTTTGCCCGGGAGGTGGGATATCCCATCATTGTCAAGCCCGACAGCGGCGTGGGGGCCATTGCCACCTGGAAGCTGAAATGCGACGCGGATCTGGAGGCGTTTTTCCAGGATGTTCCGCCGGTGCCCTATCTCATGGAGGAATATGTTCCCGGCGTGGTAACGACGTATGACGGGATCTGCAATTCCCGGGGAGAGGTGCTTTTTGCCGCCAGCCATATCACCCGCAATTCCATCATGGATATGGTCAACGAGGGCATTCCGACCTATTACTATGTGGACCGGGCGGTTCCTGCCGACGTGGAAGCGGCGGGAAAGGCGGTGCTGCGGGCCTTTGGTGCGTCCAGCCGGTTTTTCCATCTGGAGTTTTTCCGTTTGACGGAGGAGAAGCCGGGACTGGGCAAGCGGGGAGACATTGTGGCCCTGGAGGTCAACATGCGCCCGGCGGGAGGCTATACGCCGGATATGCTCAACTTCAGCCAAAGTGTGGATGTTTACCAGATGTGGGCGGATATGGTGGCCTTTGATGAACTGCGCCACCGTTATGACGGCCCCAAGAGCTATTGCGTGTATGCAGGCCGCCGGGATGGAAAACCCTATGTCCGTACCCTGGATCAGCTGGAGCAGCAGTGCGGCGCCCATGCCCGGCTGTTCACCCGTATGCCGGATGCTCTGGCGGGCACCATGGGCAATCAGGTGGCCATCGCCTGCTATGATACCCTGGAAGAGGTGGACCGCTTCGTGCAGGATGCCTTTGCTCTCCAGACTGAGGAAGAATAGGATGAAAGGCCCGGTCTCACAAGAGACTGGGCCTTCGATTTGGCAGCGGGCCGTACCCTCGGGTGCGGCCCGTTGTGTTACAAAGCGGGGAGGTCTTCCAGAGAGGCAAAGGTATACCCCATTTCTTCCCAGCGGGTCAGCAGCTCATCCAGAATCTGGGCGTTGGTCTGGGAGGTGGAGTGGAGCAGGACAATGGCGCCGTCGTGAATCCGGGGCAGCAGTTTGGAATAGGCCTCCTGTGCCGAGGGCTGGTTATCGGTGTACCAGTCCACATAGGCCAGACTCCAGAATACGGTGGTATAGCCCAACGCGTGGGCCTGGCGGAGGTTCTCCTCGCTGTATTTTCCCTGGGGCGGACGGTAGAACCGGGACAGCGGCGTGCCGGTGGTCTCCAGGAACAGCTTTTCCAGGGACTCCAGCTCCTCCTGGAAGGCGGATTGATCGCTGATGGCGGACATATCGGGGTGGTGGAAGGTGTGGTTGCCCACGATGTGTCCCTCACTGACCATGCGTTTGACAATGTCCGGGGCGGACTCTACCATATGTCCCACTACGAAGAACGCGGCGGGAGCGTTGTGCTTTTTCAGAGCATCCAGAATGGCCTCGGTGCAGCCGTTTTCATAGCCGCAGTCAAAGGTCAGGTAAATGACTTTTTGGCTGGTATCTCCCAGATAGTAGGCACCATACTGGGCCAGGTCCTCCACGGTGGCGTTGCCCACCGGGGATGCCCCCTCCTGCGGAAAGGCCAGACCCCAGTTGTCGGCGGAGGCCGGAACCACAGCGGAGGCCGAGGCAGGAGCGGATGGAGCGGTGCGGTTTTGGAACGTCAGGACTCCGGCCAGGAACAGACAGGACAGCAGCAATAAAACAATGCGGCGGTGTACAGACATGAAAAACAACCTCCCGTCACAGCGGTGATATCCACAGCCTGTCCCAAATGGCGCGGGGTTATGCGCGCTTGAACGCAGCGGAAAAACATGGTATGCTTGCATTGCAACCAATCATAGACAGAAAAAACTTGGGAGAAAGGAGCACCATTTGATTGCAGCGATCTGTTTGGAAGATCGGAACGGACTGCTGTTCAACGGCCGGCGGCTGAGCCGGGACCGTGCCCAGCAGGAGGATCTGATGACGGTTTGCGGGGCGGGAAGGCTGTGGATCAGCCCGTTTTCCGCTCCGCTGTTTGCGCCCTGGCAGGAACGGCTGGTGGTGGCAGAGGACTTTTTATGCCGGGCTGGACCGGGCGCGGTCTGCTTTGTGGAAGACCGCCCGCTGCTGCCGGTTCTGGACCGGCTGGAGGCGTTGATTGTATATCGGTGGAACCGGACGTATCCGGCGGATGTGTATTTGGATTTGGACCCGGCGGCGGAGGGATTTGTGCTGGAACAGCAAAGTGAGTTTTCCGGCACGTCCCATCCGTGCATTACCCGGGAAATTTACCGGCGGGGAGGCGGCTATGGCAAAACGTAAGAAGAAAAACCGCAGAGTGCTGCGGAAGCTGGCAGTGTTGGTGCTGGCTGTGGTGGCAGCAGGGGTGACCCACTGGTATCAGCAGCAAACCGCCATTTCTTTGGATGAGGTGCCGCCGTACAGCGGTTCTCCCTACGTGGTGATCAACGGCAACGTACCGGATTTTTCCGCCGAGGAGCTCTCGGCAGAGCCTTTTGAAGTGTACAGCCCCCTGGATTTTCTGGGGCGGTGCGGCACGGCCTGCGCCAATGTGGGGCTGGAGCTCATGCCCACGGAGGAGCGTGGCGACATCGGTTCGGTCAAGCCCACAGGCTGGCAGACTGCCAAGTATGACATCGTGGACGGCGGATATCTCTATAACCGCTGCCATCTCATCGGCTACCAGCTGACCGGAGAAAACGCCAACGAACAAAATCTCATCACCGGGACGCGCTATCTCAATGTGGAGGGGATGCTCCCCTTTGAGAACCTGGTGGCAGACTATGTGGAGGAGACGGGCAACCATGTGCGCTATCAGGTGACACCCATCTTCCAGGGGGTGGAACTGGTGGCCCGGGGCGTACAGATGGAGGCCATGTCCGTGGAAGATGACGGCGCAGGCGTGTGCTTCAATGTGTTTGTCTACAATGTGCAGCCCGGCATCACCATCGATTATGCCACGGGAGAGAGTTCCCTGACGGAGGGATGAGTGTGAAGAAATTGTAAAATTCCACAGCTCCCCCTTGCAATACGACAACTTGTCAGGTATCATACCTGACAGGTTGTCGTATTTCTTTTTTTCTCCGCGGCTGCCCCCTTGACTTTCCTCTTGGTGGAAGGAATATCCTGATACGGGCTGAAGAAACCGGCGGAGGTATTTCGTAATAGAAGGAGGAACCAGACTGTGCCGACTGCCACATTTTTGAATCTCCCGCCGGAAAAGCAGGAGCGGCTGATGGACGCCGCTTCCCGGGAATTTGCGTCCAAACCCTATAATGAGGCCTCCATCAATCGGATTATCCAGGAGGCTGGTGTGCCCCGGGGCAGCTTCTATATGTACTTTCAGGATAAGGAAGATCTGTTTCGGTATCTGGTCCAGGGGTATATGGACCAGATGACCATGGTGCTGGAGGAGGCGCTGGTGCGCCAGGGCGGCGATGTGTTTGCGGCGCTGCTGTACCTGTATGACTACATCACCCAGAAGCGGGAGGCATACGATTTAGGCGGCATGGGTGCCATGGCCGTGATCGTGGGGCAGAACAGCGGGATGCAGAAAAATGCCCTGCTGGAGATGGTGGATTCCGGCGCCGTCATGGCGCGGCTGCGGGAAAAGCTCAACCCCGATCTGCTGGATCTGCGCCGGGAGCGGGATTTGGGAGACCTGCTGGGCGTGCTGCTGACCGTGGCGGTGCCTCTGATCTATGCCGGGCTGCAATCCGGCGGAGATCCGGAGCACCGGGAACATTTGGCAAACATTCTGGCCATTTTACAGCGAGGAATGGCCGCGAAATCAAAACGCGAGGAGAATGAGTAATGGAAGAGTTGTTGGAAGAAGCCGCCCCTCAGGCGGAACAGAAGGAAAAGAAGTCTTGGAAGCTGCCCCGGCCGAAGCGGACTGGAAAGCGCAGATGGAAAGTCGCGGCGGCTGTGGTGGTTGTGGCGGCCATCGGTGCGGCGGCAGTGTTCGGACAGGGAGGCCCCAAGCAGATGGGGCCGGTATACCGCCCGGAGCAGGTGACCCGCCGGGATCTGTCCGTCAAGGTGGCGGGAACCGCGACCCTGGAACCGGCAGATTCTTACCAGGTGACCACGCTGATTTCCGGAGAAATTCAGAGTGCACCCTTTGAAGAGGGCGATCTGGTGGAGCAGGGGACGCTGCTCTACACGCTGGACAGCGGCAACGCCCAGAGCTCCGTGGGGATGGCCCAAATTTCCGTGGAACAGGCCCAGCTGAGCTACCAGCAGGCCAAGGAGGCCCTCAATCCCACCGCTCCCATCTCCGGCACACTCAATGAGGTGTATGTCCGGGACGGCGACAGTGTTTCTCCGGGAACGGCACTGGCCAAGATTGTGGTGAGTACGGATCTGTCCATTGATTTCGTGTTTACCTATGCCGATCCCAACACGTTCTATATCGGCCAGAGTGCCACGGTGTTCATCAACGGGTTTGCCGGTTCCGTGCAGGGGACGGTAACCTCGGTGTCCAACGCCACTTCCGTTACCAGCAACGGCAAGGAGAGCTGCACGGTACGGGTGAAGGTGCCCAATCCCGGCGTGATTTCCGATGCCTATACCGCCTCCGCGGTGATCGGCAGCTACAGCAGTTATGGTGCAGCCCCCATTTCCATGGCCGGGTCCACGACGGTGTACGCCACCGGCAGCGGAACGGTAAGCGGATTTTCCAAGCTCTCCGGCAGCACGGTATCCAAGGGAGAGGTGCTGTGCACCATCGAATCCGAGGCCAACCGGTCTCAGCTGCAGACGGCCAAGCTGAGTGTGGAGTCTGCAAAGCTTTCGGCCAGCAACGCGGCAGGAACCCTGGATGACTATACCATTACTTCCCCCATCTCCGGCACAGTGATTGAGAAGAACTTCAAAGCCGGGGACAAGGTGGACGGCGCCAGCTCCGGAACCTTGGCGGTGGTGTATGATCTGAGCTGCCTGAAGATGAAGATGAACGTCAATGAGCTGGATATCGGAAAGATCCAGGTGGGACAGACGGTGGAGCTCAGCGCGGATGCCCTGCCGGGACAGATGTTCCTGGGCACGGTGGAAAAGGTGAGCATCAACGGCACGACCACCGGCGGCTTTACCACGTACCCCGTTACCATCCGGGTGGATGACTACGGCGAACTCAAACCCGGCATGAACGTCTCGGCGGACATTCTCTGTGATACCGCTGCCAATGTGCTGTGCGTACCGGTGAGCGCCGTGGAACGGGGCGACACGGTGCTGGTGCCTCTGCCCGGCGCCATGACGGAAGACGGCACCGCCGTGGCGGATGCCAGCAAACTGGAAAATCGCACCGTGACTCTGGGCCGCAACGATGACGCGTACATTGAAATTACCTCCGGACTGGAAGAGGGGGAGACCATCCTGATCCTGGACCAGACGGCCGGTCAACTGGGAGGCTGAGATCCGTGGAGCATCTCATTGAACTCAGAGACGTCTATAAGATCTATCCCATGGGCGACGAGGAGGTCCACGCCCTGGACGGTGTGAGCCTGACCATTGACCGGGGAGAGTTTGTGGCGGTGGTGGGCTCCTCCGGATCGGGAAAGTCCACGGCCATGAATATCATCGGCTGCCTGGATGTGCCCACCTCGGGCACCTATCATCTGGGCGGGGTGGATGTGTCCACCATGAATGATGACCAGCAGGCCGAGATCCGCAACCGGATGCTGGGATTCATTTTCCAGCAGTACAATCTCATTCCCAAGCTGACTGTTCAGGAGAATGTGGAACTGCCGCTGCTCTATGCCGGTGTGCCGGGCGAGGAGCGGCATGAGCGGGCCATCCGGGCTCTGGAGCGGGTGGGTCTGGCGGATAAGCGCCGGCATCTGCCCAGTCAGCTCTCCGGCGGCCAGCAGCAGCGGGTATCCATTGCCCGGGCCCTGGCCGGAGAGCCCTCCGTCATTCTGGCGGATGAGCCTACCGGAGCCCTGGACTCCCGCACCGGCCGGGAGGTCCTGCAATTTCTGCAAAAGCTCAACCAGGAAGGGGACACCGTGGTCCTCATCACCCATGACAATACCATTGCCCGGAAGGCCCGGCGGATTGTCCGGCTCCAGGACGGGAAGATTATCTACGATGGAGATGCCGCAGATCCCAGGGCCGTGGTGCATGCGGAAGAAGCGGAGGTGGAGGCATGAACTTTACGCAGTCCTTCCGCCTGGCCATCAAGTCCCTGCGTACCAGCAAGATGCGGGCGTTTTTGACCATGCTGGGCATTGTCATCGGCGTGGGAGCGGTGATTGTGATCATCTCCCTGGGCAACGGCCTGCAGCAGATGGTGGACCAGCAGGTGGAGAACATGGGTGTCAACCTGATTCAGACCATGATCTACGGCCGGGGCGACGGCACCACTATGAACCTCGATCCGGACGAGATGTACCAGCTGGTGGAGGAGCATCCCGACGTGCTCTCCGGTGTTTCTCCCTATGTCTCCACCAATGCCCCGCTGCGCTCCGGAGATACCCTGTATGAGCGAACCAGCATCTATGGGGTCAGCGAGATTATGTATAAACAGGATACCCATGCCACACTGGATGGAGAGACCCTGGCCCAGGGGCGGTTCATTCAGTATATCGATGTGGAGCGCGCCCAGAATGTGTGCGTGGTCGGGGCCTTTCTGGCGCAGGACGCCTTTGACGGCGACGCCCTGGGCAAGACCATCAAGATTGGCGGCGTGCCCTACACCGTGGTGGGGGTGCTGAGTCAAAGCGGCGACACGCTGACGGAAGGCGGCCGGGACGATCAGGTCTATATCCCCTACGAAAACGCCCTGAAGATCATGGGCAACCGGTATGTGCCGCTCTATATGTTTACCAGTACCAACCGGGACACGGCGGCGGCAGCGAAAGAAGTCATCGATGCGAAGCTCTATGAATTCTTCCAGGATGACAATGCCTATTACACCATGACCATGGCGGAGCAGGTGACCATGATCAATGCCATGATGGGCACCGCCATGCTGGTACTGGTGGCCATCGCGGCGATTTCGCTGTTGGTGGGCGGCATCGGCATTATGAATATCATGCTGGTGTCCGTGACGGAACGGACCCGGGAAATCGGAATCCGGAAATCCCTGGGTGCCAAGCGCCGGGACATCCGCAGCCAGTTTATTATCGAGGCGGGCACCACCTCCGCCATCGGAGGACTTCTGGGCATTGCCTTTGGCTGTCTGGTGGCCATGGGGGTGGGCACGCTGATCGGCGGTGCGCTGGTATCCCAGATGGGCGGCAATGTGACCTTCAGCGCCACGCCGACGTTCAGCGCGGTGGCGGTGAGCTTTGGCGTCAGCGTGGGAATCGGCGTGCTGTTCGGATATCTGCCGGCCAATAAGGCGGCCAAGCTCAATCCCATTGACGCTTTGCGCTATGAATAAAAAAATCCGCGGGCACTGCCCGCGGATTTTTTCCCTCGGCTCAAACTTTTTGACTCCATTGTGCGTCTGTAAGGCAGAACAAAACGAAAGGACCCAATTGCATGAACACAGTGCGGGAAGATATATTGACATCATTTTTGGTGGAAGATCAGGCGCGGTTTTACCGCTTGGCGTACAGCTATTTAAAGAACAGGGAAGACGCTCTGGACGCGGTACAAACCGCTGTCTGCAGAGCACTGGAAAAGCAAGACAGCCTGCAAACGCCGGAGGCAATGCGTACCTGGTTTTATCGAATCTTGGTCCATGTGTGTACCGATCAGCTTCGCCGCAGAAAGACGGTGGTCTTTCTTCCGCCGGAGGCGCTGGATGCCGGCAGCTATGAAGATCCCCTGCCGGAGGACGGTTCTCTAAACCGCAGAGTGGAAGCCCTCCCGCCGGAGATTGCCACCATTGTCCGGCTGCGCTTTTATGAGGAGCTTTCCCTCAAGGAAATCAGCGAGGTGACGGGCTGGAATCTGAGCACGGTGAAAACACGTCTGTACACGGGCCTAAGGAAATTGCGGATATCAATGGAAGGAGCCGAGGAATGATGAACGAATTTGAACAGGCAAAGAAGGAATATGAGCAGATCCCCGTTCCGGAAGAACTGGCTGACCGGGTTCAGGCTGGCATTCGCCAGGGACGTGCCAAGCGGATGCAGCGCAAGTGGAAGCGCGGCGCGGGTGCCGTGGCCGCCTGCCTGGTGCTGGTGGTGGGAACGCTGAACGTCAGCCCCACCGTGGCCGCCGCCGCTGCGGATGTCCCGGTGCTGGGAGGACTGTTCCAGGTGCTGACGGTTCGCAGCTATCAGGATACCAACGAAGACCGCACTGTGGAAGTGGAGCAGCCCGGCATTTCGGGCGGCGCTCTGGCCCAGCAGGTCTCGGAGGAGATCCAGAAGCGGGTGGACGCCAAGATTGCCGAGGGCGAGGAGATCATCGCCGACTACAAGGAGGCGTTCCTGGCCACCGGCGGTACGGAAGAGCAGTGGGCGGAAAAGGACAATACCATCAGTGTCACCTATGATATCAAGTCTCAGACGGATACCACCGTTTCCTTTGTGATCGACAGCTATGTCTCCATCGCCAACGCGTATCAGGAGCAGGTGTACTACAACCTGGACCTGGCGGAAGGCCGGGAGCTGACATTGGAGGATGTGCTGGGAGAGGATTGGGTATCCCTGTGCAACGATGTGATTTCCGCGGAAATTGCGGAGCATCCGGATGATTTCTTCGATACCTCCATGGGCGGCTTTACGACCGTGGACGAGACGACCAGCTTCTATATCAATGAAGCGGGCAATCCGGTGGTGGTGTTCCCCGAGTACACCATTGCCCCCGGAGCCATGGGCGTGCAGGAGTTTGAGATCAGCAAGTAAATCGGATTGTAAACGGCAAAGCGCCTGTGGGATGCCCGGCATCCCACAGGCGCCTTCTTGTACCCGCAGAAGGTGCCGGCCCAATGGAGGCAGTTGCAGCAAGCGGGGAAATGGGGTATCATAAAGCATAACTTGAAAATTGAGGAGGAACCCGTTATGAAGATCGCCCACAGTGTGCGGGAGCTGATTGGCCGCACGCCGCTTCTGGAGTTGACGCATTATCAGGAAGACCATGCTCTGCCTGCTACGGTGCTGGCCAAACTGGAGTGCATGAATCCCGCCGGCAGCGCCAAAGACCGGGTGGCCGCCAGCATGATTGAAGCAGCGGAGCGGGATGGGCGCCTGGGGCCCGGCGGTACGATCATCGAGCCGACGTCCGGTAATACCGGCATTGGCTTGGCCGCAGTAGGCGCTGCCGCGGGATACCGGGTGATTCTCACCATGCCGGATACCATGAGCGTGGAACGGCGGAGCCTGATCGCCGCCTATGGAGCGGAGATTGTTTTGACGCCCGGCGCACAGGGCATGGCGGGGGCTGTGGAGAAGGCCGAGGAGCTCAGCCGCTCCATTCCGGGCAGCATCGTGGCCGGGCAGTTTGAAAATCCGGCCAATCCCCAGGCCCATTACCGTACCACCGGTCCGGAGATCTGGGAGGACACGGAGGGCCGGGTGGATATTTTCGTGGCTGGAATCGGCACGGGCGGCACCATCAGCGGCGTAGGCCGGTATCTCAAGGAACGGGCACCCGGAGTGCGGATTGTGGGTGTGGAGCCCGCCTCTTCTCCGCTGCTGACCCAGGGACACGCAGGTCCTCACGGCCTGCAGGGGATCGGCGCCAATTTCGTGCCGGAAAATCTGGACCGGAGCGTGGTGGATGAGATCCTGACCGTGACCAATGAAGATGCCTATGCCACCGGCCGGGAGCTGGCAGCCCGGGAGGGGATTCTAGTGGGAATTACCTCCGGCGCGGCGGTCTGGGCGGCGGCGGAGCTGGCCCGGCGGCCGGAGAATCAGGGCAAGGTTATTGTGGCCCTCCTGCCCGATGCCGGCGGACGGTATCTCTCCACCCCCATGTTCCAGCATGATTGAGAGCAGTAAAAAAGAGAAGGAACCCGTTGGTTCCTTCTCTTTTTTTGTTTATGCGAAAGGAAATAATCAGACGGTACCCTGAGCCAGCATGGCATCGACGACCTTCTTGAAGCCGGCGATGTTGGCGCCCACCACCAGGTCACCGGTCACACCGCACTCCACAGAGGCATCATAGATGTTGTGGAAGATGTTGACCATGATCTGCTGGAGCTTGGCGTCCACTTCCTCGAAGGTCCAGCTGTAACGCATGCTGTTCTGGCTCATCTCCAGGGCGCTGGTGGCCACGCCGCCGGCGTTGGCAGCCTTGGCGGGAGCAAACAGCAGACCGGCCTGCTGGAAGATGTGAATGGCTTCGGGAGTGGAGGGCATGTTGGCGCCTTCCGCCACGGCCATGGCGCCGCCCTTGACGATGTTCTGGGCAGCCTCGGCATCAATCTCGTTCTGCGTAGCGCAGGGCAGGGCGATGTCGCAGGGGATGGTCCAGATGCCGCGGAAGCCCTCGGTGTAGGTGCTGCCGGGAACACGGTCGGCGTATTCCTTGATCCGGCCGCGGTGGCCCAGCTTGATGTCCTTGACCACATCCAGCTGGATGCCGTTGGGATCGTGGATATAGCCGTTGGAGTCGCTCAGGGCCACGACCTTGCCGCCCAGGGCGGTAGCCTTCTCCGTGGCGAAGATGGCCACGTTGCCGGAACCGGAGATGACCACGGTCTTGCCGGCGAAGCTGTCGTTCTTCATGCACTTGAGCATCTCTTCGGTGAGATAGCACAGGCCATAGCCGGTGGCCTCGGTCCGGGCCAGGGAGCCGCCGTAGGTCAGGCCCTTGCCGGTGAGCACGCCCGCCTCGTGGGCGTTGCGCAGACGGCGATACTGGCCGAACAGATAGCCGATCTCACGGGCGCCCACGCCGATATCGCCGGCGGGCACGTCGGTGAACTGGCCGATGTGGCGATAGAGCTCCGTCATGAAGCTCTGGCAAAACCGCATGACTTCCCGGTCACTCTTGCCCTTGGGATCGAAGTCGCTGCCGCCCTTGCCGCCGCCGATGGGCAGACCGGTGAGGCTGTTCTTGAGGATCTGCTCGAAGCCCAGGAACTTCAGAATGGACAGGTTGACGGTGGGATGGAACCGCAGGCCGCCCTTATAAGGGCCAATGGCAGAGTTGAACTGCACGCGGTAGCCGCGGTTAACCTGCACCTTGCCCTGGTCATCCACCCAGGGTACCCGGAAGGTGATGATCCGCTCGGGCTCCACGAAGGACTCAATGATGCCGTTGGCTTCATATTCGGGATGCTGCTCCACGATCATATCCAGGCTTTCCAGAACCTCCAGAACCGCCTGCTGGAATTCCTTCTGATCAGGATCCCGGGCAACAACCTGGGAGTACACTCTCTGCAGATATGCACTTTTCAACATAATCCATGCCCCTTTTCTTACTTTTGTATCGTGAATCTGCTCTGGTAAACGATTCTATGACTTAAGAATATCCGAAATGCAGGAATTTGTACAGAATCCATTTTCCCTAAAATCAAAAGAGGTAATACCACGGAATTTTTTGCAGTTTTTACAAAAAAACCGCAGGATCATCCCGGTATGGACGATCCTGCGGAAAAATGTGCGTCAAATACGCAATCCAAAGCGGCCTCAGCCAGGCACGAAAACAGCCATTAAGACTGTAAATTCTGCAAAAAAACAGGGGAAGGCCGACCTTTGGCGGACACTTCACGGGGAATTTGTGCGCGGGAGAATCAGTCGGGATTCATGGCCTGACGCAGGCGGTCTGTAATGGCGCCTTCAAAAATCCGGGTACCGTGGCCGTGGAGGGTTTCCAAAGCGGCAGCGGAGAGCGTGCAGGGGGTATTTCCGCCCATGGACAGATCCATGTCGAAGATGAACTTGACCTCGGGATCCTGCGGGGCGTTGGGACCGGCGGGCTTCATCCGGCCGGGACCGGCGTGGATCTTGGCCTGGCAGCTGGAGTCCAGCTTGACGACCGCGTCGCTGTTGCAGCCCAAAATCCGGTCCTCCTCCACATCCGGTTCCCGCAGCAGGGCGGTGTAAGCCGGGGCGAACAGCTCAGACCAGAGGGCACCCTCCAGACCCAGCTTTGTCCGGGAGAAGATGTTGACATACCGCAGGCCCACCCGCTGGAAGAACGCGGGCTGATAAATCTGGATAAAGGAAGCCAGAGGCTTGTCCAGATGATGGGCAAACTCTTCCCAGCCGGGATAGCTCAGAGTGGACAGGGCGATGAAGTCCCGGGTGAGGTTCAGCTTCCAACGGCCGTCCGCGGAGAGGAACGTGTAGTTGGTGACAGGGGGCTGCTGTTCTACCCGGGGATTGGGGCCGCCCAGGCCGGTGACCTTGGGGGGAGCAGCTTCTTCCCGGCGGATATACTGGGGAAAGGCCTCCCGAATGGACTCCTGAAAGTCTGCGGGTTCGACATTGTTAATCGTCAAAATGGTGGGGAAACGCAGCTGGCAGATGACCTCGTGGGCCGGTGCGCTGCGGTAATGGGTTCTGGGATGATCGGAAAACAGCATATGCAAAGCTCCTTTGCTGACAGGATGCCTCTATTGTATCCCCCGCGGACGCAAAAGTCAATCAAAGGAAGAAACGGTGGCAGCCGATGGTGGTGAGATAGGTGCGGTTGGAGACAATCCAGGTGCCGGGGGAGAGGGCCGGTGCGTAGAAGTACAGTGCACCCTCCACGGTTTTTTCGCCATTGAGTACCCGGCGGGCGGCCTCTACGGAGGAGGCGGCGGGAGTATCATAGACGGTGCCGTTGGACACCGGTTCAAACTGTACGGCATACTGCCGGTCAAAGACCACGGTGGGGATCGTATCCGGGAAGGTCTTGCTGGCTACCCGGTTCAATACCACGTTGCCCACGGCGATCTGGCCCTCCATGGGCTCGCCCCGGCTTTCGGCGCTGATGATGCGGGAGAGCCAGTAAAGATCCACTGCGTCGTGTTCTGCTTCGGCGGTGGTGACCGCCGCGCCGTCCAGATAGGGGTCCCACTGGGCATCACCGCCCAGCAGCTGCACCGTTGTGCGCAGGGGAACATAGGTGCGGCCGTCCTCTACGTATACATTGCCGGAAACGGTGGTTCCGTTGTAGGTCAGAGTATCCGTGCCGGGATGGACGGTCAGAACGCCGTCCTCGCCGGTGGCGACCGCCGCGCCGCTGTCCCAGACCAGGGTCCAGCCGCCCATGGCGTCCAGCAGACTCCGCAGGGAGAAGTAAGTAGTGCCCTGTTCCAACCGGGCGGTTTCCGGGAGCAGCTGTCCGTCCACCTGGACGCGGACGCTGCGCTCTGCACGGGCAGGTACGGACAGGGCCAACGCGGCCAAAAGGCCGCAGAAAATTGCTCGTTTCATGAGAAATCGTCCTTTCTTTTGGGAAATCTGGTTTTTATCATACCGAAAAGTGCCCTTTTGGAGCAACCCTCAAAAACTGTCGGAAGAGAGAACTTTTCCCTTGGAAAAGATTGTGTTGACAATATCGAAAGACGATATTACAATGAAGTCGAAGAATATCACCTTTCGATATTGAAGGAGAACCGTATGTCGAAGGAACCGTTGAAAGTCCTGACGGAGAGCATGTTTTACGTGCTGCTGTCCCTGCTGCGGCAGGACCGGTGCGGGACGGAAATTGTACAGTATGTGGATGATACCACAGCAGGCCGGGTGAGCCTGGGGCCGGGAACGCTGTATACGATCCTGGCAAAATTTGAAGAGGAGGGCCTGATCCGGGAGACGGCGGTGGAGGGACGCAAGCGGACCTATGCCATCACAGACCGGGGGCGGGCGCTGTACCGGCAGGAGCTCAGCCGGCTGCGGCTGTGCGTTGCTGACGGTGAGCGGGAAGAGTGTTAAAGCGGAAAAGGAGGAGCGCGATGGACGAGCGGAAGCAGGACACGGCCCGGATCCCGGATGCGCAGACCCCCGCGCCGGAGACCGGAGACACCCAATGGCAGCCCCTGGAGATGCCGGAGGAGATGCGGGAGACGTGCTTATACTCCCTGTTTGATGTGGCGGCGGCGGAAACCTGGCTGGAGGACCGGGCCCGGGAGGGCTGGCGGTTCCGGGAGACCCGGAGCTGGAAGGCGGTGTTTGACCGGGCGGAGCCTCAGGCGTGCCGCTATCGCCTCCAGCCGCTTGGAAAGAAAAAGGAGACCATCTCTCCGGAACGGCGGGAGGTCTATGAGAGTCTGGGCTGGCAGTATGTAACGGTGATGCAGGGGCTGTTTCACGTCTGGCGCTGCGAGGACCCCAGTGCGCCGGAGCTGGACACGGACCCGGTGGTTCAGGCGGAGGGGTACCGGTATCTCAAGCGGTGGATGCTCCGGTCGGCGGCGGTGGAGCTGGGGTTCCTGGTGGTGCTGGCAGGCATGGTGTTCTGGCAGTGGAATTCGGAGGCTCCGCTTCTGCGTGCGTTGGAGGAGTTGCCCGGACGGATGCTGCTGAGACAGGTGTGGCTGTGGCTGATTTTGGTGTTGGAGGCCCGGGAGCTGCTGGGGATGCGGCGCCTGCTGCGGACGTTGCGTGCCGGTGTGCCTCTGTCACAGCCCAGGCCGTACCGGCTTCAGCAGTGGCTCCAAAGAGCTGCGGTGGCGATGGGCTTTCTTATGCTGGTGGTGTATCCCTTTGTGGACATGGGCTACAGTTTCACAGATCAATTTCACGGCTGGGACGTTCTGGACAAGAGCGGCTGCCCCAAGGCAGAGGCCGTGTACTGGGAGCTGAGTCAAACGGAGGACCTGGTGGGAGAGCCGATGTACTGGGAGGCGGAGACCAAGGTCCACGAGCTGGCATCCCGCATGTACTATGTCCGGGAGTACGGAGACCTGGAGGACGACCTTCTGGCGGCGGCCATTACGACCTATTACGGGATGCGCACCGAGGGATTGGGCCGGCAGCTGGCGGGGGAAGTGCGGGAAGAATTTGCTTCCCGGGGCGGCTGGGAAGCGCTTGTGCAGCACACCGCTGACGGACTGGACGAGTTCTGGTGGAGCCGGGAGATTGAACCGGAAGCCGGGTTTGTGGACGTAGCCGGAGGGCTGCAATATGTGGTGGCCCGGAAGGGCGGCCAGGTAATCGCAGTGGAGTACCGGGGGCGGACAGACCTGCGGACCCAGACGGATTATCTTGCGGAATTGCTGGAACCCTAAGCAAGCTGGAGGGGGATCGTGCATAGGTTTTCCTGAGAGGGGGGACGGCAGTGGACGCGCTGGAGCAGAGTGCCGCGGTGCAGGCTCTGGCTCTGGTGCTGGCAGCGAACTTGTCCCGGGAGGAGCTGGCCCGGGCGTCTTTGCTGCTGACGCAGCTGGGAACCACGCTGGCCACCATTGTTGCTTTGTGCAGGATCTGGAGTCCGAGGAATCGGAGTAAAATGGGCCGCTCCACGCAGCGTTTGTTGCGTGGAGCGGCTTTGTGTGGGATACTGAAAGCGGAGGTGGTGACCATGGACCGGGAAAAGACCGGAGGTCTCATTGCAAGCGCCCGCAAGGAACGGGGCCTGACCCAAAAGGAACTGGCGGCGCAGCTCCACGTCTCGGACCGGGCAGTGAGCAAATGGGAACGGGGCGCTGGGTTTCCGGACGTCTCCCTCTTGGAGCCCCTGGCGGATGCCCTGGGTGTACAGGTGCTGGACCTGCTGCGGGGAGAGGAGACGGATACACCGGAGCCGGAGATGACGGTGCGCCGGGCCATTGTCCTGCTGGTCCGTCAGACCCGGGAGAAAACCCGGCGGCGCTGGGGGCAGATTCTGGGTGGCCTGATTGCGGCGCTGATGGTGGGCTTTGTGCTCTTTGCCGTGCTGGACCGGACGGGGGTGTTTTTGCGGGACGTCTCCCTGACCGTCACGGCAGCGGTTTACACGGCCGATGGAGCGCCTGCGGGAGAAACCACCGTGACCATAGACGGCACACGAAAGGTGGTAGGAGAGAAGTCCTTTTTCGGGCGGTTTGCCATTGCCTGTGTGGAGCCTACCTGCCGGGAGGAGGCAATGGCTCACATCCGCTGGGATGCCATGGAAGTAGAGGGCTGGCAGGACATTTTCTATTCCCGGGCGGGGGAGTCTTTGTCCCTGGGTGTGGAGCGGATGCTGTATATCACGGAAAATATGCAGTCCTTTGGCCTCAAGCTGGAGGACGGGCGGATCATTGCCACCGATCCGGAGTACGTGCCTCTGCTGGCATCGGAGTACTATTATTCCATCCGGCCGGTGTTTGGGATGCACTCATAATTCTACCATCAATCAAGAACCCCCGCGCATCTTACCAAGATGCGCGGGGGTTGCTGTATTTGAGTTATGCCAGCTTTTGGGCCAGGCGCTGGGCTACAGCGTCCAGGAATGCCTCGCTGCTGACGGCGGTGGCGGTAAAGCCCGGCTCCACCAGGCTTACCAGGTCCTTGGTCATGATTCCGGCGTTGAGCGTATCGAAGCAGGCTTGCTCCAATGCCTCGCCGAAGGCGGTGAGATCTGTCAGACCATCCAGACGGCCCCGCTTTTTCAAAGCACCGGACCAGGCGAAAATGGTGGCCATGGGATTGGTGGAGGTGGTCTCCCCCTTGAGATAGCGGTAGTAGTGGCGGGTGACGGTGCCGTGGGCGGCCTCGAACTCCGTGGTGCCGTCGGGGGCCACCAGCACGCTGGTCATCATGGCCAGGGAGCCGAAGGCGGTGGAGACCATGTCGCTCATGACGTCGCCGTCATAGTTCTTGCAGGCCCAGATGTAGCCGCCCTCGCTGCGGATGACCCGGGCCACGGCATCGTCGATGAGAGTGTAGAAATAGGTCAGGCCCAGGGCTTCGAACTGGGACTTGTAGGTTCCCTCATACTCTTCTTCAAAAATCCGCTTGAAGGCGCCGTCATAGACCTTGGCAATGGTGTCCTTGGTGGAGAACCACAAGTCTTGCTGGGTGTCGATGGCGTACTGGAAGCAGGCCCGGGCAAAGGAGCGGATGGAGTCGGCCTTGTTGTGGGCGGCCTGCCAGATGGCAGGACCCTCCACCCGCTGGACCGTGACGGTCTGGGTCTGGCCGCTGTCGCCGGTGAAGGTCAGCGTGGCGGTGCCGGGCTCCTCCGTTTCCAGATCCACGGCCCGGTACACGTCGCCGTAGGCGTGACGGGCAATGGTGATGGGCTTTTTCCAGTTTTTCACCACGGGTTTGATGGCGTCAATGCAGATGGGGGTGCGGAACACGGTGCCGTCCAGAATGGAGCGGATGGTGCCGTTGGGGCTTTTCCACATCTGCGTCAGCTGGGGATACTCCTCCATTCTCTGGCGGTTGGGGGTGATGGTGGCGCACTTGACTGCCACGCCCAGACGCCGGGTGGCATTGGCGGCGTCCACCGTCACCTGATCCTCTGTCTCGTTGCGGTGAAGCAGGCCCAGATCATAGTATTCCGTCTTGAGGTCCACGAAGGGGAGAATCAGCTTGTCCTTGATCCAGCCCCACAGCACGCGGGTCATCTCGTCGCCGTCCATCTCCACCAGGGGAGTGGTCATCTGAATTTTTTTCATTGCAAAGCCTCCTGGTCTGTTGGGATTCCGCCGCCCCTCAGGCGCGGTTTGCGTAGTAGTTCATGAGGCACCCGTCCAGCAGAATCTGCCGCTCGTCCTCCGTCAATCCCCGGACATGGAGCATCAGAGGCTCCACGGTGCCGTCCTTGCGGATGACCTGGGCGGGGAAGTCCTCCTTGCCGGACAGGACGGCCTCCCGCACATCCGGCACGAACACGCAGTCGCCCGGCTCGTAGGGGAAGGGGGTGCCTTCGTCCAGGGTGAAGGGCATCATGCCCCAGTTGATGCAGTTGGAGCGGTAGCGCTTGGTGGCAAACTCATAGCAGATGTTGGCCAAGCCGCCCAATACCTTCTGGCAGGAGGCAGCCTGCTCCCGGGCGGAGCCGTCTCCGGGGCGGTTGGCAAACACGCAGGAGCCGAACTGGGTCTGCTCCAGCAGAGCCTGCCCGTCGCCGACGCGGTCCAGCACAGCCTTGAGGGCTTCCGGTGCCTCTCCGGCCCGGCGCTGGGCCTCCAGGGCGGCAGCGTCCTTGGCCCGGCCCACATAGGCCGGTTCCCGGCGGGAGAGGGTGAACTCCGCCAGGCGCAGGGGGTTGGAGCGGTAGGAAGACGTCTCGCCGGAGGGGATCAGCTCGTCGGTGGTGGTGACGCTGTCATGGAGCACGGCGGCCAGCTCCACCAGCAGGTGGCGGCTCATGGGAGGCATCTGGGGCCAGTCGGTGATGTTGGGGCCCAGAATCAGCTCCACGGACGGGTCTGGACGGCCGAAGCCGTTGTACACCCGCCGCTCATAGACGCCTGCGTCAAAGTGATACGGGTGGGAGACGGGGGTATAGTCCACATCGGTGGCGGCGGTGATCCGGCCGCCGGCCCGGGCGGTGGCGGCGATGGACCGGGCGTCCATCAGGCACACGCCGGCAAACTGGCCCTCGGCGGGCTTGGAGCCCTCC
>CALXDJ010000026.1 GCA_944387035.1 uncultured Oscillospiraceae bacterium | reverse complement strand
ATTGCCGACTACGGCATCTGCGGCGACCTGTTCAAGGTCACCCCCATGCTCACGGAGGCCATCCGCGCCGCCAAGGCCGCGAAGTAAGGCAACAGCGCACCCATAAAAGCCTTGAAAATCAATCCTGGCAAGGAGATTGAATTTTCAAGAACGACCAGAACCATTCATGCCCCACCGGGCTTTCCCGGTGGGGCATGAGCGTTTTTTTACATTGGTTCGGACGTGCTGCGGCTGTGGTGCCAGATCAGTGCCGGGAAACGCGGGGGGAGAAAGTTTTTTATAAAACAGATTGAAGCACTGGGGAAAGCGAGTTAAAATAAAATCAAGCGCGGGTTCTTGCCTGCGCGGCACCGGCCTGCGGGCCTGGTGCTCTGAGAAAAGGAAGTGACCCTGTATGAAAACCGGTTTGGTTTTGGAAGGCGGCGCATTTCGGACGATTTTTTCCTCCGGTGTATGCGACGCGTTATTGGACGCGCAGGTGCCCCTGCCGGATTACACGGTGGGGGTTTCCGCCGGAATTGCCTATGGTGTGAGCTACCTTTCCCGGCAGAGCCGCCGGAACCTGAAGCTGCTGACCACCTTCGCCAACGACTCCCGCTACATGGGCGTGCGGAATTTTGTCAAGCCCTCCAATCACTGCTATTTTGGCCTGAAGTTTGCCTATGAGACCATCCCCAATCAACTGGTGCCGTTTGATTATGATGCCTTTGCGTCCTATCCCGGCACGGTGGAGGCGGTGGTGACCAATCTGGAGTCTGGTGAGGCGGAGTATCTGCCGGTTCCGCGGCGGGATGGACATAATCTGCTGCTGCAGGCCACCTGCGCCATTCCCATGATGTTTCCTGTGATTTGGCTGGAGGGGAAACCCTATCTCGACGGCGGCTGTGCCGATCCGATTCCCTGGAAGCATGCCCTGGAACAGGGATGCGACCGGGTCGTAGTGGTGCTGACCCGGGAGCGGGATTACCGGAAGCAGGCGGATGGGACCCTTCGGGTCCTGGACCGGGTGTTTCGCCAGTATCCCCGCTTTCTTGCGACCATGCATGCCCGGGCGGAAGCGTATAACCGCGGCCGGGAAGAGCTGTTCGCGCTGGAGAAAGCGGGACGGATTCTGGTCATTGCGCCGGAGGACACCCTGGGCTGCCGCCGGACGGAGCGGGACCTGGAGGTGATCCGGGCGCTCTGGCAATCCGGCTATTTTACCGGACGGAATCGGGCGGAGGAAATTCGTGCATTTTGGCAGGGAGAAACCGAGTCTGAAGGGGAGCCGGACGTGGTGTGAAAAAATGGCCAAAAAGTTTCTGCGTTTTTGACGAACTTTTTGAGATTTGAACGGGACGGCCTCAAAAATTTTTACGCATTTTTTACAAAAATCGACTTACGCTCTTCCTTCTGCGAGGCTTTGCATATATAATAGATTCGCTACATAAGCATATCTGATCGGCGCCATTAGCAGCCCCCGGCAGCTGATGGTGCTTTCCTTGCGATGCTGTGTGAACAGAATCGGAATACGGGAACGGGAAAAGGAGCATTGGTATGGACATCTTTTCTGTCTTAACCCTCTGCGGCGGCTTGGCCTTCTTCCTCTATGGCATGACCACGATGTCCAAGAGTCTGGAGAAGATGGCTGGCGGCAAACTGGAACGTCTTTTGAAGCGCATGACCTCCAACCCCTTCAAGAGCCTGCTGCTGGGTGCGGGCATTACCATCGCCATTCAGTCCTCCTCCGCTATGACGGTTATGCTGGTGGGCCTGGTGAACTCCGGCGTGATGGAATTGGGGCAGACCATCGGTGTGATTATGGGCTCCAATATCGGCACAACGCTCACGGCATGGATTTTGTCCCTTACGGGAATTGAGAGCGAAAATGTGTTCATCAATCTCCTCAAACCGGAGAACTTTTCTCCTGTAGTGGCGCTGGTGGGCATCATTTTGATCATGGGCTCCAAAAAGCAGAAGCGTCGGGATATTGGCCGGATCATGGTGGGCTTTTCCATTCTGATGTATGGTATGGAGCTGATGAAAGAGGCAGTCAGCCCCCTGGCGGATATGCCGGAGTTTTCCAGCCTGCTCACCGCATTCAACAATCCGCTGCTGGGCGTGCTGGTAGGCGCGGTCTTTACCGGTGTGATCCAGTCGTCTGCTGCCTCCGTGGGTATCCTGCAGGCTCTGGCTCTGACCGGGTCCATTACCTATGGAATGGCCATTCCCATTATCATGGGCCAGAACATCGGCACCTGTGTGACGGCGCTGCTCAGCTCCATTGGTGTGAACCGCAATGCAAAGCGCGTGGCGGTCATTCACATTTCCTTCAACATCATCGGTACGGTGGTTTGCCTGATTTTGTTCTACGGCGGCAACATGATTTTCCATTTCGGATTCATGGATGCGGCTACGGGCGCGGTGGGAATTGCGTTCTGCCATACCGTGTTCAATGTGCTCACAACCGCGCTGCTGCTGCCTTTCTCCCGCCAGCTGGAACAGCTGGCGCGGAGACTGGTGCGGACAGAAAACAAGACCGAGCAGTTCGCGTTTCTGGATCCCCTGCTGATGCGGACGCCTGGCGTGGCCATCAGCGAATGTGTGTCCATGGCCAACCGGATGGGTGTGCTGGCCCATGAGACAATGCTTCTGGCGCTGGAGCAGCTGCCTGCATACAGTGAGGAGCGGGAGACGCAGATCCTGGCCAATGAGGACAAGCTGGACACCTATGAGGACCGGCTGGGTTCCTATCTGGTGGAGATTTCACAGCACGGTGTTTCCATGAGTGATATCCAAACGGTTTCCCGGCTGCTGCACGCCATTGGAGATTTTGAGCGCATTGGCGACCATGCCCTCAACTTGCAGGAGTCTGCACAGGAGCTTCATGAAAAGGAGCTGCAGTTTTCAGACTCTGCCAAAGAGGAGCTGCATGTGCTGCTGGAAGCTCTGCGGGATATCATGGATGACGCCTTCCACTGCTTTGTGGACGATGATGTCCAGACCGCTTTGGTGGTGGAGCCGCTGGAGGAAACCATTGATCAGATCATTGAGGAGATCCGGATGCGTCACATCCGCCGCCTTCAGACGGGAGAGTGCACCATTCAGCTGGGATTCATTCTCAACGATGTGCTGACCAACATTGAGCGGGTTTCCGACCACTGCTCCAACATTGCGGTGAGCGTTGTGGAGGAGAAAGAGGGCAGCCTGGAGCGCCACTCCTATCTCCATGACGTCAAGGAAGGCGGCAGTTTTTCTGCCGATGTCAAACGGGACCTGAAAAAATACCGGCTTCCCCAGGCATAAAATTGGACAAGCCCCCGCGCAAGCCACTGCGCGGGGGCTTTGTGTTTCAACGGTTTAGTATCCCACAATCAGGCCTTTTTCCATGGCGTAAAAACTGGTCAGGCCGCGGCAGGAAAGAATGTCCACACTCTTGACCGGTAGGGAAGCCAAAATCTGTTCCTTCAGGGCCAGCGCACCGGCGAGATTCTCGCAATGCGAGATCACGACCTCCGCACCGGCGCAGTCCTTGCTGGAACTCATCAGTGCGGCGATGGCCCGATACGTCTTTTGTTCTCCGCGGGCTTTGTCAGCCACATGGATGGTTCCCTGAGGCGTGGCATCGGCGATGACATGGATGCCAAGGGAATGCAGGAGGGTGCCTACCAGAGGACGCATCCGGCCATTTTTGATGAGGTTGTCGAAGTTCTCCAGAGTGAAGCAGGTACGCAGGGAGGCCTGATACATCCGCAGCTGAGCGCACAAGTCTTCAAAATCCACGTTGGGGTTTGCCTCAATCAAGGCCTGTGCCCGGCGCACCAGCAACACCATGGCACCGGCGGTGGACTTGGAGTCAATCACGCAGATTTGCTTGTCCGGATACTCTTCCAGCGTCAGCTCCCGGCCCATCACCGCGGCGTTATAGGTGCCGGAGAGATTGGCGGAAATGGTAAAGCAGATTGTCCGGTCTCCCTTTTCAAAAGCCCGGGCAAATGCGGCGGGGGAGGGGCAGGCAGTGGAGGAGGCGGATTTTTCCGCTGCCATGGCCTGCAGCAGATCGGGGACCTCCAGCTGATCGTTGTCCAAAAACTCACGGGCTCCTACCTGGAGGCGCAGTGGTACGGTTTCAAATTGGACGGATTCGCTCTTGACGTCCGTCGCGCGCAGATCACAGCTGCTGTCACACACGATGTTCCAGACCATATGAATCTCCTTGTAATATAGTTTTTAATACCATATTTTTCACTATCATACAGCGTACCCAAGCATTTGTCAATGGCAAAGCGTGAGCGGTACAAAAGTGTATCTCCCTGAGCGCTTGACAAGAGTGGAAGGGAATGGTAAGGTAAGCAATGTTCTGAAAAGAACTGTTTTAAAAAGAACGATAGGAGGCGCGCTATGGCGATCACGCATACCAGACTGCTGCAGTTTTATCAGAATTTCGGAAAGTTTTACACCTGGCAGTTTACCCCCCTGCTGGAGCGGACGGGCCTGTCCATGCGGGAGATGAATGTGCTGCTGTTTCTGGCCAATAACCCGCAGTATGATACGGCGCGGGATGTGACAGAGTTCCGGGGATTGAGCAAGTCGCAGGTATCCCAGGCAGTGGAGCTGCTGGTAGCGGAAGGGCTGGTGTCCCGGACACCGGACAGCTCGGATCGCCGTGTGGTGCATCTGAGCCTGACGGAGGAGGCCGGACCGCTGGCCCGGGAGGCGCAGGCGCTGCAAAACAGCTGTGCGGCCCGGCTGCTGTCCGGGTTTGGGCCGAAGGAGTCGGACCAGCTGCTGACATTCTTGGAGCGCGTGCTGGAAAATGGCAGCATCCTCGCGGAGGAGGCGGGCAGATGAGCACACACAGCGGGACAGATCTGGGGAGCGGGAGTGTCGGCAAGCTGCTGTTTTCCCTGGCGCTGCCTACCATCACTTCGCAGATCGTCAATATGCTTTACAACCTGGTGGACCGGGTTTACATCGGACACATGCAGCCGGTGGAGACGGTGGGAAAGCTGGCACTGACAGGCGTTGGAGTCTGTTTGCCCATCATTATGGTGATTTCGGCGTTCGCGGCATTGCTGGCCATGGGCGGCGCCCCCCGGGCCTCTATTGAGGAAGGGCGGGGAAACAGCGGCGAAGCGGAGCGGATTATGGGCAACTGCTTTGCCATGCTGGTGATCGTCTCCCTGGTGCTGACGGTGGTGTTCTGGGTATTTGCCCGTCCCATGCTCATGACCTTTGGTGCCAGCGAAAACACCATCGGCTATGCGCTGGAGTACATGCAGATCTATGCGCTGGGAACCGCCTTTGTGGAAATCACTCTGGGCATGAATGCGTTTATTACGGCCCAGGGCTTTACCACGGTGAGTATGAAGACGGTCCTCATCGGCGCCATTTTGAATACGATTCTGGACCCCATCTTTATTTTCGGCCTGGATTTGGGAGTCCGGGGCGCAGCCCTGGCCACCATTTTGTCCCAGGCGGTATCCATGGTATGGGTGCTCCGGTTTTTGCTGGGGAAGAACACGAAGTGGCGGCTGCGGAGGGAATTGCTCCGGCCCAAGGCAAAGGTGGTGCTGCCCTGTCTGGCGCTGGGCATGTCCCCGTTTATCATGCAGTCCACGGAGAGTCTGATTGCCGTGTGCTTCAATGCGTCATTGTACCGGTACGGCGGGGACATTGCCGTCGGCGCCATGACGGTGCTCACCAGCATCATGCAGTTTGCCATGATGCCCCTGCAGGGACTGACCCAGGGCGCGCAGCCCATTGTCAGCTATAACTACGGGGCCCGGAATGTGCAGAGAGTGCGGGCGGCCTTTCGCTGTCTGCTGCGGGCCTGCGTAACATACTCTCTGCTCCTGTGGGCTCTGGTGCAGCTGTTCCCGCGCATGTTTATTTTGATGTTCAACAGCAGCCCGGAGCTGGTGGAGTATGCCTCCTGGGCATTGCGGATCTATATGGCGGCTACCGGTATTTTCGGCGTGCAGATTGCATGCCAGCAGACCTTTGTGGCCCTGGGCAACGCCAAGACATCCTTGTTTTTGGCGGTGCTGCGGAAGATCATTTTGCTGATTCCGCTCATCTATATTCTGCCGAATTTCTTTGCCGACAAAGCCTTTGCGGTCTTCCTGGCGGAGCCGGTGGCGGATGTACTGGCCGTGCTGACTACTTCCACCATGTTTGCCTTCCAGTTCAAGCGCAGTATGGCGGAGCTGGAAAAGCGGCCTGAACTCTGAAACTGTGAACAGGACGGGAATCGCTCCCATGGAGCGGTTCCCGTCCTGTTTGTCTTCTGCAGGGAAAGAAAAAAACAGGACACTGCTTTTGCGGTGTCCTGTTGGATAAGCGAAGAATAAATCAGCGCTTGGAGAACTGGGGAGCACGACGGGCTGCCTTCAGACCGTACTTCTTGCGCTCCTTCATACGAGGATCGCGGGTCAGGAAACCAGCCTTCTTCAGGATGGGACGGTTGTCCTCGCTGGCCAGCAGCAGGGCACGGGAAATGCCGTGACGCAGGGCGCCGGCCTGGCCGGAAACGCCGCCGCCGGTAACGGTGGCCACGATATCCATCTTGCCGGTGTTGCCGGTGGCCTCCAGGGGCTGACGGACCACCATCTTCAGGGTGTCCAGGCCGAAGTACTCATCGATATCCCGGCCGTTGATGGTGATGGAGCCGGTGCCGTTGGGGAACAGATGGACGCGGGCCACAGAGGACTTGCGGCGGCCGGTGCCATACAGGTAAGGCTTCTTAGACTGATACATTCTCTTTACTCCTCCTTATTCGACGTCCAGAGCGACGGGCTTCTGGGCCTGCTGCTCGTAGTTGGCGTCAGCGTAGATGTGCAGGCGCTTCAGAGAATCCTTGGAAACGGTGTTCTTGGGCATCATGCCGCGGATTGCCACCCGCATGGCCACTTCGGGCTTCTCCTGCATCAGGATGCGGTAGGGAGTCTCCTTCAGGCCGCCCACCCAGCCGGAGTGGGTGCGGTAGAACTTCTGGGTGCCCTTGTTGCCGGTGAGGACAGCCTTGCCGGCGTTGATGATGATGACGTTGTCGCCGCAGTCGGCGTGGGGGGTGTAAGTGGGCTTGGTCTTGCCGCGCAGCAGGTCGGCAGCCCGAACGGCGGTCTTGCCCAGGGGCTTGCCGGCGGCGTCCAGGATGTACCACTTACGCTCAATGTTGGCCTTGTTTGCCATAAAAGTGGACATGGTGTTTCCTCCGATTGATATATATTTGTATTCGCTTTACAAATCAAGAGCTCCGGGTTAAAATCGGAGCAAGACTATTTATACCACGGTGGACAGGCACTGTCAACACAAAAAACATTTACCACCGGGAAAGCTTTGAATATCTCCTGTTTTCTCTCGAATACTCCTGAAATCTCACTTTCGATTTTGCTTTTTTGCGCAAAGCCGGCGGGGAGACTGTATAAAAGCGCCGGGCAATCTGCCCGGCGCCCGGAATATGTATGCTCACAAAACCCATTGCGTCAGCAGCAGGAGCACAAAGCCCGGCAGGCCGAATACGCCGATTACCAGGGCATTCCAGAGATTGAAGCCCAGGGTGATGCCGGTGATTCCCGCGGTTGCACCAGTGGCCCAGAGCGCGAGAAAGCCCAGCAGGGTGTTGCCCAAAAGCCGCAGGGCAATGCGCAGCGGCGCCCGGAATACCCGCAGCAGGGCGATGAGGAAAAAGGCCGCCAAGAAAGCGGCCAGCAGCTTTTGACTCAGGTCCATGCGCGGTCCTCCTCCAGACGGAGTGCGGCGGCTGCGGCGGCGTCCGGGCTGCGCTCCTTAATGGCACGGATGAGGTAATTGCACCGGGCTTTTACCGCACTGATCTGGTAGATGCACGATTCCACCAGCTCGGGGTCCAGGGCCTGGTTAAACTGCCGGTAGGCCAGTGCCAGGTCCCCCTGGGCGATGCGGAGTTCTTCTTTGAGTGCCAGCAGCTCCGGATCGGGTTTGGATGATTTGGAAAAGATGGTCGTTTTCATGGCAGCGTCCCTCCTACCATAACGTTTATGGAGAGTTTGGACAAATATGCCAGCTTTCATACACCGAGGGGGGAAACTTTATGACGCAGCAGGAATGTTATATGATGGAGGCCCTGGAGCTGGCCCGGGAGGCAGCGGCGGAAGGAGAAGTGCCGGTGGGCTGCGTGATTGTGCAGGACGGCAGGATCATAGGGCGGGGACGCAACCGCCGGGAGGAGAAGCAGTCCACGGCCTCCCACGCCGAAATGGAGGCCATCGCCCAGGCCAATGCGGCCCTGGGGACCTGGCGGCTGGATACGTGTGAGCTGTATGTGACCCTGGAACCGTGCCCTATGTGCGCCGGGGCGATTCTCAATGCCCGGATCCGGCGGGTCTGGTACGGCGCCCGGGACGAGGTCATGGGGGCCTGCGGCGGGGTGCTGAACCTGTTTATGGAGGACTTCCCCAACCGGCCCGCGGTTGTGGGCGGGGTGCTGGCCACGCCGTGCCGGGAGGTTTTGGCGGAGTTTTTTGGGCAGCTGCGGCAGCAGAAAGACCGAAATTTTTGATTTAAGACTTTTGTAACAATTGATGCTGGTTTGCTTAACAACTACCCGGTATCTTAATAATTGCAAGAGACAAAACTTCTTTTCATCCAATCTTCCAAAACGGAGAACGGGTCAGCTGGGGGCTGACCCGTTCTTCGTTTTTCTTTATTTTAATGAGTGTCGAAAAAAGTAGAATTGGCTCGGAGAATATGCTACAATGTCACTCAATTTCTTCTCCGCTGTCTCCGGAGGGCTCGGACGTGGGCGCGGCTGTCAGATGCAGCAGCAAGAAGCCCAGCACACAGAGTCCACCGCCGATTTCCAGGAAGCGCGCCGAGATCGAGCAGCTGTCGCAAAAGGCTGCCATGCACAGCACCACGGCACAGCAGGTGTACAGGGCAAAACGCCGGGTCTGGCCGGAGCCGAAGGAGAAAGACGAGAAACGGTAAAAGGCCAGATTTAAAAATACCAGGGCCAGCAGTTCCACATAATAGGCTTCCAGGGCGGGATTGACCGAATCGACCCGATAGGCCAGCACCAACCGTACGGCCATGGCCAGTACCGGTGCCAGAAGCCAGGTTCCGTTGAAACGGAGGCGGTTGTGGCGCTGCTTGATGCCGCAGGCACGAACAGCAAAAAAGAGACCGGCGGCAGACACGAGATCCAGCACGCCCAGAATCAGATGAGCCTGCGGGGAATACCCGTCAGAAGAAGAGATGGCCACCACGGAGGTCATGCCGGAGGGATCTGCTGCGGAAACGACCCCTTGGAGGAGCGTTTCGGTTAGTCCCAGACCGGCAATCAGATCCAGAACACCGGACAGGCCCATCAGGAAAAGACCCGCCATGGGCAGGAAAAGCAGGCGGGAATCCCGGGCGGTGAAATCGGCGGGAAAGGATGGAGCCTTGTTTTCCGGCAGACGCCGGACCAGCAGAGTCAGGATTACGGCCAAAAGAACCAGCAAAATCACCAGAGCGGTGCCGGGCAGGTTCCCGGAAATGGGAAGGCCGGTTTCCTCCTCGAAGCCGGTAGCATTTTGGAACAGACGTAAAACAGCGGCTGCGGCGCCGCCCACCAGGGCAATGCAGGGAAGTAAGAGCGGTTTTTTCATGAAAAAGCTCCTTTCGGAGGATGGGTAGACGAAAAACGTGGCTCTTAGTATATCACAGAAAAGAAGATTTGTCCATGCCGGCCCACATTTCCGGCTGCGGCAGTGCATAGATTGGAGGGACAGGCTGACCATGAACAAAAGGAGGAGACGCATGAAGCAGACACGTACGGTCCGGCAGAGCATCGTGGTATCGGCGGTGCTGCTGTCGGTGCTGTTTTTTCTGCCGCTGGCAGTCATTGAGCCCTTCCGGGCAGAACTGTTTGGCCGGGAGACCCCTGTGGAGGAGTCGGAGCCGGAGGTGGGGAAGCTGGATGGCGAGGTGATGCTGCAGGTGCTCAATGGGGATATGGTGGAGGAGATGAATCTGGGAACCTATCTGATGGGGGTAGTCCGGTCAGAGATGCCGGCGTCATTTGAGGAGGAGGCGCTCAAGGCCCAGGCAGTGGCGGCCCGGACCTATACGTTGTATAAGATTGAAACCGGCGGCAATCATGGAGATACCGCCGATATCTGTACGGATTCCACCTGCTGCCAGGCGTGGATTTCGGAGCAGAGTGCACGGGAAAACTGGGGAGATCAGGCGGATACCTATGCCGAAAAGATCGAAACGGCAGTGCGGGATACCGATGGGCAGGTGATTCTGTATGACGGGGCGCCGATTCTGGCGGTGTTTCATTCCTCGTCAGCGGGGCTGACCCGGGCATCGGGCCAGGTTTGGCTGAATGACTTACCCTATTTGCAGGCGGTGGATTCCCCAGAGCCGGAGGACGCCATCCCGAACTATTACAGCCGTGCGGAGTTTTCTGCCGAGGAATTCAAGAGCCGGGTGATGCAGGCCTATCCGGAGGCGGATCTCACAGGAGAAATTTCCACTTGGATCCAAAATCCGGTGACGGATGAGGCCGGCAGTGTGGAGACGGTGACCATAGGGGGCATCACCATGAAGGGCAGCCAGGTGCGGACCATCCTGGGGCTGCGTTCCGCCTGTTTTGAGTGGGAGACGGAGGGAAATACGCTGATCTTCTATGTCACCGGCTATGGACACGGGGTGGGATTGAGCCAATACGGTGCCAATGAGATGGCAAAAGAAGGCGCGGATTGGCTGGAAATTGTGACGCACTATTATACCGGGGTCACTGTAGGGCCGTATACCCCCGCCGCTTTACAAGCTCCGTAAAACTGTGATAAAATAAAATTCTACATGGATCATGACTGCGGGAAAGGAGCGTTCCCATGAGAAAACGGGCGGCTGCGCTGGTTTTGTGCCTGCTGCTGATGCTGCAAATCACGGCACCTTCGGTTCGGGCGGAGCAGAGCGTATACTTTGTGGCGGTGGGCAGCAATGTCCTGCCCTTGACAGATGCCACCATGCCGTTCTGGTCCGGCGGATATCTCTATATCTCCAGCAGCATTTTTACCGGTGTGGTATGGAGCGCAGTGGGAATTTCCCACGTGCCGGCCAACGCCCGGCAGCCGCTGATTCTCTACAGCGGAGAGGACCGGTCGTTGATTTTCAATCTGGATAAGCCATATGCGGAGGACCCGAAGGGGAACACCTACTATCCCGGTGCTGTAGTGCGCAACGGAAATGTGTTTGTGCCCGCATCTGTAGTGGCCAGTTATTTTGGTTTACAGTATTCGCTGATTCCCAATGTGGAGCATGGATACCTGGTATGGCTGCGGCAGCCGGGATACGGACTTTCTGACGAGGAGTTTGCCACGGCGGCGACCTATCCCATGGCGTCGAGCTATGCCCAGTATCTCAAGTCCAAGGAATCGGCACAGCAGACGACGCCCACACCGTCCGTGCCGGAGCAGGACGAGGAGGAGACCCCTGCGGTCAATGGCAAGAATGTATATCTGTGCCTGAAGGCCGGGGAAAACACGGCTCAGCTGCTGGATGTTCTGGACAGTGCAGGAGAGAAAGCGTCCTTTTTCTGCTCACTGGAATTTTTGTGGACCCAGGGAGATCTGCTGCGGCGGATGAGCGCATCCGGACACACGGTGGGGATTCTGGTGGACGGCGAGGACAGCCGAAGCGTTACGCAGCAGCTGCACGAGGGAAATGAGGCGCTTTGGAGAGCCGCCTGCACAAAAACCCGGCTGGCGTATCTGGAAAACGGAGACAGCACGGACTTGCAGGCTGCGCAGGAAGACGGCTTTCGGTGCATTTACCCGGATCTGGACCGCGGATCGTACAGCCTGTCCGGCACAGCGCAGGCCGAGGCACTGCTGGAGCGCATTACCGCCCGGCGAGGCAGCACGATGGTATGGCTGGGAGAAAATGTAAGCGCCGGCGGGCTGAATGCCTTTTTGGATCTGGCGCAGGAGGCGGAGGACCGATGCCTGGCGGTGACGGAGACTACCTGAGCCTAGTATTTACAGAAAATTCAACATACCCGGTCAGAATTGGGTATAATGAAATGAATGGAAATAGAATTACATCATACGGGAGGGAACGCCATGGGCCGTAATATTCTGGTAGTGGAAGATGACCACAATATTTCTGACCTCATCCATATGTATCTGGTCAAGGAGGGGTTTGACGTCCGGATTGCCGGGGACGGCGGAAAGGCCATCGAAGAGTTCCAAAAACAGGCACCGGATCTGATTCTGCTGGATATTATGCTGCCGGTGATGGACGGCTGGGCAGTGTGCGCCAAAATTCGGGAGACCAGCAAGGTTCCCATTATCATGCTGACTGCCAAAAGCGAGGTTTTTGACCGGATTCAGGGCCTGGAAATGGGAGCGGATGACTACATCGTCAAGCCCTTTGAGATGAAGGAGCTCATTGCCCGCATCAACGCGGTGCTGCGGCGTACCGAGATTCCCAATGACACCAGCAAGCGGCTCACCTTTGACAAGCTGGTGATTGATCTGGATTCCTATGAACTGATTGTAGACGGCAAAAAGGTGGATACGCCGCCCAAGGAGCTGGAGCTTTTATATCATTTGGCCTCTACCCCCAACCGGGTGTATACCCGCAACCAGCTGCTGGATGAAGTGTGGGGGTTTGACTATTTCGGCGACAGCCGGACGGTAGACGTACACATTAAGCGCCTGCGGGAGAAGGTGGAGAATGTATCCGACCAGTGGGCGCTGAAGACGGTTTGGGGCGTGGGCTATAAGTTTGAATTGACAGGAGCCCGCCCAGCGGAGAAGCGTGAGGGATGATGCGGCTGAGCAAACGATTTCGCGGGCTTTACTGGCGCCAGATGGTCGTCACCGTGGGGATGGTGCTGCTGACGTTGACCTTACTGGGAGCGGCATTCTTCTCCCTGAGCTATAACTATGCCCGCGGACAGAAGACGGATGAGCTGGAGAGCCGGGCCCGGATTATGAGTCAGCTTTCCGTGAGTTATCTGGAAGGCGGACGATACCTGAGCATTGAGGAACTGCGCAACGACCCGGATTTTCAGCAGTTGGCCTCCTTTGCCGCCACCGTATCTGATGTGCAGTTTATGATCTGCGATACGGAAGGCCATGTCCTGCTTTCCACGGATGTCAGCCTTTCCGGAAAGGTTGTGACCATTCCGGAGGAGATGACCCGGAAAATCATGGAGGAGGGCTCCGCTTCAGATCGGGACGATCTGGGCGGATTGTATCAGCAAAAGCAGTTCATTGTCGGTGTGGCGGCGGTGAATCCGGTGAGTCAGGAAACGGTGGGCGAGGTATTTGCTGTGGCCACTACCTCCTCGCTGGATACCATGTGGAAGGGCTTTGTGGGCCTGTTCTTTATGACCGCGTTTGTGGTGCTCATGATTTCCTTTATGGCCTCCTCTGTGACCACCATGCGGCAGGTGCAGCCCATTCGGGACATGGTCAAAGCTACGCGGCAGTATGCCGAAGGAAACTTTGACATCCGCATGAACGACAGCGGCCGTGACGATGAGATTGGAGAGCTGGCGGCTTCCTTCAATAATATGGCGGAATCGCTCCAGCAGACGGAGCGCCAGCGCCGGGAGTTTATTGCCAACATCTCCCATGAGCTCAAGACGCCCATGACCACCATTGCCGGCTACACTGACGGCATTTTGGACGGAACCATTCCGCCGGAGAGCGAGCGGCAGTATTTGCAGATCATCTCCGATGAGAGCCGCCGCTTGAGCCGGATGGTGCGCCGGATGCTGGATGTCAGCCAGCTTCAGGCCATTGATCCTCTGCGGGGCGGGAATCATTTCGATATCTGCGAGAGCATGCGCCGGGTCCTGATCTCCATGGAAAAGAAGATTACGGACCGGCATTTGGATGTGGACGCGGACATTCCCGAAGAGCCCATCCTGGTGTTGGGTGACAATGACATGATCACCCAGGTGCTGTATAATCTCCTGGAAAACGCCACAAAGTTTGCCCGGGAAGGATCGACATTGTATCTGGGCGTTGCCATGATCGACGGTAAGGCCCGGGTGACAGTGCGGAATGTGGGAGATACGATTCCTGCTGAGGAGCTGCCGCTGCTGTTTGAGCGGTTCCACAAAAGCGATAAGTCCCGCAGTGAGGATAAAGACGGTGTGGGTCTGGGATTGTATATTGTCAAGACGATTCTGGAGCAGCACCGGGAAAAAATCAGTGTGACCAGCGAGGATGGGGTGACCACATTTACCTTCTCCCTGGCCACGGAATGAGGAAGCATGGAAGAACAGATGACAACTGGCGGGACAGAACGTCTGCCGCAGGAGGTGGTGGAGGTCTACCGGCCCCGGGATAGCCGGGAAGTGGTAGAGGTTTACACCCGTCCCCTGCCGGGCCGTAAGACTCGCCCGGCACCAGCACCGGCAGCGCGCAGACGGCGGAAAACGGGACTTTGGATTTTCCTGTTCTGTTTGGTTGTGGTGACGGCGCTGGCCCTGGCAGCGTGGCTGCTGCGGGGAAGTGCCGGGGAGTACCGGGATCCGTTTGAGCGGTATGATTTTGATCAGGAGCAGGAGTCTGCACAGGCGGAAGGCGTCCAGATCCCCACATATCCCTATGGACAGGGCGCGGAACTGACCGTGACGAAAGACCATGGCCGGGAGATGACGATTCAGGAGATCTACCAGCAGGTCAATCCGGCGGTGGTAACGGTCATGGCGGAACTGGGGGATGGCGTCTCCGTGGGAACCGGCGTGATTTTCACTTCGGACGGCTATATTCTCACCAATTACCATGTGGTGGAGGGCGGCTCGGCCTGCCTGATTGAGCTGGAGAGCGGCGTGCAGTTTGAGGCACTGTATGTGGCCGGTGATAGTAAGAATGATCTGGCTGTGCTGAAGGTGGATGCGGCCGGCCTCCCCGCTGCCCAGTTCGGGGACTCCGATACCTTGCAGGTAGGAGATCCCGTCTATGCCATCGGCAATCCGCTGGGCGTGGAGCTGCGGGGGACACTGACCGACGGCATTGTCTCGGCCATCAACCGGGATGTGACGGTGGACGGCCGTGTGATGACGCTGATCCAGACCAATGCGGCGCTCAACTCCGGCAACTCCGGCGGACCGCTGATCGACCGCTATGGCCGGGTGGTGGGCATCAACGTCATCAAGATGAGCTCCCGCTATTCCAATGTGGAAGGCCTGGGCTTTGCCATTCCGTCATCCTCCATGGACCGGATGGTCAATGACCTGTTGACTTATGGTGAGGTGCTGCCCGAACCGGAGTTGGGCGTGACAGTCCTCCAGACGGGCGTTCCGCTGAAAGACGGACTGACGGGACTGGAAGTGCTGTATGTAAATCCCGGCTCCGCGGCGGACCGGGCCGGAATCCGGGAGGGAGATTATATCCTCTCCGCCGGCGGCGAGCTGACCCATAACAGTCAGGATCTGCTGCGGGTGCGCAGATATCTCTATCTTGGCGATACTCTGACCATGGAGCTGATGCGGGATGGCGAGCGCATGGAGGTTACGTTGGAACTGACCGACGCTGTAGAATCATAAGAAAAGCCGTGACGGAATGCTCCGTCACGGCTTTTTTGACTTTCGTGGCAGCAGAAGGCTGATGCCGGAGAGCAGCAGATAAATGCCGAAGGGCCTGCGCAGCATGGAGACGTCGATTCCGGTGGCGATCCAGGCGCCGGCCAGGGCTGCCGCTGCCGCTGCCGGAACGGCAGCCCGCAGGGTGGGGCGGTCCAGGCGGCCGGCCCGGGCATGGGAAAGCAGCGCCGCGGCGGCGGTGGGAAGAAAGAAGAGCAGATTGATGCCCTGGGCGGTGCGCTGCTCAACATGGAGGACCAGAGTCAACAGCACCAGCAGCAGAGTCCCACCGCCTACGCCCCAGGCGGAAACGATGCCGGCACCCAATCCGCAGGCAAAGGCGGTCAGCCATGCACTCATAGCAAATACCTCACGCCTCCGTACAGCAGCACGCCTGCCGCCAGCCACCGCAGTACGCCCAGAGGAATGTGGCCATAGAGCCGCGCACCCAGCCAGCCGCCCACCAGCCCGCCGGCAAGGTACGGGGCCGCTTCGGAAAGCGCTACGCCGCCCCGGAGCAGGTATACCACGGCGGAGATGACGCAGGCGGGGAAAATGACGCCGATGCAGGTGGCGTATACCTGCCGGCCTTCCAGGTGTCCCTGATGGGAGAGAATGGGCAGAAGCACCATGCCGCCTCCGCCGCCGAATAATCCGCCGGCCAGGCCTGCCGCTCCGCCGGCCAGGGCATCCGTTAGTCGCTGGTTCATGTGCTTACCTCCCATCCGGTGTAGACAGATGTATGGATCGGGATGGGGCGTACCCCATCCCGGTGCGGGTTATTTCATGCGGAAGCTCTGGCAGTCGGTGCATTCAGGCTTGGTGGGGTTGGTCTCATGGGTGCCCACCTGAATGGTGTTCAGACCGCAGTACTGGGTATCCTGGCAATGATGCGCGCAGTTGCTCACTGTGCATTTGATGCTCTGGTTGGGGGTGCAGCCGCAGCCGTTACTGTTATTCATGAAACAATCCTCCTGCAAGATAAAATTGGCGTTTCGCCAGTGCTAGTGTGCGACAGTGTTGAAAAAATATGCGCAAAAAAAGGACCGCTTTTTGCAAGCGGTCCCGAAAGAAATCCGTCAGATTCCCAGAATCAAGGTGGCAAAGCGGAAATAGATCAAAAGAGAGATGGAGTCGACGATGGTAGAAATAAACGGAGAGGCCATCACCGCGGGATCAAAGCCGATTTTTTCAGCCAAAATGGGCAGGGAACAGCCCACCAGCTTGGCGCACAGCACAGTCCCCACCAGAGTGCAGCACACCACCAGTGCCACCCATGGCGTAACGGCGGGGTTGTTCATCAATATACGGTCAACCAGCATCATTTTGACAAAATTGGCTGCCGCCAGGCAGATGCCGCAGCAGAGGGATACCCGAAATTCTTTCCACAATACCCGCATCAGATCCGAGAAGCGGACTTCACCCAGAGACAATGCGCGGATCACGGCCGTGGAAGCCTGGGTGCCGCTGTTGCCGCCGGTACCGGAGAGCATGGGAATGAAGGCGGTGAGGACCGCGCAGGCGGACAGGGCATTTTCAAAATGCGTGAGGATAATCCCGGTAAAGGTTGCCGACAGCATCAAAACCAGCAGCCAGGGTGTGCGGGCCTTCCAGGTTTCAAACACTCCGGTTTTCAGGTAGGGTTTATCAGAAGGGAGGATGGCGGCCATCAGCTCGATATCCTCGGTGGCCTCCTCCTGCAGCACGTCCATGGCGTCGTCCACGGTGACGATGCCCACGAGACGGTTTTCCGTGTCCACCACCGGCAGTGCCAAAAAGCCGTACTTGCTCAGGGCCAGGGCGGTGGTTTCTTTATCGTCCAGGGTGTGGACGGAAATGATGTTGGTCTGCATGATGTCGCCGATCACGTCATCTTCGTCGGCCAGCACCAAGGTTCGAATGGACAGCAGGCCGATGAGATGGCGCTGCTCGTCAATCACATAGCAGATGTTGATGGTTTCCTTGTCCAGACCGGTGCGGCGGATGCGCTTGAAGGCGGCCTCTACCGTCATGGTCTGCTTGAGATCCACAAACTCCATGGTCATGATGCTGCCGGTGGAGTCCTCGGGATATTTGAGAATTTCGTTGATGCTCTTGCGCATCTCCGGATCACAGTGGCGCAGAATCCGCTTGACCACATTGGCAGGCATTTCCTCCACAATGTCCACGGTGTCGTCCAGATACAGTTCGTCCAGAACCTCTTTGAGCTCGGTGTTGGAAAAGCTCTGGATCAGCAGCTCCTGCTCGTCGGAGTCCAGCTCCACGAAGACTTCCGCAGCCAGTTCTTTGGGAAGCAGCCGGAAAACCAGAGGCACTTTGTCTCCCAGCGCTGTGCACAGCATGGCGATATCCGCTGCCTCCAGGGGCACCAGCAGGTCTCGCAGCCGGGCGTATTCCTTTTGCTCCAAACACTCCTCAATGGTTTCCAGAAGGTTTCCCAACTCGCCCTCTAACGCAGACACAGCGTGCATCCTCCTTTCTTCGGCTGACCAAAACAAAAGAAAAACCCCAATCGTTCCATCCGGCACGACTGGAGTACATCTTCCTGCCGGAAAACTGTCTGACCCAGACAGTTTTCCCAACCGTTCAAGCTTTAGCCTCACAAGGCGGTGAAATCGCATTAGACGATACCTTCGTGTTCGATATTGCCTGTTCAAACCCTCTCATGATGTCTCCATCACTCCGCGGCAGCGATCCATATCCCTGTGGTAGCCTTACCTACCGGACCTCATTTGATTTCTTTTTTTATATTATGACAAACCCGTACCACTGTCAACACGAATCCGGCGGAAAACATGACTTTTTACACAAGCTTCTCCTCGAACAAACGTTGCACGAAATACAGGGGTATGATATGATAAAAAAATATGAGGGGGATGCGGCTGCAGGCCGGGTTCCGAATCCCCATACCGCAGGGCAGAGGGGAAAACCGCTTGTAGAGCCGCAGCAGAATGTGGTATAATAAACCCTTATGAAAAGCATGCATGCCAGTCATCCAGCCAGGGGAGGGAGAGCATCGGTGGGCATCCACGACGGACATAGAGAGAAGATGCGCCAGAGGTTTATGACCGGAGGTCTGGACGCATTTGCCGACCACGAGATTTTGGAGCTGCTGCTCTACTATGCCATTCCCCGACGGGATACGAATCCCATTGCCCATGCTCTGATGGAACGATATGGTTCCCTTCCTGCGGTTTTGGCGGCGCCTATGGAGGATCTCAAGCGGACGGAAGGGATTGGAGAGAGCGCGGCGGTGCTGCTGCATCTGGTGCCCCAGGTATGCCGCCGGGCCCGCCTGGCACAGGTGGGAGAGGACCAGGTCCTCAACTCCTCCGAGCGGGCGGGGGCGTATCTGCTGGAGTGCTTCGATGGGGAGAGCCGGGAGGTCATCTACCAGATGTGCCTGGACCGCAAGGGAAAGCTTCTGGCCTGCAAGCGGCTGGGAGAGGGCAGCGTGGCCTCGGCGGATCTGGATGTGCGGCGCCTGGTGGAAAACGCGATTCTCACCGGCGCCAGCGCCGTGATCCTGGCGCACAACCATCCCAGCGGGGTGGCGCTGCCCTCCGATGGAGACTATACCGCTACCATGCGGGTGCGGGCGGCGCTTAACGCTATCGGCATTGAGCTGGCGGATCATATCATTGTGGCCGACGGAGACTTTGTCTCCATGGCGGACAGCGGTTATTTGAGCTGACGGCCCGGGGCCGAAGCGAAAAACGTGGAAAAGAGGGAGATTGTGCCGGATTTTAAAGTTGTATCGGAGTATCAGCCCTCCGGGGATCAGCCCGGCGCCATTCGCGCCCTGGCGGAGGGCATTGAAAACGGATTGAAGGAGCAGGTGCTGCTGGGTGTCACCGGCTCGGGCAAAACCTTCACCATGGCCAAGGTCATCGAGGCGGTGCAGCGCCCCACGCTGGTGCTGGCCCACAACAAGACTCTGGCGGCCCAGCTGTGCGCGGAGTTCAAGGAGTTTTTTCCCAACAACGCCGTGGAGTATTTCGTCTCCTATTACGATTACTACCAGCCGGAAGCCTATATCCCTCACACGGACACCTATATCGCTAAGGACGCTGCTACCAATGAGGAGATTGACCGGCTGCGCCTCAGTGCCACCTGTGCCCTGCTGGAGCGTCGGGATGTGATTGTGGTCTCCTCCGTGTCGTGTATCTATGGCTTGGGCGAACCGGATGACTTTGCCAAGATGGTGGTGTCCTTGCGGGTAGGGGCCCAGTGGGACCGGGACGAGCTGCTGCGGCGGCTGGTGGAGATCCGGTACGAGCGCAATGACATCGCCTTTGAGCGCAATATGTTCCGGGTCCGGGGCGACACCGTGGAGCTGTACCCGGCCTATTACAAGGACCACGCCATCCGGGTGGAGTTTTTTGGAGATGAGATTGACCGGATCAGCGACTTCAATCCCGTCACCGGAACGGTGAACCGGGTGCTGAATCATATCGCCATTTACCCGGCCAGCCACTATGTCACCACCAAGGAGAAGATGGACCGGGCCATCGGCGAGATCCGCCGGGAGCTGGAGGAGCAGGTCCAGGTCTTTACGGACAACAACCAGCTGGTGGAGGCCCAGCGCATCCGTCAGAGGACGGAATACGACATGGAGATGATGGCGGAGCTGGGCTACTGCTCCGGCATTGAGAACTACTCCCGCATTATTTCGGAGCGGCCGGCGGGCTCAGCTCCCATGACGCTGCTGGACTTCTTCCCGGACGACTTTTTGCTGTTTGTGGACGAGAGCCACGTGACGCTGCCCCAGGTCCGGGCCATGTACAACGGCGACCGGGCCCGGAAGGACTCCCTGGTGAAGTACGGCTTCCGGCTGCCCTGCGCCTATGACAACCGCCCGCTGAAATTCGAGGAATTTGAATCCCGGATCGGACAGGCGGTGTTCGTCTCCGCCACCCCCGGCCCCTATGAGCGGGAACGGGCGGACCAGGTGGTGGAGCAGGTGATCCGCCCCACGGGCCTGCTGGACCCGAAGGTGGAGGTCCGTCCGGTCACCGGCCAGATCGATGACCTCATGGAGGAGATTCGGGCCCGGTCGGCGAAAAACGAACGGGTGCTGGTGACGACCCTCACCAAGAAAATGGCGGAGGACCTGACGGAATATCTGAAAAACGCCGGGATCCGGGTGCGGTACATGCACTCGGATGTGCAGACCATCGAGCGGATGGAGATCATCCGGGACCTGCGTCTGGGCGAGTTTGACGTGCTGGTGGGCATCAACCTCCTGCGGGAGGGCTTGGACCTGCCGGAGGTGAGCCTGGTGGCCATTCTGGATGCGGATAAGGAGGGCTTCCTGCGCTCTGAGACGTCCTTGATTCAGACCATTGGCCGTGCGGCCCGCAATGCCGAGGGTCTGGTCATCATGTATGCCGATGAGATCACCCCGTCCATGCGGGCGGCCATCGACGAGACACAGCGCCGCCGGAGCATCCAGAACGCCTACAACCAGGCCCACGGAATCGTGCCCAAGACCATTATCAAGGGTGTCCGGGAGGTGCTGGAGATCTCCAAGACGGCGGAGGGCGAGAGCACCGGCCGGGGCCGCAAGAAGCGCAAGCTGACCGATCAGGAACGGGCGGCGGAGATCGCCAAGCTGGAAAAGGAAATGAAGGAAGCGTCCAAGATGCTGGAATTCGAGTACGCGGCGGTGCTGCGGGACCGCATCATCGAGCTGCGGGGAGAAAAGTGAGTGGTTTGGAAAGCATCTGTCCGGAAAGAAGCACGCGGGATGAAGCAAAACGCGACGTCCGGCAAAGGGCGGCTCTGCCGCCTTTGGGAGAGTGCGTTTCTGCCGGGGCTGGTGCAGAAACCGCGCTGACAGGCTGTGCCTGAGCGCTGGCCGGGCTATGGCCCGCTGTCGGACTGGCCTGCGGTGCGGGCGGTTTCCGCGGCTGGATTTGTTTGAAGCCCTGATTGCCCTTTTGCGGCAAGACGGAGCAATGGTGTGGCGCAGGAGACCGGTAAGGAGGAGAGCGTATGGAAGAACCGCGGACCCGGCTGCAGATCATCGTTTTGATTGCCCTTGCGGCCATGGCAACCTTGTTCGGCGCGGCGTTGATTATCTCCCATTGTGCCTTTCGGGGCGTCGCCTTTTCCGACACGCTGCTGCGGGTGGAATCCTCGGAAAATGCTGTGGCATATACCGGCGAGGTGAATGGGATAACCGTGTGCATCCAGGTAGAGCCGGCGGGAAGCAACCGGACGGACGTGGTGTACCAGGTGGGAGACCGCCCCGCACAGACCTACACCCTGGAATATCCCACGGAGACCCCCGTTGCCACCCAAAGCGGCACCACTGTGGATGGTGTTCGTATCTGGCGGGACGGCAGCTTGCTGTTTGAGGGCGGATTGGACCCGGACGCGGAGTCCGTGTTCCGGTGGTACAGCTCCGACGGCACCTGGGACGCCGATATGGTCATTTCGTTTTCTACCGGTGCGGATGAAGACGATGGCCCGCCGGAGCGTTTGAGCCAGGACAGCGTGTGGTACTTTGCGCAGGGACCGGACACCTCTGCCCGGGGCAGTGTGGGGATCTACTTGCTGATGCTGTTCTCCTCCGCCCTGGTGGCGCTGGACGCCGCGTTTCCCCGTGCGCTCTTTTACATACAGCACTGCTGTGACGTCCGGGACCCGGAGCCCTCGGATTTCTACCTGGCCATGCAGCGCCTGGGATGGGTGGTCTATCCGGTGCTGATTTTGATCGGCTATTTGATTGGATTTTGGAAAATAACCTGAGTTTTATGAAAGTGATGTGATTGGATGTCCTTTGGCAGTATGGTGTTTCTGTTCGGCTTTTTGCCGGCGGTGCTGGTCTGCTATTTCCTTCTTCCCGCCCGGTGGCGCACCGGCCGCAATACTGTGCTGCTGATCTTCAGTCTGGCCTTTTACTGCTGGGGCGGCGTGGCACTGCTGCCGGCCCTGCTGGTCTCCTGCGTGGGCAACTGGGCGGCGGCGCTGTGGGCGGCGCCGGGACACCGGGGCCGCAAGGCGGTCTACGGCATTGCCCTGGCGGGCAACCTGGTGATGCTGGGGTACTTTAAGTATACCGGCTTCCTGCTGGAAAATCTCCAGGCGCTGGGCCTGGATGTGACGGTGCCGTCCATCGCCCTGCCGGCGGGAATTTCTTTCTTCACCTTCCAGGCCATGGCGTATCTGACCGACGTCTACCGGGGAACGATCCCGGCGGAGCGGAGCCTGCCCCGACTGACGCTGTTTATGGCATTCTTCCCTCAGCTGCTGCAGGGACCCATCCTGCGCTACGGCGAGTTTGCCCCCGCCCTGACGCAGCGCCGGGAGAACAGCGAGGATGCCGCGGCGGGCGCCACCCGCTTTTGCTTCGGCCTTGCCAAGAAGGTGCTGCTGGCCGACTCCCTGGGTGTCATTGCCGACGCGGCCTTTTCCTCCGGAGACCGGCTGACCATGTCCCTGGCCTGGCTGGGCGGCATTGCCTACACTCTCCAGCTCTACTTTGATTTCTCCGGCTATACGGATATGGCCATTGGCCTGGGGCGGATTTTCGGCTTCCGTTTGCCGGAAAACTTCAACTATCCTTACATTTCCAAGTCTGCTTCGGAGTTCTGGCGCCGCTGGCACATGACGCTCTCCTTCTGGTTCCGGGACTATGTGTACATCCCCCTGGGCGGCAACCGCTGTTCCCGGGGCCGTCAGATTCTCAATTTGCTGGCGGTGTGGATGCTGACGGGATTGTGGCATGGCTCCGCCTGGAACTTTGTGCTCTGGGGCCTTTACTATGCCCTGCTGCTGATGGGGGAGAAATTCCTCTGGGGAAAATTTTTGGAAAAGCTCCCGGCGGCGGTGCGCCATGCCTATGCCTTGGTGCTGATCATCATCGGCTGGGTACTGTTCCGCTCCGGAAGCCTGGCCCAGGTGGGCCAGATGGTGGCGGCTATGTTCGGCGCGGCCCCCGGCGGCCTTTGGAGCGCGGAGACGGCGTACTATCTCCACCAGTTCCACTGGGAGCTGCTGCTGGCCATTCCGGCATCCCTGCCCGTCAAGCAGGTACTGGAGGAGCGGCTGGCTGCCCGAAAGGGCAAGGCTGCCCAGATGCTGCTGATTCTGGGACCCAAGGTGCTGGGGTTCGGCCTTTTGGGCTGGTCGGTGGTACGGCTGCTCAGCTCCACATTCCGGTCGTTCCTGTATTTTCAGTTTTGAGAGGAGGTACAACCAATGAAGCAATTTGCTGACCGGGCTTTTCTGGCCCTGCTGCTGGCGGTGCTGTTGGCAGTGCCTCTGGGTGTGGCATTGTGGTCTCACAAGGAAACGACAGCGTATTACGAAAACCGGAGCTTAGCCGAGGCACCGGAGCTGACGGCGGAATCCGTGTGGGACGGCAGCTTCGGCACGGAGGCCGAGAGCTGGTATTCCGACCACGCCCCAGGCCGGACTACGCTGCTGGAGCTGGATACCTGGGTGCAGATGAAGCTGATGGGCCGTCCGGTGGTCAATGGAATTGTCACGGTCGGGGATGTCCTGCTGCCGGAGCTGGAGTTTGACGAGTACTCCGAGGAGGCGTACCGGTACGGCGCTGCGCCCATTGCCGAGGATTTCGGGGCGCTGAGCGCCTATGTGGAGTCCCTGGGCGGCACCTTCTGTTACGTGGGATTCCCGGAACAGAGGGTCTATTTTGAGGACCAGTTCCCCGATTATCTCAACAACCACAGCCAGGAAGCGGCCACGGCCGACGCGGTCTTTGCCGAGGCCTTGGCGGAGCAGGGCGTGGATTTCCTGAACATGCGGGAGGTCTATGACCAGCAGGGCAATCCTGCGGAGTACTATTCTGCGGTGGACCACCACTATCGGTATTGGGGCACCTACGCGGCTTACCGGGCCATTTTGGACCATCTCAGCGAGCAGGGCTGGGACTTGCCGGTGCTGACGGAGGAGGATCTGGAGTTCCAGTCCCTGCCGTATCCCTATATCGGGTCCCGGAACCGCAAGCTCTATAACCTCTGGCCCAACGAGGAGCAGGCGGTCATCGCCGTGCAGAAAGACCCCGTGGCCTTTACCCGGTGGGACAACGGAGCGCCCAGCGACAAGCCGCTGTTCGTTCTGCCCGCCTCGGAGGAGCTGCCCACCACCTACAATCTCTACATGGGCGGAGATTTCGGCGAGACCATTCTGGACACCGACCGGCCGGAACTGCCCAATGTGCTGGTATTCGGCGATTCGTTCACCAATGCGCTGGAGACCTTGCTGTACGCCTCGTTCAACGAGATGCACAGCCTGGACCTGCGCTATTATACGGAGCAGAGCCTCAAGGACTATATCGCGGCCTATCAGCCGGATATTGTGCTGTGCGTCCAGAATGACACCTTCTACTACACGGAAGGCGGCAATAACGCGGTCTGGGTGGATTGATGGAACCCAAGGCGTAAATGCATGGAGGAAGTGCACAATGGCAAAGAATAAAGAGGAAAAGACCAACGTCATGCGGATTCTGGACCAGAAAAAGATCCCCTATACCGCACGGTTTTATGAAGAGAGTGAAGGTCCGGAGGGAACGCGGGAGTATGGCGTGCACATTGCCCAGACTCTGGGACAGGACCCGGCCCGGGGATTCAAGACCCTGGTGGCCCGGGGTGCCTCCGGCGGCATCTATGTATTTGAAGTTCCGGCGGCGGAGAATCTGGACCTGAAGAAAGCCGCCCGGGCGGCAGGAGAGAAATCCGTGGAGCTGCTGCATGTGGCGGAGATCAATGCCGTTACCGGATATATCCGGGGCGGATGCAGCCCCGTGGGGATGAAGAAGGCCTATCCGGTGATCTTCCACCAGACAGCGCTGGATTATGAAACCATTTATATTTCCGGCGGCCGCATTGGTGCCCAGGTGGAAGCGGCTCCCGGAGACCTCATCCGGCTGCTGCGGGCGCAGACGGCGGATATCATTGCAAACAAAGCCTGATCCCGCGCATCGGCGCACAGCGTATGGCCCGGCACAATGGCCGGGAGAAGGAGAAACCAAACACGTATGCAGGATAAAATTGTTGTCAAAGGGGCCCGGGCCAATAATCTGAAGAATATCGACGTCACCATCCCCCGGGATAAGCTGGTGGTGATGACGGGGCTTTCCGGTTCTGGCAAGTCGTCCCTGGCCTTTGATACCATTTATGCCGAAGGCCAGCGGCGGTATGTGGAGAGCCTGAGCTCCTATGCCCGGATGTTCCTGGGGCAGATGGAAAAGCCGGATGTGGATTATATCGAGGGCCTGAGCCCCGCTATTTCCATCGATCAGAAGACCACTAGCAAGAACCCCCGCTCCACCGTGGGTACCGTGACGGAGATCTACGACTATCTCCGGCTTCTCTGGGCCCGGGTGGGAACGCCTCACTGTCCCAAGTGCGGCAAGGAGATCCGCCAGCAGACCATCGACCAGATCATTGACCAGGTTTTGGCCCTGCCGGAGGGGACCCGGATTCAGGTCATGGCGCCGGTGATTCGGGGAAAGAAGGGCGAACATGCCAAAGTGTTTGAGGATGCCCGGCGTTCCGGCTATGTCCGGGTCCGGGCGGACGGCAATCTCTACGAGCTGGACGAGGAGATCCGGCTGGAGAAGAACAAGAAGCACGATATTGAGGTCATCGTGGACCGGCTGATCATCCGGCCGGATATTCAGCAGCGCCTGACGGACAGTGTGGAGACGGCCTCCACCCTCTCCGGCGGTCTGGTCATTGTGAATCTGGTGCGGGAGGAGCAGGACCTGCTCTTTTCCCAGAACTATGCCTGCGAGGACTGCGGCATTTCCATTGAAGAGCTGACGCCCCGGATGTTTTCCTTCAACAATCCCTTCGGCGCCTGCCCCGCCTGTACGGGCCTGGGCAGCCAGCTCAAGGCGGACCCGGCCCTGATCGTGCCCGATCCGGAGCAGAGTCTGCTGGACGGGGCCATCCAGGCCTCCGGCTGGGGCAATATCCGCTCCGACGGCATCTCCCGGATGTATTTTGACGCCCTGGCCAAGAAATACCACTTCTCCCTGACCACACCCTGGAAGGACCTGGGGGAGGAGGTACAGAACCTCATCCTGTACGGTACCGGCGGAGAGAAGCTGGAACTGCACTATGACCAGCCCCGGGGCAAGGGTGTGCTCTATCAGCCCTTTGAAGGGGTGTGCAACAATGTGGAGCGGCGCTACAAGGAGACCCAGAGCGACGCCAGCAAACGAGAGCTGGAGGAGCTCATGGCGGAGTGTCCCTGCCCGGTGTGCAAAGGCCGCCGCCTGCGCAAGGAGTCCCTGGCGGTGACGGTGGGAGATCTGGATATTGACAGCTTCACCCGCCAGTCCGTGGGCGAGGAGCTGGCCTGGGTGGGGCGGCTGGAACTGACGGAGCAGCAGCACCGCATCGCCGACCAGATTCTCAAGGAGATCCGCTCCCGGCTGGGCTTTTTGCAGTCTGTGGGCCTGGGGTATCTGACCTTGAGCCGCAGCGCCGGGACCCTTTCCGGCGGCGAAAGCCAGCGTATCCGGCTGGCGACGCAGATCGGCTCTTCCCTCATGGGGGTGCTGTATATTCTGGATGAGCCCTCCATCGGCCTGCATCAGCGGGACAACGACAAGCTCCTGGCTACGCTGCGGGACCTGCGGGATCTGGGCAACACCCTGTTGGTGGTGGAGCACGACGAAGACACCATGCGGGCGGCGGATTATCTCATCGACATCGGCCCCGGCGCCGGTGTCCATGGCGGTGAGGTGGTGGCTGCCGGTACGCCCGAGGAGGTCATGGCCAATCCCAACAGCCTGACGGGCCAGTATCTCTCCGGCAAAAAGAAAATTCCGGTGCCGCAGGAGCGCCGGCCGGGCAGCGGCAAGGTACTGCGGGTGATCGGCGCGGCGGAAAACAACCTGAAAAATGTGGATGTGGACTTCCCCCTGGGAACCCTGACGGTGGTCACCGGCGTCTCCGGCAGCGGCAAGTCCTCCCTGGTCAACGAGGTGCTCTTCAAGCGCCTGGGAGCGGAGCTGATGCGCATGAAGGTCCGGCCCGGCAAGTGCCGCCGGATCGAAGGACTGGAGTATCTGGACAAGGTGGTGGACATCGACCAGAGCCCTATCGGCCGGACACCCCGGTCCAATCCTGCCACGTATACGGGTTTGTTCAACGACATCCGGGACCTGTTTGCCTCCACCCAGGAGGCCAAGAGCCGGGGATACGGCCCCGGACGGTTTTCCTTCAATGTCCGGGGCGGCCGGTGCGAAGCCTGCTCCGGCGACGGCATGCTGAAAATCGAAATGCACTTTTTGCCCGATGTGTTCGTTCCCTGCGAGGTGTGCAAGGGCAAGCGGTACAACCGGGAGACCCTGGAAGTGCACTATAAGGGCAAGAATATCTCCGAGGTGCTGGAGATGACGGTGGATGAGGCGGCGGAGTTCTTTTCCGCCCTGCCCAAGCTGCGCAAACGGCTCCAGACGCTGCAGGATGTGGGCCTGGGCTATGTGAAGCTGGGCCAGCCCTCCACGGAGCTTTCCGGCGGTGAGGCCCAGCGGGTGAAGCTGGCGACGGAGCTTTCCAAGCAGGCCACGGGCAAGACGATCTATATTCTGGACGAGCCCACCACGGGTCTGCACACCGACGATGTGCGCAAACTGCTGGAGGTGCTGCAGCGCCTGGTGGACACCGGCAATACTGTGGTGGTCATCGAGCACAATCTGGACGTCATCAAATGTGCGGATTACCTCATCGACCTGGGCCCCGAGGGCGGCGACGGCGGCGGTACGGTGGTAGTTACCGGTACGCCCGAGGAAGTGGCAGCCTGCGAGGCCAGCTATACCGGCCAATATCTCAAAAAAATGCTCCGCGGGTAAGCGCAAAAAAACGCCCCGCCGGGCGGCGGGGCGCGCTTCAATGACCGGAGGTGGCTTTCAGGCCAATGATGCCGGTCAGCAGCAGGACCACGAACACCATCCGCAGGGCCGTGACAGGCTCCCGAAAGATGACGATGCCCACAACCACAGCGCCGACGGCACCAATGCCGGTCCAGATGGCGTAAGCGGTTCCCAGGGGCAGCACGCGGGTGGCCTGAGAGAGAAAGAGAAAGCTCAGTACCAGACCGATGAGGGTCAGGACGGTGTAGAGGGGACGGGTGAAGCCTTCGGAAAGCTTCATGAATGTAGACCAGAAGACCTCCAGCCCGCCGGCCAGAAGCAGTTCCAACCATGCCATAAGAAAGACCTCCATAAAAAAATTACGCCTGCTTCCACACCTGCAAAGGCCTAACGGTGTGGGAACAAGCGACCCTGTTCCACTCGGCAGCGGAACAGCCCTATCAATATACCCAAGCCGGCGGCAGATGTCAAGCCTGCCGGCAGTAAAATAAAAATGCTCAAAGAAAGTTGAGGATGACCTATGAGTGAGATCAAAAACGTCGCGATGATTACCGTGTGCGGACGGCCCAATGTGGGCAAGTCCAGCCTGACCAACGCCCTGGTGGGGGAGAAGGTGGCCATTGTCTCCAACAAGGCCCAGACCACCCGGAACCGGATCTACGGTGTGGTAAACCGGGAGGATACCCAGTATATCCTGATGGATACGCCCGGCCTTCACAAGCCCCGCTCCGCCTTGGGCGAGTACATGGTCAAGGTAGTGACCTCCAGCCTTTCCGACGTGGACTGCGCACTGCTGCTGGTGGAGCCCATTGCCCATGTGGGCGCACCGGAGCAGGCCCTGATCGACCGCATTCGGGAAGAGCGGATTCCCTGCGTGCTGTGCATCAACAAGATCGACACCGTGGAGCCTGCGGAGCTGCTGCCGGTGATCGCGGCATACAACGAGGTGTGGGACGGCTTTGACGCCATCATTCCCATCTCCGCCCATTCCGGCAGCGGGCTGGATGATCTGATGAAGCAGCTGCGCAAATACGCCCAGGAGGGACCGCAGCTCTTCCCCGATGGTCAGACCAGCGATCAGCCGGAACGGCAGGTGGTGGGCGAGATCGTACGGGAGAAGCTGCTGCTGTGCCTGGATAAGGAAATCCCCCACGGCACTGCGGTGGAGATCACGAAGTTCTCCGAGCGGGATTCCGGCGTTATTGATGTCGATGCCACCATTTACTGCGAGAAGGCCAGCCACAAGGGAATCATCATTGGAAAGCAGGGTGCCATGCTGAAAAAGATCAGCACCCTGGCCCGGCAGGACATTGAAAAGTTCATGGGAACCAAGGTGTATCTGGAGACCTGGGTGAAGGTCAAGGAAAACTGGCGGGACAATGTGAATTACGTGCGGAGCTTCGGCTACCGGTGTGACAATTAGTTAGAAAACGCACCGCCTGTCGCACCAATCCTGACACGCAACCCGGCGGCATCACATAGTATTTT
>CALXDJ010000025.1 GCA_944387035.1 uncultured Oscillospiraceae bacterium | reverse complement strand
ATGCCGCTGGTGACGAAGGGCTTCTCCGGATCGTTGGGAATGGCATTCTTGTTAACGGTGATCTGGACCTCGTCCAGGCGATGCTCAAACTCCTTGCCGGTAATGTGGAAATTCCGCACATCCACCAGCATCAGGTGATTGTCCGTTCCGCCGGAGACCAGCCGGAAGCCCTGCTTGATGAGTTCTTCCGCCAGAACGGCGGCGTTCTTCACGACCTGCTGTCCATAGGCCTTAAACTCGGGCTTGAGGGCCTCGCCAAAGCACACGGCCTTTGCTGCAATGATGTGCTCCAGAGGACCGCCCTGCGTGCCGGGGAAGACGGCGGAGTTGATCTTCTTGTAGATCTCCTCGTCGTTGCACAAAATCAGGCCGCCCCGGGGACCGCGCAGGGTTTTGTGGGTGGTGGAGGTCACCACATCGGCATAGGGGATGGGAGAGGGATGGACGCCGGCAGCGACCAGACCGGCAATGTGGGCCATGTCCACCATCAGATAGGCGCCCACGGCGTCAGCCACTTCCCGGAACTTGGCAAAGTCGATGGTCCGCGGATAGGCGCTGGCACCGGCGATGATGACCTTGGGCTGGCAGGCCTTTGCGGTCTCCATCAGGGCATCATAGTCGATGGTTTCCGTCTCATCGCTCAGGCCGTAGGGGACGATGTTGAAGTATTTGCCGGAGATGTTCACCGGGCTGCCGTGGCTCAGGTGTCCGCCGTGAGCCAGGTTCATGCCCAGAATGGTGTCGCCGGGCTTGGCCAGGGCAAAGAATGCCGCCAAATTGGCGTTGGCGCCGGAGTGGGGCTGCACATTGGCATAATTACAGCCAAAGAGCTGACAGGCCCGCTTCCGTGCGATCTCTTCCGTAACATCCACAGCGAAGCAGCCGCCGTAGTAGCGCTTGCCGGGATAGCCCTCGGCGTACTTATTGGTCAGGCAGGTGCCCATTGCCAGCATGACGGCAGGGCTGACAATATTCTCCGAGGCGATCAGCTCGATGTTGCGCCGCTCACGGTCAAATTCCGCGCGGATGGATGCGCCGACCTCGGGGTCATACTGTGAGATAAATTCCATGGTTTCCTGAATCAAGGGAATCATCCTCCTTTTCAAATGCACATCGGCATGATGTCGAACCTCTTCTTATTGTATCAAAAAGCTGTCGTTTGACAAGAATGGATTTTTGATGGCAGCAATCTGCCTGCGTTATCCCAGCCGGGCGGGAGAGCCGTCTTCGTAGAGGCCCCGCTCCGTCAGCACCCAGGGGACGGGGTAATCGTGTGGCTCCAGGGGAATCTCCTCCCGGATCAGCAGTTCCCGGCACAGGAGGACGGTGCCGCCCCGGTAGTGCGCCAGAAAGCGGTCATAGTAGCCGCCGCCCCGGCCCAGCCGCTGGCCCAGATGATTGCAGCTCAGACAGGGCAGAATTGCCAGATCTACCTCGTCCACTGCCACGCAGGGCGCATCAGCGGGCGGCTCCGGAATGTGAAATTTGCCGGGCCGGAGTTCCTCCAGGGCGGTGATCCGCCGCAGCTCCATCCGGCCCGGTGTGGTACAGAGGGGCACGCAGACGGTCTTGCCGCTGTTTAGCGCGTGGCGCAGGATGGGGCGGGTGTCGATCTCGCGGCCAGTGCCCACGAAGCAAAAAATCGTACCGGCAGATTGATATTCCGGCATCGCCAGCAGGTGGGCGGCAATGGCGGCATCACTGTTTTGCAGATATCCCGGTGCAAGGGCCGCTTCCATCTGGCGGATGGTGGTGCGCAGCTGTTGTTTTTCTTCCTGTCTGGTCATGGCAGGGGATCCTCCTCTTTTTCTGGTGCGGCGGCGCCGAAGGTGATGGAGCCGCTGCCGTATTTGCCCCGAATCCGGTCCATGGCGGCCTCCAGCCGTTCCTGCTTTTCCCGGCGGGGCGCCGGGGCGGCAAACAGGTCCTCTTGCTCATAGGCCTCGTCCTCCGCCGCCAGATGGATGGCAGTGACGGTCAGGGCCCGGACCGGTGCGGGCGGACGCCAAAGAGCATCCACCAGCTCCATGGCGCTTTGGGTCAGATCCCGGATCAGGTGGGTGGGGTTGGAGAGCTGTTTTTGCCGGGACAGGTCCCGGAACTCCGGCGTGCGCAGAGTCACCTGAATGCCGCCGGCATACAATCCCAGATGGCGCAGCCGGGTGGCCACGGAATCGGAGAGCATGGCAATGCCGGTTTGGAGCTGAACACGGGTGGTCAGATTTTGTGGAAAAGTAGTGCCGTTGCCCACGGATTTGACCGGCTCGGCCTCATACCGGGACCGGACCGGATCAGTGTCCAGGCCGTTGGCATACTCATAGAGCTGGCCGCCCAGCTTTCCCATCAGAGTCTCCAGCATCTCCCGGCGGCAGGCGGCCAGCTGGCCGATGGTGGTGATGCCGTACTGCCTCAGCAGCTTCCGGGCGGCACCACCCACATACAAAAGATCTCCCACCGGCAGGGGCCAGACCAGGTCCCGCCAGGTGTCCCGGGAGATGACCGTGGTGGCGTCGGGCTTTTTGTAGTCACTGCCCAGTTTGGCAAAGACCTTGTTGAAGGAGACTCCTACGGACAAGGACAGTCCCAGCTCTTCCCGGACCCGGCGGCGCAGGGTGTCCGCCAGCTGCCGGGCATCGCCGCCGAAGAGGTGGAGGCTGCCGGTCACATCCAGCCAGCTCTCGTCAATGCCGAAGGGCTCTACCAGGTCGGTGTATTCGTCGTACAGGGCGTTGACCCGGTGGGAGTACTCTCGGTAGAGGGCGTGATGAGGGGGCAGCAGCACCAGACCGGGACACTTCTTCCGGGCCTGCCAGATGGTCTCCGCCGTCTGAACGCCGCAGCGTTTGGCAGGCTCGTTCTTGGCCAGAATGATGCCGTGCCGGGAGGCGGGATCACCGCATACCGCCGTGGGGACGTCCCGCAGCTCAGGGTGGCTGAGCAGCTCCACCGAGGCATAGAAGCAGTTGAGGTCACAGTGCAGAATGATGCGGTCCATGATGCTGCCTCCTTTCTCCGGAAGTGGATACACTTAGTATAGCACGTTTGTTCGGAGTTGAAAAGCAAAAGGAGCGGCGCACGGTTGTGCGCCGCTCCGGAAATTGCGGGATTACAGAATACCCATGAGCACCAGGGCGATGGTGACGAAGGTGGCCAGCAGGGCCAGGGAGAAGAGCAGATAGCCGGCGCCCAGCTTGCGGCCTTGAGTGGAAACCTGGGACTCAGGAACCAGCCGGGCCTTGCGCAGGGCGGTGACCACGGGCTTATAGAGCACCAGGATCAGCGCCATGTTCAATCCGCCCTTGACCACATTGAAGGGCAGGAAGACGGTGGGCAGCATGGTGGCCACGGTCTCCCGGGGCAGGCCCTGATAGATGGGGGTGATGAGATAGTTCCACAGCAGCATCACGGCGGTGAGCATGATCACGCCCAGGGTCAGGCCCACAATGGCACCCTTCTTGGTGTGGACCTTCTTGTAGACGAAGGAGGCCGTGCAGCAGAAGGAGGCGGTGGCCAGGACGTTCATGATGAAGCCGATGGGGCCGGTGTCGCTGGCAAAGAACATCTCCAGCAGAGGCACGATGATGGAAACGGCCGCCGCGGCCACGGGACCGAAGACGAAGCCGCCGATGCAGATGACGGTGTCCTTCACGTCCAGCTGCAAAAAGGTGTAGACCTGCGGGAGCAGTTTGCTCAGCAGCATCACCACAAAAGCGATGGCGCAGATCATGGCAAGAGACACCATTTGCTTAACATTGCCCTTTTGGCGGGCCATGGGAATGGCGTTGACATTGGGTTCGGACATAAAAAATACACTCCTTTGTATGGCTTGGAATCACCCTGGACGCTTTGACTTCTCCAAGGTGAACCAGCAACAAAGAAGCGCATGACAATGCGCGGCCCTGCCGCTCTCATCTTCTTCCATCCAGACTATACTGTTGGTCCCGGAGTTGCACCGGGTCAGCGGATGCCCAATGGGCAGCCGGTCGCGGACTATACCGCCAGTGGGGACTTGCACCCCGCCCTGAAGACAAAGAATTCAGTTGTGTTCCGCAAACAGTATACGACAGCTCACCACAAAATGCAACCCCCATTTCTGGAAAAGTAGTGCTTTACAAAAACAAACAGATGTTCTATACTGGAAGCAAACAGGAAAAGGGAGGGATTGCACATGCCGGCCAGACAGGAAAGCTGCTGCTTTACCGGCCATCGTCCGGCCAAGCTCCCCTGGGGAATGGATGAGACGGATGCCCGGTGTCTGCGGCTCAAGGCGCGGATCGCGGACGCTCTGGAGGCGGCTTATCAAAGCGGATACCGGCACTTCATCTGCGGGATGGCTTTGGGATGCGATCTGTATTTCTGCGAGGCGGCGCTTGCCTTGCGGGCGCAGTACCCGGGGGTGACGGTGGAGGCGGCATTGCCCTGTCCCACCCAGACGGAGGGGTGGCCCCGGGAGCAGCAGCTGCGCCATGCGCGTCTGGTGGCGGCATGTGACCTGGAGACCGTGGTTTCCCGGGAATATACCGCCGGGTGCATGCTGCGCCGGGACCGGTATATGGTGGATCATGCCTCGCTGCTGATCGCGGCCTTCGACGGTTCTCCCGGCGGTACCCGGTATACCATGGAGTATGCCATGCGCCAGGGGCTGGAGATTACCGATCTGCCGGTTTGAAGATGGAGATTTCCGGCAGCAGCCGATGGCTTAACTCTTGTCTTTTTCCGGATTCCGGCATATAATGAAGAACGTGGTTTATCCTCAGGTTTGAAACCGGAAAAGGAGGACGTTTATGACAACGAGTGAAAAAAAGCAGCTGGCAGCTGCGGCCTGCAAGGTCCGGATGGGGGTCATCAAGGGCACCCACGCGGCCAAAGCCGGCCATCCGGGCGGCAGCCTGTCCGCGGCGGATCTGTTTGCCTATTTGTATTTCCGGGAGCTGCGGGTGGATCCGGCCAATCCCCATTGGGAGGACCGGGACCGCTTTGTGCTCTCCAAGGGCCATACGGCGCCGGGCCTGTATGCGGCTTTGGCGCTGCGGGGCTTTTTCCCGGAGGAGGATCTGCTGACGCTGCGGCATATCGGCAGCCATCTGCAGGGCCATCCCAACATGAATCTCACGCCCGGTGTGGATATGTCCACCGGCTCTCTGGGCCAGGGCATTTCTGCCGCCGCCGGTATGGCGCTGGCCGCCAAGTACCAGGGCCGTCAGTGCCGGGTGTATGCCTTGCTGGGTGATGGTGAGATTCAGGAGGGCCAGGTCTGGGAGGCATTGATGTTTGCCCACCACTACAAGCTGGACAACCTGTGCGTGATTGTGGATAACAATGGACTGCAGATTGACGGCAATGTGGCTGACGTCATGAATCCCTATCCCATCGCCGAAAAGCTGCAGGCCTTCGGCCTGGAGACGATGGAGATCGACGGGCATGACTTTGACCAGATGGAGGTCGCCTTCGCCAAGGCCCGGGCCACCAAGGGCGTGCCCTTTGCCATTGTGATGAAGACGGTCAAGGGCAAGGGTGTCAGCTATATGGAAAACCAGGCCGGCTGGCACGGCAAGGCCCCCAACGATGAGGAATATGAGATCGCCATGAAGGAGCTTTCCGCTCAGCTGGCAGAAGTGGAGGGAATGTGACATGGCAGATGTGAAGAAGATCGCCACCCGGGACAGTTACGGCAATGCCCTCAAGGAGCTGGGGGCCGAGCACGAGGACCTGATCGTCTTTGATGCCGACCTGGCCGGCGCCACCAAGACGGGTGTGTTCAAAAAAGCGTTCCCCAACCGGCATTTTGACTGCGGCATCGCCGAGGCGGACATGATCGTGGCCGCTGCCGGCGCCTCCACCATGGGGCTGGTGCCCTTTGCCTCCAGCTTTGCCATGTTTGCGGCAGGCCGCGGCTTTGAGCAGATCCGCAACAGCATCGGCTATCCCCATTTGAATGTTAAGATCGGCGCCACCCACGGCGGCATCTCCGTGGGTGAGGACGGCGCGTCTCACCAGTGCTGCGAGGATTTCGCCCTGATGCGCTCCATTCCCGGCATGGTGGTCATGTGCCCCTCCGACGATGTGGAGGCCCGGGCCGCTGTTCGTGCCGCCTATGAGCACCAGGGCCCTGTGTATCTGCGGTTTGGCCGTCTGGCGGTGCCCGTGATTCACGATGAGGCTTCCTTCTCCTTTGCCATCGGCAAGGGCGAGGTGCTCCGGGATGGCACCGATGTGGCCATTCTGGCCACCGGCCTGATGGTGGCTGAGGCTGTGGAGGCTGCCCAGACTCTGGCCGAGGCGGGCATTTCCGCCTGTGTGGTGAATCTGTGCACCATCAAGCCCCTGGATGAGGAGCTGGTGCTTCGGGTGGCCCAGAAGTGCGGAAAGGTCATCACCTGCGAAGAGCACAACATCATCGGCGGCCTGGGCGAGGCTGTGTGCGCTCTGCTGAGCGAGAAGTGCCCCACCCCCGTGCGCCGGATCGGCGTCAACGACGAGTTCGGCCATTCCGGACCCGCTGCGGCGCTGCTCAAGCAGTTTGGCCTGAGCGCCGAGCACATTGTGGAAGTGGCCAAGGACTTCTGCAAGTAAAAATATCCCAAGACCAACAATCCCGGGTATGCCCTGCGGCATACCCGGGATTGTTTTTGCACGATTGTGGAAAACCGGTCAGGCGGATGGCAGTGTACCTTCCGGCATGGCGGACATCTGCCGCAGGACCCGGAGCTGGATGGGAATGGCGCAGGCCAGGGTGCAGGCGTCGGAAACGGCCTGGGACATCTGCAATCCCGGCATACCCAGCAGGGCGGTGAGGATCCATACCAGGGGGACAAAGAAGATCCCCTGCCGGGCCATGGCCAGGAAGGTGGCCGGACCGGTGCGGCCGATGGTCTGAAGCATCATATTGCTCATGACGATCCAGCTCTGGAAGAAAAACGTCACACACTGGAAACGCAGTGCGGCGGCACCACAGGCAACCACGTCGGGATCATCCCGGAAGAGGGCTACCAGTTCCGGGGCAAAGACGAAGCCCAGAATGCCGACGATTAAAAGAAAGATGGTGGAGGTCTTGACGCAGAAGGAAAATCCCTGCTTGACCCGGCTGTACAGCCGGGCACCGTAGTTGAAGCCGCACACCGGCTGGAAACCCTGTCCGAAGCCGATCATAGCGGAAGCGCCGAAGGTGGTGATGCGTTGGACAATGCCCATGGCGGCGATGGCGGCGTCACCAAAGGGACCGGCGGCCTGATTGAGGCAGATGGTGGCCACGCTGGCCAGTCCCTGCCGGGCCAGGGAGGGCAGCCCTCCCCGGATGATCATGCGGAAATAGGACCATTTGCACTGAAAGCGGGAAATCCGGATGCGCAGGTTACCGCCCCGGGTGCAGCCGGCCAGCAGCAGACAGAAGCTGATGAACTGGCTGATGATGGTGGCCCAGGCCGCTCCGGCCACTCCCATGTCGAAGGTAAAGATCAGCAGAGGGTCCAGGCCGATGTTGAGCACCGCGCCGCTGGTGATGCCCACCATGGCGTAGGCGGCGCTGCCCTGAAAGCGCAGCTGGTTGTTGAGCACCAGAGAGGCGGTCATCCACGGGGCACCCAGCAGGATTACCTGCAGGTAGGCGGTGGCATAAGGCAAAATGGTGGGGGTGGAGCCCAGCAGATAGGCCAGGGGTTCCAGAAAGATCTGACCCAGCAGGCAGATCAGGGCACCGGCGGCCAGAGCGGTAAAAAAGCCGGTGGCGGCCATGTTGGAGGCCTCCTCATAGTGGTGCTTGCCCAGCTCCCGGGAGATAAAGTTGCCGCTGCCGTGGCCGAAGAAAAAGCCCACAGCCTGAATGATGGCCATGAGGGAAAAGACCACGCCCACCGCGCCGGTGGCGCTGTTGCTTTTCAGCATGCCCACGAAGAAGGTGTCCGCCATGTTGTAAAAGGCGGTGACCAGCATGCTGATGATACACGGCAGCGCCAGCCGTCCGATCAGGTGCCCCACCGGTTCGGTGGTCATCTGCTGAAATTTTTGCTCCTGCTGTTCGTCCATACGGCTCCCCCTCATTCATTGAATTTTTACGTGTTTTTAACATCATTATAGCACGCTTTTTGAAAATGGAAATGAACCGAAGGAAGGAATGCGGGCAACCGCTATGAAGCCGAACCGGTGTACAAGGCCGGAGCATAGGATGGAGGAGTCCTTCCGCCGTAAGGCGCCTGCATGGATTTCGGGATAGAAAAGAAAAAGGAAGCTCGAAATGGGGGCGGATTTCCATGAAAATGCCAAAAATGGAAACTTTATCTCCAACGAAAAAGATTTATTCTTGAAAGTGGCGAAGGAAATCGATATACTATATAAATGTGTGATATTTCCGATGGAAAGGACCGATAACATGACTGCATATCCTCAGATGACCGCCGAAGAGCGGAAGGCGGAGTATGCCCGCCTGCAGAAAGAATTTGACGCCATCAAGGCGCAGAAGCTGAGCCTGAACATGGCCCGGGGCAAGCCCGGAAAGGCCCAGCTGGACATGGTGTCCGATGTGATTTTCAACCTGATGGAAAAGCCCGAGGATTTTCTCTCCGGCGGGATTGACGTGCGCAACTATGGCGAGATGTCCGGCCTGCCTGCCGCCAAGGAGCTTTTTGCCGAGATTCTGGGCTGCCGGAGTGAGCAGGTGTTCGTGGGCGGCAACGCCAGCCTGCAGCTGATGTATGATACGATTTCCAAGGCCTATACCCATGGCCTGCTCCACAGCCCCCGCCCCTGGTGCCGGGAAGAGACCATCAAGTGGCTGTGCCCGGCTCCCGGCTATGACCGCCATTTCTTGATCACGGAGTCCTTCGGCTTTGAGATGATCACGATTCCCATGACCAGCACCGGCCCGGATATGGATGCCGTGGAAGAGGCCGTCAAGGACCCCGCAGTCAAGGGTATTTGGTGTGTGCCCAAGTACTCCAACCCCGACGGCGTGATCTATTCCGATGAGACGGTGCGCCGCATGGCTGCCCTGAAGCCCGCTGCGCCGGACTTCACTATCATGTGGGATAACGCCTACTGCGTCCATGAGTTTGAAGGGGAGTATGTGGAGTTCCCCGATATCCTCCAGGCCTGCGCCGATGCCGGCAGCCCGGATATGGTCATCGAATTTGCCTCCACGTCCAAGATCACCCTGCCCGGCGCCGGTGTGTCCTGCTTCGCCTCCTCTGTGGAGAACCTGCGCTATCTGGAAAAGCTGCTGACCGTGCAGATCATCAGCTTCGATAAGGTCAATCAGCAGCGCCATGTGCTCTATCTTCAGAACAAGGCCCACACCCTGGAGCTGATGAAGAAGCATGCGGCCATTCTGGGTCCCAAGTTCCACGCTGTGCTGGACGCTCTGGACCGGGAGATCGCACCCCTGGACATTGCCCGCTGGGAGCGTCCCAAGGGCGGCTACTTCATCTCCCTCAATGCCATGCCCGGCACCGCCAAGCGGACCTGGGCCCTGTGCAAGGAGCTGGGTGTGACCCTCACCGGGGCCGGCGCCACCTTCCCCTACGGCAAGGACCCCCAGGACAGCAACCTGCGCATTGCGCCCTCCCTGCCCCCGGTGGAGGAACTGGAGAAGGCCATTGAGGTGCTGTGCGTGTGCCTGAAGATGGCGGCACTGGAGAAGCTGGGCGTATGAGATATTACGGCAGCGTTTACCGTCCGCCCTCTGAGGCGTACAGTCTCATTGTCCAGGTGACCTACGGATGCAGCCACAATACCTGCGCCTTTTGCAGCATGTACAAGGAAAAGCGCTTCGCCCTGCGGCCCCTGCAGGAAATCCTGGAGGATTTCCACATGGCCCGGAAGATGTACCGCCATGTGGACAAAGTCTTCCTGGCGGACGGCGACGCCCTGGTGCGCAAGGCGGAGGAGCTGTATGTGATTCTGGATACGGTCCGGGAGCTGTTTCCCGAGTGCCAGCGGGTCACCAGCTATGCCTCTCCCTCCAGCATCCAGATCCGGACGGAGGAGGAGCTGCGCACCCTGCGGGCCAAGGGCCTGACCATGGTCTATATGGGCCTGGAGTCCGGCTGCGACGAGGTTCTGACCTTCATGCACAAGGGCCACACTGCCGCCCACATCGTGGAGATGGGCCAGAAGGTCCGTGCCTGCGGAATTGCCCTTTCCGTCACGGCCATTACCGGTCTGGGCGGTCCGGAGCTGCTGGAGTCTCATGCCATTGAGACGGCCAAGGCCTTCAACGCCATGAATCCGGAGTATATCGGCATGCTGACTCTGATGGTGGAGCCGGAGACGCCGTTGTATGACTGGCTCCATGAGGGCAAGTTCCAGCTGCTCAACCAGCCCCAGGTGCTCAAGGAGACCCGGCTGCTGATGGAGCATCTGGACAGTCCCGGCAGCGTGTTCCGGATGAATCACGCCAGCAACTACCTGGTGCTCAAGGGGACGCTCAATCAGGATCGGGACGCCATGCTGCGGACCATCGACGCGGCGGAGCATGACCTCAGCCGCCTGCGGCCCGAAGAGTGGCGGGGACTGTAAAGAAAATCAAAACCGCGCGAAGCAATTGCTTCGCGCGGTTTTTTCATGCTACTTTCTTGAAATTGCCCAGGGTCTCATTGACGGTGGAAACGTAGGCAAAGGCGTCGGGGAACTCGGAGAGGATTTCCTGGAACCGGACGATCTGATGGCGGTTGACCACGCAGATCAGCACGGCCCGGGGAGTCTCGGAGTACATGCCCTCGCCCTGGAGCACCGTGACGCCGTGGTGGAGCTCCTGCAAAAGCCGCCGGGAGAGGGCTTCCGGCTCCCGGGTCACCACTTCGAATTTCAGTGCCGACTTGACGCCCTTGAGAATACTGTCGCTGATGCGGGAGCTGAGATAGCAGTAGAGCAGGCAGAGAATCACCGGCTCGAACTGCCAGCCGTAGACGAAGAACGACAGCACCGCGACCGAGGCATTGAGAATGAAGATTACCCAGACCAGGCTGGCCTCCGGGCGCTTTTTCCGCACCCAGGCGGCGATGATGTCCGTACCGCCGGTGGAGCCGTTTTGCCGGAGCACCACACCGTATACCGCGCCGCTGATGACGCCGGCCGCAACAGGTCCCAGAATGGCGGAGGAGCCGGTGTCATAGGCAATGCCGCTCAGGTCCATCCGTCCCAGTACCAGAGTCACAGCGGAAAACACCAGTACGAATACCAGACTCTTGCGGGCAAAATCCGGGTCCAGCTTGGTCCAGGCCAGCAGAATCAGCGGCAGATTGATCAGCAGCGACAGATAGCCGATGTTGATGTGGAACAGATATTGAATCATGGTGGTCAGACCATTGATCCCGGCAGGTGCGAAGCTGTTGGGAAAGACGAAGAGTTCGTAGCTCAGTCCCATTACACAGGCCAGACCCGCTACGATGACATAGCTGAACAGCGGACTGCGCGTCATTTGTTTCATCATGTTTCGTTTGCCTCCATGTGGTAGTCATCCGCCGCAGTATACGCCGTTTTTTGGGAAAATGCAATCAAAACTGCAAGAAAAAATCTGCATTGCAGGAAAAAATTCCTGCAATGCAGATTGAAAGCGAAATCAGGAATCCGCGGTGCCGGAAAAGGGGTTGAATGCAATCCGGCGGGGCGGTGCCATCATCAGCGCTTGTCCTTGGCGGTGTCGCAGTAAGCGCAGCGGTAGGTGTGCTTTTCGGCGTCGCTGAGCAGGAAGATGGCGTCCAGCTGCGGCTCGCTGACTGTGATGCAGCGGGGATTCTTGCAGTGGATGATGTTCACCAGCTTCTTGGGCAGCTCCAGGTGCTTTTTCTCCACACGCTTGCCGTTGCGGATGATGTTGACGGTGATGTTGGCGTCGATATAGCCCAGCACGTCCAGATCCACCTCCATGGGGGAGTCGATCTTGATGATGTCCTTCTTCCCCATGCGGTCGCTGCGGACGTTCTTGATGATGGCCACGGAGCAGTCCAGCTCATCGAGATGGAGGTAGCGGTAGATGTCCATGCTCTTGCCGGCCTGGATGTGGTCCAGAACCACGCCGTTTTGGATGCTGTCGATATTCATGCTTGCAACTCCCTTCTCAGACCTCGATGCCCAGCAGCTTCATGATGAGGGCCATGCGGATGAACTTGCCGTTTTTAACCTGCTTCCAGTACGTGGCGCGGGGATCCCGGTCCACGGCCACGGAGATCTCGTTGACACGGGGCAGGGGATGCAGGATGGAGAGGTTCTCCTTGGCATTGACCAGCTTTTCCGGAGTGAGGACATAGCTGTCCTTCAAGCGCAGGTACTCCTCTTCGTTGAAGAAACGTTCCTTCTGAACACGGGTCATATAGAGGATGTCCAGCTGGGGAATGACGGATTCCAGATCGGTGGTCTGGGTGTAGGGGATGCCGCGCTTCTTGAATGCCTCTTCCTTGACATAGCGGGGGAGCTTGAGCTCCAGGGGGGAGATGAGGACGTAGTTGATGTTGTCATAGCGGCTCAGGGCGTTGACCAGGGAGTGCACGGTGCGGCCGAATTTCAGGTCGCCGCAGAAGCCGATGGTGAAGCCGTTGAGCTTGCCCTTTTCCCGGTGGATGGTCAGAAGGTCCGTCAGGGTCTGGGTGGGGTGGTTGTGGCCGCCGTCACCGGCGTTGATGATGGGCACCTCGGAGAACTGCGCCGCCGCATAGGGAGCGCCCTCCTTGGGATGGCGCATGGCGATGATGTCGGCGTAGCAGCTGACGGTGTGGATGGTGTCGCCCACGGTCTCACCCTTGGCGGTAGAGCTGCTCTGGGCCTCGGAGAAGCCCAGCACGCTGCCGCCCAGGGCCAGCATGGCGGATTCGAAGGAGAGCCGGGTCCGGGTGGAGGGCTCGAAGAACAAGGTGGCCAGCTGCTTGTGGGCGCAGGCGCTCTGATATTTGGCAGGGTTTGCGATGATGTCCTCGGCGGTGGCGATGAGCTGATCGATCTCCTCCACCGTCAGGTCGGTGATGTCAATGATATTTCTGGGCATTGCGGTTCCTCCTCAGTGAATCCAGCTCTCGTCGGAGGGGTTGGCGCGGAACTTCTTGAGCCGCTCGATATCCTCCGGACGGATCTTCCCCTCGTCAGCGGCGACCTGGCACACGGCGTCGAAATTGGAGAGGCTGAAATTGGTGACATTGGCGGCGGCCAGACGGTCCAGACCCTTCTGGAGGCCGTAGGTGAAGATGGACACGATGCCCAGCACCTCAGCACCGGCCTCCCGCAGGGCCTCCACCACTTCGATGCAGCTGCCGCCGGTGGAGATCAGGTCCTCCACCACCACGACCTTCTGGCCCTTCTCCAGCTTGCCTTCGATGCGGTTGCCGCGGCCGTGGTCCTTGTTGCCGGAGCGGACATAGCCCATGGGCAGCCCCATGAGATGGCCGACGATGGCGGCATGGGCGATGCCGGCGGTGGAGGTACCCATCAGGACCTCCACATTGGGATAGTGCTTGCAGATCAGGTCCACCAGGCCCTCTTCCACATGGGTGCGGACGGCGGGGGCGGTGAGCGTCAGGCGGTTGTCGCAGTAGATGGGGCTCTTGATGCCGCTGGCCCAGGTGAAGGGCTCATCGGGGCGCAGAAACACCGCGCCGATGGACAGCAGGTCATGGGCAATGATACGTTCCAAACTCATAATCAAAATCCTCCTTGGCAGAATACAAACGAATAGGTGTTACTTCCTCCGGCCAATCCAGGCGGCGGATGCGGCCACCACAGCGGCCAGATACACCAGGGCACACTCTGTGTACCCGTAGGGCAGGCGGTCTATCAGAATGAGACCCAGAAACAGCGTGATGAGAAAGACCGCCAATACAATCCACAACGCGCCCCGGTCCATGGATCAGGCGCCCAAAAAGTCCTTGACGGCCCGGCGGTAGGCGGCCACCACGTCCTCGGCCTGGGTGATGGGGCGGCCCACCACGATATAGTCGCAGCCGGACTTGCCCGCCTTCTCGGGGGTCATGATCCGCTTCTGGTCGCCCACAGCGGAGTCGGCAAAGCGGATGCCCGGGGTGACGGTGAGGAAGGACTCGCCGCAGTGCTCCTTGACCAGGGCCGCCTCCAGGGGAGAGCACACCACGCCGTCCAGGCCGCACTGGGCGGCGTTTTTGGCGTAGGACATGACCGTCTCCGCCATGGGGACGTTGATGAGCAGCTCATTTTTCAGCGCGGCGGCGTCGGTAGAAGTCAGCTGGGTGACGGCGATGAGCAGGGGCCGGGTGCCGTCGGGCCGGGTGAGACCCTCCAGGGCGGCGCGCATCATCTCACCGGCGCCGGCAGCATGGAGGTTCACCATGTCCACATCCAGGTGGCTGAGCACGCTCATGGCACGCTTGACCGTGTTGGGGATGTCGTGGAGCTTGAGATCCAGGAAGATCTTGTGGCCCCGGGCCTTGATGTCCCGGACCACCTGGGGTCCTTCGGCGTAAAACAGCTCCATGCCGATCTTCACAAAGGGCTTTTCTCCGGCGGGGAACTGGTCCAAAAAGGCCAGGGTCTCCTCCCGGGTGGGGAAATCCAGTGCGATGATGATGTCTTTAGCCATGATGTGCTCCTCCAGTCAGTTCAGAAATATGGTCCACGCCCAGCCGCTGGCACACGGCGGGCAGGTGTTCGATGATGGTTTTGCAGGCCATGGGGTCCACCAGGTTGGCGGCGCCAACCTCCACGGCGGCGGCACCGGCGAGCATCATCTCCGCGGCGTCCTCGGCGGAGGACACGCCGCCGCAGCCGATGATGGGGATTTTTACCGCTTCGTAGACATCCCATACCATCCGCAGCGCCACGGGGAAGACCGCGGGGCCGGAGAGGCCGCCGGTGCGGTTGGCAATGACCGGGCGCTTGGTATTCAGATCGATCCGCATGCCCAGCAGGGTGTTGATGAGGCATAGCCCGTCGGCACCGGCGTCTTCGCAGGCCCGGGCGATCTCGGCAATGTCGGTGACATTGGGGGTGAGCTTCATGAAAACGGGCTTGTTGGTGACGGCCTTTACCGCCCGGGTGACCTCGGCGGCGGCGTGGGGGTCACAGCCGAAGTTCTTGCCGCCGGCATGGACGTTGGGGCAGGAGATGTTGACCTCCAGAATGGCCACCTGGTCCACATCGTTGAGCTTGGCGCAGTTTTCGGCGTACTCATCCAGGGAGAAGCCGCCTACGTTGGCAATGACCGGGCCCTGGAAGATTTCGGCGATGTGGGGGACCTCCCGGGCGATGACGGCGTCGATGCCGGGATTTTGGAGACCCACGGCGTTGAGCATGCCGCCGGCAGTCTCGGCGATCCGGGGCTGGGGATTGCCCAGCCGGGCCGCGCCGGTGGTGCCCTTCCAGGAAAAGCTGCCCAGAATGTTCAGGTCATAGAGCTCGGCATACTCCCGGCCGTAGCCGAAGGTGCCGGAGGCGGGGATGATGGGATTTTTCAGTTCCACCCCTGCCAGATTCACAGACAGGTTCGCCATACGATCTCCTCCTTGTAGAGAATGGGGCCGTCCTTGCACACCCGCTTGTAGCCATCCCGGGTGGGGATGGAGCAGCCCATGCAGGCGCCGAAGCCGCAGCCCATGCGGGCCTCGAAGCTGAACTGGCCGTCAGTGAGCTGGGGCAGGCTGTGGACTGCCTTGAGCATGGGCAGGGGGCCGCAGCAGAGGACATAGTCGCACTCCGGCACGTTGCGGATGCAGTCGGTGACAAAGCCCCGGGTGCCCAGGGAGCCGTCCTCGGTGGCAATGAGGAGGCGGCAGCCCAGGGAGGCAAACTCCTCCAGGTAGAACGCATCCTTGGCGGAGCGGAAGCCCAGCGCCACAGTGGGGGCTTGTCCGGCGTCCCGCATTCTCTGGGCCAGGCCGTAGAGCGGGGCGATGCCGATGCCGCCGCCGGCCAGGACGGGATGGGCCCCGGCCCGGGCGGGATCAAAGCCGTTGCCCAGGCCGCTGAGCACGTCCAGCTCCGTGCCGGGGACGCAGCGCACCAGCTCCCGGGTGCCGTCGCCCACCACCTTGACCAGCAGCATCAATGCCTGATCGGTCCAGTTGCAGATGGAAATGGGGCGGCGGAGGAAGCGGCCGGGCAGCTGGATGTTGACAAACTGTCCCGGTGCGGTGATGGCGGAAGTATCGCCGGAGAGCACCAGCTCATAGGTGTCGTCGGTGAGCTGGCGGGTGTGTTCCAAGGTAAAGAGGGATTGTTTCATACGTCCTCCTGTTCATTGCGCACGTCGCCGAAGGCGATTTCGCCGCCGCAGATGGTCATGGCCACACCGGCCCGGACTGCCCAGCCGTCAAACGGCGTGGCCCGTCCCAGGGAGCGGAAGGTGGTGGAATCGATGACATGGGGGCGGTTCAGGTCCAGTACGGTGAGATCGGCCGGAGCACCCTCGGCAATGACGCCGCCGGGCAGGCCGAAGAGGGTCCGGGGATTGAGGCACATGGTCTCAACCAGCTTCTCCATAGGGAGAATGCCGGGCTCCACCAGCTGGGTGTAGAGCACGGAGAAGGCGCACTCCAGACCCACAATGCCGTTGAGGCTGCCCTGCAAGCCGCCGGATTTTTCCTGGGCGGAGTGGGGGGCATGGTCTGTGGTAATGCAGTCGATGGTGCCGTCCAGCAGGCCTTCCAGCAGGGCATCCCGGTCCGCCGCGGAGCGGATGGGGGGATTCATGCGGAAGCGGCCGTGGTCCTGCAGGTCCTCGTCGCAAAGAAGCAGGTAGTGGGGACCGGTCTCACAGGAGACGGGCAGACCCTCGGCCTTGGCCTGGCGGATCAGCGCCACGGATTCCTTGGTGGAGATGTGGCAGAGGTGATAGCGGCAGCCGGTCTGGCGCACCAGGTCGAGGTCCCGCTCCACCTGGCGCCACTCGCTCTCAGAGGGGTTGCCGGTGAGACCGTGGGCCCGGGCATACACGCCGTCGTGGACGCACCAGCCCTTGGGCAGATAGGCCTCGTCCTCGCTGTGGGCCACAATGGGCTTGTCCAGGGACTTGGCCAGCTCCATGGCCCGGCGCATCATCTCGTCGGACTGCACGCCGCGGCCGTCGTCGGAGAAGCCCGCCACATAGGGGGCCATGGCGGCGAGGTCCGCCAGCTCCTGGCCCTGTTCGCCGCAGGTGATGGCGCCGTAGGGATAGACATGCACCTTGGCGTGTTTGGCGATGGCGTCCAGCTGGACCTGGAGGGCCGGCAGGCTGTCGGGCACGGGCTTGAGATTGGGCATGGCGCAGACGGCGGTGTAGCCGCCGGCGGCGGCTGCCGCCGTGCCGGAGTAAATGGTCTCCTTATAAGAAAAACCAGGCTCCCGAAGATGAACGTGAACATCAACGAAACCTGGAACAAGGAGACGGTTATGCAGTTCAATGACCGAAAAGCCGTCCCGGGGAAGGGAGGGGGAAACAGAAACAATACGGCCCTGGTCGATGGCGACATCAGCGGTTTGGAACGTGCCGTCAAGGAAAACGGCTCCGCCGGTAAGCAGCAGACTCATGGGATTTCTCCTTCCTCTTGCATTCATTCGACATATTATAATATCGGAAAGCGCCATGGTTGTCAACGGGAGATTGCTGGGTGAGTATACAAAAAACGCAGCGGGAGAGGACAAAACTTTGTGTGGGGCGGCAGGGGGAAGAAAACAGGCTCCGGAGGGGTCTCCGGAGCCTGTCTATGCAGCTGGATTATTTTTTCAGGGTGTCCACCCACTTGCCGTATTTTTCCAGATTGGCGGCAGCGTCGGCGGCGTCTTTGCCCTGAGTGAGGATGTAGACCTTGATCTTGGGCTCCGTGCCGGAGGGACGGACGATGACGGAGGTGCCGTCGGCCATCTCGAAGCGCAGCACGTTGGAGCCGGTCAGCTCCATAGTGGACAGGGCGCCGGTGGCGCAGTCCACTACAGATCCATCCTGATAGTCCTTGCGGGCCACCACGTCCACGCCGGAGAGCTGGGCGGGAGGATTCTGACGCAGGGACTGCATGAGGTTGGCCATGTCCTTGAGACCGTCCAGACCCGGCATGACCAGGTTGTAGGTCTTTTCGGCGTAGTAGCCGTACTTTTCAAAGAGGGCATCCAGGGCGTCGGCCAGGGTCATGCCCTGAGCAGCGTACCAGGCGGCCATCTCCGTGAGCATCAGGGAGGCGGTGACGGCGTCCTTGTCCCGGACGTAGTCGCCGAACATGTAGCCGTAGGACTCCTCGTAGGAGAAGATGACCTTCCCCTCGCCGGAGGATTCCAGCTTATCCTTCTTCTCGGCCAGGAACTTGAAGCCGGTGAAGGTGTCGTAGCAGGAAAGGCCGTTGACCTCAGCCACCTTGCGGGCCATTTCGGTGGTGACGATGGTCTTGAGGGCCACAGGCTTTTCCGGAAGCTTTCCGGCCCGCTTCATGGCGCCGATCAGATAGTCCAGCATCAGAACGCCGGTCTGGTTGCCGGAGATGACCTTGAACTCGCCGCTCTTGGTCTTGACCATGATGCCCACGCGGTCGGCGTCGGGGTCAGAGCCCAGGATGAAGTCGGCGCCTTCCTTCTTGGCCAGTTCCACAGCCAGGGCGAAGCCCTCGGGATTCTCCGGGTTGGGAGAGACCACCGTGGGGAAGTTGCCGTCAATGACCATCTGCTCGGGCACACAGATCAGGTGCCGGATGCCCATCCGCCGCAGGGCCTCGGGAATGAGCTTGTGGCCGGTGCCGTGGAAGGGGGTGTAGACCAGCTTGAAGGTGTCTGCCACCTTGGCCACGGTATCGGGATCGTTGACCTGGGCCATGACGTTGGCGAGGAACTTTTCGTCGGTCTCGGCACCCAGGACCTCGATCATGCCCGTTTTCACAGCCTCGTCGTAGGGCATGGAGCGGATGTCGTTGAAAATGTCGATCTCGCTCAGGCGCTTGGCAATGGCGTCGGCGTGGTGGGGCGGCAGCTGGGCGCCGTCCTCCCAGTAGACCTTGTAGCCGTTGTACTCCTTGGGGTTGTGGCTGGCGGTGACGTTGATGCCTGCCTGGCAGTGGTATTCCCGCACGGCGAAGCTCAGCTCGGGAGTGGGACGCAGGGACTCGAAGATCCGCACGTGGATGCCGTTGGCGGCGCACACCTCAGCGGCGGCCCGGGCAAACTCCATGGAGTGGTTCCGGCAGTCCATGCAGATGGCCACGCCCCGGCGCTTGCCCTCCTCACCCTCGGCACAGATGACGTCGGCAAAGCCCTGGGTGGCCCAGCGGATGACGTGGATGTTCATGTTGTGCAGTCCGGTGTACATGGTGCCCCGCAGTCCGGCGGTGCCGAACTCCAGAGGGCCGTAAAACCGGGCCTCAATCTCCTTGGGATCGCTGCGGATCGCCTCCAGCTCCGCGCGCTCGTCCTGGCTCAGTGCGGGACTGGAGAGCCATTTCTCATATTCCTTCATGAAATCCATAGTACTGCTCCTCCTCTATAATATATCTGGAAAACCGTTACTTGTGATAACGGGAACCGGCGTTGATCTGATAGGCCCGATAGATCTGCTCCAGCAGCATCACCCGGGCAAGATGATGAGGAAAGGTCATGGGAGACATGGAAAGGCGCAGGGAAGAGAGCGCCTTGACCGAAGGGTGCAGGCCGAAGGAGCCGCCGATGAGGAACACCAGCCGTCCCTCCCCCTGATTGGCCCACCGGGCCATGCGTTGGGCCAGCTCTTCACTGGAGCAGGGCTGCCCCTCCACGCACAGGGCCGTCACGGCAGCACCGGCGGGAATGCGGGCCCGGATGGCCTCGCCCTCCCGGGATAATGCCGCGTCGATCTGGGCCTGGGAGGGATTGTCCGGCAGCCGCTCTTCCGGCAGCTCCACAATTTCCAGCTGGCAAAAGCGGGACAGGCGCTTGGCGTATTCCGCCGCGGCGTCCATATAAAAACGTTCCTTCAGCTTGCCGACGCACAAAACGGTTACCTTCTGCATAGCACCCTCCTGCCCACGATGTGGGCGGCGCTCAGGGTATCCCGGGGAGCTACGGACAGTGCCGGGGCAAGTCCCGCTGCGGAGAGCGCCGTCTCCACGGCGAACCGGGCCATGGCAGGGGTGTTGTTTTCCCGGCTCAGGTGAGAGAGTACGATTTCCGACGCCCCGGCCTGGGCCAGCGTGACAGCAAAGCGGGCGGAATCCTCGTTGGAAAGATGCCCCTGGGTCCCCAGAATCCGCTGTTTGAGATAATAGGGATAGGGACCGCTGCGCAGGGTTTCGATGTCGTGATTGGCCTCCAGAAACACCAGGTCCGCGCCGGGCAGAATCTCCTGGGCTTCCTCCGTGACATAGCCGGTGTCGGTCAGCAGACCCACGGCGCCGTCGGCGGTGTCGATCCGGTAGCCGCAGCTGCCCGGAGCGTCATGGGCGGTGGGAATGGCGGTGACAGTGCACCCGCCCAGCACCGTGGGGCGGCAGACGGGAAGGGGCTGGAGCACATCCTGAATGCCGGCGATCCGGTATTCCAGCTCCCGGCAGGTCCGGTCCGTGGCCAGGATGGGCAGGGGCGTGCGCTTGATCAGGGTCTGCAGGCCTGCGATATGATCGGTATGGGTATGGGTGATGAGAATGGCATCCAGTGCCTCGGGCGACAGATCCAGCTCCCGCAGGGCAGTGGTGATCCGGCGGCAGGAGATGCCGGTGTCCAGCAGAATCCGGGTGGTGTCGCTGCAAAGCAGCAGGGCATTTCCGGAGGAACCGCTGGCCAGGGTATGTACGGTGGTCAAAAGAATTTCCCTCGCTCTAAATAAAAAGTAAGCGCCCGCCTGAGAGAACGCCGACTAAGGGTCGTCATCCTCCTCAGCGGACGCACAGATGCTGCATGTTGAAAAGTGGAATATTCAGCTGATGTGGGCTTCCAGTTCCGCGCCCTCACAGGGGTCCTCCACAGACCGGATGTCTGCGCCCAGAGCCCGCAGCTTTTCCACAATATCCTCGTAGCCGCGTTCAATGTACTGGACACAGCTGATCTCACTCTGGCCCTGGGCGGCCAGGGCTGCAATGACCATGGCGGCGCCGGCCCGCAGGTCGCAGGCCTGGATGGGGGCGCCGGTGAGATGGTCCACACCCTCCACCACGGCGGTTTTGTCGTCCACCTGGATATGGGCGCCCATGCGCTTGAGCTCGTCAACGTACTGGTAACGGCTGTTCCACACGCTTTCCGTCACCAGAGAGGTGCCCTCCGCCAGGCAGAGAACGGCTGTGATCTGAGGCTGCATGTCGGTGGGGAAGCCGGGATACGGCAGGGTCTTGACGTTGGCCTTCTGCAGCTTGCCGGTCCGGCGGACCAGAAGGGTATCCTCCCGCTCTTCCACCTCGACACCGCACTCCTGCAGCTTGGCGGTGATACAATCCATATGTTTGGGAATGATATTCTTCACCAGAACCTGACCGCCGGTAGCGGCTACGGCGGCCATATAGGTGCCGGCCTCGATCTGGTCGGGGATAATGGCATAGGAACCGCCGGTGAGATGGTCCACGCCCCGGATCTTGATGGTGTCGGTTCCGGCGCCGCGGATGTTGGCACCCATGGAGTTGAGGAAGTTGGCCAGATCCACGATGTGGGGCTCCTTGGCGGCGTTTTCGATGATGGTATTGCCCTCTGCCATGACGGCGGCCATCATGATGTTCATGGTAGCACCCACGGAGACGACATCCAGATAGATGTTGGCACCGTGCAGACGGCCGGTTTCCGCCGAGGCGTGAATAAAGCCGCCCTCTACCACCACCTTGGCGCCCAGGGTGGCAAAGCCTTTGACGTGCTGATCAATGGGGCGCACGCCGAAGTTGCATCCGCCGGGCATGGCGACTTCCGCCTGACCAAAGCGGCCCAGCAGGGCACCGATCAGATAGTAGGAGGCACGGATTTTGCGGGCCAGTTCATAGCTGGTCCGGGTAGAGTGGATATGACGGGCGTCAATTTCCACAGTATGGCGGTTGATGGAGCGAATGTTAGCCCCCAGCTCTTCCAAAATGCGCAGACAGAGCGTCACATCGGAAATCTGAGGAATGTTTTCAATGCGGCAAACCCCGTCCACCAGAAGGGCGGCGGGGATGATGGCAACGGCGGCGTTTTTCGCGCCGCTGATTTCGACCTCTCCAAACAGGGGCTTTCCGCCCTGTACAATATACTTAGCCAAAGCTTGACCCTCTCTTTAAAGGAACAGATTCTTTTGTATCGGCTTGCTTCCCGCGACAGACCAATGGTAGTAAGGACAGTTTACCCCCGCGGTCAGAAAACATACCCACGGGGGAACAAACGAAGTGACTCCGGCAGACCCGCAGCGCCGGCAGGCGCAGGGATTGCCGGAAGGAATGAACAGCGCAGGGAAAGCGGCATCAGCCATTGTGGACCTATTATAGCATGACCGGGCAGGAATTGCAAATCATTCCTGCCCGGCTTCCGGAAAAAGTCAAAAAATATGAAAATTTCATAAGATTCCACCGAATGTAACAGTGCCTGTGGAACAGTTCACATAATATTCTCCGGTGTTGGTGACGATGCACCAGGCGGGAATCAAGGTCATGGAGGTGGTGGAGGAGCTTTGATACTCCAAGCACAGCTCCAGCTCGGTGACAGAGGAGACGACGGCGCTGGTTTCCCGCCGGACCTTCTGGAAGGCCGTCAGCGCGGCGGAGGCGGAGAGCGGCTCTACATCCGAGGCGAGTTCTGTATAAGTCTGGGGCAGCAGTGTGCCGCTGACGGAGGTCAGGACCCCTTCCGTAATGGTGAAAGTGAGGGTGCAGTTATACACAGACAGTCCATCGCACAAAAAGACGGCCGTGCCGGTACCGGTGGCGTTTGTATCCAGTTGAAAGACGGGCTTGGAATAGCCGAATTCCCGGCAGAAATCCTGGCAGAAGTCGGTAGGATTCTCCTGGCAGAGTGTGCCGCTGACGTCAAAACTGCCGCCGGAACGAAATTGAGCCGCGCCTCGGTCACTGCTGTATGAGGAGATTCCGCCTCCCTGGTCGGAAGAGGAGAGGGCGGTGCCCAGCAGCAGCGTAGCGGCGCGGCGCTCCAGATCGGTGCTGCGGGTCAGAGAGCGGCTTGCCGGCGGGGTTTCATCGGAGATGACATCCGGGTCCAGAGTGATGCCGTCAGCGGCAAAGAGGGATACCATCTGTTCCACAGCGGTTTCTTTGGCTGATTGACGAGCGCCCTCCCGAATGGCCAGTGAGGCCAGCAGGAACACGTTCATTAAGCTCAAAATCAGGATGATGATGTTTTTCAGGCGATATCGATCCATAAAAGACTCCTTTGGGGCGTCTTAATCCGACAGCCAGCAGGCGCTGACAGAAGAGGCACCGCTGTCAGTATAACCAATGGAAAGTTCGGCTCCCGGGTGTTGAGCGGCTATGGCCAAGGCCTGGGGCAAGGGCAGCAGCAGGGAAAGCTCACTGGTGGCGGTATAGGTTCGCAGGCGCAAAGACAGGGAGGAGATCACACTGCCGGTCAGAGTGATTTCCACAGCGGTACCGCCGTCAGCAAAGCGGATGGGGGTGCCGTTGATTTGATACCCATAGCGCAGCACCATGCTGGTGCCGGTCTGGGCAACGCTTTCCAGATAGAAGGAGGCCTCTCCGGTGTCGCTGAGCAGCTCGCTGACCAGTGCGGAGGTTTCAGAAACGGCCTCCGCAATGGCAGGGGCGTCGGGATCAGCGACGTCGATGGTCAAAGTCGCTTCGCTGCCGCTTCGGTAGAATACGGTTCCATCGGGGCGGATGTGCACGGAACGGTCTCCCTCCACGATGACCTCGGCGCCGCTGGAATCGGGATAGCGGTAGTTGGTTCGGGGATTGAAGTGCAGAGCGGTGAGCAGGGCGTCGGTGTCGGTTTGCATGGGCTGGGCAGATAAGACGGGGAGCTCCGGAGTGGTTTGGAGGAAGAGAGACCACGGCGCCAGCGCCGCGAATGTCTCATCCAGAGCTGCCCGGTCTGAGGCAAAGAAGGCGTTGCCCTGCTCATACTGGCCGATCAGAGCATCCAGATCCGAGGGGGTAAGGGCGGTGGCGCAGACCTGAAAAGAGTCCGCCCCGTCCCAGAAGTAGAGCTGGATACTGTTGGCTCCGTTGTCGGAGAGCAGCAGCGAACGCACAAACGTATCGGATGTGACCTCGGCACCCAGCTCCGTAGCCAAGATGGACAGGGGTTGGGGGTTGAGAAAGTCGTAATAAATGGATGGACGGTTCAGTGCCGCCGCAAAGGACTCCTGGGAGCAGGAGATCGACTGCTGGGCAGATCCCAGAGCCTCGCCGAGAAGACTGCCCAGCTGGCGGAAGGACTCGTCTGAGGTGACCAGGTCCACATCACCGTACCGGCCATAGGTGCCGGAAACGGCCACCCGCAGGGGAGAAGAAAGGGAGACGGACTGCACGGCGGTGTTGGCCTCTGCGGAATCGCCGCCCAAAAACTGCTGGAAGTACTCGCTGCTGTCGCCCAGAGAATAGATCTGGGTCTGGGCAATGAGAATTACGGCAGACAAAGAGAGCAGGGAGATGATGATGTTTTGCAGAAAATCCCGATGGTTGCGCCGTTTTGCGTCCATGCCAGACCTCCTTTGTTATGGGAAACAGATGCGATCAGGAGGCAGTGCGCTCCTGGGCGATGGGCAGTGTCAGACGGATGGTGGTGCCGGGACCCTCATGAGGAGCCAGGGCGATGGTACCGTGGTGGCGCTGCACAATTTCACGGGCGATGGACAGTCCCAGGCCGGTTCCTCCGGATTCCCGGGAGCGGGCCTTGTCCACCCGGTAGAACCGGTCGAAGATCCGTTCCCGGTCCTTTTCCGGAATACCGATGCCGTCGTCGCACACATCCATCCACACGCTGTCCTCGGTGGAGCCGGCAGTGATGCGGATGTGTCCGCCGTCAGGGGTGTACTTGATGGCATTGCCGATGACGTTCATCATGACCTGCTCCAGCCGGCTGCGGTCTCCCACGATCAGGGGAAGACTTTCCTGGGGAGTATAGATCAGTTGGTGACCGCGCTGCTGCGCGTTGAGGGCGTTGGCCCGCACCACGCTTTCGATGGCTTCTCCGAAGGGGAAGCGGGAGAGGACCAGCTCCGCATTGCCGGCATCCAGCCGGGAGAGGGTCAGCAGATCCTGTACGATATGCGTCATCCGGTCCGTTTCCGTGATGATGATATCCAGGAAGTTGTTGGCCATATCCTGAGGGATATCGCCCTCGGCATCCCGCAGGGTTTCCGCATAGCTGCGCACGTTGGTCAGAGGGGTGCGCAGCTCATGGGAGACGTTGGCCACGAATTCCTTGCGGCGCTCTTCGTTGCGGTGCTGTTCTGTTACATCGTGGAGAAGGATCAGTACGCCGCCTTGCTCCTGGTCGGAGAACGGAGCGAGATACAGCTCCAAAATCCGGTCTCCCACCCATTTCTCACCCTCGGCGTGGTTGGGCCGTTGGAGGGAGAGCACGTCCTGGAACGAGCAGATGTCGGCAAACAGTTCCTCATAGGTGCAGGTATTGGGGATGTCCCGCTGAAGCATGGTTTTGGCGGCCGGGTTGCAATGGATCAGGTGGCCGGCATGATCGAACGCCACGACGCCGTCGGTCATATGCAGGAACAGAGTGTCCAGCTTGTTGCGCTCATTTTCCATGGCGGCCAGGGTGGATTGCAGCACGCCGGCCATCTCGTTGAAGGTACCGGTGAGAATGCCGATCTCATCGGTGGATTCCACGGGCAGCTCACTGCCGAAGTCGCCTGCGGCTACCCGCTCGGCACCCGCGGTGAGCTTTTCAATGGGACCCACCATGGTTTTCGAGAGCAGAAAGCTCAGCAGCACGGAAATCAAAAGACCGATGATGAGGGCCTGCATGATGATGAAAAAGAGCTGGCTGTTGAGATCCGAGACCGTCTCTTTGTTATCCAGAATATAAATGATAAAGGCGTTGTCGCCCCCCAGAATGGGAACGGCCAGATCCATATAGGCCGCGGTGATGTCGCTGTCGTCTCCCACGGTGGTCTCATCCTTTTGGACCACGGCATTGCGGGCGGTGAGCAGGTTGGCGCTTTGCTCCCGGGGCAGTGCGGAGGCGTCGGCGGAGCCGCCCAGATACGATCCGGTGGTGCCGTCGAGCACAAAGTAGTTGCGGGTGCGGTAATCCACGCCCAGTGAGCCGGCGTTGGCTTTGAGAATCTCCTCCACGGCCTCGGCGCCGTTGTCCTGGGCGGCGGCCTGACGCAGGGAGAGAATGAATTCCCGGCGGTCTGCGCCGAAGACATCATCCATCTGCTGATAGAAGCTGTTGATGTAGAAGCTGGAAACGCTGGTGGTCAAAAATGCGCCCACCACGGCCATCAGCGATGTGATGAGCAGCAGCAGGATCAGCGTCAGCTTCATGTGCAGGCTGCGGAACAAGATACCCTCTCCTTTCCGGGGCGGCGGTCCGGTGCCGGACCGTCAGACGCTGAAATAGTAACCCGCGCCCCGACGGGTGAGAATATAGACCGGATTGGCGGGGTCGCTTTCGATTTTCTCCCGCAGCCGCCGCACCGTCACATCGACGGTGCGCACATCGTCGCCCACATAGCCGTAGTTCCAGACCTGTTCCATCAGATCCACCCGGGAATAGACCTTGTTGGGGTGGCTGGCCAGGAAGGTCAGCAGCTCATATTCCCTCTGGGTCAGATCGATGGCCTTTCCGCTGCGGTAGACCTGGTGACTGTCGGTGTTGATGGCCAGATCCCCGGCCACGGGCATGGCCGCGTCCGCGGCGGAGGAGGAGGGAGCGGCCATGGCGGTGCGGCGGATATTGGCGCCCACCCGGGCAATGAGCTCCCGCATGGAGAAGGGCTTGGTGATATAGTCGTCGGCTCCGATTTCCAGGCCGAAGACCTTGTCCGTCTCCTCCTCCCGGGCGGTGAGAATGATGACGGGGACATTGTTGCGCTCCTGGCGCAGGGTGCGGCAGACGTCGAAGCCATTCATCTGGGGCAGCATCACATCCAGCAGGATCAGGTCCGGATTTTCGGACCGGGCCTTGGCCAGGCCGTCGGCTCCGTCATAGGCCTCACAGGTCTGGTATCCCTCCCGCTGAAGGTTGAAGCGCAGGATATCCACAATATTTTTCTCGTCCTCCACAATCAGGACGGTCTTTTGTTGATTGTTCATCCATACCCTCCGTTTTTGATCATCAGAGATTCAGCTGGACTTTAGCCTTGAGCACGGCGGCCACCGTTTTGGCGTCCTCGATTTCTCCGTCCAGGCAGCGGTGGACCATCTCATCAAAGGGGATGCGCTCAACGTGCAGGAATTCGCCGGGGTCCAGATGCTGCTCCCCCATGTGCAGGTTCCGGGCCAGGAACAGATGCAGCACCTCGCTGTAACAGCCCGGCGCGGGCAAAATGCGCCCCAGGGGCAGGAACGTGTCCGGCACGGCGCCGGTTTCCTCCTTGAGCTCCCGCAAAGCGCCGGTGACCGGGTCCTCGCCGGGGTCCAGCTTGCCGGCGGGCAGCTCCAGCAGAGTCCGTCCAAAGACATAGCGGTACTGACGCACGGCCAGTACGTTGTTCCGCTCGTCCAGCGCCAGCACGGCGACGCCGTCCACATGCTCCACCACTTCCCGATAGGAGGTTTGCCCGTTGGGCAAAAGCACCTGATCGGTGTGCACACTAAAGAGCGGTCCGCTGTATTTTTCCTCCCGACTGAGCGTTTTCTCCGTCAGGTCCATCATTGCTTCCATGCTGTTACACCTCATGTTTGTTTTTTTATAAAGCTGTCAATTATCCAATTATTATAGCACGCCCGGCCTCAAATGCAAAGCCCGTTCTTTCTCTTGAAGAATGTGCCGAGGCATGGTATACTATCCCCCGATACCATTGAAAAATGGAGGTGTCTCCCACGGAGAAAAAAGGAATTAAAATCGCGGCCCAAAACCGCAAGGCCTTTCACGACTACTTCGTGGAGGACCGCTATGAGGCCGGTGTGGAGCTGTTCGGCACGGAGGTCAAGTCGATCCGGGCGGGTACGCTGAACCTCAAGGACGCCTACTGCACCATCAAGGGCGGAGAGCTGTTCGTCCACGGGATGCATATTTCTCCTTATGAAAAAGGAAACATTTTCAATAAGGATCCCGTCCGGACCCGGCGGCTTCTGATGCACAAGCGGGAAATCCGCAAGCTCCAGGCTCTGGTCCAGAAGGACGGCTATACTCTGGTGCCGCTGTCCGTGTACTTCCGGGATGCCCGGGTAAAGCTGGAGATTGGCCTTTGCAAGGGCAAGAAGAACTACGATAAGCGGGCCACAGCTGCCCGGCGGGATGCCGACCGGGAGATGGACCGCACCATGAAGGAGAGGAACAGCAGATGAGTGCCAAGGGCAAAGAAGCAGCGCCCCGGTTCCCGGAGATCCCGCCGGAACAGGTGCCGGAGACGTTTACCCTCCGGCAGGGCAAGACCATGCTGGCTATGGGCGTGATTGTGCTGGTGGCCTTCGGCGGCACCACGGCATGGAGCGCGGTATCCAGCGGAGAGCTCCAGCTGAATATGCTGGGTATCTGCGTGCTGTCGGTGCTGGCGGGGCTGGTCATTCTGGCCAAGTACCGCAATCACCGCCTGGAAGTCCGGGGTGAGCGGCTGTTCTACCGGGACCTGTTTGGAAAGAGCTGGGAGTTCGGCGTGGAGGAGATTGTCTCGGTGCGCCGGGATCTGAGTGAAAACCCCAAGCTCATGGGGGAAAACGGCCGGGTGCTGGCCCGGTGCGAGCGCAGCATGGAAAACTTCCCCCTGCTGATCGCGTATTTGAAGAAGCACCATGTCTGGGCGGACATGATCTAAGAAAGGAATGAATAGAATGTCTGAGATGAATCATCCTATTGCTACCATTACCATGGAAGACGGCCGGGTTATGACGGCTGAGCTGTACCCTGAGAAGGCCCCCAATACGGTGAACAACTTTATTTCCCTGGCCAACAAGGGCTTTTATGACGGCCTGATCTTCCACCGGGTGATCCCCGGCTTCATGATCCAGGGCGGCTGCCCCAACGGCAACGGCATGGGTGGCCCCGGCTATGAGATTGACGGCGAGTTTGCCGCCAACGGCTTCCGGGAAAACGACCTGGTCCATACCACCGGCGTGCTCTCCATGGCCCGGACCATGGCTCCCAACTCTGCGGGCAGCCAGTTCTTCATCATGGTGGCTCCGGCGCCCCATCTGGACGGGCAGTATGCCGCTTTCGGTCAGGTGACGGAAGGCGCGGAGATCGCCATTGACATCTCCCGGGTGCCCCGGAACATGATGAACGACAAGCCGAAAAAGGACGTGGTGATTCAGTCCATCCGGGTGGATACCCAGGGTGTGGAGTATCCTGATCCCATTACCCACTGAGGGCTCGGTCGAATAAAAAGGAGGCATCCGGAATGAAAACCGCCATTGTAACAGGTGCGTCCTCCGGATTGGGACGCGAGTTTGTCCGTCAGATTGAGGAAGTATTTCCTGAAATTGAGTGCTATTGGCTGATCGCCCGGCGGGGAGACCGGCTGGAGGAGATGGCCAAGACGCTTGCGGGCAAGAGCGTCGTCTGCTTTCCGTTGGATCTGTGCGATTCCATGAGCTTTCTGGCTTATCAGGAAAAGCTCCGGGGCGAGCAGCCGGAGGTAGTGCTGCTGATCAACAATGCCGGGTGCGGCTATCTGGGGAATGTGGGGCAGACGGAACTTGCCTCCCAGACCCGGATGGTGGACCTGAATGTCCGGGCGCTGACGGCCATTACCCATATGACGGTGCCGTATATGAGTGCCGGAAGCCGGATTCTGAATGTCTCTTCCATTGCCTCTTTCTGCCCCAATCCCCGGCTGACGGTGTATTCCTCCACCAAGGCCTATGTTTCGTCCTATACCATTGGCCTGGCGGAGGAGCTGCGCAGCCGGAAGATCGGGGTGACGGCAGTGTGTCCCGGCCCCATGAAGACGGAGTTCCTGGATGTGGGCGGCATTACGGGCAATTCCCGGATGTTTGAAATGCTGCCCTATTGTGACCAGGTCCGGGTAGCCGGCGGCGCGCTGCGGGCGGCCCGGGCGGGGCGAACGATCTATACGCCCCGGCTGTTTTACAAGACCTACCGGCTGCTGGCCAAGCTGATGCCGTCTGAGGTCCTGGTCAAGATGGTCAAAACGTAAAATGTCACGGAATCGTAACACACTTCCGGGTGGAAGTGTGTTATGATTCCAAATGAGATGATCCGCCTGCATGCGGTCGAACCATGGGGATGTACCGGTTTCGACGGGGGTGTGGAGGCGGGATCAGCGGGCGGCGGCGCCTGACCGCCATAAAACGGGCAATTTATAAATTAAATAACAACAACACTGTTGCTATTGCTGCCTAATTAAAGGCGGCCGTCCGACCCGGAAGGACCGCGAGCCGGGGAGGGCGTCGTTTAGCGGTAAATGTGCGTGCAGTAAGCTTTGCCTGCGCCACACATCATGAAGCTCACCTGACCTGCCGGCGTGCCGGTTTGCCTGCAGTGATGGGAACGGGGAGAGCAAGACTCCCGCAATAATCGGCTGCGCCCGGAGAAAATCCCGTTTAAGCGCTTTCGGACGCGGGTTCAACTCCCGCCATCTCCACCAAAAAAATCCCGAATGCAAAAGCATTCGGGATTTTTTACTTATATTATCTATTTGCTTTTCCAATTTCTGCTGTCTATCTTGGATTTGGATAATGAACACCCAAGGATACATTGGGCAAGAGATGCATTTTCACATGTTGTTCAATCATCCCATTCAGGATAATCTGGTGTCCATTCCACGTGTCCCAACTTTTGATAGCGTCTTTGTGCATGATGTTTTTGCTGATGCGTGCGGTTGGGATTGAGCTGGCTGCTGTGATTGTTTAACTCAGCTCTGTAAGCTTTATTGTTTGGATTGTTTTGATTGGCCCAGGTATTCAGATGTTCTTGAGTATGGGTTTTGCCAGACACTTTTTTCGTCATAGTACGCCTCCTTTCTGAGCCAAAAAAAGCCACGCTCTTTGTAATGAGCGTGGCAGCAAATAACGGATATAGTTGCTTTACACGCACCAAAACAAAGCCAACGATACACATCCCTTGGCTCGATTTTGCCGTGTAAAGCAATGAAACATAGGGGGACTACTCAAAGTCACACACAACTACTTTCTCAATTCATAACGAGCATCTGAAAGAATTGATTAGTTTCATGGTTTACGCGTTTTATTATGGGGTATTCAAAGATAATCCCGAAGCCTATTTTATGTGCTCGTTGCATAAAATCACAGCTGCTTGAAAACCAAAAAGAATACCCATTGATAAGTGTAATCTTAAAGTGCCATAAAGTCAAGATCATTGGGGAGTAATCAGTAAAGGGGCGTGGACAGAGCAAAAGTATGATGTACTGCTGAGGCTATGTATAACAGAACGGACTTGCATACTGTACCAAAACCGTCTTGCTGTGGGAGCATTGACATGATGGTTTTGGGCAGCATCGCCCAAAGGACGGACCTATCCTCCGGCAAACCAAACACTGGGTACAAAGCTGGCACGATGCTCACATGAGTACTCAATGGATGACAGAACCACGATTGTGATATAAAATGCTCTAAAAAGCGTGATTGAAATGATCCGGGGTTACTGCGAAACGAATACGAAAAAAGAGAGGGAAGTGTGGTGTGGTATGAAAGAGTACAAAGAAGCTGAGAAACAGGCAGAAAAGATCAAAGAGTCTGAGGACGTCGGTGAGCTGGAGCGTTT